>NZ_PQSR01000279.1 GCF_002920635.1 Streptomyces sp. Ru72 | reverse complement strand
TTCAGTACACACCACGGCACTACGCACACCTCACCGGGGGAGCCCGGACCCCCGTTCCTGGACATGGTGCTCGCGGCGAGGCCCGACCGGATCCGCTACGAGGCCGTGCACTCGGAGGAAGGCGGCCGCTTCCTCAACGCGCAGGCGCGCTATCTGATCGTCGAGGCCGACGAGACCGAGGCGCCCGACGAGCCGCCGCC
>NZ_PQSR01000278.1 GCF_002920635.1 Streptomyces sp. Ru72 | reverse complement strand
GAGGGCCTTGTCACCGCCGCCCGCGGTGACGGGGCCGCCGCCGCAGGCGGTCGCGCCGAGTGCGAGGGCGAGGGCGGTGCAGCCGGTGAGCAGGGTGGTACGTCGTCGCATCATCGTTGATGTCCCTTCGGGGATGGGGGAATGGACGGGGTCAGAGGTCGGTGCCGTCGCTGATCCACCAGGCGGCCGTCGAGCCGGGGAGCA
>NZ_PQSR01000277.1 GCF_002920635.1 Streptomyces sp. Ru72 | reverse complement strand
AGCGCACACTCACCCGTAAGTCCTTGGCGACCTCGGCGTTGGAGGCACCTGCAGCGAATCGCTCCGCGGCCTCCAGCCGGATCCGCTCGCGAAACGCCTGCCGTTCAGGCGTCAGCCCACCACCCTGCGGATATCTCACACAACAGGCATACCGCGACGATCACACATCGTCAGCCCTCAACGACATCACGCCAGCAAGGTCAGT
>NZ_PQSR01000276.1 GCF_002920635.1 Streptomyces sp. Ru72 | reverse complement strand
TTGTCGGCCGGATCAGCGGCCAGGACGTCGTTGGCGAGGGCGGCTGCAAGGCTTCGGACGGTCGGGTGCTTGTAGACGTCCGGCATCGAGACCGGCGGCAGGTCGTTCTGTTTGCGTACCCGGGCGCAGAAGCGGGCCATCGTCATCGAGTCGGCGCCGAGGTCGTCGAAGAAGTGGCTGTCGATGGGCACGTGTTCGGTGCCCA
>NZ_PQSR01000275.1 GCF_002920635.1 Streptomyces sp. Ru72 | reverse complement strand
GGGTGCCGCCGGGTGGCCCGGATCACGCCCGGGACCAGCGCGGAGACCGACAGCCCGGTCACGGCCATGCTCCAGGCGGGGCCGGCCATCGCGTGCCCGGTCACGCCTCAGCCCTCACCCGGAGTGGAGGCGCCCCGTACGGCGAGGGCGGCGGCCAGCCCCAGCAGCGGGACGGCCACGACCAGCAGCCACAGGCCGTACACCGCGGAGAGCAC
>NZ_PQSR01000274.1 GCF_002920635.1 Streptomyces sp. Ru72 | reverse complement strand
AAGAGGTCCTAACAAAGGCGTTGGACGTGGCGGTAGGTGATCAGGCAGGTGGCGAGGCCGAGGAAGGCTTCGTGGATGTCGTCGCGTCGTTCCCAGCGGATGCGCAGGCGGCGGAAGCCGTGCAGCCAGGCGATCGTCCTCTCGACCACCCAACGGAAGATGCCCAGGCCAGAACCGTGAGGCTGGCCACGTTCGGCGATCGCCGGACGGATGCCGC
>NZ_PQSR01000273.1 GCF_002920635.1 Streptomyces sp. Ru72 | reverse complement strand
AAGAGGTCCTAACAAAGGCGTTGGACGTGGCGGTAGGTGATCAGGCAGGTGGCGAGGCCGAGGAAGGCTTCGTGGATGTCGTCGCGTCGTTCCCAGCGGATGCGCAGGCGACGGAAGCCGCGCAGCCAGGCGATCGTCCTCTCGACCACCCAACGGAAGATGCCCGGGCCAGAACCGTGAGGCTGGCCCCGTTCGGCGATCGCCGGGCGGATGCCGC
>NZ_PQSR01000272.1 GCF_002920635.1 Streptomyces sp. Ru72 | reverse complement strand
ACCTTCTTGTCGGGGTCTGCGAGGAGGGTGACCTTCAGGGACTCCTTCTCGCGGAACTTCGCGAGCTTCTCCGGCTTGTCCGGGGAGACGCCGATGACGTCGTAGCCGGCGCCCGCCAGCAGTTCGAGGTTGTCCGTGAAGTCGCACGCCTGCTTGGTGCAGCCGGGGGTGAGCGCCGCCGGGTAGAAGTACACGATGACCTTGCGGCCCTTGTGGTC
>NZ_PQSR01000271.1 GCF_002920635.1 Streptomyces sp. Ru72 | reverse complement strand
GCAGGGACACCGCGAGCGCGACGATCGCCGACCAGTGCAGGTTCTTGTTGATGGTGAAGATCGTGACGAAGAACAGGCCGGGGACCACGGTCTCGACCATGCCGCGGACCCCGCCGAACGCCTCGAAGAGCGCGGCCTCGGTCACCGCCCGCGAGTCCTGCTGGGCGTCTTCGGTCGGCTTCTCGAGTGACGTCACCGGCTACTCCCGTCCGAGCGGTC
>NZ_PQSR01000270.1 GCF_002920635.1 Streptomyces sp. Ru72 | reverse complement strand
TACGATCTCCGCCAGTTCGTACGCCGGAACACGCCAGCGCCGCGAACCGCGGACCACCACGCACGGCTCGGTGGGCAGCGTGACGTGCGCGCGCACGGCCCGGCGCAGCACCTCCGCCATCCGCGCGTCACCCTTGATCATGGCGGCCGCCGCGTCGTCCGAGCCGCGCACCTCCACGTGCGCCACCAGGTCGTCCACCGTGGCCTGCTTGACCTCCAGCTC
>NZ_PQSR01000269.1 GCF_002920635.1 Streptomyces sp. Ru72 | reverse complement strand
GATCTGATAGAGTCGGAAACACCGAAGGGAAGCGCCCGGAGGAAAGCCGAGAGAGTGAGTCTCTCCGGTGAGTACGAAGGAAGCGTCCGTTCCTTGAGAACTCAACAGCGTGCCAAAAGTCAACGCCAGATATGTTGATACCCCGTCCGTCGGATTGTTCCGATGGTCGAGGTTCCTTTGAAATAACACAGCGAGGACGCTGTGAACCTTCCGATTATTCCTC
>NZ_PQSR01000268.1 GCF_002920635.1 Streptomyces sp. Ru72 | reverse complement strand
ATGGTGCTTGCGGCGCCGACGGCCCGCACGGCCGGCCGGTCACCCGGCCGGCCGCCGCCTCAGTCGTCGTGGTCGCCGTGGAACCGCCGCCGTACCGACAGCAGCTCCACTTCGGGACGCGCGGCGACCAGTCGCTCGCAGCGGTCCAGTACGTCTGTGAGGTGCCCCGCGTCGCCGGAGACCGCCGCGAGGCCGATGGTGGCCCTGCGGTAGAGGTCCTGGTCGCCGACCTCCGCCA
>NZ_PQSR01000267.1 GCF_002920635.1 Streptomyces sp. Ru72 | reverse complement strand
ACTACTTCGGCTACTCGTACGGGACCTACCTGGGCGCGGTCTACGCGAAGCTCTTCCCCCAGCGGGTGCGCCGTCTGGTCCTCGACTCCATCGTCAACCCCGAGGGGGTGTGGTACGAGAACAACATCCGGCAGGACTACGCCTTCAACGACCGTCACCGGGCGTTCCTGGCCTGGGTGGCGCGGCATGACGCGGCGTACGGGCTCGGCACCGATCCGGCCGTCGTCGAGGCCAAGTGGAAGGCGATGCGGGCGGCGCTGGCCATGAATCCGGCCGAGAAGAAG
>NZ_PQSR01000266.1 GCF_002920635.1 Streptomyces sp. Ru72 | reverse complement strand
CCGCCATGCCGGCGATAATGGCCTGCTTCTCGCCGAAACGTTTGGTGGCGGGACCAGTGACGAAGGCTTGAGCGAGGGCGTGCAAGATTCCGAATACCGCAAGCGACAGGCCGATCATCGTCGCGCTCCAGCGAAAGCGGTCCTCGCCGAAAATGACCCAGAGCGCTGCCGGCACCTGTCCTACGAGTTGCATGATAAAGAAGACAGTCATAAGTGCGGCGACGATAGTCATGCCCCGCGCCCACCGGAAGGAGCTGACTGGGTTGAAGGCTCTCAAGGGCATCGGTC
>NZ_PQSR01000265.1 GCF_002920635.1 Streptomyces sp. Ru72 | reverse complement strand
GAGACGGCGATCGACCCCGCCCGGATCGAGCGCGAGGCCCGCATCCCCGACGAGGTCGTGGCGGGCCTGAAGGAACTCGGCGCCCTCGGCATGAAGATCGACCCGAAGTACGGCGGTCTCGGCCTCACCCAGTTGTACTACAACAAGGCGCTCGCTCTGGTCGGCTCCGTCAGCCCCGCCGTGGGCGCGCTGCTCTCCGCGCATCAGTCGATCGGCGTACCGCAGCCGCTGAAGCTGTTCGGCACCCAGGAGCAGAAGGACGCCTTCCTGCCCCGCTGCGCCCGCACCGACATCTCCGCG
>NZ_PQSR01000264.1 GCF_002920635.1 Streptomyces sp. Ru72 | reverse complement strand
GGGGCGAGGGTCGCGGTCATCGGGCGGCCTCCTCGGTTCTCGGTGAGGGCGAGGAACGCGGCCTCCAGCGGCGACACCACGGGGGCGAGTTCGCGCAGTGCGATGCCTCCCTGCACGAGTCGCACCACCAGGTTCGTCGAGGGCGGGGGTCAGCGCACGCACGACGAGCGCGTCGCTGTCGTGCCGTGCCCCGGAGCCGTCGAGGACACGGATACCGGCCGTGCCGGCGGCCAGTCGGCGGGCCGTTTCCGGGTCGGAGGTGAGCAGCCGGTAGTCGAGTTCGGCGTTCTCGGCGGCCAGCTTGGCCAGCGGCCCGGAG
>NZ_PQSR01000263.1 GCF_002920635.1 Streptomyces sp. Ru72 | reverse complement strand
AGCTCGTGGCGCTGTGCAAGCAGATGAAGAAGGACGGCCTGGTCCCGATCGCGTTCGGTGACAAGGACGCCTGGCCGGCGATGGGCACCTTCGACCAGATCAACTTCCGCCTCAACGGCTACGACTTCCACAAGTCCCTGATGGCGGGCAAGGAGTCGTGGACCGACGCCAAGGTGAAGGCCGTCTTCGACCACTGGGCCGAGCTGCTGCCCTACCACCAGGACGGCGCCGTGGGCCGTACCTGGCAGGACGCCGCGCAGACGCTGGTCGCGAAGAAGGCGGGCATGTACCTGCTGGGCTCCTTCGTGGCGCAGCAGTTCACC
>NZ_PQSR01000262.1 GCF_002920635.1 Streptomyces sp. Ru72 | reverse complement strand
TATAGACCGCCATCGAGTACCCCTTGTACCCTTAACTCTTCCTGATACGTAAATAATGATTTGGTGGCCCTTGCTGGACTTGAACCAGCGACCAAGCGATTATGAGTCGCCTGCTCTAACCACTGAGCTAAAGGGCCTTGAGTGTGCAATAACAATACTTATAAACCACGCAATAAACATGATGATCTAGAGAATCCCGTCGTAGCCACCATCTTTTTTTGCGGGAGTGGCGAAATTGGTAGACGCACCAGATTTAGGTTCTGGCGCCGCTAGGTGTGCGAGTTCAAGTCTCGCCTCCCGCACCATTCACCAGAAAGCGTTGATCGGATGCCCTCGAGTCGGGCAGCGTTGGGTCCTGG
>NZ_PQSR01000261.1 GCF_002920635.1 Streptomyces sp. Ru72 | reverse complement strand
CCGGGCGATAGCCCCGCGCACGTGCTGACCGTCCTGCGACCGTCCTCACCGCAGATCGGAGGGTCACCCACACGATGATCGTCAACGAGCCCGTTCCGGACACCTTCGAGGACACTCCTGCCGCGGAGCGCGACCCGGAGTGGTTCAAGCGTGCCGTCTTCTACGAGGTCCTGGTCAGGTCGTTCCAGGACAGCAATGGCGACGGCGTGGGCGACCTCAAGGGGCTGACCGCGAAGCTGGACTACCTGCAGTGGCTGGGCATCGACTGCCTGTGGCTGCCGCCCTTCTTCAAGTCCCCGCTTCGCGACGGGGGTTACGACGTCTCCGACTACACGGCGGTGCTGCCGGAGTTCGGGGACCTGG
>NZ_PQSR01000260.1 GCF_002920635.1 Streptomyces sp. Ru72 | reverse complement strand
GTTAGGACCTCTAAATCCAGTTGAGCCGTGCGGCGATTGTCGTCCGCGGCAGTCGACATGTTCAGAGTCATCTCCGGATTCCTGATCACCTCCGGCTGCTCCGGGGAGACCGGCCGGACCGGATCGCTGTTGCGTCGCTACGGCGCTTCTACGCCTGCCGCCCGCCACGCGTTGGGCAAAGGCTGCGGGCTGGGTCCCGGTGTGCAGCACAAACATCGGCATCGGACCCGGCTCGGACGGCAACGGCTCGACATTGACCACAGTTCGTCCGACACGATCCACGGCCGTTACTCACCCTTGCCCACGGCCAGACCGACGCGACCCAAGCCGAAAGTCACGTGACCAACAACTTCTGTTAGGGCAG
>NZ_PQSR01000259.1 GCF_002920635.1 Streptomyces sp. Ru72 | reverse complement strand
GGCGAGCTGACCCTCACGGTGGCCGACGACGGCTGCGGCGTGCCGGCCGGTGCCGTCCGCAGCGGCCTGCGGAACCTCGAGGAACGGGCCGTCGCCCTCGGCGGCACGCTCGGCGTGGGGGCACGCCCGCAGGGCGGCGGGACACGGCTGGTGTGGCGTGTTCCGGTGCGGCCGGCGGGTGACTGACGGGCGCGGGCTGGTGCGACGTGTTCCGGTGTGGCCGGTGGCTGAGTGACGGTGCGGTTCGGCGGTGAGTGAGGGTGGCCGGTGGGTGAGTGATGGCGCGGGTCGGCGGTGATTGAGGGTGCCGCCGGTGGATGAGTGATCGGCGGTTCGGCGGTGATTGAGGGTGCCGCGGGTGG
>NZ_PQSR01000258.1 GCF_002920635.1 Streptomyces sp. Ru72 | reverse complement strand
CGCCTGGGTCGGCCGACGAGGCCGCCGACAGCTGGGACCTTGTCCAGTAGCGGTAGCAGTTGGGTGACGTCGTTGCGGTTGCCGCCGGTCAGCGACACCGCGAGCGGGATGCCCTGTCCATCGGTGAGGACGTGATGCTTGCTGCCCGGACGCGCTCGGTCGACCGGGCTGGGACCGCTTTTGGGCCCCGGCGGGCCGCCCGCACGTGGGAGGAGTCGATCACCGCCCTCGACCAGTCGAGCTTCTTCGCCGACCGCAGCTTCTTCAGCAGCACCACATGCAACTGGTCCCACACACCGGCCTCGTTCCACTCCGCCAGGCGCCGCCAGCAGGTCATGCCCGAGCCGAAGCCCAGTTCCTGGGGCAGGTACTCCCACTGGATCCCGGT
>NZ_PQSR01000257.1 GCF_002920635.1 Streptomyces sp. Ru72 | reverse complement strand
GTGATGTTTGCTGCCCGGCCGTGCGCGGTCGACCGGGCTGGGTCCGCTTCTGGGCCTCGCCGGGCCGCCCGCACGGGGGAGGAGTCGATCACCGCCCGCGACCAGTCCAACTGCTTCGCCGACCGCAGCTTCTTCAGCAGTACCGCGTGCAGTTGGTCCCACACGCCTGCCTCGTTCCATGCGGCCAGACGCCGCCAGCAGGTCATGCCCGAGCCGAAGCCCAGCTCCTGGGGCAGGTACTCCCACTGGCTCCCGGTGTGCAGCACGAACAAGATCCCGCACAGGGCCTGCCGGTCCGGCACCCGCGGACGGCCCGATACCCGCTTCGGACCTGGCTCCGGCAACAACGGACCGACCAGCGACCACAGTTCGTCCGACACGATCCACGGCCGCGG
>NZ_PQSR01000256.1 GCF_002920635.1 Streptomyces sp. Ru72 | reverse complement strand
TTACAGCGCCGATGGTACTGCAGGGGGGACCCTGTGGGAGAGTAGGACACCGCCGAACAATTCTTCAGAGCGGGTCCCCGAACTTCGGTTCAGGGATCCGCTCTTTTGCGTTGCCCGTCACTTTGCGTTCACATTGCCGGACCAGCATCGCAGCCATGGGTACTGCTGGAATGCTCATGGCCGCAGGTGTGGGCCGCGGCGACGAGGTCATCGTGCCGGCGTTCGGCAACATCGAGGTGGCGGAGGCCGTGGCCTCGGCGGGTGCGACGCCGGTCTTCGCCGACATAGACCCGGTGACGTACTGCCTGGACCCGGCGACCGTGGAGGCCGTCGTGACCTCCCGGACCGTCGCGGTCGTCGTGGTGCACCGCTTCGGACGACCGGCCGATGTCGCCGCGCTTCACCGGGTC
>NZ_PQSR01000255.1 GCF_002920635.1 Streptomyces sp. Ru72 | reverse complement strand
GGGGCGGCCGGCGCGCTCGCGGCGGCGGATCGTCACGCTGGTCGCCGCCGTGCTGCTGGTCCTCGGTGTCGGCACGGGCGTCTGGTACATCAACTCCGGGCAGTTCACCAAGGTGCCGGCGCTCCTGGCGCAGACCGAGGCGCAGGCCAGGCAGCGGCTGGAGGAGGCCGGTCTGGAGGCCGGCAAGGTCACCTACACCTACAGCGACACGGTCAAGCGGGGCACGGTCATCAGCACCGACCCGGAGCCGGGCGCCCGCATCCGCGACCACGACGCGGTGCGGCTGACCGTCTCCAAGGGACCGGAGACCGTGAAGGTGCCCGATCTGGCGGGCTACCGGCTGGACAAGGCCCGCTCGGTGCTGAAGGACAGCGGTCTGGAGCCCGGCATGATCAACCGGGAGTTCAGCGACGAGGTGCCGCGCGGCACGGTGATCGGCACCGACCCGGCCTCCGGCACGCAGCGGCGTGC
>NZ_PQSR01000254.1 GCF_002920635.1 Streptomyces sp. Ru72 | reverse complement strand
GCCCTGCCCGGCCGGCCCGCGCCGCCTACGTGCTGCGCGGCCTCGGAGAAGCTGCCCGACCCGGACATCCGCGACCTGCTCGACGCCGCCGGGGTCCCCGACCCGGGCGGCGCGCTGGCCTCGGCGAACAGTGTGCCCATGCAGCCGGGGCTGCTCTCCTCCCCGGAGTTCGACCCGTGCTCGCTCCAGGCCCGGCCCACCGATCTGATGCGCCGCCGCCGGCACGCCAAGGCCGCCCTCGCCGCCGCTGCGGCGCTCGCCGTGTGCGGCGCGCTGGTCGCCCTGCCGGGCGACGGCTGGGGCCCCGACGGCGCCGCCGCGCCCTCCTACGCCGGGAACCCGGCCGCCGAGGCCGCCCTCGACCCCGGCAAGGTGACCCGGGTCTCCCCCACCGCCTGGCGGACCTCGGCGCGTACCGACTTCTCCGTGTGGCCCGCGCGCGGCCCGCTCACCGGCGACAAGGCCCTGCTGCGCCGCGCCCT
>NZ_PQSR01000253.1 GCF_002920635.1 Streptomyces sp. Ru72 | reverse complement strand
AGCGGCCAGACGGTCACCGTGGCCGGCGTCTGGACCGGCAGCGAGCAGAAGAACTTCCAGAAGGTCCTGGACGCGTTCAGCGAGAAGACCGGCGCCAAGACCCAGTTCATCTCCACCGGCGACAACGTCTCCACCGTCGTCGGCAGCAAGATCGAGGGCGGCAACGCGCCGGACGTCGTGATGGTCCCGCAGGTCGGCGTGCTCCAGCAGTTCGCCAAGAAGGGCTGGCTCCAGCAGCTGTCCGCGACCACCGAGAAGTCGGTCGACAGCAACTACGCGCCGGTGTGGAAGAAGTACGGCAGCGTCGACGGGACCCTGTACGGCCTGTACTTCAAGGCAGCCCACAAGTCGACCGTCTGGTACAGCCCCGACGCGCTCAACCAGGCAGGGGTCAAGCCGCCGAAGACGTACGACGAGATGCTCAAGGCCGGGCACACCGTCTCCGACTCGGGCCTCGCCGCCTTCGCGGTCGCCGGGGAGGACGGCTGGACCCTCACCGACTGGTTCGAGAACATCTACCTCTCCCAGGCCGGTCCCGA
>NZ_PQSR01000252.1 GCF_002920635.1 Streptomyces sp. Ru72 | reverse complement strand
CGTGAGACGTACATAGTTGGCCCTGCCCCAGTGATAGATGACACCGGTGAGCTCGTCGCGCACCGGGACGGTCTCGTGCCAGTCGAGGCCGAGTCGCGGCATGTCCAACGAGACCGTCGCCTCCTGGGTGTGGTGAGGGTCGAGGTTCACGACCACCAGAACCGTGTTCGAACCCGAACGCTTGGAGTAGGCGATCACCGCGTCCTTGTCGGCGTGATGGAAGTGCAGGTCACGCAGCTGCCGCAGTGCCGGACTGTTCCGGCGGACCTCGTTCAGCCTGGTGATCAGGGGGGCGATGCTGCGTCCCTCGCGTTCGGCGGCTTCCCAGTCCCGGGGCCTGAGCTGGTACTTCTCCGAGTCCAGATACTCCTCACTGCCCTCCCGCAAAGGCACGTTCTCACACAACTCGTACCCCGAGTACACCCCCCACGTCGGCGACAACGTCGCCGCCAGCACCGCCCGCACCTCGAACGCGGGCCGCCCCCCGTGCTGCAGATACGCATGCAGGATGTCCGGGGTGTTCACGAAGAAGTTCGGCCGCATA
>NZ_PQSR01000251.1 GCF_002920635.1 Streptomyces sp. Ru72 | reverse complement strand
CATGCGGCCGAACTTCTTCGTGAACACCCCGGACATCCTGCATGCGTATCTGCAGCGCGGGGGGCGGCCCGCGTTCGAGGTGCGGGCGGTGCTGGCGGCGACGTTGTCGCCGACGTGGGGGGTGTACTCGGGGTACGAGTTGTGTGAGAACGTGCCGCTGCGGGAGGGCGGCGAGGAGTATCTGGACTCGGAGAAGTACCAGCTCAGGCCCCGGGACTGGGAAGCCGCCGAACGCGAGGGACGCAGCATCGCCCCCCTCATCGCGAAACTCAACGCGGTCCGACGGCGGCACAGCGCCCTCCACCGGCTCAGGAACCTGCACTTCCACCACACGGACAACGACGCGGTCATCGCGTACAGCAAGCGCACGAGCGCTGACGCCGACACGGTCGTGGTCGTGGTCAACCTCGACCCTCACCACACCCAGGAGGCGACGGTCTCCTTGGACATGCCGCGACTCGGCCTCGACTGGCACGAGACCGTCCCGGTGCGCGACGAGCTCACCGGTGTCATCTATCACTGGGGCAGGGCCAACTATGTACGTCTCACG
>NZ_PQSR01000250.1 GCF_002920635.1 Streptomyces sp. Ru72 | reverse complement strand
CCCCGTCCCAGGCGGTGGACTCCTCCGCGATCGTGACCACGCCAGGGCAGCGGCGGTAGACGGTGGCGTTCATCTCCTGCAGGAACGCGACCGCGTCGAGGTTCTCCCGGCCGCCGTGCTCGTTCGGGGTCCACCGGCCGGGCTCGCGGGAGTAGTCGAGGTAGAGCATGGAGGCCACCGCGTCCACGCGCAGACCGTCGATGTGGAACTCCTCGCACCAGTACACGGCGTTGGCGACCAGGAAGTTGCGCACCTCGCGCCGCCCGTAGTCGAACTCCAGGGTCCCCCAGTCGGGGTGGGCCGCGCGCAACGGGTCCTGGTGCTCGTACAGCGGGCGTCCGTCGAACTCGGCCAGCGCCCAGTCGTCGCGCGGGAAGTGGGCCGGTACCCAGTCCATCAGGACGCCGATGCCGGCCTGGTGGAGGGCGTCGATCAGGTACTTGAAGTCGTCGGGGGTGCCCAGACGGGCGGTGGGCGCGTAGAAGCCGGTGACCTGGTAGCCCCAGGACCCGCCGAAGGGGTGCTCGGCGATCGGCATCAGCTCCACGTGGGTGAAGCCCATCTCCT
>NZ_PQSR01000249.1 GCF_002920635.1 Streptomyces sp. Ru72 | reverse complement strand
GTGCAGCACGAACAGGATCCCGCACAACGCCTGGCGATCCGGCACACGCGGCCGGCCCGAGACCAGCTTCGGCGCCGGCTTCGGGAGCAACGGCTCGATGAACGACCACAGTTCGTCCGACACGATCCACGGTCGCGACTGACGCTTCCCCACGCCCCGACCAACGAGCCGACAAGCCAACGGTCACTTGATCAACAACTTCTGTTAGGACCTCTTAGAGGTCCTGACAAAGGCGTTGGACGTGGCGGTGGGTGATGAGGCAGGTGGCGAGGCCGAGGAATGCTTCATGGATGTCGTCGCGTCGCTCCCAGCGGATCCGCAGGCGGCGGAAGCCGTGCAGCCAGGAGATCGTCCGCTCCACGACCCAGCGGAAGGTACCCAGGCCCGTACCGTGTGGCTGGCCGCGTTCGGCGATCACGGGGCGGATGCCCCGCTGCCTGAGCAGCCGCCGGTACTTGTCGTGGTCGTAGCCGCGGTCCGCGAACAGCATGTCGGGCCGGTGCCTGGGGCGGCCCGACGACACCGGCCACGGCTGGGACTTTGTCCAGCAGCGGTATCAGCTGGGTGACGTCGTTGCGGTTGCCGCCGGTCAGCGACACCGCGAGCGGGATGCCCTGGCCATCGGTGAGGAT
>NZ_PQSR01000248.1 GCF_002920635.1 Streptomyces sp. Ru72 | reverse complement strand
GCGGGGGCTGGGGGGCCTGGCGCGGGTCCCCCGGTGCGGGGTGCCCGCCCTGGGCCGGGTAGGCGGGGGGCTGGGCCGGGTAGACGGGAGGCTGGGCCGGGCCGAACGTGCCCTGCGGAGGCGTGGGGTACCCGGGCTGCCCCGGTACCGGCTGGACGGGCGGCTGCGGGTAGCCGTATCCGGCGGCCTGCTGGTCCGGCTGCCCTGCCTGCTGCGGTGCTCCCTGCGCGGGTTGTGCGGGCACGTAGCCCTGGGGCAGCGGCGGAAGCTCCTGACCGGCCTGGGGCACGGCGGGGGGCTGCGCGGCGGGCGCCGCCTGTGGCTGCTGCCCCTGCGCCGCGGGCGCGGGTCCCGGAGCGGCGGGCGCCGGCACCGTCTCGGTCTCTGTTTCCGGCTCTGCTTCCCCGGCCGCCGACGTGGCCTCGGCATCGGCCGGCGCGGCGGATTCCGTATCGGAGCGGACGTCCGCCGTCTCGTCGCCCTCCGCGCCGGAGTCCCCGGATCGGGCGAAGTCACCCGACTCCGCCTCGTCGTTCCGCCCCTCCTCCGGCTTCTCGTCGTCGTCTCCGCCGAACAGCCTCGCCGCCTCGGCGTCGGCGGCGGCATGGTTGAGTTCCGGCACCGACTGCTCGGGCATCGGCTGCGCGGAGGCGGGCTGCTGGGGAGCGCCCGCCGCCGGGGCAGCGGCCTGGGCGTCCTCGTC
>NZ_PQSR01000247.1 GCF_002920635.1 Streptomyces sp. Ru72 | reverse complement strand
CCCCACGGGTGCGCATGATCGTGCTCCTGTCGTTGAGGACCCGGCTAGGCTGGCGGGGTTGCCTTACTGGTTAGCAGAATGAATCACCGATACGCGAGCGAACGTGAAGCGACTGCTGCTGCAAAACGTCTGCGACCTGAGCAACAACATGAATGGTCTTCGGTTTCCGTGTTTCGTAAAGTCTGGAAACGCGGAAGTCAGCGCCCTGCACCATTATGTTCCGGATCTGCATCGCAGGATGCTGCTGGCTACCCTGTGGAACACCTACATCTGTATTAACGAAGCGCTGGCATTGACCCTGAGTGATTTTTCTCTGGTCCCGCCGCATCCATACCGCCAGTTGTTTACCCTCACAACGTTCCAGTAACCGGGCATGTTCATCATCAGTAACCCGTATCGTGAGCATCCTCTCTCGTTTCATCGGTATCATTACCCCCATGAACAGAAATCCCCCTTACACGGAGGCATCAGTGACCAAACAGGAAAAAACCGCCCTTAACATGGCCCGCTTTATCAGAAGCCAGACATTAACGCTTCTGGAGAAACTCAACGAGCTGGACGCGGATGAACAGGCAGACATCTGTGAATCGCTTCACGACCACGCTGATGAGCTTTACCGCAGCTGCCTCGCGCGTTTCGGTGATGACGGTGAAAACCTCTGACACATGCAGCTCCCGGAGACGGTCACAGCTTGTCTGTAAGCGGATGCCGGGAGCAGACAAGCCCGTCAGGGCGCGTCAGCGGGTGTTGGCGGGTGTC
>NZ_PQSR01000246.1 GCF_002920635.1 Streptomyces sp. Ru72 | reverse complement strand
ACGCGGTTGGTGTACTGGCCGAACCGGAGCATGTCCGCCACGCTGAAGTCTCGGTACAGCGGCTTGTCCTGAGCCAGGATCGTCACCCGGTTCCCGCTCTCGGCGCTCCCCCTGCGGCCGTGGGTGACCGGCTTGCCGGCGACCAGCAGTGTGCCGCTGGTGGCGGGCATCATGCCGCTGATGATGCTCATCAGCGTCGACTTGCCCGCGCCGTTGGCCCCGACCAGGGCGATGATCCGGTTGGCGGGCAACCGGAAGCTGCACTCACGCAGCGCCCACACGTCGCCGTAACGCTTGCTCACCGCACGCGCCTCCACAGCAGTCGGCTCCTCGCTCACGCCGCGCCTCCCTCAGTCCGCATCCGGACCTCTCGCGCCGGTTCCTGCGCCGACGGGCCAGCGTTCGCTCGCGACTGGTTCAGCGTGTCCTCGGCGACCACGGAGGCGATCAAGGCCTGCACGTCTTCGTCCTCCAGCCCCGCCTCCCGTGCCTGCCCGAGCCACCGGGCCAGTCCCGAACGCAGCCGCGCCATGACATGGGGATCCGCCTCCCCCAGGGAGCCACTGACGAACGTGCCCGCCCCCTGCCGCGCCTCGACCAGGCCCGACAATTCCAGCTCCCGGTACGCCTTCAGCACCGTGCTGGGATTGACCGTGCAGGAGGTCACCACACTGCGGACCGTCGGCAGTTGATCCCCCGGATGCAGTCGCCCCATCCGCAACGCCTCGCGCACCTGACGCACCAGCTGTGCGTAGGCGGGAACACTGCTGGACCGGTCGA
>NZ_PQSR01000245.1 GCF_002920635.1 Streptomyces sp. Ru72 | reverse complement strand
CCGGGCGACCATCGCCGCCCGCGCGGCGGCGGCACGCTTCACGGACTGCTCCGAGCCGGCGGCCCAACGGTCAGGGCTCATGCCCACCCCATCTCGGTGTACCGGTGACCCTCGCGGAGGCGTTCGATAGCCGTTCGGGTGTAGGCCACGATCGGCTCCGGCAAGGCACCCGGGCTCCACCAGCGCCAGGCCAGACACTTGTCGCGCTCGCGGATCACCGGCTGTCCCTCCCACCGCCGTACGCGGAACACCAGTTGCAGACGCGGCTGGGTACCCGGAACGTCGCAGAGGTGCACCGTGTGCACGAGCTCGGCGTCCTCGGGGTGAATCAGCAGGCCCGCTTCCTCGTACGCCTCACGCATGAGGCACGCGATGGCGCTCTCCTGCTCACAATGCCCGGCCAGGAAGTGCCATGTCTCGCCGGCGTACGCGCAGTCGGGGTGCCGCAGGCCCAACAGGACCTCGCCCTGCGCGTTCTCAAGGTACAGATGGATCCCGACCACGTTGAGGACGGTTCCACCTTCTGTGCTCGGAACAGGCCGCCGGACCGGATGCAGGGCAGCAGGATCCGGTACGGTGCTCTGCGAGCTGGCGGGCTGCCGCATAGCGTGGTCGCGCACCAGGTTGAGAGTCGACGGGCTCATCCGCAGACGCGTCATGATCTCCGGAGCGAACCAGCGCAGCATGATCCCTTCGGTGAGGTGAAGACCCTCAGGATCGCCGTTCCAACGGGCCACGAAGACCTGGATGGGCACGGTCGACCCGTCGAGGCCCACCGCGTACTCCATTCGGAAGGGCTCGAGAACCGGCAGCACGAGTCCGGCTTCCTCCCA
>NZ_PQSR01000244.1 GCF_002920635.1 Streptomyces sp. Ru72 | reverse complement strand
CTCGAGACCTCGGGGGATCTACGTCCCGGCCCGATACGAGCGCTCCTCGGCCTGCCAGAGGATCTGATGCCGCAGGCGTACGTACGGCGCAGCCGGCCGGAGGAGAAGCCGCCGCGCTGGGACTTGCTGGACTGAGCGACGCCCTCGCACCGGGAGGAACTGCTCGATGTGCTGTACGGCGGGGAGATCAGTCGGGATGACCGCGGGCCTGCTGCAGGAGCTGGAGCTGCGCCTCGGGCGACCGTGTCCTCGATATCGGCACGGGCGCCGGGGTGACCGCGGCCGTGGCCTGCCGCATCCGCGGCGACGCGGGCGTGGTCACGCTGGATCGGGAGCGGCACGTCATGGCATCCGCGCGCGCCCGCCTGGCCGCCCTCGGCTGACGGCCGGCCACAGTGCCGGCGACGGTGCTACCGGGTGGGCTGAGCACGGTCCGTACGACCGCGTCTTTGTCTCCTACACGATGGATTATCCAGCACTGGGAATCGTTGATCACCTGGGCCGCGATCACGCTCATGACCAGGCGCATCACCCGCCGGTCCTCCCGCAGGAGCGGACAGCCCGCTTCCCGTGAAGCGCAGCGAGACTGATCGTTCTGAAGGCGGTGGTCACCACCTTCACTCAGAGGTGCCGCAGTCATCGGCCGAAGACCACTCTCCCGCGGAAGAACGGGCCCGGGGGCCCGCAGCCTGCCGCCAGCTGCCAGAGCACACCTGGCGAGCCCTGTGACCGTTTCCTTATCCGGTCTTACCTCGTACTGGTTGACTGGTGTTCTGCTTAACCGAAACAATCCTGGTTAATTGAGGGGAGAGGTACGAGACGTGATCGACTTCCATG
>NZ_PQSR01000243.1 GCF_002920635.1 Streptomyces sp. Ru72 | reverse complement strand
ACGCCAATTCCGCCGCTCCGACCAGGCTGTTGTGGTCGAGAGTGCAGGCGAGGACGGGTACTTGGCCGCTGCGGCCCCACAGGCTGCGGTCGGCGACGACGGCACGCAGCCGCTCGGGGTCGGCGTCGAGCAGGGTGCGGTGCAGCCCGCCGAGGATGATGCGGTCCGGGTTGAGGATGTTGACCAGGCCGGCGAGGCCGAGGCCGAGCCGGTCGATCAGCAGCTCGACGGCGCCGCGGACGGCCGGGTCGGTGGCGTACGCGGTGCGGATGAGGTCGTTGGCCTGCTGAAGCTGTGAGACCTCGGGACCGGCCTCACGACCGGCCGCCGCCAGCAAGGCCAGCGGGTCCGCCTCCACGTCGAGGCAGCCACGGCTGCCGCAGTGGCAGGGGCGGCCCTCCGGATTCACGGTGAGGTGGCCGACCTCTA
Organism: Streptomyces sp. Ru72; assembly: GCF_002920635.1. Taxonomy (GTDB): domain Bacteria; phylum Actinomycetota; class Actinomycetes; order Streptomycetales; family Streptomycetaceae; genus Streptomyces. The sequence continues at coordinate 420 of NZ_PQSR01000243.1, read as the reverse complement.
GGGCCAGGCCCGAACTGCCCGTGTGCAGCCGTCCGTCGAGCACCAGCGCGCCGCCCACGCCCCGGTGCCCGGTGGCCACGCACAGCAGGTCCCTGGCGCCGCGGCCCGCGCCGTGCCGGTGCTCGGCGAGCGCGGCCAGGTTGATGTCGTTGGCGGCGAAGGCGGGCCCGGTGATGCCGGCGGCGCGCACCCGCTCGGCGAAGATCTCCCGTACGGGCGCTCCCGCCGGCCAGGCGAGGTGCAGCGGGTTGAGCGCCAGGCCCTCGGGTTCGGCGACCGCGGACGGCACGGCGAGCCCGGCGCCCACACAGCGCCGCCCCGTCTCGCGCAGCAGTTCGGCGCCCGCTTCGACGACCGAGCCGAGCACCTTGGCCGGGTCGGCGTCGACGGTCTCGCAGCCGGGGGCGGTCGCGACGATAC
>NZ_PQSR01000242.1 GCF_002920635.1 Streptomyces sp. Ru72 | reverse complement strand
CCCGTCTCGCGGCGGCGTTGACTCCTGAGGTGGATGCGGTGCTGGCCCGGTATCCGTTGCGTGAACTGGTGACGTCTTCCGATGTGTTGCCGTTGGTGGTGGAGCGGGAGCGGGCGTTGTTCGGGTCGTGGTACGAGTTCTTCCCGCGTTCGGAGGGGACGCCCGAGCGGCCGCACGGGACGTTCCGTACGGCGGCTCGGCGGCTGCCGGTGATCGCGGGGATGGGTTTCGACGTGGTGTATCTGCCGCCGATCCATCCGATCGGGACGACGTTCCGCAAGGGGCCCAACAATTCTCTGTCGGCGGGGCCGGGGGATGTGGGGGTGCCGTGGGCGATCGGGTCGCCGGAGGGCGGTCATGACGCGGTGCATCCGGATCTGGGCTCGATCGAGGATTTCGACTGGTTCGTGGGGCGGGCGCGGGATGTGGGGCTTGAGGTGGCTCTGGATTTCGCGTTGCAGTGTTCGCCGGATCATCCGTGGGTGGACAAGCATCCGGAGTGGTTCCGGCATCGGCCGGACGGGTCGATCGCGTATGCGGAGAATCCGCCGAAGAAGTATCAGGACATCTATCCGGTCCATTTCGATGCGGACATGGACGGGCTGGTGGCGGAGACGGTGCGGGTGCTGCGGTTCTGGATGGGGCACGGGGTGCGGATCTTCCGGGTGGACAATCCGCATACCAAGCCGGTGGTGTTCTGGGAGCGGGTGATCGGGGACGTCAATGCCACGGATCCGGATGTGATCTTCCTGGCGGAGGCGTTCACGCGGCCGGCGATGATGCACACGTTGGCCAAGGTGGGGTTCCAGCAGTCCTACACGTATTTCACGTGGCGGAATTCGAAGCAGGAGCTGACCGAGTATCTGGGTGAGTTGTCGGGGGAGGCGGCGGCGTA
>NZ_PQSR01000241.1 GCF_002920635.1 Streptomyces sp. Ru72 | reverse complement strand
ATGAGTGATGGTGCGGCTCGGTGGGCGAGTGATGGTGCGGCAGCGCCGAAGTGCCCGCGGCACGGCTCAGCGGGTGGTGCGTTCCGCCGACTCGGAGGGTTCCAGATGGGTGGCGAGGACGGCGGCTTGGACGCGGCGCTGCACGCCCAGCTTGGCCAGCAGCCGCGAGATGTGGTTCTTGACCGTCTTCTCCGACAGATAGAGCCTCTTGCCGATCTCCCGGTTGGTCAGGCCGTCCCCGATCAGCGCGAGGATGTCACGCTCGCGCGGGGACAGGCTCGCCAGTTCGGGTGACAGGGCCGGTTGCTCGGCGGGGTCGGCGCGCAGCGAGTGCATCAGCCGCGCGGTCGTCGCCGGGTCGAGCATCGACTGGCCGGAGGCGACGGTGCGGACCGCGGACACCAGGTCGGAGCCCCTGATCTGCTTCAGGACGTATCCCGAGGCGCCCGCCATGATCGCGTCGAGCAGCGCGTCGTCGTCGTCGAAGGAGGTCAGCATCAGACAGGCCAGCTCCGGCATCTGGCTGCGCAGCTCACGGCAGACGGTGATGCCGTCGCCGTCCGGCAGGCGCACATCGAGGACGGCCACATGCGGCCGCACCGCCGGACCGCGGGCGAGCGCGTGTTCGACGGTGTCGGCGTCCCCGACCACCGAAATATCGGGTTCGGCCTCCAGCAGGTCGGCCAGGCCGCGTCGTACGACCTCGTGGTCGTCCAGCAGGAACACCCGGATCGGGTCCTGCTCGCTGAAGGCGTGCGCCTCGGCCATGACGACTCCTCGGTGCCGTGTCGAACCTCTGCCGAAGGACGGTCCCCCGGCCGCCCACTGTCGACGATCATCACGCGCCCCGCCCGCCCGCACTAGGGCCGACCGGCCCCACTCGCCGCCGTGCGCCCTTCCCCGGCCCTGAC
>NZ_PQSR01000240.1 GCF_002920635.1 Streptomyces sp. Ru72 | reverse complement strand
TACTGACGTTGGCGCCGTGATGTCGTCCAGGTGAGGCCGGTTTCGGCGAGGCATCCATTGATGAGGTTGCTGCGGTACTGGATCTGGCGGAGACCGTGTCGGAGCGTGCTGATGAGGTGGTCGGGGTCGGTGAAGGCGGTGTTGGCCTGGCTGCTGCGGCGCAGCAGGGACCAGATGCCCTCGACGGGGTTGAGGTCCGGTGCGTAGGCCGGGAGGAAGTAGCAGGTGATCCAGTCGTGGGTGTCGATGAACTCCCGCAGTCGGCGGTCCTTGTGGACGTTGAGGTTGTCCCACACGAGCACGATGGGTGCGCCGAGCTGCTGGTGTGCGGCGATGAGCAGGTCGCGGTAGTCGGTCCAGGTGAAACTACGTCTGCCGCCGCGCTTGTGATCGAGATGCCGCTTGGGCCGGTAGATCAGCCGTGAGCGTTCACCCTGCTTGTAGCAGGCCAGAGCGGCGATGGAGAACCGGCGCTGGGAGCGTCCCCGGACTCGGATGACGGGTGTGCGTCCGCGCCTGGCCCAGGTCCGTGCGGTGGGCGGCGTCATCGAGAAGCCGGCTTCGTCTTCGAAGCACAGCCAGGCGTCGAGCGCCGCCACGGACCTTCCACCTGCGGCCAGGTCTCCTTCACCCAGCCCGCCACTGCCTCCTCGTCGCGCTCGATGGCTCGGCGGGCCGGGACCTGGTGGCTGAAGCCGTGCCGGTGCAGCATCCGCGCGATCGCCGACAGCGTCATGCTCTTGTGGAACCTGCGCCCGATCAGCGTCTTGATCCGCGCCAGCGTCCACGTCTGGTCCGGCCAGCCGTGCGCGACCGGCCCCTTGGCGAGCTCCTGCTCAAGCACGGTGAACAGGGCCTCACTCAGCTTGGGCCGGGACACGGGCCCGGCAGACCGCAGCCCCTCGGTGCCAGCCTCGTGCCAGGCCCGGCGCCAGCGCTGCACCG
>NZ_PQSR01000239.1 GCF_002920635.1 Streptomyces sp. Ru72 | reverse complement strand
CGCAGGAAAGAACATGTGAGCAAAAGGCCAGCAAAAGGCCAGGAACCGTAAAAAGGCCGCGTTGCTGGCGTTTTTCCATAGGCTCCGCCCCCCTGACGAGCATCACAAAAATCGACGCTCAAGTCAGAGGTGGCGAAACCCGACAGGACTATAAAGATACCAGGCGTTTCCCCCTGGAAGCTCCCTCGTGCGCTCTCCTGTTCCGACCCTGCCGCTTACCGGATACCTGTCCGCCTTTCTCCCTTCGGGAAGCGTGGCGCTTTCTCATAGCTCACGCTGTAGGTATCTCAGTTCGGTGTAGGTCGTTCGCTCCAAGCTGGGCTGTGTGCACGAACCCCCCGTTCAGCCCGACCGCTGCGCCTTATCCGGTAACTATCGTCTTGAGTCCAACCCGGTAAGACACGACTTATCGCCACTGGCAGCAGCCACTGGTAACAGGATTAGCAGAGCGAGGTATGTAGGCGGTGCTACAGAGTTCTTGAAGTGGTGGCCTAACTACGGCTACACTAGAAGGACAGTATTTGGTATCTGCGCTCTGCTGAAGCCAGTTACCTTCGGAAAAAGAGTTGGTAGCTCTTGATCCGGCAAACAAACCACCGCTGGTAGCGGTGGTTTTTTGTTTGCAAGCAGCAGATTACGCGCAGAAAAAAGGATCTCAAGAAGATCCTTTGATCTTTTCTACGGGGTCTGACGCTCAGTGGAACGAAAACTCACGTTAAGGGATTTTGGTCATGAACAATAAAACTGTCTGCTTACATAAACAGTAATACAAGGGGTGTTATGAGCCATATTCAACGGGAAACGTCTTGCTCTAGGCCGCGATTAAATTCCAACATGGATGCTGATTTATATGGGTATAAATGGGCTCGCGATAATGTCGGGCAATCAGGTGCGACAATCTATCGATTGTATGGGAAGCCCGATGCGCCAGAGTTGTTTCTGAAACATGGCAAAGGTAGCG
>NZ_PQSR01000238.1 GCF_002920635.1 Streptomyces sp. Ru72 | reverse complement strand
CGGTCGCCGTCGCGGCGGTCATCCCGGCGGTCCGTCACGACGATCGTCACGCCGGTCATCCCGGCGGTCGTCACGGCGACCGTAACCGCCCCGGTCCTCACGGCGGCCGTGGCCCCCGCGCTGGTCGTCACGGCGGAAGCCACGGTCGTCGCGACGGCCGTACCCGCCACGGTCGTCATCGCGACGGCCGTACCCGCCACGGTCGTCATCACGGCGGCCGTAGCCACCACGGTCGTCATCACGACGGGCATACCCACCGCGGTCGTCATCACGACGGCCGTACCCGCCACGGTCGTCATCACGACGGCCGTACCCGCCACGGTCGTCATCACGACGGAAGGAAGGGCGGTCGCCCTCGCGGCGGAAGCCCCGGTCCCGGTCGTCGCGGCGCGGGCCGGACGAGCGGTCGTCACGGCGGAAGGAAGGACGTCCACCACGGTCGCGGTCGTCCCGGCTACGGAATCCGTCGCGGTCGCCCCTCTCGCCCCTCTCGCTCCTGTCGCCGCGGTCGTCTCCACGGCGGTCGTCGCGTCGGCCGTAGCCTCCGCGGTCGTCGCCGCGGCGCGGAGCACCGCGGTAGCCACCACGGTCACCACCGTCCCGGCGGCGCTGGTCGCGCTCAGGACGCTCGTCGGGAGAGTTGGTGGACATGGGTGACTCCTGTCTTCGGTACCGCAAATTCATTGTCGCGCAGCCGGGTACCCGGCGCGCCCGGGGAAAACGAAAAAGGACCCTTGGTCCCAGCATGTCGCTGGGACCAAGGGTCCTCCAAAGATTGTTCGGCGGCGTCCTACTCTCCCACAGGGTCCCCCCTGCAGTACCATCGGCGCTGTAAGGCTTAGCTTCCGGGTTCGGAATGTAACCGGGCGTTTCCCTCACGCTATGACCACCGAAACCCTAATGGTTTCGAGCGAACAAGCACACTCTTCAGTTGTCTGTTCTACTCAAAGCCGGCAACGTTCGTTGCCTCAGAACTG
>NZ_PQSR01000237.1 GCF_002920635.1 Streptomyces sp. Ru72 | reverse complement strand
TGATGTTGTAGAGGTCCGCCGGCTCCGCCTGGCCGGATACGAGGTCTACCGCTTCGGCGGCTGGGAGCTCACCGCGTCGGGCGGCGAGCAGCTCCTCACGGACTTTTTTATCGACCTCCTCGCACGACAAGCGAAGCCAGCGCTGCACAGGGCACGTAACACGGCCCCTGCATGCTGATCTGCGTAACGGCAGCCCGTCGTCTGCCATGCTGCAGCGCACGTCGACCCTGCCCATGACCGATTGCGGCGCAGGTAGCGCCGGCAGGCGGCACGGCATCAACTGGCGATGTCGGGTGCGAACAAAGCGCACTGTCAGTGCCAGGTGCTACACCCTTAGTCATGAGTGATGTACCAGCATGCTCGGAGGGGCTGGCCAGCCCGCATCCCCGGCAAGGCGATCCGGCAGAGGAGGCGGTACCGCAGGAACGGTCGGCAGCGATCCGCTGGTTGCTAGACAGAGAGCGGGCTCTGGCCGACGCCTTCCTCCGGGAAGGTCAGCAGCAGCTTCCTGTGGACGGCGAATACTCCGTCTGGCGTCAGGCGCAGCAGCGACGACTAGGCCAAGAGCGGCAGCGCTGGTTGCAGCTGCTGACTGAGGCGGGCGTGCCCGCTTGGTGGCAGGGCAGTAGGTCGCTCGCCTATCTGCGCCCCGACCTCGCAGACGAGTACGACTGGGGACACATCGAAAATCCTGTGGGGCTGCCACTGACAGGATCAGTCGTGGCAGTGCAGAGTGTGTGGTGGCGGTGTCTGCGCGATGACAGCCATCGGTGGAAGACATCGGTCTACAACCGGCACGTTCAAGGAACCGGGTGCCCTCGGTGCGGCAAGAGGGGCGTCTCACGACGAGAACAGGAAATTTTCACGGCATTGCAGACACGTCTGCCCGGCCTTCAAAGCCCCGGGTCCGTTGCGCGCCACGCGTCATCTACGGTCGAGGGGAAGCGGCGGCTACGGTCGTGGCGAGTAGACATGCTGCTGCCCGGCAGCCCGCCCGTCGCCGTAGAGTACG
>NZ_PQSR01000236.1 GCF_002920635.1 Streptomyces sp. Ru72 | reverse complement strand
CCCCACCGTCCCGGAGCGCCCCGGCGGCCCCGTGCCGGTGATCTCCCCGCTGGTCCGCAGGCTGGCCCGCCAGAACGGCCTTGACCTGCGGCAGTTGAGGGGGTCCGGTCCCGACGGGCTGATCCTGCGGGCGGACGTGGAGGGGGCACTGAGGGCCACGGCGGCCCGCGAGGAGGCGCCGAAGACCGCGATGACCGCTCAGGCAGCCCAGATGGCTCTCCTCGAGCGCCCCGAGTCCCGTGCCGGCACCCGTGTCCCCCTCAAGGGCGTGCGCGGTGCCGTGGCCGACAAGCTTTCCCGGAGCCGGCGCGAGATCCCCGACGCGACCTGCTGGGTGGACGCCGACGCGACCGAGCTGATGCGCGCACGGGCGGCGATGAATGCGACCGGCGGCCCGAAGATCTCCCTGCTCGCGCTGCTGGCCCGCATCTGCACCGCCGCGCTCGCCCGGTTCCCGGAGCTCAACGCCACCGTCGACACGGAGGCCCGGGAGATCGTCCGGCTCGACCAGGTGCACCTGGGGTTCGCCGCGCAGACCGAGCGGGGGCTTGTCGTCCCCGTCGTACGCGACGCGCACGCGCGGGACGTCGAGTCGCTGACCACCGAGTTCGCGCGGCTCACCGAGGCCGCGCGGGCCGGGACCCTCACCCCGGCGGACCTCACCGGCGGGACGTTCACGCTGAACAACTACGGGGTGTTCGGCGTCGACGGCTCGACACCGATCATCAACCATCCCGAGGCGGCCATGCTCGGCGTCGGCCGTATCGTCCCCAAGCCCTGGGTCCACGACGGCGAGCTCGCGGTGCGGCAGGTCGTGCAGCTCTCGCTCACCTTCGACCACCGGGTGTGCGACGGCGGTACGGCAGGCGGCTTCCTGCGGTACGCGGCGGACTGCGTGGAACAGCCGACGGTGCTGCTGCGCACCCTCTGAGCCGACGGCCGAACCCGGCCACCCGCCGAGGACCGGGCCCGGACGCGTCGCCCCGGAGACGGGCCGGTCGGCGCCCTGGTCAGCGAGCCTTCACGCCCGGCCGGCGTCCCCGGGGGG
>NZ_PQSR01000235.1 GCF_002920635.1 Streptomyces sp. Ru72 | reverse complement strand
CCTCCACAGTGGCCAGCCGCTCGGTCAGGGCCTCGACGAAGGCGTCGGCGATTCCGTCCTGGACGAAGATGCGGTTGGCGGCGATGCAGGACTGGCCGCCGTTGCGCATCTTGGCGGCGAACGCTCCCTCGACGGCCCGCTCCAGGTCGGCGTCGTCGAAGACCAGCAGCGGGGCGTTGCCGCCCAGTTCCATGGAACTCTTCAGCACGTTGTCCGCGGCGAGATGCAGGAGCACCCTGCCGACCGCGGTCGATCCGGTGAAGGACACCTTGCGCACCCGCGGATCGGCCAGCACGGCGGTGCTGAAGGCGGGGGCTTCGGTGGTGGTCACGACCTGCACCAGGTCTTCGGGGACGCCGGCTGCGAGGGCGAGCTGGACCGCGAAGATCGTGGTCAGGGGCGTGTTGGGCGCGGGTTTGATGACCACCGGGCAGCCGGCGGCGAGCGCCGGGGCGATCTTGCGGGTCGCCATGGCGAGCGGGAAGTTCCACGGGGTGATCAAAACCGACAGCCCCACCGGTGCGCGCCGGGTGAGCAGACGGGCCCCGCCGGCCGGAGCGTCGCGCAGGCCTCCGGCAGGGCGTACCGCTTCCTCGGCGTACCAGCGGACGAAGTCGGCCCCGTAGGAGATCTCGGCGCGGGCCTCGGCGAGCGGCTTGCCCATCTCCCGGGTGATGAGCAGGGCGATCATCTCGGCGTTGCCGATGATCAGGTCGTACCAGGCGCGCAGGATGTCGGCGCGGTGCCGGGCGGTGGTGGCGGCCCAGGAACGGCCGGCCTCGTCGGCGCGGGCCACGGCCTCCAGGGCCTGGAGCGCGTCGAAGTCGGGGACCTGCGCGATCGTCTGGCCGGTAGCGGGATCGTGGACGTCGAAGGTCCGGGTCACGCCCGGAACGGCGAGGTCGAGATTGGCCAGGACCTTCTCGGAGTCGGCCAGGGCAGTCGGTTCGGCATCGGGGAGGGTACTCATGGTGGTCACCTGGCTTCCTGGGCGGAGACGACGGTGTCGATGGCGGCCACGAGCTGCCGGACCTCGTCGTCGGTGGTGATGAACGGCGGGCTGATCTGCACGGTGTTGCCGCGCA
>NZ_PQSR01000234.1 GCF_002920635.1 Streptomyces sp. Ru72 | reverse complement strand
GGCCCTGCAAGGGCTGGACCTGCTGGTCTCGAAGGGCGAGCTCATGGCCCTGGTCGGCGCCTCGGGCAGCGGGAAGTCCACTCTCTTGAACATCCTGGCGGGGCTGGACGTCCCCACCGCGGGCGGCGCCACGGTCGCGGGCTTCGACCTGCTGGCCATGGACAGCCGGTCCCGGCTGCGCTACCGGCGCGAAGTGGTGGGCTTCGTCTGGCAGCAGACGGCGCGCAACCTCCTGCCCTACCTCACGGCTGCCCAGAACGTGGCCCTGCCCATGCGCCTCGCGGGCCTCGTCAGGGGCAGGCGGCAGCGCGCCGTACGCACCACGGAGCTCTTGGAGATGACCGGTGTCGCCCACTGCCGCGACCGCCGCCCGCATCAGATGTCGGGCGGCGAGCAGCAGCGCACCGCCATCGCCGTGGCCCTGGCCAACCACCCGGCGGTGGTCCTCGCCGACGAACCCACGGGCCAGCTCGACTCCACCACGGCCGACCAGGTCTTCGCCACCTTCCGCACCGTCAACGAGGAACTCGGCACGACGGTCGTCCTGGTCACCCACGACACCGCGGTCGCCTCCGCCATCCGCCGCACGGTCGCCATCCGCGACGGCCGTACCGCCTCGGAGGTGCTGCGCCGCACCACCACCGACGACGAGGGACGCACCACGACCACGGCCCGTGAGTACGCCACCGTGGACCGCTCCGGCCGCCTTCAGCTGCCGCACGACTTCGCTCAGGCCCTCGACATCCGCGACCGCGTTCTGCTGGACCTGGAGCCCGATCACATCGCGGTGCGGCCCGACAAGGCGCGGTGAGCGTCTGCCCGACGCCGCCGGGCGGTGCCGGCCGCCGGGTTCATCCCGTGCGGCGGATGAGGGCCAGGTACATCGCGTCCGTGCCGTGCAGATGCGGCCAGAGCTGGATGTCGGGGCCGTCGCCGAGGTCCGGCAGGCCGGGAAGCAGCGGCCGGGCGTCGATGAGTTCGGCGTCGCGGTACTGCTTGAGCACGTCGTCGACCACCGCGCGGGTCTCGGCCAGGTGCGGCGAGCAGGTGGCGTAGCCGACGACGCCACCGACACGTACGGACTCCA
>NZ_PQSR01000233.1 GCF_002920635.1 Streptomyces sp. Ru72 | reverse complement strand
TGAAGCGCTCCGGGTCTGATGGAGGCACGATTCCCTGAGAGGATCGAGTCATGGCCCGTCCGTCCCCTTACCCTGCCGAGCTTCGTGAGCGTGCGGTGCGCATGGTCGCTGAGGTTCGCCCCAACTATCCAACTGAGTGGGCCGCGATGAAAGCGGTCGCCGCAAAGCTGGGCATCGGTTCGGCCGAGACGGTGCGGACGTGGGTCCGCAAGGCCGAGGTCGACACTGGCCAGCGTCCCGGGGTGACTTCGGAGGAGGCCGCGGAGATCAAGCGGCTGCGGGCCGAGAATGCCGAGCTGCGCCGGGCCAACGAGATCCTCAAGGCGGCCTCGGCTTTCTTCGCGGCCGAGCTCGACCGGCCGTCGAAGCGCTCGTAGCGTTCATCGACGCCCACCGGCAGGTGTTCGGAGTCGAGCCGATCTGCAAGGTCCTGACCAGCCACGGACTGAAGATTGCGACGAGCACCTACTACGCCGCCAAGAACCGCACCCCCAGCCCGCGGTCGGTCCGCGACGCGAAGCTGAAGACGCAGATCAGCCGCGTCCACGCCGACAACTTCGGTGTCTACGGAGTGCGGAAGGTCTGGCGGCAGCTGCACCGCGAAGGCATACCTGTGGCCCGCTGCACGGTCGCCCGGCTGATGCGTGACCTTGGTCTTGAGGGTGCCCGACGCGGGAAGAAGATCCGCACAACCATCCGCGATGACGGCCATGAGCGGGCCTCTGACCTGCTCAGACGCGACTTCACCGCGTCCGGTCCGAACGAGCGGTGGGTAGCCGACTTCACCTATGTCGCAACCTGGTCCGGCATCGTCTACGTCGCCTTCGTTGTGGACGTGTTCTCCCGAGCGATCGTCGGCTGGTCGGCCGCGACCAGCAAGCGGGCCAAGCTCGTCCTCGACGCCCTCGACATGGCCTTGTGGCGCCGCGACCGGGCTGGCATTCCCGCAGGTCCCGGGCTCGTTCATCACTCGGACGCGGGCAGTCAATACACGTCTTTCGCGTTCACCGCCCACCTGCTCGAGGCCGGCATCGACGCCTCGATCGGCACCGTCGGCGACGCCCTGGACAACGCGCTCATGGAGTCCCAGATCGGCCTCTACAAGACGGAGCTGATCAAGCCCCGCAGGCCCTGGCACGGTCTGGCCGACGTCGAGCTCGGCACCGCGGAATGGGTCGACTGGTTCAACAACCAGCGCCTCCATACCGCCATCGGGGACATCCCGCCCCACGAACACGAGACCAACCACTACGCTCAACTCCAGCCCCAACCGGCGGCTGGAGTCAACGCATAGAGCCTCCACCGATCCCGGAGCGCTTCAC
>NZ_PQSR01000232.1 GCF_002920635.1 Streptomyces sp. Ru72 | reverse complement strand
TATGCGGCGCTCCACGTCTGCCATCAGCTCGGGGTCCTGGGCCATCATGGCCTGTGCCTCCAGCACCGCCTGTGCCTCGCCGCCCGCGAGGTTGCCGCGCGCGATCAGATCGGCTGCCACAGCCTCCACGGCCTGGCGTGCGCGCCCCTGTTCGCGCTCCGCCTCCTCCGCCGGGATCTGCTTCGCCGGGGGCTCGAGTACCGCCGTCCCCATGTGCCGAACCTCGCCGATCGCCACACCGTGGCTCACACCGACGCCTCGCAGCGTTGTCTCCATCTCACCCGTCTCCGAATCATGCGGCGGTCCCGCCACCGCGATGGTCGTCTGTTGTGCCGTTCAGTTACGGCGCCGGCATCACTGCCAGGAGAAGAGCTGGTCGCCCGCCTTCACGTCGCCGTCCTCACGGAGACCGGACAGGGAGTCGGCCGTGGCTTCCAGCGCCACCACCGGGCACACCGGGGACTTGCCGGCCTGCTCGACGGCGGCCGGGTTCCAGCGCACGACGGCCTCACCACGCGTGACGGTGTCGCCCTTGTTGACGAGAAGCTCGAAGCCTTCGCCGTTCAGCTGCACGGTGTCGATGCCCAGATGGGTCAGGACGCCGTGTCCCTCTCCGTCCACCACGACGAAGGCGTGCGGATGAAGGGACACGATGACGCCGTCCACGGGGGAGACGGCCTCCACGGGCTCACGTACGGGGTCGATCGCCATGCCGGGACCGACCATCGCTCCTGAGAAGACGGGGTCGGGCACTGCGGCCAGTTCGATCGCACGTCCGGCGAGAGGGGACGTCACGGTGGTCATGGAAAGCCTCCCAGGGGGTGGAGATCCGAACGGGCCGTCACTGCATGTCCCGGACGGCGCACTGCGCAGCAGCGTATGTCATATGAACTGCCGGTTCCGCATGAGACGTACGGGTTGGCGGCCCTTGGATCGCGGCACGAGCGATTTGCACCCGCTCCCGGGCCGGTGTACAGTCGTACTCCTGCCTGGGGCGGAGCGATGCGACCGAGCGTCGTTGACCGGGCAGCACCCAAACTTGTCAGATCCTATCTCGGGGTCCGTTTTGCATGTCTGCAGGACGGTGGTCAGGGAGACGGAAAAACACTGATAGAGTTTGAAACACCGAAGGGAAGCGCCCGAAGGAAAGCCGAGAGAGTCTCTCCGGTGAGTACGAAGGAAGCGTTCGTTCCTTGAGAACTCAACAGCGTGCCAAAAGTCAACGCCAGATATGTTGATACCCCGTCCGTCGGATTGTTCCGATGGTCGAGGTTCCTTTGAAATAACACAGCGAGGACGCTGTGGACCTTCCGATTATTCCTC
>NZ_PQSR01000231.1 GCF_002920635.1 Streptomyces sp. Ru72 | reverse complement strand
AGGGCGGAAAAGGGAGAGAGGCGAGGCGTTAGGGCCGTTGAGGCGCCGGTCGCCCCGCCCTTGGATTCAGAGCCGCCCCGCCGCCTTCAGCGCCAAATATGCGTCCGCCAGGGCCGGCGCCAGATCCTCCGGCGTCGCGTCCACGACCGTCACCCCGTGACGCCGTAGCTGCTCGGCCATGCGTGTCCGTTCCGAATGCGCTTGGGCCGCGGCAGCGGCCTCGTAGACCGCCTCCGTGCTGCCCCGAGCCGTCGCCATGCGGGCGATGTACGGATCGGCCACCGACGCCAGCAGCACCGTGTGACGCTGAGTGAGCCGGGGGAGTACTGGAAGGAGCCCCTCCTCGATGGGAGCGGTGTCCAGGGTGGTCAGCAGGACGATCAACGAGCGCCGGGGCGCCGTCCGTAGCGCCGTGGCCGTGAGACCGCGCGCGTCCGTTTCCACGAGTTCCGGCTCCAGTGTCGCCATCGCGTTGACCAGCGACGGCAGGACATCGCCGGCGGCACGTCCCTGGACCAGGGCGCGTACCCGACGGTCGTAGGCGAGCAGATCCACGCGGTCCCCTGCACGGGTCGCCAGCGCGCCCAGCAGCAGCGCGGCGTCCATGGAGGCGTCCAGGCGCGGTGCGTCTCCGACCCGGCCGGCGGAGGTGCGGCCCGTGTCCAGGACCAGCAGGATGTGACGGTCGCGTTCGGGCCGCCACGTGCGCACCGCGACCGTGGACTGCCGTGCCGTGGCGCGCCAGTCGATGGAGCGGGTGTCGTCCCCGGGGACGTATTCGCGCAGGCTGTCGAACTCCGTGCCCTCGCCGCGCGTCAGCACGCTGGTGCGGCCGTCGAGTTCCCGCAGGCGGGCCAGTTTGGCGGGAAGGTGCTTACGACTGGTGAAGGGAGGCAGAACCCGGACCGCCCAGGGGACCTTGTGCGTGCCCTGGCGGGAGAAGAGGCCGAGCGGCCCGTACGAACGGATCGTGACGCGGTCGGCCAGGCGGTCGCCACGGCGCGTGGGCCTCAGACGCGTCGTCACACGGCGGCGCTCGCCCGGAGGGACCGTCAGACTGTGGCGGGAGGCGGCCACTTCGGTCCCGGGCTGCCAGCTGCTGGGCGGCCAGGCGTCGCGTACCTGGGCGCGCAGCGGCCGTCCTGACGGGTTGGTGACCGTGAGCGTGACGTCGGCCGTTTCGCCGAGGCGTACGGAGGCGTCACCGGAACGGGTCAGGCCCAGTCGGCGTACGGGTGCGGCCAGTGCGAAGTCGCAGGCGCATGCCAGTGCGAGTGAGCCGTTGACGGCGAGGATGCCCGTCCAGCTGGGGTCCCAGATGCCGACCGGCAGGGTGCCGAGTGCCGCGAGGAGCGCGGCGCGTCCGGTGAGTGCCATCAGCGCGGGACGGGGACGTGGGCGAGGATCGCGTTGATGACCGAGTCGGTCGTC
>NZ_PQSR01000230.1 GCF_002920635.1 Streptomyces sp. Ru72 | reverse complement strand
GGGCCTCTTAGCTTTAAGGGTCATTATGGTGCCGGAAGTCACACATAGCGGTGCGCGAGCCGTATTACGACTGGTGCCGGGTGAGGAAGGCCGATGGATGTGTCGTGGCCACAGCGCCTGGCTGTGTGGGACCGAGTACAGCTCGGCGGTCGTGCCTCGGTGGTGTCCCGGCTGGCGCGCGGAGTCATTGAGCTGACGGACCCGTTCGGCGACGTGTGCCGAACGAGCATCCCGGAGATGGTGCTGACCGCGGACTGGATGAAGCGGACCGGCACCGAGTACGTGGCCACGGACGCTGATCCGGCTGAACCGGTTGACCCTCGGGGTGAACCAGCGTCCCGTCTCGAACGCCTCCGTCGACAACGGCCGTCAGCAGCACGTGCTGTTCGTCCGCGAAGTAGTCGCCGCTGGCGCGGGTGCGGCCCGCAGTCTCCGGGCTTCGTCGTCCTGGTCCACTGGTCGACCATCGCGTTCAGCTCGGTGGGCGAGGCGACTTCGGGGCCGGGAACGAAGTGGTTGTGGCGGAAGTAACCGATCTGCCCCTCGACACCGCCCTTCTCGTGGGCGCCCTCGATGCCAGGACGGCAGTAGAACGGCGCGATTGCCCGAGTGCGAGCGGAACGCGGTCCAGCGGTCCGTCTCCACCCGGCCCCGGTAGAAGCCCAACAGCCGCTCGACCGCGACCCGCAAGTTGTCGTACCGGATGTGCCTGCGCGGGACACCTCCCAGCCCAGGACCCGGAAGGCGATCACGGCTAGGAACACGTGGACTTCACCGAAGTCGACCTCAGCCTCCGCCCCGGGCAGATGGGTCTGCGGCACGAACATCGCCTGCGGGCCGATGCCCGTGTCCCGCCGGATCTGCGGCCGCCGGTCCCTCTCGCAGGTGCGGACCACCGTATGGGAGATGTCGTGGGCGTCGTGCTCCTCCACCAGCCGGTCGAAGCTCCGCTGAGCGGTGCGCCGCTGCTTGGTCGGCGCGTTGAGATCTGCCTATGGGATCCCGTCGATTTGCGACTTGCAGGGATCCAGCCGTGACTCGGCGGCGACAGCAGGCGGTGAGTCCCACGCTGTCGGCCGGTAAGTTTCATTGGTCGGGGCATGAAGCAACACGCGCGCTGTGCGCGCCGGTGGTGCGGTCTGCCGAAGAACTGGGCGAAGAGCCGCGTCGGCTGATGGAACGGCACCCGGCCGCGGCCGTCCATGCGGTGGAGCACCTGGTGCTGCCCCCTGCATGGGGCGGCCTGCGCCGCGGTCGCCCCGGCCGCGCACGCCGGGGTGAGCTTCGAGGAGATCGGCCGCGCGCAGGCCCTCGTCGAGGAGGCCGGTGTGCTGATCCACCGCGATGCGGGGCTGCTCCCCGGTGTCCCGGCCGTGGACCAGGCACTGTGGGAGCGCAGCGTGCCGGAGGTCCGGGGCACGGCGGCGGCCACGCCGG
>NZ_PQSR01000229.1 GCF_002920635.1 Streptomyces sp. Ru72 | reverse complement strand
CTAGTAGGGCTTGGTCAGCTTCAGTCGTGAGTGGCGTGTCTGTTGGGCTGTGGGTGTCGTTGTGGGGGTGTGACACCTGGGGAGATGGCCGAGGTCCGGGAGGACCTGGAGGCGTTCACGGCGGAGTTGTTCGACGGGTTCTTCCGTGCTGACCAGCGGTGGTGGGGTCAGGTGTATGTGCGGGGGCTGCTGCTGGAGGGCAGACGTAAGTCGGTGGAGCCGATGGCCGCCCGGCTGGGTGAGGACGGTAACCGGCAGGCGCTGGCGCACTTCGTGACGAGCAGCCCGTGGAATCCGGCGCACGTGCAGGCCCGCCTGGCCTGGATGATGCAGGACGTGATCGCACCGGAGGCTCTGATCGTGGACGACACCGGGTTCCTCAAGGACGGGAATGCCTCGGCGTGTGTGTCCCGGCAGTACACCGGCACCGCCGGCAAGGTCACCAACTGCCAGGTGGGAGTGTCGCTGCACCTGGCCAACGACCGTGCCTCGGCCGCGATCGGCTGGCGGCTGTTCGTGCCCGCCTCCTGGGATCCGGCCTCGCCCGAGGCCGACCCGGACAAGGTCGCCCGCCGCGGCCGCTGCGGCATCCCCGCGCAGGCGGGCCACGTGGAGAAGTGGCAGCTGGCCCTGGACATGATCGACGAGGCGCGGTCGTGGGGCGTCGAGGTGCCCCTGGTCGTGGCGGATGCCGGATATGGCGATGCAGCCGCCTTCCGCAGCGGCCTGGAGGAACGCAACCTGCCCTACGCGGTCGGCATCTCCGGCCGCCACACCGCTCATCCTGCCGACGCCCGGCCCGTCCAGCCCGTCTACGCGGGCACCGGCCGGCCGCCGAAGAGGCAGTATCCCGACCCGCCGCAGACCATGAAAGACCTCGTCATCGCGGCCGGCCGGGCAGCCGCTCGGCCAGTGTCCTGGCGGGAGGGATCCCGGCCAGGCACGAGCCGGAGCGGCTTCAAGCGCATGTACTCACGTTTTGTCGCCCTCAGGGTCCGGCCCGCCGGACGAGGAATCCGCAAGGCGGCCGGCGATCCGGAACTGCCCGAGCGCTGGCTGCTGGCCGAATGGCCCGCCGGCGAACCCGAGCCGGTGCAGTTCTGGCTGTCCAGCCTGCCCTCCGGGATGCCGCTGGCCACATTGGTGCGGCTGACCAAACTGCGCTGGCGCATCGAGCACGACTACCGCGAGATGAAACAGGCCCTCGGGCTGGCGCACTTCGAGGGCCGCACCTGGAACGGCTGGCATCACCATGTCACCCTCGTCTCCGCAGCCCACGCCTTCTGCACACTCCAACGGCTGGCACGAGACCCAAAAGACCGGGTGCGGGACTGAGCCTCTACCAAGTAGTCCGCGAACTGCAGACACTCCTCGCCCTCTGGGCCGGCGCCTGCCCTACCTGCCACCGCGACATACCCACCCCAATACGGACCTGACCAAGCCCTACTAG
>NZ_PQSR01000228.1 GCF_002920635.1 Streptomyces sp. Ru72 | reverse complement strand
AGCGCAGCGCCCGGGCGAAGCCGGAGCGCAGATCCGTTCCCCCGCCGCCGACCAGTGCGATGTTCTCGGCGCGGCAGAGCGGGACGGCGACCCCGGCCGCCGCGTCGCAGGAGATCACCGAGACCAGGTCACGCCGTCCGCCCACGGCCCGCGAGATCGCCGCCACCTCCAGCAGCGCGCTGCCCAGCTCCGCGTCGCTCACCGACCCGGAGGTGTCGATCACGACGCAGACCCGGGGCGGCGTACGGCGCAGGCTCGGCAGCAGCACCCCGGGGATGCCGGCCGAGCGCCGGGACGGACGCCGGTAGCTGTGGTCCTCGCCCACCCCCGGCGCACCCGCCGCCGAGCGGACGGCCGCCCCCAGCAACTGCCGCCACGGTTGCGGTGGATGGAACGCCTCGTCCGCCCACCGGCGCCACCCCTGCGGCGCGTCGCCCGGTCGGCCCTTGATCCCCTCTGCGACCCGGAAGCGAACCGCGTCCCGCTGCTGCCTGCTCAGGCCGTGTGCCCCGTCGGGCCCCCGCTCCCACGGCCGGACCTGCCCGTCGGCTCCACTGCCGCAGTCCAGCCAGGCCAGGTCCGCGGCGAGCCCGGACATCGACGCCGTACGCAGGTACTCCTCCATCAGCAGCCCGGACGGCAGCCGCAGCAGCGACGGCAACACCGCCCCGGCAGGAAGGGGCAGACCGTCGCCGTAGATGTCGTCGTTGATCTCGAAGTCGGCGGCGATGTTCCGCCGCAGTCGCTCGCCCGGCCCGTGTTCCCCGTGCTCCCGCGCATACCGCTCGCCCCGCCCGTGGTGGTCCCGGAGCAGATGGGAGACCTCATGCACCCAGACGCCCGCCAGCTCCTCCACCGGGGTGCGCGCCACGAAGCCGGGGGAGGCGTAGCAGCGCCAGTGCGCGTCCACCGCCATCGTCGGCACCGACCGGTCCTCGACCACATGCAGCGCGAAGAGCGCGCTGGCCAGGTAGGGGCGGACCTTCACCGCGTGCAGTCGGGCGGCCAGCAACTTCTCCATGTCCAGGGGGAGTCCGGGCCGGTCGGCCGGCCCGCCGGAACCGGCCGGCGGCCCGGGCACGGTGGCCCGCACCGGACGCGGTGGCGGGGGCGGGGACATCGGGCGCGGCAGCGGGCGCGGCCCCGGGCGCTTCGCGGCCCCCGTCATCGGCGCGCCCCCGTCGCACGCCCGGCGTCGGCCGCCGCCGTGGCCCGCCCCACCGACCGGTCGGCCCGCCGGGCGAGACCGACCACCCCGGCCAGCCGCTCCACCGCATCCGGCACCTCCCAGTCGTCGCGCCGCAGCGCGGCCAACGCCGTGGCCGGGCCGACCAGCAGGTCCGGGGCACCGGTCGCCAGGGCGCGGACCAGCACCGCCCAGCCCGCCTCCCACCGCTCCCGCGCCGGCCGCGCCCCGACGGCGGCCACCACCGCCTCCAGCGCCGCCTGCCGCAGATCGCCCCGCTCCGGGCAGGTCTGCGCAGGCCGGATCGGCCAGCAGCGACTCCGGATCCGGCAGGTCCATCCGGTCCAGATGGGCAGGATTCGAG
>NZ_PQSR01000227.1 GCF_002920635.1 Streptomyces sp. Ru72 | reverse complement strand
GCACCTCTCCTCCCTGGCCGGTGAACACGCGCACCAGACGGTCGCACACGATCAGAGCGTCCTGGTCACGGGCGGGCTGCTCACGCTGTCGCGCGACCCGTTGCTCCAGGTCGGCCAGTGTGACCGCGTCCGACGCCGCGGAGGTCCCTTCCGTCATGCCTGATCCCCCATCCTCAGGTCCGTGCCTTCTCCGCGCCGTCCGGTCCACCACGCCTGGGCCGCGAGCACGGCGCACGCCACGCCCAGGAGTCCCGCCGACGGCAGGACGAGTGCGAGCGGGTCGGTGGCCGGCACCACCGCGGGCATGCCGTCGGCCGTTGGCCGGCCGGTGAAGGCCAGAGCGGTCAGGTCCACACCGGGCCGCAGCAGCGGGACCACGGCCAGACCCGTGAGCACGCCGCCGACCGCGCCCAGCAGCACCTGCGGCAGCACGTCGAGCACGGCGAGCCACTGGCGCTGACCCACCCTCATGCCCATGGTGCGCAGCCGGGCCAGCGTGGTCCGGCGCTGCGGTGCGCTCTGCAGCAGGGAGAGCAGCAGGGCCAGGACGCAGTAGCCGCCGCCGGCCGCCACCGCCGCCTGATACACGCGCTGGGCACCGGACTGCAGAGCGGTCCCCTTCAGCGCCGCCCGCTCCTCGGACCGCAGCCGGACGGTCAGCCGGCCCGACGCCCGCTGGGCGGTGGCGCGCAGGGATCGACCGTCGACCTGGCCGGTCACGTACAGTTCCGTCGGCTCCAGCGCGGACGTCGGCTGCCAGTCGGCGTGCTCGCGCGCCACGGCCTTCGCCGACACGATGACGAACTCCCGGCCCGGCACCGCGACAGCGGCCTCCCGAGCGGCGACAGCCCGTACGTCGAGCGGCCCGGCGGCCGTCCGCACGACGCGTGCGTGTCCGCCGAACTCCGCGGCCAGTCGCGGCGAAACCACCGCGGCAAGCGCTCCGGCACCACGATCGTCCAGCTCTGCCGTCGGGAAGCGGCCGTCCACGCCCGTCACCGCGGCGAGCCGCGCGTAGGACCCCGGGTCCACCATGAGCAGGTCGTACTCCGTGCCGCGCTCCGTACGAAGGCCGGTTTCGACGCGGACGGCCGCCACGTCCCGCACACCATGGAGGCGACGAATCCGCTCCGCGAGTCCTCGCGGCAGGGCGGCCTGGGCCTGGACGCGCGCGTCGGCGCCGACGGCCGCGAGTGCCGCCCGGTCCCGCCCGGCGGCCACCCCGGCCAGGACCGCACCGCCGAACGAGGTCACGGTGAGCGCCACCAGGACGGCGAGCAGCGGCAGGGCGGCCGTGGACGGAGTGCGGCCGGCGCGCACCACGCCCAGGGGGAGCACCGCGCCCCTGAGACGCGCCGCCGGGCGGGCGAGCAGCCGCAGCGGCAGCGGGTACAGCCGCAGCAGTACGAAGGCGGCGACCACCGCGACGAGAACCGGGGCAGCCGCGGTCAGCTGGTCCAGGCCGCCGTCCGCCGTGCCGCGTCGGCGCAGCGCCACCACGGAGCCCGTGACGACGAGCACGACGGTCAGTTCGGCCACCGTGCGCCGCCGCGAGGGGCGGGCGCTCACC
>NZ_PQSR01000225.1 GCF_002920635.1 Streptomyces sp. Ru72 | reverse complement strand
CTAAGGGCTGTCCCGCAAATGATCTCTGTGCCGGCCTGGACGCGATCGCCTGATGTGCGGCGTGTGCTCACCCGGCGAGGGTGAGGTTGTGCAGGCGGGCGATGCCGAGCATGGCGTGGTGGACGCCGTCGCCTTTCAGACGGCAGTCGCGGAGGATCTTCCAGCTCTTCATGCGGGCGAAGGTGTGCTCGACGCGGGCGCGGACCTTGCGATGGGAGATGTTGTGCTCCTCTTTCCAGGCCAGCAGTTCAGCCTGGCCTTTCTCGCGGCGATGAGGGATGACCAGGCCGGTACCCCGGTAGCCGCCGTCCGCGATCACCGTCGCCCTTCCAACAGCGCCCTTCGCGCCGGACAGCTCCCATGCCTTGCAGTCATTGCGGTTTCCGGCGACTGGTCGGCCGATCACGACGACGAGCCGGGTGTCCGCGTCGATGACGACCTGGTGGTTGGTGGAGTACCTGTAGTTCTTGGACTGCTCGGCGATGGTGTGGTCGCGCGTGGGGACCAGAGTTCCGTCCGCGATCAGCACGGTGCCCTTGCGGAACCGCTTGCGTTGCTGGAGCGCGAGCGAGGGCCCGAGATGGCCGATGATGCGGTCGGCGGCCGACTTCGAGACTCCGAAGAGCGGGGCAAGCTGCCGCAAGGTCAGGTTCGTCCGCCAGTACGCGGCGACCAGCAAAACCCGGTCCTCCAACGGCAGGCTCCACGGTCGTCCTCTACGAACCGGATCCGCTCCTTCGCGGCGCAGCGCGGTGATCAACTTGCGGAACTGACATGGGCTCAGCCCGGTGAAGGGGGCTATCCAGGAAGGGCTCGACGCTGTGATCACACCAGACACCACAAGATCTTTTCACGCCGCGTACCCGTGCTGGCCTGCCGGTAGTTAGGAGGAGAGGTGTCTCTGCGGTTCAACAGCCTTGAGCAGGCACGCGTGGTCGTCGGCGCTGATCAGTCCGTCCGGACGAGTCTCGTCCTCCAACAACGCGCGCAGCGCAGAAGCGTGTGCGGCGAAGGCGGCCCTGCACCATTCGCGTTCCGGGTGATCGCAGTCGTTGCCGAGCAGCACGACCTGGCGTTCGTTGTCCGCGTCGACAGGTTGAGACAGCTCCGCGGCAACGACCAAGAGGTCGACCAGGCCGGAGCGCACCGCGATGTCAGGGAGGGCTGCCAGGCGGATCAGGAAGGGCAGGGCGGCTGGCATCGCTGCGCTCACGTGAAAGACGCTGTTCATCAAGACGTTGCCCAGCACACGCAGGGCCTCGGGGCCGGCTACCGGATCGAGGAGCCCACGGAGCAGGACCGGGATCCCGGCAGGACACCCGGGAATCTGCGACCAAGCGACATCGGTGCAGCCCAGCAGCGCGGGGTGGTCGCAGTTAGCTTGCTCTATCTGCGGACACTCGCGGAGGAACCGAGCGACGGCAGCCTCCTTGGCCGCCGCATCCACTACGCACATCCCTCTGCCCCTGCCCCAGCTCGAACGACATCGCCCCGAAGGGGCGTCCGCCGGATGAAACTCTTCCCGGGGCGGGCGTCGAACGCAAGCGCCAAGGTCAACAGCTGACGCCCCCACCCTGGGGAGTAGGGGTGTGGCAGCCTGGCACCGCATTCCGGGACAGCCCTTAG
>NZ_PQSR01000224.1 GCF_002920635.1 Streptomyces sp. Ru72 | reverse complement strand
CGTGCGCAAGGTGTTGATCGCCAACCGTGGCGAAATCGCTGTCCGCGTCGCCCGGGCCTGCCGGGACGCCGGGATCGCCAGCGTGGCCGTGTACGCCGATCCGGACCGGGACGCGGTACACGTCCGCGCCGCGGACGAGGCGTTCGCCCTGGGCGGTGACACCCCGGCCACCAGCTACCTGGACATCGACAAGGTCCTGCAGGCGGCCAAGGACTCCGGGGCGGACGCCGTCCACCCCGGCTACGGCTTCCTCTCCGAGAACGCGGACTTCGCCCAGGCGGTGCTCGACGCCGGGCTGATCTGGATCGGCCCGCCGCCGCAGGCCATCCGCGACCTGGGCGACAAGGTCGCCGCCCGCCACATCGCCCAGCGCGCCGGTGCCCCCCTGGTCGCCGGCACCCCCGACCCCGTCTCCGGGGCGGAGGAGGTCGTCGCCTTCGCCGAGGAGCACGGGCTGCCGATCGCCATCAAGGCCGCCTTCGGCGGTGGCGGACGCGGCCTGAAGGTCGCCCGCACCCTGGAAGAGGTCCCCGAGCTGTACGAGTCGGCCGTCCGTGAGGCGGTGGCCGCCTTCGGCCGCGGCGAGTGCTTCGTCGAGCGCTACCTGGACCGGCCGCGGCACGTGGAGACCCAGTGCCTGGCCGACAAGCACGGCAACGTGGTCGTCGTCTCCACCCGTGACTGCTCGCTGCAGCGCCGGCACCAGAAGCTGGTCGAGGAGGCCCCGGCGCCGTTCCTGAACGAGGAGCAGGTCGCCGAGCTGTACCGCGCCTCGAAGGCCATCCTGAAGGAGGCCGGCTACGAGGGCGCGGGCACCTGCGAGTTCCTGGTCGGCCAGGACGGCACCATCTCCTTCCTGGAGGTCAACACCCGTCTGCAGGTCGAGCACCCGGTCACCGAGGAGGTCGCCGGGATCGACCTGGTCCGCGAGATGTTCCGCATCGCCGACGGCGAGCCGCTCGGCTACGGCGACCCCGAACTGCGCGGCCACTCCTTCGAGTTCCGCATCAACGGCGAGGACCCCGGCCGCAACTTCCTCCCCGCCCCCGGCACGGTGACGGCGTTCGCTGCGCCGTCCGGCCCCGGCGTGCGCCTGGACGCGGGTGTGGAGTCCGGCAGCGTGATCGGCCCGGCGTGGGACTCGCTGCTGGCCAAGCTCATCGTGACCGGCCGCACCCGCAAGGAGGCCCTCCAGCGGGCCGCCCGCGCGCTTCAGGAGTTCCAGGTCGAGGGCATGGCCACGGCGATCCCCTTCCACCGCAAGGTGGTCGCCGACCCCGCGTTCGCTCCGGAGGTGCACGGGCAGGACGGCCCGTTCACGGTCCACACCCGCTGGATCGAGACCGAGTTCGTCAACGACATCAAGCCCTTCACCGCCCCCGCCGAGGCGGAGGCCGAGGAGGAGCCGGGCCGCGAGACGGTCGTCGTCGAGGTCGGCGGCAAGCGCCTGGAGGTCTCCCTTCCCTCCTCCCTGGGCATGTCCCTGGCCCGCACGGGCCTGGCGGCCGGCGCGAAGCCGAAGCGGCGCGCGGCCCGCAAGTCGGGGCCGGTGGCCTCGGGTGACACCCTCGCCTCGCCGATGCAGGGCACGATCGTGAAGGTCGCGGTCGAGGAGGGCCAGGAGGTCAAGGAGGGCGACCTGGTCGTCGTCCTGGAGGCCATGAAGATGGAGCAGCCGCTGAACGCGCACAAGGC
>NZ_PQSR01000223.1 GCF_002920635.1 Streptomyces sp. Ru72 | reverse complement strand
AGACGGAAGAGGATGGGTTGGAGAACCACGCATACAGCCAGCACTTGAGTTTCCCGGCCGCCGGGATCGTGGGGCGCCTGCTGGGTGAAGTGATGGCGGAGCACGGCCCGTGGAGGAAGAAAGAGCATCGGTCCCGGTCCCGGATATGAGGTCCCTGAGCCTTCTTACTCGGCCGGGCCTTGTCTCGGTGCTGCACGGATGTGCGCCCGTTCGCCCTGTTTTCCGATGAGGCTCAGGTACTCGACGGGGCCGGCGCTGGTGGCCCCGAACCAGTGCTGGGTGCGCGTGTCGAATTCCGCGGCCTCCCCGGCCTTGAGGATGAGGTCGTGTTCCCCGAGCACAAGGCGGAGCGTTCCGTTGAGGACATAGATCCAGTCGTAGCCCTCGTGGGTGCGCAGGTCGGGTTCGGCATCGTCGTTTCCGGTCGGCAGCACGAACTTGTAGGCCTGGATTCCCCCGGGCCTACGGGTCAGCGGCAGGATGACCGAGCCGTCGCTGCAGGAGATGGGACGCAGATTGATGCGGGGGTCCCCCGTGGGCGGCGCATCGACGAGCTCGTCGAGTGTGACCCCGTAGGCGCGAGCAAGCGGAAGCAGCTGCTCCAGCGTGGGACGCCGCAGGCCCGCCTCGAGCCGGGACAAGGTGCTGGTGGAGATACCGGTCTGCGCCGCGAGCTCGGCGAGCGTGACGTCCCGATGCAGCCGAAGGCGTTTCAGCCTCGGTCCGACGGCGTCCAGGGTGCGGTCAATGGTTTCATCCATCCCGCCATTTTGCCATTCGGCAACAGCATTTGCGTATCTGCCCCATCTCTCGGCACCGTGAAGAACGAACCGAGGAACGCACCCGCAGAGGGGCGTTGCGAGCGAGGAGGGCGATTTGTGACGCACGGATTCGACAAGGACTTCTGGGAGCGGCACTGGCGACAGGCGCGAGCCGGCGGCCTCGGATCCATGGGCGGCAACCCGCCCAACCCGTACCTCGCTCGTGAGACCAGCGGCCTGACACCGGGCACGGCGCTGGATGCGGGGTGCGGCGGCGGTGCCGAGGCGATCTGGCTTGCCTCCCACGGCTGGCACGTCACCGCAGCCGACATCTCGTCCGAGGCACTTGCGCGCGCTGCCGAGCGGGCGGCGTCGAGCGGGGCTCCCGAGCGCCTGCAGTGGGTCGAGGCGGATCTGGGCGCCTGGAGCCCGGGCGCGCAGTTCGACCTGGTCATGACCCACTACGCCCATCCGGCAATGCCCCAGCTGGAGTTCTACGACCGCATCGCCGGATGGGTGGCTCCCGGCGGCACGCTCCTCCTCGTGGGGCACCTGCACAGCTCGGGCTCCACCGGCCGCGGGCACCACCCTCCTGCCGAAGTGTCGGCCACCTGTGCGGCCATCACCGCGCGCCTGGACGGCAGGGAGTGGGAGATCGTCACCGCCGAAGAGCACCTCCGCACGCTCACCGGCCACGGAGGCCGAGCGGTCTCCCTCCACGACGTCGTCGTGCGCGCCGTCCGACGCCGCTGATCACACCCGTCCTACAGCGCCAGGGCTCACCGCTCCGGCGCCGATCCACCCTGCCTTCTTGAAAGGAATCCCATGGGTACGAACCTGCCCTCGGACGCGGGAGCTTTCGACCCGACCATCCACGACCCACGACAACGACGGACCATCCTGATCGGGGTCTGCATCGCGCTCATGGCGGTCATCGCTTCGGTGTCCGGACTGAACGTCGCCCAGGCGGAACTCACCGTCGCGTTCGATGCCT
>NZ_PQSR01000222.1 GCF_002920635.1 Streptomyces sp. Ru72 | reverse complement strand
GGGCGGCCGCGGGATGCGCCAGGCGGTGCGCTGGCTCGGTCATGTGCTGCGGCGGCCGTACTGGCTGGCGGGGGCCGGGCTGCTGGCACTGTCGACCGTGTTCCAGGCGGCCGCGCTGGCCGTGGGCAGCCTGGCCGTCGTGCAGCCCCTGCTGGCCAGCGAGTTGCTGTTCACCCTGGCAGTCGGCGGCATCGTCTTCCGCGCTCGCCCCGGTCGGCGCACGTGGCTGGCGTTCACCGCCCTCGCCGCCGGACTGGCGCTGTTCCTGGGGGTGGCAGCGCCCTCCGCCGGCCGGACCACGGCCCTGCCGGGGCGCTGGCTTCCGGTGGGGGTGGCCGTGGTGTGCGCCGTGGTGGCTCTGGTCGTCTCGGCCCGTGCGGTGCAGGGCGCGCCGCGTGCCGCGCTCCTGGGGCTGTCGAGCGCGGTGTCGTTCGCCGCCACGGCAGCGCTGCTGAAGGAGGTCATGGGCCGGCTCCCGCAGGGGGTGGGGACCGTACTGACGCAGTGGCCACCGTATGTGACGGCGCTGATCGGCGTGGTGAGCTTCCTGTTGTTGCAGAGCGCGTTCCGGGCCGGGTCGCTCACGGCGTCGCAGCCCGCTCTGACCCTCGGGGACGCGATGGTGGGGGTGGCACTGGGGTCGGCGCTGTTCGACGAGCAGATCGCGCTCGGGGTGCGCGTGCTGCCCGAGGTGCTCGGCTTCGCGCTCATCGGTGCGGGCAGCATCGGACTGGCGGGCGCCCCCTGGGCCGGCGGTGCCTGGGACACGGCACCGAACAGCCGGGACGGGCCGTATCCCGAGGCCCGGGAGCGGGCGCCGGGGAGGCCGTCGGCCGGTGAGCCGGACCGGGACCGGCCCGGCCCCTGACAACGGTCCCGGTCCGACAGCGGCCTCGATCCGTGCCCGACCCGATCCGTGCCCGCCCCGATCCGGGTCCGCCCGGCTCGATGGCAGTCCCACCCCGACGCCCCCGTCCCCCCACGACGGCCCGGAACCCGAAGAAGCTCCGGGTGCCTGACAAGCAAGGAGGCAGTTGCCCGATGACTCGTCCTCACGGTCCCTTGGCCGCCGGGCGCGCGGCGGCCCTCCTGGCGCCGGTCGCGGCGGTCGCGGCCGTGCACATCGGCCCGGCCGCCACCTGGCTGCCCGGCCTGCGGCGCCGCTTCCTCCCCGGGCTGGCCGGGGTGGGCCGCCCCGACCACATCGCTCTCACCTTCGACGACGGGCCCGATCCCGGCTCCACGCCGCACTTCCTCGACACGCTGGACTCCCTCGGCGTCCGGGCGACGTTCTTCGTGCTGGGCGAGAGTGTCGTGCGCTGTCCGGCACTGACCCGGGAGATCGCGGAGCGGGGGAACGAACTCGCCGTGCACGGCTGGAGCCACGACAGGCCCTGGCTGCCGTCTCCGGCCCGTGACACGGCGGACCTGGTCCGGACGGTGGAGACGGTCCACGACGCGGCCGGCCGTCGGCCCCTGTGGTACCGGCCGCCGTACGGGATCCTCACGTCGGGACGATGGGCGGCGGCCCGGCGGGCCGGTCTGCGACCGGTGTTGTGGACGGCCTGGGGCAAGGACTGGACGGCCGACGCCACGCCCGCCTCCGTACGCGCGACGGCGGGTGCGGAGTTGCGGGGTGGTGGCACCCTGCTGCTGCACGACTCCGACCATGCCGCGGCGGTCGGCTGCTGGCGTGCCACGCTCGGGGCGCTGCCCGGCATCGTGGACGACTGCCGTGAGGCGGGGCTGTCGGTGGGGACGCTGGGGCGAGCACGGGAGTGGGGGGCCGGCACGGGAGGACGCCGCGGCGCGGGCAGGCGGCGTCGGGGGTCCGTCCGCGGAGCCTGACGCCCGCCAGGGGGATGAACCGGACCGCGGCGTCGCGAATCCGGCGGTCA
>NZ_PQSR01000221.1 GCF_002920635.1 Streptomyces sp. Ru72 | reverse complement strand
GGCAGAACCAGGACGGCAACACCTACGGCGAGAAGCTTGGAGCGGTCCTCGCCTCCAGCTCCATACCCGACATGGTGGTCGTGCCCAGCTGGAACCTGGTCGGCAAGATCGCGAGCGCCGTCAGCGCGAAGTTCATGGACCTGGGCCCCTACCTGTCGGGCGACAAGGTCAAGAAGTACCCGAACCTGGCCGCGATACCGTCCGACTCCTGGCGCATGAGCATCTTCGGCGGCGCGCTGCGCGGCATCCCGATGCCCGCCGCCTCCGTGCCCAACATCGTGCCCTTCTACCGCAAGGACATCTTCGACAAGAAGGGCTACACCGTTCCCAAGTCGGCCGACGAGTTCCTCAGCTGGGCCAAGGAGGCCACCAGCGCCAAGGCCAAGGTGTGGGCCTGTGGTGACATGAGGTGGTCGGCGGCGGCCATCTTCGGGCTTCTGCCTGCCGGGACGCTCGGCTGGAACATCGGGGCCGACGGGAAGCTGACCTACCGCATCGAGCACCCCGAGTACCTCGAGCACCTGGAGTGGGTCCGCAAGCTGTTCGACGCGGGCGTGGTCCATCCCGACGACAGGGCCAACACGGGAGACCCCAGCCAGCGGTTCACCGCCGGGCAGATCCTGGTCTTCAACGGCGACATGTCCGGCTGGTACGGCTTGACCGCCCAGCAGGCCAAGTCCAACCCCGGCTTCGAGATCGACGGCATGGACTACTTCGCCGCCGGCGGCGGCAAGCCGACGCTGTACGCAGGCCAGCCCGCCAGCATCTGGTCGATGATCCGCAAGGGCGCCTCGAAGGAGACGATCGAGAACGCGCTGGCCGCCGCCAACTTCGCGGCCGCGCCCTACGGCACCAAGGAGCGGATGTTCGTCGACTACGGCGTCGAGGGCACGCACTACACGGTCAAGAACGGCGTCCCGGTCAAGAACGACCTGGGTAACCAGGAGGTGATCAACGCCTGGGTGATGCTGGCGGCCCCGGCTCCCTACACCGCCCACCCCGACTTCCCCGAGATCGCCCGCAAGCAGGTGGAGTGGCAGCAGCGGCAGGGTGCCTTCATGAAGAAGACGTCCACCTACGGCATGAACATCGTCGAGCCGAGCCGCTACGCCAACCTCTCCAGCCCGTTCGAGCAGCTGGAGATCGACTTCGTGCGCGGCAACAAGAGTCTGTCCGACGTACAGCAGGCCATCTCGACCTGGAAGTCCTCCGGCGGCGACAAGCTGCGGACTGGTACAAGCAGCTCCTCGAGAAGAACGGCAGTGGCAACTGATGTCCCTCACGGCCGGGAGCAGGCCTGACGGGACACGTCCCCCCGCGGCCGTCGAGGAACCGACGGCCGCGGTCGCCGCCGCCACCGTGAAGGAGAGCGTGCCGCGCAGGGCCGGCAAGGCGGACAAGGTGCCCTTCCGGGTCCGATGGCGCCGCGACCGCGCGCTCATCCTGATGACGCTGCCCGTCATCGTCCTGCTGCTGATCTTCAACTACGTCCCGCTGCTCGGCAACGTCGTCGCCTTCCAGGACTACGACCCGTACGCCTCCAGCAACGGCATCACGGCGATCTTCCACAGCCCCTGGGTCGGCGTGGAGCAGTTCTCGCGGATGTTCGACGACCCGCTGTTCTGGGGCGCCGCGAAGAACACCATCGTCCTGTTCGTGATCCAGCTGGTGCTGTTCTTCCCGATCCCCATCGCCCTCGCGCTGGTCATCAACAGCGTGATCCGGCCCCGGGTGCGGGCCGTGGCGCAGGCGATCATGTATCTGCCGCACTTCTTCTCCTGGGTCCTCGTGGTCACCGTCTTCCAGCAGATCTTCGGCGGTGCGGGCATCATCGCCCAGACCCTGGAGAACCACGGGTGGAGCGGCTTCGACCTGATGACCAACGCGAGCCTGTTCAAGTACATGGTCACCGCGCAGGCCGTGTGGAAGGACGCCGGCTGGGGGATCATCGTCTTCCTCGCCGCGCTGGCCGCCGTCAGCACCGATCTGTACGAGGCCGCCGCCATGGACGGCGCGGGGCGCTGGCGACGCATGTGGCACGTGACGCTGCCCGCGTTGCGCCCGGTGATCGCACTGCTGCTGGTCCTGCGGGTGGGCGACGCGCTGAGCGTCGGGTTCGAGCAGTTCCTGCTCCAGCGGTACGCGGTCGGTGCGGGGGCCAGCGAGGTCCTCGACACCTACGTGTGGAACGTCGGTATCCAGCACGGCGACTTCAGCTACGCGGCCGCGGTCGGCCTCGCCAAGGGAGTCATCGGAGTGTGTCTCGTCCTGGGCGCGAACAGGGTCGCGCATCTGCTCGGCGAGCAGGGGGTGTATCAGAAGTGAG
>NZ_PQSR01000220.1 GCF_002920635.1 Streptomyces sp. Ru72 | reverse complement strand
GGTCACGGACGACGAGGACCGCATCCTGCTCGGCCGCCAGGTGCACTGGCCCGAGGGCCGCTTCTCGACCCTCGCCGGCTTCGTCGAACCGGGGGAG
This sequence comes from Streptomyces sp. Ru72, assembly GCF_002920635.1. Taxonomy (GTDB): domain Bacteria; phylum Actinomycetota; class Actinomycetes; order Streptomycetales; family Streptomycetaceae; genus Streptomyces. The sequence continues at coordinate 2,554 of NZ_PQSR01000220.1, read as the reverse complement.
TCCATCGAGCAGTCGGTGCGGCGCGAGGTGTTCGAAGAGGTCGGCATCGCCATCGGCGAGGTCCGGTACATCGCCAGTCAGCCCTGGCCCTTCCCGTCCAGCCTGATGCTCGGCTTCCTCGCGCACGCCACCACCACCGACATCGACGTCGACGGGGACGAGATCCACGAGGCCCGATGGTTCTCCCGCGAGGAGCTGCGCTCCGCGTTCGAGACCGGAGAGGTCCTGCCGCCGTACGGCATCTCCATCGCGGCCCGTCTGATCGAGCTCTGGTACGGCAAGCCCCTGCCGACCCGGAGCGTCTGACCGGATGCCGGCGCGCACGAGAGACCCGTACTGGAACCACAACGTCCACTACCACCCCGCGGTCCTCGCCGCAGTCCCTGACGACTGCGGCGCGGCTCTGGACGTCGGCTGCGGCGACGGCCTGCTCGCCCGGAAGCTCGCGTCGAGGGCGAAATCCGTCACGGGCGTGGACCGCTCGCCGGACATGATCCGGCTGGGGCGCCGGGACGTGCCCCCGAACGTCACCTTCCTCGCGGCGGACTACCTCGATGCCGCCTCCCTGCCGGAAGGCGGGTACGACTTCGTCAGCGCGGTCGCCGTCGTCCACCACGCGGCCTTCGAGGAGGCGGTGGAGCGTCTGGTGCGGCTCGCGGCGCCCGACGGGCGAGTGATGATCGTCGGGCTGGCGTACAACCGGACGTTCCTCGACTGGGTGATCAGCGGCTGCGGCGTGCCGGCGAGTCGGCTGCACGCACTGCTGCGAGGGGGCAAGCGCGGCCCGGCCGGCATGCCGATGGAGGACTCGACCATGCACTGGGGTCAGGTCCGCGAGGCTGCCCGTCGACTGCTGCCTGGCTGCCGCTTCCGGCGCCGGCTCCTGTGGCGGTACACGCTGATCTGGGACAAACCACATGAAGGCGGCCCCTGAGGCATGTCAGGAACCGCCTTCCGTGCAGGGCGTACCCCTGCGGCCGTTACGCGCCGATCTTCTGCTTGACCTGTGCCAGCGACGGGTTCGTCAGTGTCGTCCCATCCGGGAACAGCACGGTCGGAACCGTCTGGTTTCCGCCATTCGCCTTCTCCACGAACGCGGCCGACTCCGGGTCCTGCTCGATGTTGATCTCGTCGTACGCGATGCCCTCACGGTCCAGCTGGCTCTTCAGCCGGCGGCAGTAGCCGCACCACGAGGTGCTGTACATCGTCACAGTGCCCGACATGTCGGTTGCGCTCCTTTACGGCTAGGGTGCGTGGTCGCTGAGAAGGCAACGTTCCTGAAGGTTCCACCATTCCCCGCCCGCACCGACGTCCGCACCGGACACGCAAGGGTTGTCGGCAGGGGCGTGACGGCTGTCGTAGTCGTATTAGTACGACCGAAACCTTCCCCCTGTGGACAACCGCCGCACCCGCCTCCGCCGACCTGGCAGCATGGCGGGGTGACAGCAGCAAGGCATTCCACCCTCTTCTCCCGGGTTCCCGGCAGTTCCCCGTACTCGGCTCCGCCGAGCGGGGCGGACGCCGTGCTCGAGGGGCTCGACCCCGAGCAGCGCGAGGTGGCGACCGCCCTGCACGGCCCGGTGTGCGTGCTGGCCGGCGCCGGCACCGGCAAGACGCGGGCCATCACCCACCGCATCGCCTACGGAGTCCGGGCCGGCATCCTCCAGCCCTCCAGCGTGCTCGCTGTCACCTTCACCAACCGTGCCGCCGGCGAGATGCGCGGGCGCCTCCGGCAGCTCGGCGCCGCCGGCGTCCAGGCCCGCACCTTCCACTCCGCCGCTCTGCGCCAGCTCCAGTACTTCTGGCCGAAAGCGATCGGCGGCAGCCTCCCGAAGATCGTCGACCGCAAGGTCCAGATCGTCGCGGACGCGGCCGCCGCCTGCCGCATCCGACTCGACCGCAACGAGCTTCGGGACGTCACGGCCGAAATCGAATGGTCTAAGGTCACCCAGACCGTTCCCGCCGACTACGCCGCCGCGGCCGCCAAGACCGGCCGCGAAGCGCCCCGCGACCCCGCCGAGATCGCCCAGCTCTACGCCGCGTACGAAGACCTCAAGCGAGAGCGCGGCGTCATCGACTTCGAGGACGTCCTCCTCCTCACCGTCGGCATCCTCCAGGACCGACACGACATCGCGGAGGAGGTCCGTGCCCAGTACCAGCACTTCGTCGTCGACGAGTACCAGGACGTCAGTCCCCTGCAGCAGCGTCTGCTGGAGCTGTGGCTCGGCGACCGCGACAACCTGTGCGTGGTCGGCGACGCCAGCCAGACGATCTACTCCTTCACCGGCGCCACGCCCGACCACCTGCTCGACTTCCGCATCCGGCATCCGGGAGCCACGGTCGTCAAGCTGGTCCGGGACTACCGCTCCACCCCGCAGGTCGTCCATCTCGCCAACGGCCTGCTCGCCCAGGCCCGGGGCCGTGCTGCCGAGCACCGCCTCGAACTGGTCTCGCAGCGCGACCCCGGCCCCGAGCCCGTCTACACCGAGTACGCCGACGAGCCCACCGAGGCGGAGGGCGCCGCCCGCCGCATCCGCGACCTGCTCGCCGACGG
>NZ_PQSR01000219.1 GCF_002920635.1 Streptomyces sp. Ru72 | reverse complement strand
CTGACGCTTCCCCACCATCCCACCAACGAGCAGACCGACCGACCGTCACGTGATCAACGACTTCTGTCAGGACCAGTAAGACTTCGGGTTCGCCGTCCTCCGGTATGACCTCGCCGTCGGCGATCGCGTAGAGGTGCTCGACGCGGGCCTTCTTGGCGGCGTAGTCGGGGTCGCGGGAGGTCTTCCAGGTCTTTAGGCGTTGAAAGGAGACGCCCTCCTCGCGGAGCAGGATGCGTAGGCCCTCGTGGCTGATGTCGTCGACCACCCCCTCGGCGACCAGGAAGTCGGCCAGCTTGGCCAGGCTCCAGGTTGAGAACGGCAGGCCCTGTTCGGCCGGCTTGGACTTGGCGATCTTCTTGATCTCCCGGCGTTCGGGGAGGGTGAAGCTTCTGGGTCGGCCGCCCTTGTACTTCGGGTAGAGCGCCTCGAAGCCGTCGGCGTTGAAGTTGTGGATCACGTCTCGGACCCGGTCCGCGCTGGTGAATGTCACCTCGGCGATCTTCGCGAATGGCATGCCCTGCGCGGACAGCAGCACCATCTGGGCTCGCCGCCAGGTCACCACCGATCCCGTGTCCCTGCGGATGGTCCTCAGCAGTCTTCGGCCCTCGTTGTCATCGATCTCCCGTACCTGCACCCGCTCGGCCATGCGCACATCCTGGCAGCGGCCCGGGCTTTGGGACGACGCTGACATCGCTTGACGTTTCCTCAGCTCAGCGAGTCACGTCCGTACCTGTTCGTCGTCGTGCAGGTAGCCGCCGCCCTCACCCGCGGTGACCTGGCCGTGCCCTGAGCTCGGGCATCAACCGACACTGGGAACCTCTTGCTCCTTGCTCAGCAAGATCCCGCGCGGTCCGAAACCGGACGCAGAGTAGAAGCCGACGGCGTCCTCGTTTGGAGCGAAGATGCCGGCGTAGATGATCGAGATACCCCGGTCTGCGGCAGATCGCTCCGCTGCTGCGACCAAAGTTGATCCCACGCCGCAGCCACGATGTCCGTCCAAGACCACGGTGTGGATCTCGGCCGCGCGACGGGGCACCAGGATCTGGTGATCTGGGGGCTCTGCCAGCAGGACCAGCTCTGCCATTCCCACCACCTCGCCCGCCACCTCTGCGACCGAGATCAGTACCTTGGATCCGTCAGCGAGTACCTCTTCGAAGTGCCTCCGCACCGCTTCGGCATCGGGAACCCGATAGATGTCGGGTGCGAGCTGGATGTGCCGTTCGGCATTGGCCACGCGCAGGCGGACAAGAGCAGGGACGTCCCTGCTCTTACAGTAGCGGGCCGGACCAAGATCGACATGAGCTAGAGCTTCCCACCGGATCGATCTAGTAGCAAGGTGCCCACCAGCTCACGTAGGGGCGAAACGTTGTCTGATGCGGCACTAGCTGCTGCCGTCCGACTCCTGCTGCAGGCTTCCCTCAAGGCCGACGCAGTTGGCCAACCAGGCAGCCACAGCCCTTCTGCTCTGCAGATGGACCAAGCTCACGTGGCCGTACTCAGGCCGGTCCAGCAGTTCCGGAATCACCGAGCGGTACTTCTCAGGTTCGCGCCAGGCCGAGTGGAATAGCCGGTCGCGCCAGGCCGCCCGCAGCGATTGTCGGCAGCCAGGAAAGACATCCTCGCGTCGCACGAACTGCCGGACTGTCCTTCTGAGTACCCGTGAGAAGGAGACTCGTCGCGGCAGGTCAAGCCACACAACGGTATCGGCTTGAGCCCACACGAGATCGGCGACCTGCCTGAAGTAGCTACCTGCGATGATCCAACGCTCGTTGGCAAGCACCTTCTGCGTCCGCTCACGGAACACATTGAGCTCGACACGACTCCAAGCTGGCCCCCAAAACAGCAGGTCCAGGTCTGTGACCGGTGTCTCCAGGGCCTCCCCGAGGGCCCTGACCAACGTGGTCTTGCCGGACCCCGCAGCCCCCACCACCACGATTCGCTTGATCATCTGGTTCAGGGTGCCAACGGCCTGCTTCCGAATCAACGCCCACAGCAGCGCCACTGACTGCATCACCCATGACCCGCCGTCCTCGCTCACACGCTCAAGGGCGGCAGACTCTCCCAGCGAACGATCAGGTGATCAGCTACTGAGTGACGTCATTTCTAACTGATATTGATCAAGCAAGGGGTGGCCTGAGTGACTCCCGAACTCACGTCGAAACGACATCCATGAAAAGTGACACAGCCACCGACGACCGCTTCATCGCCTCCGCGCTGCTGCTGCAGTCCGCACACCCCGGCCCCAAGCTGTACGCCGCGACCAGCGACATCAACCTGCAGACCAGACTCGCGGCAGTCGGCCTTCCCTACGTTGAGGGCCCCGCTGCCACATGAGCGAGCATCTGTGCTGAAAGGACCGCGGTTGACGGCCGTGGAAGCGCCGCATTCGCACGGCACGGTCAGCTCACGTAGCGGACGCGCATCAAGTCCGCCCATTCCTGGGCTCGGCTCATGTCGCTGGCGCAGTCGTTGCAGTGAGGCACCGTTGAGATCCGTGTGGGGTGGAGCGACTGGTGTGATCGGACCTCGACGGTCTTCCGCAGCGTGAGGGGTCGGCGGTACAGCGGACAAAGGTCTCCGTGGAGAAGTTCGTTCTTCATTGCCGGTGTCCCGCCCGGCGTCTGGAAGGGACGGGGCCTAGCGCGGTCGGCCTGGTGGCCGGAGACGTGGTGACCGAGCGGCAGGCCGAACTGCTCCTGGGTGAAGGCCGGCACCTGGACGCCGACCGGATCGAGCGCGAGCGCCTGGAGGCGGGCGACG
>NZ_PQSR01000218.1 GCF_002920635.1 Streptomyces sp. Ru72 | reverse complement strand
AACGAGTTCGACAAGGGCCGCGTCCAGCAGCACAAGGTGGTCCTGGAGGCCGCCAAGGCCGCCGGCGTCGCCCTCCTCGCCTACACCAGCGCGCCCGGCAGCCTGACGGCCTCCCTCGCCGACGACCACCGGGCCACCGAGGAGGCGATCCTGGCCTCGGGCGTGCCGTATGTGCTGCTGCGCAACGGCTGGTACCACGAGAACTACACCGAGAACCTCGCCCCCGTCCTCGAGCACGGCGCCGTCGTCCAGGCCGCCGGCGAGGGCCGCGTCTCCTCCGCCTCCCGCGCCGACTACGCCGCCGCCGCGGTCGCCGTGCTGACCGGCGAGGGCCACGAGAACAAGGTGTACGAGCTGGGTGGCGACGAGGCGTGGGGCTTCGCCGAGTACGCCGCCGAGCTGAGCAGGCAGACCGGCCGGGAGATCACGTACAACGCCGTCCCCGTCGAGGCGTACGAGGGGATCCTGACGGGCGCCGGGCTGCCCGGGCCGCTTGCCGCGGTCTTCGCCGGCGTGGACGCGTCCATCGAGAAGGGCGAACTGGAGGTCACCACCGGCGACCTCTCCCGTCTGGCCGGCCGCCCGACCACCCCGCTCGCCGAGGCGATCACCGCCGCGCTCAAGGGCTGAACTCCCCCTTCGGGCCGGCTGAACTCCCCCTTCGGGCTCTTGAGCTTCCGACCCCCGCCTGTCATGACCGTATGCCGATACAGGCATGACAGGCGGGGGTCCTGGCGCTACCTTCGTGGAGGCTGCACCGGGCAGCCGCGAGCGTGAGGGAGGGGCCGTGGCCGGGGAGCCGAAGGGTGAGCGACGGACAGGTCTGCTGAACGGCTTCGCCGCGTACGGGATGTGGGGGCTCGTCCCGCTGTTCTGGCCCTTGCTGAAGCCCGCCGGGGCGATGGAGATCCTCGCCCACCGGATGGTGTGGTCCCTGGTCCTGGTCGCCCTCGCACTGCTGGTGATACGGCGCTGGGCCTGGGCGGGCGAACTGCTCCGGCAGCCGCGCCGGCTCGCGCTCGTCACGGTCGCCGCGGCCGTCATCACCGTCAACTGGGGCGTCTACATCTGGGCCGTGAACAGCGGCCACGTGGTGGAGGCCTCGCTCGGCTACTTCATCAACCCGCTCGTCACCATCGCCATGGGCGTGCTGCTCCTGAAGGAGCGGCTGCGGCCGGTGCAGTGGGCGGCGGTCGGGGTCGGCTTCGCCGCCGTGCTCGTCCTGACGATCGGCTACGGCCGTCCGCCGTGGATCTCCCTGTGCCTCGCGTTCTCCTTCGCCACCTACGGGCTGGTGAAGAAGAAGGTCAGCCTCGGCGGCATCGAGTCGCTGGCCGCGGAGACCGCCGTGCAGTTCGTGCCGGCGCTGGCGTACCTGCTGTGGCTGTCGGCGCACGGCGGGTCGACGTTCACGTCCCACGGGGCGGGGCACGCGGCGCTGCTCGCGGTCACCGGGGTGGTCACCGCGCTGCCGCTCGTCTGCTTCGGCGCCGCGGCGATACGGGTCCCCCTGTCGACGCTGGGGCTGCTGCAGTACCTGGCGCCCGTCTTCCAGTTCCTGCTGGGCATCCTCTACTTCCACGAGGCGATGCCGCCCGAGCGCTGGGCGGGCTTCGCGCTGGTCTGGCTGGCGCTGTCGCTGCTGACGGCGGACGCGTTGCGCACCGCGAGGCAGGCCGCGCGGACGCTCGGCGGGGCGATCCCGGGTGCGCGCGCCGCCACCGCGGCGGTGAGCGGGGCCGTGGACGCGGACCCGGTGGACGCCACGCCGTAGCCGCCGCAGCGCCTACTGGTCGGCAGGCCGCTCGCCGGACGCCTCGCGGGCGCGCTCGGCCAGGCGGCCCATGCGGCTGCGGGCCTTCTCGAGCTGGTCGAGGTCGTCGGCGGCGGGGCCGTCCTGGGCCGCGAGTTCGCTCCATACGGCGATGAGGTCGCGGCCGAGGTCCAGCCCCTGGACCGGTTCGCGTACGGCACGCCAGGCGGCGGCCGCGCTCTGCACGTTGCCGTAGGCCCCGCGCGGGTCGCCGAGGCGGTGACGGATGCGGGCCAGGTCCAGCGACAGCCGGAAGGAGCGCAGGGGCTCTGTCGCCAGGTAGGCGATGTAGGCGGTGAGTTCGCGCAGGTGCAGAACGTCGGGGTGCTCCTCGCCGAGGGTCGCGGCCGATTCGGCGACGGCCTGCTCGGCCAGCCCGGACGCCTCCTCCAGACGGCCCTGCTTCACGGCCGCGCTGATCCGGGCCATGGGCTCGGCGACGGCCCCGTCCGCGCCGCCGGCGGGCGCATCCCCGAGCACGGCTTCCGCCACGGAGTCGAACTCCCGCACGGGCGGCTCCTTGACCGCGTCGTCCAGGTCGGCGGGGAAGGGGACGCTCTCGGGGACGGAGCGGGCGTCGGGGGCGGAGCGGGCGTCGGGGGCGGGGTCCGCTTCCGGTGACGGGGGGAGCGGGGACTTCGGGGGTCCGAGCGGAGGAGAAGGCGGGCGTGGGCCGGGCGGTGGGCTCCGGGGCCGTGGGAGCCGTGGTGGTGGCGGCAGTGGCCGACGGTGCCGTCGGCATGACCGGCGGTGGGCCGAACGTTCCTATAGGCGGCGAGACGGTGCCGGGGGCCGGTGGTGCGGGCGGCGGCGGGGTGCCGCCGTGGTTCGGCGCACCGGGCAGGGCCTGGGCCGGCCCGGACGTCGCGCTGATGAAGGCGACCTGCTCGGGCACGGCCTGCAGAGCGAACGGGGCGACGGTACGGCCGGGGGGCGTGGGGCCGGACGCGGCGG
>NZ_PQSR01000217.1 GCF_002920635.1 Streptomyces sp. Ru72 | reverse complement strand
CTGGGGCTCCGAGCGGGCGGCCGGTGGCTTCGGGGTGCTGGCCGGCGCCTTCGAGAGGTCGGCCGGTGGCTTGGGGGTGCCGGCCGGCGCCTTCGAGAGGTCGGCCGGTGGCTTGGGGGCGGGCGGGAAGGCAACCGGGCCCGGGGGGAGGGTGGCCGGGGGCTCCAAGGGCGCGCGGGGGCGGGGCGGGGCGCCGACGCGTGGGGCCGCCTCCTCCTGGGGGTCGCTTTCCCGCGCCGCATCCTGCCCGAGCGTCCCCGCGGCGGAGGCGAAGCGGTCGTCGAGGCTGTCGGACGCGGGGGCCGGTCCCGTGTCCCCGGTGGAGTCGTCGTACAACTGCCCCCACCAGTCGTCCTGGTGGCCGGTGGACCTGTCCCCCTGCTGGCTCATGCCCCCAATTGTCCACCGCCCGGGGCGGTTGAAAACGGGGCATCGGGAAATTCCGGCAGGGCGGCCGTCCCGCGCTCGGCGTGTCGGACGACACCTCGAACGGCGATACGAACCGGCCGGGAACGAAGGGTGCCGCCGGACGGTCCCACCCCCCACAGGGGAACCGCCCGGCGGCACCACGGTGACGGGCGGTACAGCGCCACGTGAAACGGCTGATGGAACTGACCGGGGTGACGACCCGTCTGCAACTGGGCCGGCAGACGTACGGGTGGGGCTGGGTGGCCCGGACTGAACAGGCATGGCTTCCGTGACCGGGGCCTGCCTGCCCGAGGGCCGGTCACCTGCGTGGACGTCGCCCCTCCCCCCAGTCCGTGGCTCCGGGGGGAGGCGCCCCTTCCGCGACAGGGCCTAGGACGACCAGCGCCCCCGCTTGGCCTCCATCGCCGCTCTGCCCTGTGCCCCCTTCCTCTTCCAGTCCCGCCGCAGCTCCGCCCGTACCCGCGCGTCCGTCTTCGCCACGATCCACTGGTTTTCCCGCAGCAGCTTCCGGTAGCTCTCCAGGCGCCGCTCCGGCAGTTCCCCAGCCTCGACCGCCGCCAGCACCGCGCAGCCAGGCTCCGCCGCGTGCGCGCAGTCATGGAAGCGGCACCGCTCGGCCAGTTCCTCGATCTCGGAGAAGACCTGCCCGACCCCGCTCTCGGCGTCCCACAGACCGACCCCGCGCAGCCCCGGTGTGTCGATCAGCACTCCCCCGCCCGGCAGCGCGAGCAGGTTGCGCGTGGTCGTCGTATGGCGGCCCTTCTCGTCCACCTCACGCGTGGCCCGGACGTGCATGACGTCCTCGCCGAGGAGTGCGTTGGCCAGCGTGGACTTGCCCGCGCCGGACTGCCCGAGCAGCACGGACGTACCGCCGGACAGGATCGCGGTCAGCACGTCGAGTCCTTCGCCCTGCCGTGCGCTGACCGGCAGCACCGGCACGCCGGGCGCGGTGGTCTCCACGTCCTGGACGAAGTACGAGAGCGTCGTCTCGTCCGGCACCACGTCGGCCTTGGTGAGCACCACGACCGGCTGCGCCCCGGACTCCCAGGCCAGGGCGAGGAAGCGTTCGATGCGGCCGAGGTCCAGCTCCGCGGCGAGCGAGACGGCGACGACCGCGTGGTCGACGTTGGCGGCGAGGATCTGCCCCTCGGACCGTTTGGAGGAGGTGGAGCGCACGAAGGCGGTACGGCGCGGCAGATACGTTCGTACGTACCGCGGATCGCTGCCTTCGGGATCGACCGCGACCCAGTCCCCCGTGCACACGACCTTCATCGGGTCACGAGGGACGACGAACTCGGTGTCGGCCCGCACGGTGCCGCCAGGGGTGACGACGTCGCACTGGCCACGGTCGACCCGTACGACACGGCCGGGCAGGAGGTCCTGCTCGGCGTACGGAGCGAACTCCGCTTCCCATCCCTCGTCCCAGCCGTAGCGGGCCAGGGAGTGCGACGAAGCGGAAGATGCCGAAGAAAAGGAGAGATTCAAGGGGAACCCTTCACAAGGGTGGCCCCGGCCGCGCGCACTCACAGGCGCGAAGAAGACAGGAAAGATCAGCCGGTGACCACGGAGGTGGAGTGGATGAACTTCTGGTTGCGGGCAGCGCCCATCACAGAGACAGCCATCGGTCACACCTCCCGTTTCCCACTCGGCCGACAGCAGCGGCCAACGGCCACCGCGTGAAGCGGACTTCACCCTAGAGGCGCCCGCATTCGGGCGCCACCGGTTTTTCTTCTCGCTGGGCACACGGTAACCGCCCGCGATCAGGTCGTACGGGATGTGGAACGCGGCGAGTTCGGCGTCGGTGGCACGCCGGCACCACTCGGCCGCCGCGGTGAGCGAGTCGTGGCCCGCCGGAGTCGGCGCGCACACGGACAACGAGCTTCGGCATCTCCATGATCCAGGGCCCGTGTCTGCTTCCTTCCCGCTCTGCCGCCCGCCGATCACCGTGTACGGGGACGACCCGCCTGGATGCCAGGACCCTGGCTCCCGTCCCTCCTGCTCGGCGGGCGTCAGCTCGCCCCCTTGCGCACACAGTCGTAACCTGAGAAAAGACCCGTGGTTCCCTGTTCTGGCGGCCAGTGTCCGGGAGACCAGGACTGCGCTGAGGGGACGGGGCAGGGGATCGGGGCGGGACCGGCCGCGAAGTCCGGTGTGATCTTTCCGCACCTGGATCAACGGCAGCGGCGGTGGCTGATGGGGACGGAAGATCCATCGGCCGGCCCCTTGCCGCTGCGGTCCCGGCGCCATCTCCCATAGCAGTCCAGGCAAGTGCGTGGATCTCGTTCCAGTGGTTCAGCGCGCCTGCATCGGCCACTCTGTTTTTCTTCAAGGGACCCAGCTTATGGGGAACTCTCACGACGTCCTGGCCGCTGATCCGGCCGACAG
>NZ_PQSR01000216.1 GCF_002920635.1 Streptomyces sp. Ru72 | reverse complement strand
TCCTCAAAGCCGCCCTCGGCGTCGACGCGGGCGTCCCCCGCGGCACAGTGACGGTCACGCCCACGTTCGCGCACGAGTACGGGCCGATGAACGTGACGGGACTCCAGGTCAGTGGAGGCCCACTGCCGATCACAGTCGGCGCAGACAGCACTACAAGAGTGATAGCGCCGGAAGGGCTAACGGTAGTCACGCAAAGCACAGAGCACTCGTATCGAGCGTGATCGCTGACCTGATTTCTGTCGACGGTCACGTAATTCCCCACGATCTTCATGATCAGTGTCGCGTAATTCCCCACCGCCGCAATCGCGTTTCCCCATGGGGACGTCAGCCGTGGACGGTGACCGCGGATCTGGTTTCCCCCTCCAGCTCGGCGTCGGCCTCACCGATGCCGCGGCGTACCGGAACCGGTGAGATCATCTGCTCCCCCGCCGCGCCTCCACAGCACCACGCTGAGTGCGCCGAACCAGGCGAAGCCGAGGAAGCGGCCGATCGGGATGAACACCGAGCCGCCCTCGGCGACGAGCGAGCTCATCGACAGCACGCCGGCAGCCCCGATCACCATGCCGCTCCAGGCGACCCAAGCGGGCAAGGCGTGGCTGGCGCGACCCGTCGCGGCGACCAGAAAGACCGCCACGCCAAGGGCGGCCATGGCCGGACCAGCCCCGGTGATGAAGGACAGATCCGAGACGGCCCGGTACGTGGACAACTGCGCCCTGGAGCCGATCCGAGCCAGAACCCAGCTGATACTGGCCGAGAGCAGGAGGAGAGTGCCGGCGACGGTGGCCAGCGCGCGGACGACGTCGGCCCGGGTGTCGCTGCCGCACCTGCGGACGAACGCGGTCAGCCAGGGGACGAAGGCCAGCAGCGCGAGGGCAGACGCCCCCTGGAGCAGCCCCAGGACACGGAAGAGGTCCTCCAGCTTCGCTGGATCCTTCAGCCGATACGCCTGCACTTCGGCGTCGCTGGAGTACGGCGTTACGGTGCCGGACGGGCCCAGCGTCCCGATGACGACGAGACTGGCCACGAAGAAGAGGGCGTACAGCACGCCGGTCAGAGCGCCAACGTCACGGCGGCGGCCGCTGGTTCGGGTGAGCGTGGCGGTGGTCATGGAGCGATTCCTCCCGGGAAAGTTGGTGGCGACGGAGCGGGAGTTCCGGCCCCGGTGGTCCTCACGATCACAGAGCGGATGCTGTTGGACATCCCGCGCAGGAAGGCCGTGTGCATACTCCTGGTGACGTACAAGTCCATCCGCTGAGCTGCTCGGAGCGCCGGCCGTACTCGCCTGGGCGCAGCGGGAGTTACTTCCGCTGGCGGATGCCTTGGACGGCCGGGCAGGAGAGCCTGGCCCGGTACCTGTGCCCCACGACCTGATTGAGGTTTGTATGCCCCTCTCCGCCGGATCGTGGCCGGTGACGACGCCCGCCGGCGGTGGCGCGCGACGCCGTTCGGGCCACCGGCTGCCTCACAGGGCCCATAAGAGCATGGTCGTCGTGCATGTGGTTGTCTCTGTGAGCTGGCTGGCCCTGATGCTCTGCCTGCTCACCCTGGGCGCGACGGCACTGGCGACGGACAACGCCGACACCCTTCGGATCGCCTACCGGGCGATGGAGATGCTGGGCGACGTTCTGATCATCCCGCTGAGCCTGCTCACGTTGGTCAGCGGTGTGGTGCTGGCCTTCGGCACATCGTGGGGGCTGTTTCGGTACTACTGGATCAGTGTCAAGTTCTGGCTGACCCTGGCGGCGACGGCGGCCTCGATCTTCGCCCTCACCGCCAGACTGCACGACGCGGCGGCTGCGGTGGCCCGGCATCCGGTGGGCCCCGTCTCAGCCATTAATCTGGGATTCGTCCGCTACAACATGGTGATCGTCCCGGCAGTCGCCCTCCTGTTGTATCTCGCCAACGTCATCCTGTCCGTCTTCAAGCCCTGGGGTCGGCGGCCTGAATCTGGGGATTGAGGGGGACAGCAGTGTCGCTTCGATCAGCCGTGCGGCGTCGTGTTCCACGGAGGCACGCCGACAGATATGGCGGGCGGTCGTCGGCGAGGTGCCAGTGGTCCTAATTCACTCCGGGCGGCACGCGCGTGGCCTGGTGGTAGTACATCCGCCAGCCTGCCGCGTTGTCCCTCTTGCGCCAGATCGAACTGTGCCTGGTCCTGTGTTCGCCGAGCATGGTTTCGAAGGTCAGATGCACCAAGCCCGGCGCGAGCAGCACTCCCGAGATCTCCGAGGGCTCATATCGGGGACCCTCCGCCGAACTGCCCGGATGGTCAGCCAGTTCGGCGAGCATGGACTCATATGTCCATCGCCGCCCCGACCCGCCGACCTCCACGAACTCCGGGTCGAGAAGCTGCGCGGCACGTTCCCGAGAGGCGCGGACACGCGGATCCATGAGCTGCAACTCGCCCGCGATCGCCTGGTTCACATCGTCTTTTGCAGCGTCCATGGACGTATCCTCGCCGGACTCACGGTTCCCGCCGCTACCGATTTCGTCTGCGGCCACGTGAGGTCGTTCCCAATCATTGATCGAGCTTGGCCTTCGACACCGCTCATTCACGCGGGCTCGAAGACTTACGGCTTGGAGGAGGATGTTGATGATCGCCCACCCGTATCGGCGCGAGGTCGTGTGGATCAAGGTGAGGCGGTCTCGGTGAGCAGCTGGTCGGGACGTCCAGCGATCTTCAGGTGGTGGGCTTCGTAGCAGGTTGTCTCCTTGGAGGTCATCCCCGGCATCGTGTAGCTCAGAGCGGTCCGCTCTTCCGGCGCGGCCAGGATGGCGAGTTTCATGGTGCGTCTGAGGGTGACCAGCCGACCAGCAGGCAGGCCAGCGGAGAGTCCTAGTCCATGCCCTGGTTGGTGAGCATGCGGACCCGAGCGGCCGCTGCCCAGAGGTTGTCCCGTAACGGTTGGGGTGGTCTAACTGGTCCTAACAGAAGTCGTTGATCACGTGACGGTCGGTCGGTCTGCTCGTTGGTGGGATGGTGGGGAAGCGTCAGT
>NZ_PQSR01000215.1 GCF_002920635.1 Streptomyces sp. Ru72 | reverse complement strand
GGGTGATGGGTGGTTGGTCGTTGTTTGAGAACTGCACAGTGGACGCGAGCATCTGTGGCCAAGTTTTTAAGGGCGCACGGTGGATGCCTTGGCACCAGGAACCGATGAAGGACGTGGGAGGCCGCGATAGTCCCCGGGGAGTCGTCAACCAGGCTTTGATCCGGGGGTTTCCGAATGGGGAAACCCGGCAGTCGTCATGGGCTGTCACCCACTGCTGAACACATAGGCAGTGTGGAGGGAACGCGGGGAAGTGAAACATCTCAGTACCCGCAGGAAGAGAAAACAACCGTGATTCCGGGAGTAGTGGCGAGCGAAACTGGATGAGGCCAAACCGTATGTGTGTGAGACCCGGCAGGGGTTGCGCATGCGGGGTTGTGGGATCTCTCTTCTGTCGTCTGCCGGCGACAGGACGAGTCAGAAACCGTTGATGTAGGCGAAGGACATGCGAAAGGTCCGGCGTAGAGGGTAAGACCCCCGTAGTCGAAACGTCAGCGGCTCGTTTGAGAGACACCCAAGTAGCACGGGGCCCGAGAAATCCCGTGTGAATCTGGCGGGACCACCCGCTAAGCCTAAATATTCCCTGGTGACCGATAGCGGATAGTACCGTGAGGGAATGGTGAAAAGTACCCCGGGAGGGGAGTGAAATAGTACCTGAAACCGTGTGCCTACAAGCCGTGGGAGCGTCGGACATCAGCTTGCTGGTGTCTCGTGACTGCGTGCCTTTTGAAGAATGAGCCTGCGAGTTTGCGGTGTGTTGCGAGGTTAACCCGTGTGGGGTAGCCGTAGCGAAAGCGAGTCCGAAGAGGGCGTTTGAGTAGCACGCTCAAGACCCGAAGCGGAGTGATCTAGCCATGGGCAGGTTGAAGCGGAGGTAAGACTTCGTGGAGGACCGAACCCACCAGGGTTGAAAACCTGGGGGATGACCTGTGGTTAGGGGTGAAAGGCCAATCAAACTCCGTGATAGCTGGTTCTCCCCGAAATGCATTTAGGTGCAGCGTCGTGTGTTTCTTGCCGGAGGTAGAGCACTGGATAGGCGATGGGCCCTACCGGGTTACTGACCTTAGCCAAACTCCGAATGCCGGTAAGTGAGAGCGCGGCAGTGAGACTGTGGGGGATAAGCTCCATGGTCGAGAGGGAAACAGCCCAGAGCATCGACTAAGGCCCCTAAGCGTACGCTAAGTGGGAAAGGATGTGGAGTCGCACAGACAACCAGGAGGTTGGCTTAGAAGCAGCCACCCTTGAAAGAGTGCGTAATAGCTCACTGGTCTAGTGATTCCGCGCCGACAATGTAGCGGGGCTCAAGCGTACCGCCGAAGTCGTGTCATTCGTATATGTAGCCCTAACGGGTGTACGGATGGGTAGGGGAGCGTCGTCTGCCGGGTGAAGCAGCGCCGGAAGGTAGTTGTGGACGGTTGACGAGTGAGAATGCAGGCATGAGTAGCGATTCACACGTGAGAAACGTGTGCGCCGATTGACTAAGGGTTCCTGGGTCAAGCTGATCTGCCCAGGGTAAGTCGGGACCTAAGGCGAGGCCGACAGGCGTAGTCGATGGATAACCGGTTGATATTCCGGTACCCGCTGTGAAGCGTCAAACATCGAATCCAGTGATGCTAAGCCCGTGAAACCGCCGTGTGCGTCTTCGGACAAGCACGGAGTGGTGGAGCCGGTGACCCGAGCTGGTAGTAGGTGAGTGATGGGGTGACGCAGGAAGGTAGTCCATCCCGGGCGGTGGTTGTCCCGGGGTAAGGGTGTAGGCCGGTGTGTAGGCAAATCCGCACACCTTGTGGCTGAGACCTGATGCCGAGCCGATTGTGGTGAAGTGGATGATCCTATGCTGTCGAGAAAAGCCTCTAGCGAGTTTCATGGCGGCCCGTACCCTAAACCGACTCAGGTGGTCAGGTAGAGAATACCGAGGCGTTCGGGTGAACTATGGTTAAGGAATTCGGCAAAATGCCCCCGTAACTTCGGGAGAAGGGGGGCCACGCCTGGTGATGAGCTTTGCGCTCTGAGCTGGGGGTGGCCGCAGAGACCAGCGAGAAGCGACTGTTTACTAAAAACACAGGTCCGTGCGAAGCCGTAAGGCGATGTATACGGACTGACGCCTGCCCGGTGCTGGAACGTTAAGGGGACCGGTTAGCTCACTTTCGGGTGGGCGAAGCTGAGAACTTAAGCGCCAGTAAACGGCGGTGGTAACTATAACCATCCTAAGGTAGCGAAATTCCTTGTCGGGTAAGTTCCGACCTGCACGAATGGCGTAACGACTTCTCGACTGTCTCAACCATAGGCCCGGTGAAATTGCACTACGAGTAAAGATGCTCGTTTCGCGCAGCAGGACGGAAAGACCCCGGGACCTTTACTACAGTTTGATATTGGTGTTCGGTTCGGCTTGTGTAGGATAGCTGGGAGACTGTGAAGCCTGGACGCCAGTTCGGGTGGAGTCGTCGTTGAAATACCAGTCTGGTCGTGCTGGATGTCTAACCCGGGTCCGTGATCCGGATCGGGGACAGTGTCTGATGGGTAGTTTAACTGGGGCGGTTGCCTCCTAAAGGGTAACGGAGGCGCCCAAAGGTTCCCTCAGCCTGGTTGGCAATCAGGTGTTGAGTGTAAGTGCACAAGGGAGCTTGACTGTGAGACCGACGGGTCGAGCAGGGACGAAAGTCGGGACTAGTGATCCGGCGGTGGCTTGTGGAAGCGCCGTCGCTCAACGGATAAAAGGTACCCCGGGGATAACAGGCTGATCTTCCCCAAGAGTCCATATCGACGGGATGGTTTGGCACCTCGATGTCGGCTCGTCGCATCCTGGGGCTGGAGTCGGTCCCAAGGGTTGGGCTGTTCGCCCATTAAAGCGGTACGCGAGCTGGGTTTAGAACGTCGTGAGACAGTTCGGTCCCTATCCGCTGTGCGCGTAGGAGTCTTGAGAAGGGCTGTCCCTAGTACGAGAGGACCGGGACGGACGAACCTCTGGTGTGCCAGTTGTTCTGCCAAGGGCATGGCTGGTTGGCTACGTTCGGGAGGGATAACCGCTGAAAGCATCTAAGCGGGAAGCCTGCTTCGAGATGAGGACTCCCACCCACTTGATGGGGTAAGGCTCCCAGTAGACGACTGGGTTGATAGGCCAGGTCTGGAAGCCCGGTAACGGGTGGAGGTGACTGGTACTAATAGGCCGAGGGCTTGTCCTCAGTTGCTCGCGTCCACTGT
>NZ_PQSR01000214.1 GCF_002920635.1 Streptomyces sp. Ru72 | reverse complement strand
GGTGGAGGCGACCTCCTTGTCGGGCCAGTCGGCGTGCGCCAGAGGACCGTACTGGGTGCCGATGAAGTAGCCGCGCTGCTCCATCACCGGGTGGTTCTCGCTCAGTGGCGACACGGACGGCCAGACGCTCACGACCAGCTTGATGCCGAGCTCCTCCAGCTCCCGCACCATCGCCGCCGGGTCCGGCCACTCCTTCGGGTCGAACTTCCACTCGCCCAGGTGCGTCCAGTGGAAGAAGTCGCACACGATCGCGTCGATCGGCAGGCCCCGCCGCTTGTACTCCCGGGCCACGGCGAGGAGTTCGTCCTGGGTGCGGTAGCGCAGCTTGCACTGCCAGAAGCCCGCCGCCCACTCCGGGAGCATCGGGGTGCGGCCGGTGACCGCGCTGTAGGCGCGCTGCGCCTCGGCCGGGGTACCCGCGGTGATCCAGTAGTCGATCTGGCGGGCCGAGTCGGCCACCCAGCGGGTGCCGTTGCCCGCCAGCTCCACACGGCCGATCGCCGGGTTGTTCCACAGCAGGGTGTAGCCACGGCTGGAGGTCAGCACCGGCACGGAGACCTCCGCGTTGCGCTGGACCAGATCGACCACCAGACCCTTCTGGTCGAGCCGCCCGTGCTGGTGCTGGCCCAGGCCGTACAGCTTCTCGTCGTCGTACGCGGCGAAACGCTGCTCCAGACGGTGGTGGCCGTTGCCGACGGCCGTGTACAGGCGCGGGCCCGGCCACCAGAAGTGGGCGCGGTCCTCGGCCAGCAGCTCGCCCCCGTCCTCCGTGCGCAGGAAGCGGATCAGGCCCGCGGCGTCCACGTCGACCGTGAGCGCACCGACCGTGAGCCGTCCGCGCCCCTCCTCGATCTTGACGCTGCTCCCGGCGGCCGGCGGCTCGTCGAGCAGGGCGCCCGGCAGCCCGTCGAGGACCGGACCGCCGAGCCGGGCCCGCACGCGCACGGCGTCCGGCCCCCACGGCTCGATGCGCACGGTCTCCTGACGGCCGCTCCACTCCAGCGCACCCTCCCGCTCACGGAGGGTGCCCACGGTGGGGGAGGACTGGGCGAGGCTGACCTTGGGCTGGCTTTCGGCAGGCTGATGCACGGCAGGCTGATTCACGGTGGGCTGCTCCTGGAAGAGTGCAGACAGGAAGGTGCCTGGAACTTCAGGCGCCGGGAACGGCAGGCGCCTGGCGGAGTACGGCGTGGGTGCCCGACGGGCACGGCGCGGAGTGTGGTGCGCAGCCGGGGTCAGGGGGCGGACGGCGCCGGGCCGGTGCTCGCCCGTACCGTGAGCTCCGGTGGGAGCAGCACCACTTCGTCCGTGCCGTGGCCGTCCAGCTTGGCGACGAGAAGTTCGACCGCGCGCCGGCCCATCTCCTGCGCGGGGATGGCGACGGACGTCAGCCGCACCGACGCCTGGGTGGCGACCTGGTCCGGGCAGACGGCGACCACCGAGACGTCCTCGGGGACGGCCCGGCCCTGCTGGCGCAGCAGTGCGAGCAGCGGTTCGACCGCGGACTCGTTCTGCACGACGAAACCGGTGGTGCCCGGCCGCTCGTCCAGGATCCGGGCCAGCGTCACGGCCATCGCGTCGTACCCGCCCTCGCAGGGGCGGTGCAGCACCCTGAGGCCCAGCTCCCGGGAGTGGGACCTGAGGCCGTCGAGGGTGCGCTCCGCGAAGCCGGTGTGCCGTTCGTAGACGGCGGGCGCCTCGCCGATGACAGCGATGTCACGGTGGCCGAGGTTCGCGAGGTGCTCGGCGCACAGCGCGCCGGTCGCCCCGAAGTCGAGGTCCACGCAGGTCAGTCCGGAGGTATCGGCGGGCAGGCCGATGAGCACCGACGGCTGGTCCGTCTCACGCAGCAAGGGCAGTCGCTCGTCGTCCAGTTCGACGTCCATGACGATCATGGCGTCCGCGAGGCCGCTGCCCGTGACCCGGCGCACCGCGTCCGGGCCTTCTTCGCCGGTGAGCAGCAGGACGTCGTAGCCGTGAGCGCGAGCGGTGGTCGCCACGGCGATGGCGATCTCCATCATCACCGGCACGTACATGTCGGTGCGGAGCGGGATCATCAGCGCGATGATGTTCGACTTGTTGCTCGCCAGGGCGCGCGCCCCGGCGTTCGGGTGGTAGCCGAGCTCCCGGATGCTCCGCTCGACCCGCTGCCGGGTGGTCGCGGAGATGGACCGCTTGCCGCTGAGGACATAGCTCACCGTGCTCGCCGACACTCCGGCGTGCTGGGCGACCTCGGCGAGGGTGACCATCCAGCTCTCCAAGCTTGAGTGAAGCGCTTCGACAGTGTGCGCGTTGCGAAACGGGGGCGTACGTGGGTGGATCGACAGTAGCTCGGCGTGACTGGACTGTCCATAGGTTGTCGAAGCGCTTCGACGACTAAACCAAATTCACCGAGTGCCGCAGCGGGCTCACCGGCCTCTGGGTGGCCACTGTACGGGCACATCCGAACAGTCCCCCGGAAGGCCCCTGGATGCAAGGCCTTCGGGGACGCGGCGACTTGACACCCGGGCGTACCCGGTGGACGCCGGCTGAGCGAATTTCCGCGGCCGGTCGCTGCGCGAGGACTGGTGACCTTGCCCGGATCGGGGTACCAACGATCGAGTAGCACCGGTCAGTAACGTACGCCCGCAAGACAGCCGTACGGCGCCCTTGGTCGTCGTCTGGCGCCTTGGGTGGCGTACGCACCCAACATCCCTCTTCGCGGCGAGGTGAGCCTCATGACCGCACCAACAGCCCCCACTCCCAAGCCGACGGTCACCGAGCGTGAGGCCCGCCAGGTCGCGGAGGCCGCGCGCGAGCAGGACTGGCGCAAGCCCAGCTTCGCCAAGGAACTGTTCCTCGGCCGCTTCCGGCTCGACCTCATCCACCCCCACCCGATGCCCGCCGAGGAGGCCGTGCAGCGCGGCGAGGAGTTCCTCGCCAAGCTGCGCGACTTCTGCGAGACGCACATCGACGGCGCCCATATCGAGCGCGAGGCCAGGATCCCCGACGAGACGATCACCGGGCTCAAGGAGCTCGGCGCCTTCGGCATGAAGATCGACACGAAGTACGGCGGTCTCGGCCTCACCCAGGTGTACTACAACAAGGCGCTCGCCCTCGTCGGCTCGGCGAGCCCCGCGATCGGCGCGCTGCTGTCCGCGCATCAGTCGATCGGAGTACCGCAGCCGCTGAAGTTGTTCGGCACGCGGGAGCAGAAGGAGACGTTCCTGCCGCGCTGCGCCCGCACCGACATCTCCGCG
>NZ_PQSR01000213.1 GCF_002920635.1 Streptomyces sp. Ru72 | reverse complement strand
GGACTGCGTCCCCTGGCACGGCGGGGGCTGGTGCCCCCGGGGGCGCCCGGTGGGGACCTGCGTCCCCCGTACCCCGCCAGGGGCCCAGCCCCTGCATCCCGGCGGGGACTGCGTCCCCTGCACCCCGCGGGCTGTGCCCCGGGGGCTCCGGCGGGGACTGCGTCCCCTGCACGGCGGGGGCTGTGCCCTGGGGGGCGCCGGTGGGGACTGCGTCCCCCGTACCCCGCCAGGGGCCCAGCCCCTGCATCCCGGCGGGGACTGCGTCCCCTGCACGGCGGGGGCTGTGCCCTGGGGGCGCCGGTGGGGACTGCGTCCCCTGCACCCGGCGGGGACTGCGTCCCTTGCACGGCGGGGGCTCCGCCCGTGACCCTGGCGGGGACTGCGTCCCCCGTACGCCGCCAGGGGCTCCGCCCGTGACCCCGGTGGGGACTGCGTCCCCGTACCCCGCCAGGGGCTCCGCCCGTGACCCCGGTGGGGACTGCGTCCCCTGCACCCCGCCAGGGGCTCCGCCCGTGACCCCGGTGGGGACTGCGTCCCCTGCACCCCGCCAGGGGCTCCGCCCCCGCACCCCGGCGGGCAGCCCCAGGTGGGGTGTGATTACGCCGACTGTGGGGTGTTCCCTGCGTTCTGGACGTGCGGTGGGGGTGATTGGGACAGCATCGCTGGCGTGTTGAGCACCGGCGCACTGCGTGCGCATCTGCTGGCCTCCCGGCTGGCCGGGCCCGTGGCCACCTCCCGGGAGGAGAGCCTGCGCAGCTATCGGCTCTTCGCTGCCCGCGACCCCCGGGCGCTGATCGGACTCGATCCCGAATGGACATGGACTTCTGAGGATTTGATCGAGTTGATGGCGGACAAGTGTGGGGTTTCGGCCGATCCACGGTATGTGTCCGGCCATGATGTGATCGATCCGGAGCGCACGTTGGAGGGGCTCGAGGCGTTCGCCGAGCGCGTCGCCAGGGCCGCGTGCCATCGCGAGGCGGTGCTGCTCGGCACCGGGCACCCGCACCGGCTGCTCGGGTTCTACGCCGCGCTCGCGGACGCCCTGTCGGCGGCGGGATGTACCGTCCTCACCCCGGCGCAGGGTCGCTGTGTCGACATAACGACCCGGTTCGGCCTACGCACATACAACCTTGATTACGTACGAGGAGTCGCCCTGGTACGAGAACCTGGATCCGGGAGAGCCGGTTGTGAGCCCGGCGCACACACGCACTCGCCACTCCCGCTTCGCACCGCCCTGGCCGCCGCGGCGGAAGCCGGCGGACCGCTGCCGGAACTGGTCATCGGGGACCACGGCTGGGTCTGCGGAGCAGGTCAGCTGGGGTTCGACGCGATCGGCCTCGCCGATACGGACGATCCAGCGCTCTTCGTCGGCGAGGCGGAGGGGCGGGTGTCCGTCGCCGTTCCACTTGATGACGGTGTGCGGTCTGATTACTACCGACCGCTTACTCGCTATGTACTCAATCGAGCGTGTCTGTCACAGTAGGCCGCGGATGCCATCCCCTCTTCCCCACTTGCATCATCCGCACCTACATTGGGGAGTGAGCACGCAGCGACGAAGAGTCACCGGAAGGGGAAGCCGGTGGCCGTCGAGTGCGGAAGGTGCAGGTGTGTCATGGCTGCAGCTGGCGAGAGGCCTCTGAACGAGGTTCAGTTCCTGACCGTGGCGGAAGTCGCCTCGGTGATGCGAGTGTCGAAGATGACCGTGTACCGGCTGGTGCACAGCGGTCATCTGCCGGCGATCCGGGTGGGGAGGTCCTTCCGGGTCCCGGAGCAAGCGGTTCACGAGTACCTCCGCGACAGCTATGTGGGGGTGGAGACGGTCTGACGGCGGCCCGCCGGAGGCCGTCGCGGCCTCCGGCGGGACCTCGATTACAACCTCGGCGCTCGGGTTGGGTAGGCTAGCCCCTCGTAGGTCGTGTGGGCCCATGGCGCCCAGCACCGAGTGATGAGAAGTGAGCGAGGGTAGTCGTGGGCTCTGTTATCAAGAAGCGGCGCAAGCGGATGGCCAAGAAGAAGCACCGCAAGCTGCTCAAGCGCACTCGCGTTCAGCGTCGCAACAAGAAGTAAGGTGCGGCCCCGTCCGGGGGCGCCCCTGCTTCTGTGCGTGAGCGCGCGCGACACCCCCCACCACCGGTGGGGGGTGTTTGTCGTTTTCCGGGTGGGTGCGTCCTGGGGTGCTCGCGTTCCGGTGCGTTCTGGACGTGCGTACGCCTGTGACGCGAATGGCTCGGTCCGGTCGTACGTACGGGTGTGTCGTCACTTCGTGCATCGGGCGGTCATCACAGCGCAACAACGACCCGCTAAGTTGGCCGCATACGGGGAACGCGGCAGGCTGGCGGACAGAGCTACGTCCACTACTGGACGCGACGGGAAGAGAGGCGCTGATCTTGGGCAAGGTCGTGCTCGTGACCGGAGTGGCCCGCCGGCTCGGCGGCCGGTTCGTACGACGGATCCAGCGTGACCCGGAGGTCGACCGCGTCATCGCGGTGGACGCGGTACCACCCGAGCACCATCTGGGCGGCGCGGAGTTCATCCGGGCCGACATCCGCCAGCCCACCATCGCCCGGGTGCTCGCCGAGCATTCCGTGGACACGGTGGTCCACATGGACGTGACGGGCACCGCGCTGGGCAGCGGCAGCCGGACCACGGTCAAGGAGACCAACGTCATCGGCACCATGCAGCTGCTGGGTGCCTGCCAGAAGTCCCCGAGCGTCAAACGGCTGGTCGTGAAGTCCAGCACGAACGTGTACGGGTCCGCGCCCCGCGACCCGGCAGTGTTCACCGAGACGACCCCGCCCAAGTCGCTGCCGAGCGGCGGCTTCGCCAAGGACGCCGTCGAGGTCGAGGGGTACGTGCGGGGCTTCGCGCGGCGCCGGCCCGACGTCGCCGTGTGCGTGCTGCGGTTCGCCAACATCCTCGGACCGCACGCCGACACGCCGCTCGCGTCGTACTTCTCGCTGCCGGTCCTGCCCACCGTGTTCGGCTACGACCCGCGGCTGCAGTTCGTGCACGAGGACGACGTGATCGAGGTGCTGCGCATCGGCGCGCACGAGCCGCGGCGCGGCACCCTCAACAGCGGCACGTTCAACATCGCCGGCGACGGCGTGCTGCTGCTGTCGCAGTGTGCGCGGCGCCTGGGCCGGCCCACGGTGCCGCTGCTGCTGCCGGCCGTCACGTGGGTCGGGTCGGCGATGCGCACGCTGAGCATGACGGACTTCTCGCCCGAGCAGATCCGGCTGCTCACACACGGCCGGGTCGTGGCCACGGACCAGATGCGCGAGACCCTC
>NZ_PQSR01000212.1 GCF_002920635.1 Streptomyces sp. Ru72 | reverse complement strand
CGACGTAGGCGGGGAGATGCTCGGCCAGCTGCCGGTAGGTCAGCCCCGGCCGCCAGGACGGCAGGTGCACCTCGTACACCGAGAACGGCGCACGATGCACGGGAGTGTCCGCGCGGTGCGCCATCCATGCGTCGTCGTGCCACTCGTACGTCGACTCGGTCACGATCGAGGCGGTCGCCGGCGGCACTTCCGTGCGGCGGGCCATGGGGTCCGCGCGTACGGTGTGGCTGCCGTCGGGTCGCGCGATGTCGAACTTGTAGCGCGTCCCGGGGCCGAGACCGGGCACGAACAGCTCCCACACTCCGGAGGAACCGAGCGAGCGCATGGGGTACGCACGGCCGTCCCAGTGGCAGAAGTCCCCGCACAGCCGGACCCCTCGGGCGTTCGGCGCCCACACCGTGAAGCGGGTGCCGGTCACGCCCTGGTGGGTCATGGGGTGGGCGCCGAGTGCCTTCCACAGCTCCTCGTGGCGTCCCTCACCGATCAGGTGCAGGTCGAACTCGCCGAGCGCGGGCAGGAAACGGTAGGGGTCGTCGGTCTCCTGGACGGTGTCCGCGTACGCCACGAGCAGCCGGTGGTCCGGCACGTCCCGCACCGGCAGCAGGGCCGAGAAGAAGCCGTCGCCGTCGTCGTGCAGTTCGGCCCAGGCATCGCCGATGACGACGGTGACCGAGAGCGCACACGGCCGCATCGCGCGGAAGACCATCCCGTCCGGCACCGGGTGCGCGCCGAGTACGGAGTGCGGATCGTGGTGGGTGCCGGCCAGCAGCCGCTCCCGGTCACCGGCGGGCACGGGCGCGGGTGCCGGGGTGCCCAGGTGCGGCGAGGCGAGCGGGGGCGGGGGTGCGGTGTGCGTGGTCACGGCGTGGGCCTCCTGTCGCGGGGGCGTCGGGCGAGGCGTGCGATCGCCGCCATGGGCACCGGCAGCCAGTCGGGCCGGTGACGGGCCTCGTACAGGACCTCGTACACGGCGCGGTCCGTCTCGTAGGCGCGCAGCAGCGCCGGTTCCGCGCGCGGGTCCCAGCCCGCCTCGACGGCATAGCCCGCGCAGTACGCCTCCCGGCAGCGCAGCGCCCACTCGGGCTGCCACGGTCGGCGGGCATGGGCGGCGTAGTCGAAGGAGCGGAGCATGCCCGCGACATCGCGGACCGGGGACTGCGGGCGGCGCCGTTCGGGGAGCGGGCGGGCCGGTTCGCCCTCGAAGTCGATCACGTGCCACCGGTGTTCGGCCCGCAGCACCTGGCCGAGGTGCAGATCACCGTGGATGCGCTGGGCGGGCCGGGGCCTGTCGAGTGCGGCCAGTTCGGTGAAGGCGGAGCGCAGCCCTTGGGCGTACGGCAGCAGCTCCGGCACGGCGTGGGTGGCGTCCCGCAGCCGCTCGACCATGCCGGCGGTGAGGGGTCCGGTGTCGGGTGGGCCCTGGGGTTCGACGGGGAAGGCGGCGGCGAGGGCCATATGCACCTCGGCGGTGGCCCGCCCCAGTTCGTACGCCTCCTCGGTGAACTCCCGCCCGGCCGCGAGGGCGGCGAGCGCCTGTGTCCATCCGTCGGCGGCGCCGTGCAGGAAGGGCTGGAGCACGCCGAGCGTCGCGGCCCAGGGGCTGGAGGTGCGGAACCAGGCCATCGGCGCCGGGACGCAGGTGCAGCCCTGTCGTACCAGGGCCCAGGGCACCTCCAGGTCGGGGTTGATCCCGGGTCTCACCCGGCGGAAGACCTTCAGGATGTAGGCGTCGCCGTACACCAGGGAGGAGTTGGACTGCTCGGCTTCCAGGAGGCGGGGCGCGAGCCCGGTGGGTATGGTCACCCGTCTGTCGCGTTCGAAACGGAGGGCGCCCGCGGTGCCCGGCGTGCGCAGCCGTTCCAGGAGCAGGGACGCCGAGCGCGGGTCCTGGAGGGCGTCGTACACCAGCAGCCCGGCCAGAGGTCCCTCGCTCGCCCGCCCGAGGACCGCCGGGGAGACCCGTGGGGACAGGGACTCCCCGGTGCCGAGGAGCAGTTGGTAGCAGTCGTGCCCCGGCGCGGCGGTCGACGAGTGCCCGGCGCAGTCGGCGCGGGCCAGGACGTGCAGACAGCCGGGGTGCAGTTCGGTCACCGACAGCAGGGTCAGATCCGTGACGGACCGCCCTTTGCCGGCGAACCAGCGCTGGCGCGGCAACCACTCCCGCAGCAGACCGGAGAGCGAGGGCAGCAGCGAGGCGGGGCCGAGGCCGTCCTGGCTGAGCGTTGCGGTCTGGGTCTTCGGCATGGCCTCGCGTCCTTTCCGTGCCGGCCGACGTCAGCGGCCCTGGTTCAACTGGTCACGAACACGTTGACCTTGGTGGCCTGGGGGACGTTCTCGCGGAGGCGGAACCAGTAGAAGCCGTGGCCTGCGAGGGTGAGCAGGTAGGGCAGTTCCCCGATGGCGGGGAAGCGGACCCCGCCGATCAGTTCCACCGGGTGCCGGCCCTCGAACTGCCGCAGGTCCAGCTCGGTCGGCTGCGCGAAACGGGAGAAGTTGTGCACGCACATCACCAGGTCGTCCCCCTTTCCGTCGATTGAGGGGGCCTCCCGCAGGAAGGCGAGCACGGAGGGGTTGGAGGAGGACAACTCGGTGTAGGAGCCCAGGCCGAACGCGGGGTTCTGCTTGCGGATCTCGATCATGCGGCGGGTCCAGTGCAGCAGCGAGGACGGCGACGACATCGACGCCTCCACGTTGGTGACCTGGTAGCCGTAGACCGGGTCCATGATCGTGGGCAGGAACAGGCGGCCCGGGTCACAGGAGGAGAAACCGGCGTTGCGGTCCGGGGTCCACTGCATCGGGGTGCGCACCGCGTCGCGGTCACCGAGCCAGATGTTGTCGCCCATGCCGATCTCGTCGCCGTAGTACAGGATCGGGCTGCCGGGCAGCGACAGCAGCAGCGCGGTGAACAGTTCGATCTGGTTGCGGTCGTTGTCCAGCAGCGGGGCCAGCCGGCGGCGGATGCCGATGTTCGCGCGCATGCGGGGGTCCTTGGCGTACTCCGCCCACATGTAGTCGCGCTCCTCGTCGGTGACCATCTCCAGGGTCAGCTCGTCGTGGTTGCGCAGGAAGATGCCCCACTGGCAGCCCGAGGGGATCGCCGGGGTCTTGGCCAGGATCTCCGAGACCGGGTAGCGCGACTCACGCCGCACGGCCATGAAGATGCGCGGCATGACCGGGAAGTGGAAGGCCATGTGGCACTCGTCGCCGCCGGATGCGTAGTCGCCGAAGTAGTCGACCACGTCCTCCGGCCACTGGTTCGCCTCCGCCAGCAGCACCTTGTCCGGGTACTGCGCGTCGATCTCCTTCCGCACCCGCCTCAGGAACTCGTGCGTCGCCGGAAGGTTCTCGCAGTTCGTTCCCTCCTCGGCGTACAGATACGGGACGGCGTCGAGGCGGAAGCCGTCGATGCCGAGGTCCAGCCAGAAACGGAGAGCCGCCAGGATCTCCTCCTGGACGGCCGGGTTCTCGTAGTTGAGGTCCGGCTGGTGGGAGAAGAACCGGTGCCAGTAGTACTGCTTGCGCACCGGGTCGTAGGTCCAGTTGGAGGCCTCGGTGTCGACGAAGATGATCCGGGCATCGGGATACTTCTTGTCGTCGTCGGCCCACATGTAGTAGTCGCCGTAGGGGCCGTCGGGGTTGGCACGCGACTCCTGGAACCACGGGTGCTGGTCGCTGGTGTGGTTCATCACGAAGTCGATGATCACGCGCATGCCCCGCTGGTGGGCGGCGTCGACGAACTCCACGAAGTCCG
>NZ_PQSR01000211.1 GCF_002920635.1 Streptomyces sp. Ru72 | reverse complement strand
CTAGTCGAGGGGACCGTGAGCGGGAGCCCCAGCACTGCTTCGAGTTCCTCGCGCGTCACACCGCCGGGCCGCAGGATGCTCGGGGCATCACCGGTGACGTCGACGATGGTGGACTCGACGCCGACCTCGCAGGGGCCGCCGTCCAGCACGAAGTCGACGGCGTCGCCGAGCTCGGCACGGACGTCGTTCGCCGTGGTGGGACTGACCTGGCCGAAGCGGTTGGCGGACGGGGCCGTGACACCGCCACCGAAGGCCGCCAGCAGTGCGAGTGCGACGGGGTGGTCAGGCACGCGCACGGCGACCGTCTCCAGGCCGCCGGTCGCTTCGAGGGGCACGCGGGGACCGCGCCGCAGGACCAGCGTGAGGGGGCCCGGCCAGAAGTGTTCGGCCAGCAGGCGGGCCGTCGCGGGCACGTCCTGGACCCAGTCGTCCAGCTGCTCCGCGCTGCCGATGTGGACGATCAGTGGGTGGGAGGAAGGACGTCCCTTGACCTGGAAGATGCGCGCCACGGCGGCGGGGTCCTCGGCGTTGGCGCCCAGTCCGTAGACAGTTTCGGTCGGGAGGGCCACCAGGCCGCCGGCGCGCAGTACACCGGCCGCCTTCTCGATATCACTGGTTCTTGCCGTCACCCTCGCAATCCTAGAAGCACAGAGTACCAGCGACGGCCGTGATCAGTCTCAGGTTGTAGGCCTTCTCGCAGCTCGGTCAGTGACCGCGGCACCTGGCGCTTCGGTGGGCGCGTCCGGTCGGCGGCCTGCCGGTCCAGCGCGTAGGCGGCCCGCTCCCCCGGCGGGTGCCCCTGCCTCTCTTCGTAGTCGGCCGTGAGGACGGACAGCGCGTCCGCGATCTGTTGGCGGCGGGTGGACTGCCAGCCGATCAGCCGTTGGTCGATGCCTGCGATCTCCATGACCGGTCGGCGGCCAGGCGTCACCTCACGCGGCTCCCAGGTCCAGCCGAGCCGGGCGGACACCTGCTCCATGAAGTACAGGGTGCCGACCGCGACGATGTGCTCCAGCATCGAGTCCGCCGACAGGTTGCCCCACGCGGCCTTGGCATCCGGACGCCGGGCGCGGATCGACACCACCGCGTGATCGTGGAGCAGCGGCTGTCCGGCTCTCGACTCGTAGTGCCGGAACACCGCGACGATCAGCCCATCCTGGATCGGCTTGCGGTCCTGGCCGCCACTCTTCCAGCGGATCTGTGCGACCGAGTCCTCCAGCCGCGCCAGCGTCTTGTGCCGGGCGATGTCCTGGCACAGCTCCAGCACCAGGCCGTGCTCCTCGCGCAGCAGCGCCCACGCGATCCGTGCGGTCGACGGCGCCCGGAAGACCAGGTCCATGCCAGCCAGGCGACCGCTCCTTGGCCTTCGCGACCCGCTTGTCGGATGTGTCACCCCGCCGCTCGACCAGGCCGGACTCCTCCATCACCCGGACCAGGGCGGTCATCGCGGGCTGGGTGACGCCCTCGACCCCGAAGCCCCCGAAGGCCGCTCCGCCCACGTGGACGTGGCAGGCGCGGTCGTCCTGGCCGCTGCGCTGCTCCTGGTGCTGTTCCTCGCCAGCGAACGGAATCTGTGGAGCGGGCACCTCGCCGTGGCGGCGGGCCTCGCCATCGTCGCTGTGGTGCTGCTCTGCGTCTGGGCCCTCATCGAGCTGCGCAGCACGACGCCCCTGGTCGATGTGCGGGCGGTGCGGCACCCGGCGGTCGCCGGGGCGAACCTCGCCATGTTCGCCGGCGGGATCGGCATGTACCTCCTGCTCACGCTCATCACCCGGTACGCGCAGACGCCGCACGGCGCCGGCTACGGCTTCGGGCTGACGACCTTCGTCGCCGGGCTGGTCCTCATCCCGTTCTCGGTGCTGGGGTTCGTCGCCGGCAAGCTCACGCCACGGGTCCGGACGCGGATCGCCGACCCCCTGCTCCTGGCCGGCAGCGCCGTCGTGGTCGGCGGCGGGTTCGCCCTGTTCGCGGCGGCCCGGTCGGACCTGGTCGAACTGTTCGCGGCGATGGGCGTGCTCGGCTTCGGCGTCGGCGGCTTCTCGGCCGCGATGCCCGGTGTCATCCTGGCCGTCACCCCCAAGAGCGAGACGTCGAGCGCCATGAGCTTCAACTACGTCGTCCGCAGCGTCGGGTACTCCCTGGGCAGCGCCATCGGCGGCCTGACCGCGGGCACCGGCCCCGGCCACCTCTTCCCCGACGACAGCGCCTACACCACCGCGGCGCTGGTCGGCATCGGCGCCATGGCGATCACGACGCTGACAAGCCTCGCTCTCGCCCGCCGACGCCCGTCCGAGACCATCCGTAAATAAGATGCACTCATCCCAACACTGGAAATTCCATGAAGGGCTACTGGGTCAGCGTCTACCGCACCTTTTCAGACCCTGAGAAGCTGGCTGCTTACAACAAGCTGGCCGGTCCGGCCGTCAAGGTCGGACCCTCGTCCGTGGCGGTCAGGTCGTGGCGCATGACGCCGGAATCGCCGAGCGCACCGTCCTGATCGAGTTCGACAGCTTCGAGCAGGCCGTCGCGGCGCGTGAGAGTGCGGCCTACCAGGAGGCGCTGGTCGCCCCTCCGACGGCGTCGAGCGTGACTTCCGCGTCGTCCAAGGCATCGACTGATCGAGGTCCAGTCGGATCTTCGCTGAAGGACTCTGTCGGAAATCTTGAGGACGGGCAGTTAACGATCGTGACGTTGCGTCAGGCTCGTAGGAACATGATGCCCATGTTCCCGGGGCCCGATATGTCCCTCCAGCCCCAGCCCGGATCGGAGACCCAGCCGCTGACCGCAGGGGTCGCCCGCGCCAGCAACCCCCACGGCACTACCGCGATGTGGATCCGCGACCGCCTCGACGGCCTGTGGAACGACGAGGACTTCACCGCCTGGTACCCGCGCGATGGCCGCCCGGGCTCTCCCCCGCCCAGCTCGCCACGGTCTGCGTGCTGCAGTACGTGCTGAACCTGTCGGACCGCCAGGCCGCCGAGGCGGTGCGCTGCCGCATCGACTTCAAGTACGCCCTCGGCCTGGAGTCTGATCTGGTCACTCGTCCGATCGGAGGGCCCGGGGCTCCGGGCATGGCTGTAAAGGCCGAGCCGCTGGATGGCTTACGGGACTTGGCCGCCGGGAGCCCCGCGACGACTCGACCGCCAATTGGGAGACGCGACTCGATCGCTGCTGTAGGACGACGCCGGCGAGGTCGTCTGCGGGATCGATGTACGACGAGCTGGCGGAGGTGACCGTGCCAGAGATCTGGGCCGGGGTGCACATCTGCAAGACGCATCATCACGCCGTGGTGATCGACGCGGAGGGCGAGCGGCTGCTGTCTCGCCGGATCCAGAACGACGAGACTGAGCTACTGGCGCTGATCGGCGAGTGCTGGCGATGTCCAACGACGTCTTGTGGGCCGTCGATCTCAATGCGAGCATCCGCACGCCGAGGTGATCCGCAGCCTGCCCGGCATGGGCGTCAGACTCGGCGCGAAGTTCATCGCCGCAACGGGGGGCGACCTGGACGCCTTCGGAAGCGCCGAGCGCCTGGCCGGCTTCGCCGGCCTAGCCCCGCAGCCCCGTGACTCCGGCCGCGTCAGCGGCAATCTGCGCAGGCCACGCCGCTATCACCGCGGTCTGCTGCGGACCATGTACGTCCTGCCCCGCCTCCAAGGCGTACTACCAACGAAAACGGAGCGAAGGGAGGGGACACAAACAAGCTCTCCTTGCCCTCGCCCGCCGACGCGTCAACGTCCTGTGGGCGATGATCCGTGACAGAGCGTGCTACCACGCTTCACAACCTGCTGCGGCAGCGGCTTGACATCAGCAGCATTGGGAAGTTCCGTGAGTGCTGGCCCGTCAGGCGTGTGGTCCGACGTGTGAGACTGTCGGCATGCGGTGGGGTGATTTCGGGCGGGGGAAGAGGGCGCCGCTTGCGGTTGCGGTGGGG
>NZ_PQSR01000210.1 GCF_002920635.1 Streptomyces sp. Ru72 | reverse complement strand
AGGGTCGAGCCATGCGCTATGACCTCGTGATCTTCGACAACGA
The DNA here is from genome assembly GCF_002920635.1 of Streptomyces sp. Ru72. Lineage (GTDB taxonomy): Bacteria > Actinomycetota > Actinomycetes > Streptomycetales > Streptomycetaceae > Streptomyces. The sequence goes on along the minus strand of NZ_PQSR01000210.1, from coordinate 3,897 downwards.
CGGCGTCCTCGTCGACAGTGAGCCCATCTCCAACCGGCTCCTGGCCGCCTACCTCACCGAGTTGGGGCACCCGACCACCTACGAGGACTCCATACGGGACTACATGGGCTCGGCCATGCACCGCATCCACGACCTCGTCCTGGAGCGGACCGGAAAGCGGCTGCCGGACGACTTCGACGACGTCTTCCACGCGCGCGTCTTCGCCGCGTTCGAGCGGGAGTTGAAGCCGGTCGTCGGCATCGAGAACGTGCTGGAAAAGCTGACGGCCGACGGAGTGCCGTTCTGTGTGGCGTCCTCCGGCAGCCATGACCGGATCAGGGTGGGGCACCGGACGACCGGACTCGACCGGTGGTTCGACGACGGCCGCGTCTTCAGCTCGCAGGACGTGGGGCGGGGCAAGCCGGCGCCCGACCTGTTCCTGTACGCGGCCGAGCAGATGGGAGCCGCGCCACAGGGATGTGTGGTCGTCGAGGACAGCCCGCTCGGTGTGCAGGCCGCCGTGGCCGCCGGCATGGACGTGTACGGGTTCACCGCCATGACACCCGCCGAACGGCTCACCGGTGCCACCCGACTCTTCACCTCGATGGGCGAGTTGGCTGACCTGCTCGTATGACCCGCACCAGCGGCCAGGCACTGACATTTGTCATGCCGAGCTCCGGACGATCGTTTCTACTGGCGTAGCCCTCCCGGCGGCGAAGCTGTGGGCATGACGACGAACACGGTGTCCCAGAGCCAGAGCCAGAGCCAGAGCCAGAGCCAGAACAAGAGCAAGAAGCAGAACTTCGTGCCGCTCATCATGGACGTGGCGGTGCCCGTCGGGTCGTACTACCTCTTCAAGGACGCTCTCGGTATGAGCACGTTCGCGGCGCTCGCCTGGAGCAGTGTCCCGCCCGCCGTGCGCACCGTCCTCGGCGTGGTGAAGGAGCGCAAGGTCAACGCCCTCGCCGTGCTCATCCTCGTGGTGAACGTCGTCGGGCTGCTGCTGAGCTTCGTCTCCGGTGACCCGCGACTGATGCTCGCCAAGGACAGCGGCGTGAGCAGCACGATCGGCATCGGGATCCTGGTCTCCGTGGCGCTGGGAAAGCCGATGATGACCGCCGGGATGAAGCCCTGGCTGGTGAAGGGAGACGCGGCCAGGGAGGCGGCCTGGGCGCGGCTGCAGAGTGGGTCCGCGGCCTTCCGGCGGGCCGAGCGGGTCTTCTCGGCGGTGTGGGGTGTGGCGCTCCTCGGTGAGTGCGTCGTGCGGGTCGTGGGCGCCTACACCCTGCCCGTGGACACGATGGTCTGGCTCGGCTCGGTCGTCCTCGCCGTCACGATGGTGCTCGCGTTCTTCGTCAGCGGCGCCCTGGCCGCCGGCCCCATGGCACACATGGTGGCCGCCGAGGCGAACGCCGGAGCGAATGCCGGTGCGGCCCCTGTCGCCGCCCCCGCGCCCGCCTTCGCACGGTGACCCGCCGATTGAAGCTGAACAAAAATCATCTTCGGCTGGATCTACCCACGGGTAGGCCGGGGCCCTACGCTCGCCGCCATGACAGATGTGCTGCGGCGCGGTAGGGCCTCGCTGGCGTTCAGCTTCTTCGCTCAAGGCGCCACCTTCGCCCTGCTGGTGACGCGGATTCCGGCCATCCAGGACCGGTACGGTGTCTCCGACGCGCTGCTGCCCGCCTTCCTCGCCGCGGTCCCCGTCCTCGCCGGTGTCGGCAGCGTGACGACGGAACAACTGGTGAAGCGTGTCCGGCCCAGTCGGCTGCTGCGCTGGTCACAGCCCGTCGTCCTGCTCGCGCTCCTCGGTGTGGGGGCCGGTGGGCACATGGCCGAGCTGGCGGTGGCGCTGGCCGCGTTCGGGCTGGCCGTCGGCGCGCTGGACGCCTCCATGAACATGCTCGGGGTGAGCCTCCAACGGACGTACGGGCGCAGCATCATGCTCGGCTTCCACGCCGCGTACAGCCTCGGCGGGATCGTCGGTGCCTCGCTCGCCTGGGTGGGCGCGCACTGGCACCTGACGCTGTGGGTGTCGTATCTGCCGGTCGTCGCGGTGCTGCTGCCGGCCGCGCTCATAGGCAGTCGGTGGTACGTCGACGGGGGCTCGGCCCAGGTGGTGGAGGCGGGGCAGGCCCGGGAGACCGAGGCCGGGACCGTCGTCTTCCGGTTGCTGCTGCCGCTCTGCCTGGTGATGACCTTCGCCTACATCGGGGACTCCACCGTCTCCAACTGGAGCGCGAAGTACCTCCAGGACACGCTCGGCAGCTCGGAGCAGCTGGCGACCGTTCCGTACAACGTCTACATGATCACCACGCTGCTCGGGCGGTCCATCGGCGACTTCGGGGTACGGCGGTTCGGTGCCGTGGCCGTCGTGCGGCTCGGGGCGCTGCTGGCGGCGCTCGGGTTCGCCGTGGTGGCGGGTGCGCCTGGGGCGTGGGTCGGGATGCTGGGGTTCACCCTGCTGGGGCTGGGACTGTGCGTGCTGGTGCCGCAGACGTTCGCGGCCGCCGGGCGGCTGTTCCCGGGGGCTTCGGACACGGCGATCGCGCGGCTGAACATCTTCAACTATGTGGGCTTTCTGATCGGCTCGCCCTTGGTGGGTGCGCTCGGGGACGCCTGGAACTACCGGGGCGCCATGCTCGTACCGATGGCGTTGGTCCTGGTGACACTGGTGTACGCCCGTTCGTTCAAGCCCGGACAAGACCGATACGGTGGCGGACATGAGCGGCCGCGCACAGCTGATGTGGGACGAGGCAGTAACGGGCTATGACTTCGGCCCGGACCATCCGATGGATCCGGTCCGGCTCGCGCTGACCCGGAGACTGGTCGACGCCTTCGGGCTGGACCGGGACGTCGACGTGGTCGCGGCGAAGCCCGCGGGCGAGTCGACGCTGCGGCTGGTGCACCGGGAGGACTACGTGGCGGCGGTGAAGGCCGCGTCCGCGGACCCGGGGGCGGCCGAGGGGGCCTACGGGATCGGGACTCTCGACGATCCCGCGTTCGCCGGGATGCACGAGGTGTCCGCGCTGATCGCGGGGCAGTCGGTGGGGGCGGCGGAGGCGGTGTGGCGCGGGGACGCGCTGCACGCGGTGAACTTCGCGGGCGGGCTGCACCATGCGATGCCGGGCAGCGCCTCGGGGTTCTGCATCTACAACGACGCCGCACTCGCCATCGCCCGGCTGTTGGAGCTGGGGGCGGAGCGGGTGGCGTACATCGATGTGGACGTGCACCACGGGGACGGGGTGCAGGCGGCGTTCTGGGACGATCCGCGAGTGCTGACGGTGTCACTGCACGAGCATCCGCGCACGCTGTTCCCGCAGACCGGATGGCCGGAGGAGACGGGCGGGCCGAACGCGGAGGGCAGCGCGGTGAACGTGGCGCTGCCGGCGGGGACGGGCGACGCGGGGTGGGTGCGGGCCTTCCACGCCGTGGTGCCGGAGCTGATCGCGGACTTCCGGCCGCAGGTGCTGGTGACGCAGCACGGGGCCGACACCCACTTCGAGGATCCGCTCGCGCATCTCGCGGTGTCGCTGGACGCGCAGCGGGCGGTGCAGATGGCGTGTCACGACCTGGCGCACGAGTACGCGGGCGGGCGGTGGGTCGCGCTGGGCGGGGGCGGCTATGCGGTGGTCGAGGTCGTGCCGCGCTCCTGGACACATCTCGTCGCGATCGCGGCCGGGCGGCCGATTGAGCCGGAGACGGTGATTCCGGAGGGGTGGCGGCAGGAAGTCTTCGCGCGCGCGCGGCAGTTGGCGCCGGCGCGGATGACGGACGGGCGGTGGCCGGTGGCGTTCTCGGGCTGGGAGTCCGGGTACGACCCGGCCGATCGGCTGGACCAGGCGGTGCTGGCGGCGCGGAAGGCGGTGTATCCGCTGCGGGGGCTGCTGCCCTAGCCTCCGGGGTGCGCCCCGGGTT
>NZ_PQSR01000209.1 GCF_002920635.1 Streptomyces sp. Ru72 | reverse complement strand
CGCCCCTTCAGTGCGCAGCCACCGCCCCTCCGCCCCCGGCTCAGGGCGACGCCGGTGCCGAGTTCCCCGAGGCCGGGGGCGGAGCCCCGGTGTCGTCGCCGGAGGTCGCCCACCACGCGCCCACCCCGATCGCCGCCGCCAGGACCGCCGCCGCCACGCCCAGCGTGATCCGGCGGCGCCGGGCCGCCGCGCGGTGACGGGCCGAGCCCGGGCGGGGGGCGCCCGGGGTGCGAGGGGCGCGGGCCGTGCCGCGGGCGCCGCCCGCCAGTTCGTCCGGGCCCGGCACCCGCATCGAGGTGTGGGTGTCCCGGTTCGAGTCCGGCTTCGCCCCCGGGACCAGGGGCACCGCACCTCGCCGCGTCCGGGTCACCACCGGCTCCCCGGGCGCCTCGTACGGCTCGTCCACCGGCTCCGCGTCCGGTTCGTCCACGTCCAGCGGCGGCATCCCCGCCAGCAGGGGCAGCTGCTCCCGCAGGCGCGCCGCCAGCTCCGACGCCCTCAGTCGTGACGCTGGCGCCTTCGCCAGGCACTGCACCATCAGCTGCCACAGCTCGTCCGGGATACCGGGCAGGGGGACGACCGTCTCCGTGACATGGCGGCGCAGGACCGCGCCCGGGTGGCCGCCGCCGAACGGCGTGAAGCCCGCGAGGAGCTCGTACAGCACCGTGGCCAGCGCGTAGATGTCCACCGCCGCCCTCGGCGGCAGGCCCTCCACTATCTCCGGCGCCAGATAGTCCGGGGTGCCGATGATCTTCGTGGCCTTGCTCCGCCGCGGCGAGTCGATCAGCTTGGCCACGCCGAAGTCCGTCAGCAGTGCCGGGTGCGCCCCGCCGGGGCCCAGCGGCCCCTGCATGTCGAGCAGGATGTTCTCCGGCTTCACGTCCCGGTGCACGATGCCGGCCGCGTGCGCCGCCGCCAGCCCCTCCGCCACGTCGGCCACGATGGCGACCGCCGCCTCGGGCGCGAGGCGCCGCTCCCGGTCCAGACGGGTGCGCAGATCCGTGCCGCGGACCAGGTCCATGACGAGGGCCAGGTCGTTGCCGTCGACCACCAGGTCCCGTACGGACACGACGTGCGGATGGTCCAGCCCCAGCAGCGCCGTGCGCTCCTGGACGAAGCGGCCCACGAGCTCCTGGTCGGACGCGAGGTCCTCCCGCAGCAGCTTGATGGCGACGGGGCCCTCCGGCCCCTCCCCCAGCCACACCGTGCCGGCGCTTCCCCGCCCCAGGATCTGGTGGGCGGTGTACCGGCTGCCGATCTTCCGTGCCAAGTCTGCTCCTACTGGGGACGCGTGTTGCCGACCCTGCGCCGGACCCCGATCGACAAAACTACGCGTCCGAAGCGGCAACCTTCACCGCCGAGCGGGAAATCACCCGTCGGATGTCGACAAATCCCCAAGCTCGGTGCGCACGAAGGCCGCCCGGAGCCCGCTACTTGTTGCCCAGCCGCCCGATCCAGTCGGCCGCGGTGGAGAACCAGTCGCTCAACTGCTGCCAGTACGACTTGGTCGTCCCGATCCAGTCCTGAAGCGGGCTGAACTCCCACACCAGCCACCCGGCGACGAACAGGATGACGATCGTGAACAGGCACCCCTTGAGGCAGCCGAGCCCCGGGATCTTCATCGGGTTCGCGCTGCGCTGCCGCGGCGGCCGGGGCTCACGCGCCGGACGGGGCGCCGGCTGCTGGGGCTGCTGAGGCGCGGGCGCGTACCGCTGCGGCTGGTGCTGCGGGGCGGGCGCGTACTGCTGCCGCTGGGGCGCGTACTGCTGGGGCCGCCCCTGCGGACGGCCGTACTCCGGCCCGGGCTGCTGCCGCTGCGGCGGGCCTTGCTGGGGACGCGCCACCTGCCGCTGCGGGCGGCGGCGCAGCGGGTCCTCGCCGGGGTCGAGGTACGCCTGGACCTGCGTCTGCTCGTTGCGGTCGCGGGCCGCGCGCAGCTGGCTCTGCCAGGGGTGCGGCTCCTCCTGCCCGGGCTGCCCGCCGGGCCCGTGCGGCGGCATGGGCGGCATCACGGCCGTCGGGTCGGCGGCCCCGTTGGCGGGCAGGACGGCGGTGGGGTCGGCGGAGCCGGGCGGGGTGTGCGGCAGCACGCTGGTCGCCGCGTTCGGGTCGTACGAGGACGCCGCGCCCTGTGGCAGTACCTGGGTGGGGTCGGCGGAGCCGGGCACGGTCGCCGGGGCGGAGTCGGGGCCGAGCAGGGCGGCCACGCCCTCGGCGGCGGCGATCTGCGCGGAGTTCGCGTGCACGCCGACGCCCTCGGCGACCACCCGCAGCGCCCGCGCCAGGTTCTCGGCGCTCGGCCGGCCCTCCGGGTTCTTGCGCAGGCAGCGCTCTATCACCGTCCACAGCGGATCGGGCACCGTCGACGGGCGGCGCGGTTCGGCGCTCAGGTGCTGGTGGAGCACCTCGAGGGCCGAGCCGCCGGAGAACGGCGGACGCCCGGTGACCAGCTCGTACAGCAGGATGCCGGCGCCGTAGATGTCCACGGCGGAGGTCTGCGGGCGGCCCTCGGCCGACTCCGGGGCGACGTACGCGGGCGTGCCCACGAACTCGCTCGTGCGCGTGAGGCCGGGCGAGTCGGCCAGCCGGGCGATGCCGAAGTCGGTCAGCATCGGGTGCATCTGGCCGTCGTACTGGGCGAGCAGGACGTTCGCCGGCTTCAGGTCGCGGTGGACGACGCCGTCGGCGTGGCTCGCGGCCAGCGCGTCGGCGATCTGGGCGGTGAGCAGGGCGGCGGCGACGGGGGTGAAGGGGCCGTTCTCGCGCAGGTAGCGGTGCAGGTCGGGGCCGTCGACGAGGTCCATGACCAGGGCGAGCAGATCACCCTCGACCACCAGGTCGCGGACCCGAACGATGTTCGGGTGGGTCAGCCGGAGCAGGACGGACCGCTCCCGCAGGAACCGCATGACGACATCGGGGTCGCTCGCCAGCTCCTCCTTGAGAACCTTGATCGCCACGGTCTCGCCGGGCCGGCCCGCCACGGCCGCCTCGGCGCCGGCGGTCTCCCTCTGGCGGGCTCGCCAGACGGTGCCCGTGGCGCCGCGTCCCAGGGGCTCCTCAAGGAGGTACTTGCTCCCTACCGGCCGCACGTCATGCGCTCCCTGTTGCTTGCTCTTCCGGTCGTCCACCGCGCTACCGGTGTTCCGCCCACTGTAGGGGGTGTCTGACAATGCCCGCCGGGCGCGAATGGTCAGACACCCCCTGGTGCCGAGCCACCTGGCACCGAGCTGTCGACGGCCTGTGGGTCACGTGCCCGCATGGAGGAGGTACGTATCCGGCTCCCGTACCTGTTCGATGACAAGACGCTCGCTTCGGTTCAGTTGGTTGCCCGATCCGAGCGTGACCGATCTCAAGCGGGCACAGGCCGGGCACTGGTCAGGCACTTTTACGGGCAGAGCCGACCAATCAAGATCATTTGACGGTGGAGGGCGGGCGCACTGTCAGTGGCAGGTGCGAGGATGCATTCCGTACTGGCCGATGTGCTCGTGTGCGGTGGGGGAGTCCGCGGTGGGGGACCGTGGCACGGCTCCTTCCCCGTCCTCGGGCGCCCGCACGCGCGGGAGCCGAAGGGGCGGCGTCGGTGTCGAGGGGGCGAGCGCGTGGGGCCCGCAGGACCGGGCGCGGTCGCGGTCCCGACACCGGCTCGTGCGCCTCGTGGGCGACCGCGGACGCAGACAGAAGGGACCGCTGACGGCGATGCAGATCCGGCTGACCGTCGTAGCCCCACCGGCCCCGCCCACGGAGTCACGGGCCCGCGCCGCGGGCTGTGACGTGCTGGTCACCGCGCCCGCCGGGACGGCCCTGGCCGCGGTGGCCTCGGGCCTGGCCTCGGCGGCCGGCGGGGAGGGGGTTCCCTCCCAGGCCGAGCGAAGCCGGGAACCCGGTACGGGCTCGGTCGTGCTGTACGCGGGCACGGAGCGGCTCGACCCGCAGCGCTGCACGCT
>NZ_PQSR01000208.1 GCF_002920635.1 Streptomyces sp. Ru72 | reverse complement strand
GAATCCGGGAGGGCCAACCCCGGTCACAACCCTGCGTCCCGCAAGCCCAATGGGGTGAACCGTGAACGCAACGTCCCCGATGTAACCATCTGTGCCACTACGCTGCTGAACGGCCTATCAGGAGGCCATCACCCACAGGCGCGCCAACCGACCAGGTGCCCAACACACCGACTTGTGGGGTGAGAAGGAGCCAGGCCCCGCCCCAAGAAATCAGCGCACCCAGATCACCCACCTGAGTGCGCCGGGGTCGGACGGCGTACAGATCAGGATGATCATGAGCCACGGAAGCGCGCTCACACAGAAGGCCCGCTACCGCTCCCACTGCACCGGCATCGGCCACCAGACAAGCCTGCAACAGCTTGCGTCAGCAGCAGACCAGCACCCAGTGCCCGACGCAGACCGTGATCAGGCCCGTCTCGAAGCCAGCGTCTTCGAGCGCCTGGGCGGCACGGCCGACTACTGCGCCCATCCCGTCGGCGTTGCCTACACCCTCCCAGCAACCGATCACCTGGTAGTGGGAGTAGACCCGAAACTGGGACCTCATCACCGGCTCCCCGAGCACAGTCTCGGGGCCCTTCTACCGACCCGGTACACCGGCACCAAGGACTCAGTGGAGGGACCTGGCGGCATCATCGGCGCCAGACTGCGTCGAATCGACACATACGGCCTTCACCTCGGCCTCGTCGGCACCGATGCCCGCGTCGTCCTGACAGGGCCGACGCCACACCAATGGCGGTCGATCCTCGCCGACCATTGAGCCTGGTGCACCGATCACGAACTTGCACCCCTCTGGGACGCTCCCGAAATGACCCGCCCCGAACGTGACTACCTGGCCCGAGACCCCACCTGGTGGGAAGAACGAGCAGGAGCCGCTTGGATCGCCAGCGGTCTGCTGCGCCGGATCGCCCTTTTCCACACGGTGACCAAACCGTTCTGCGTCAAGTACTGGCAGCACGGCCTGGGATGGAAGTTCGAGCTGTGTTACGAGCACGGCGTCTCGGTTGACCACGACGCGCTCATCGACCACCTGACACATCCGAGATGGGGAATGGCATTGCAGGTGAAGCGTGACTTCTGCGCCTGCAAGCCATGTGACTGTGACGGCGGTGCCGAGCGCTCCTGCTGGTTCAGGTTGGACCCGGGGCTCGGCCACGGAGAAGTCGCGGTCCACTTTCGCCGAACCCGGGTTGGCTACCGCACCTCGGACGTGTACGAACGGCTGGTTGCAGCCGGAGCCCAACCAGCCTGGCTCGAGCAGGCGCTGCCAGCGCAACACGGGCGCACAGCCGACCAAACGACACCCACAGCAGCCAGGCCGCCCCGCGCTCCTGCCGTACTCGCATGATGTGCAGCGGGGTGTTCACCCGATTCCTGGGTCGCCAGCGCGAACGTCACTACGAAGGCTGTGACAGCCGACTAGCGAAACGGCGGCGCCACCTTGTGGTGAAGGGCGTCGGTGACGCGGCGCAGGAAGCGGCGCCTTTGGCCGTCGCGTGGGGGAGCGCTACGTAGGTGCGTATGCCTTGACGGTGGAGCCGGTTGTTGTCGTTTGTCGGGGCCTGTTGGGCGTAGGCGGTCGTTCGTTGCGCAGCATTTGCATGGCCCGTCCGACGGGCACGGAGGTGCGTTCGGTGCCCGCCGGACGGGAACGGCCGTGAAGTTCCGGTCAACCCTCCCGCCTCACGGGAGCGGGCCTTTTTCGCAGGTCAGGGCCGGTGTCCCCTGTGGGCATGATCAGTGTTGCGAAGGTTCAGAGGCGGAACGCCTGGCGGTACTACGTGCGTGGGGTGGCCTTCGGAGACGGCCGTCGTCCGGCCCGCCAGCCGTTGAAGGATGCCCAGGAGCAGGCCGGGCTCCCGCCCGGTCTGTGGATGGGGCGCGGCCTTGCCGCCCTCGGACTCACCGCGGGCTCGGTGGTGACACAGCGACAGATGGTGCTGCTGTTCGGGCAAGGGCGGCACCCGGACGCCGACCGCATCGAGCGTGAGCTCCTGGACGACGGCGCCGACCCAGAGACGGCACGGTTGGCCACCGTCCTCGGGCAGCCGATCGAAGAGATCGAGAAGCGCAACCAGATCCCGCTGCTCGCGCTCGACTTCACCTTCCGGCCGCAGGCGTCCCTGATCGTGCTGTGGGCACTGGGAGACGAGAAGACGCGCCGGGTCATCGAACGGGCCCACGAGCGGGCCATCGCCACCGTGCTGCGCTGGCTGGAGGATGAGGTCGCGGAGACCCGATGGTCGTCCGGCCGGAAGCGTGCAAAGGCACCGGCCCTGGTCGTCGCCGCGTTCCCGCACTTCGACAACCGCGACGGCTTCCCGCTGCTCCACGATAACTGCCTGATCCTCAACCGAGTGCAGCGCCCGGAGGGCTCCTGGTACGCGCTGGACACCGTCCGCCTGTACCAGCACGTCGTGGCGGCCGGGACGCTCTACACCTTGACCATGACCACGGAGGTTTGCGAGAAGCTGGGCCTGGCGACCGTGCCCCGGGAGGTGACACCGGGCCTGCGCCCCGTGATGGAGATAGCCGGGGTCGACCATGAGCTGATCGACTGGTCGTCCACCCGCCGCCAGCGAATCGAGGACGCCCTGGAGGGCATCACCGACCAGTACGTGAAGGACCATGGGCGGCTGCCCGGTGAGCGCGGCCGCCACGGACTCGGGTGGTGGGCGGCGCAGGACACCCGCCCAAAGAAGAAGACCCCGCGTCCCCTGGAGCAGCTGCGCGCGTGGTGGCGGGCGTCCGCGATCCTCCGCTTCGGCCAGCAGATGGTCGACGGGCTCCTGGAGCGATGCCGGGCGGCCGGGAAGGCGATCCGCGAGCGGGTGGGTCCGCTGGTGGACACCGCGCTCGCCGCCGTCGACGTCGCCGCCATCGTCTACACCGTCCGCAACACCTTCGCCCGCCGCCACGTTCTCGCCGAAGCCCGCCGGCACCTTCTGGAGACCCTGCGCGGCCGTGAGTTCACGCGCGGCCTGGACGACTACATCGCCGACAAGGCCCTCGCCCACCACTCCCGCCAGCTCACCGTTCCCCAGCCCGGCCGCCGGATCCCCTCACCGGACCAGATCACCTACACGGCCGACTTCGCCTGGCCGCACCGGTGGTGGATCGGCGGCACGGACGGCAAGCCGCCACGGGAGTCGAGCAGATACGAGCGGGCGCGAGTCGCCAGCCTCGCGGTGCAGAAAGCGATCCGCGACGCCCGCACCGCACCTGCCGTGAGGGACGGCTCCCCGACCGCCACCGCGTCGACCACCATGCACACCGGCGACCACGACCAGGCGGCGACCGAGCCGCACGCCGTTGACCACCCGGACCGGGACGCCGCCCTCACCCCGGCGCAGCGGGCCGCCGCTGTCCACGCTCACCAGCAGGCCGCGATGCCGGAGCTGCTGGAGGGCCGCACGACGGATCCGGCGACGTGGATGCGCACGCCGAAGAACCTCGCCCGGTTCGCCGCCTTCACCCGCGAGGCCGATGCCCGCCGCCGCGCATTCGCCGACCGGCCACAGCCCGAGGAGCCAGCAGACCAGGCCAGTCCCGCCAGCCAGCAGCAGCACCAGCACCCCAGACCCGCCCAGGGCAGAGGAGCGGCGCCGCGGTGAGGGACCCAGCCGGGAGGGAGCCGGGCCCACCCCGCGGGAGGCGGCACCAAGTCGCCGAGCCACCTGCCGGGACGGAGTCGACGTGCACGTCCTGAAGGTGCCAGAGAGGGGCGAGGGTGCACGGACCGACACCCGAGCATGGAGGCCCGCATGGTCGCACCGACCCCGTTCTACCTCTCGCCGGAGCTCCTGGAACGCCTGCAGCAGCTCGCCGACGCATCCCGGCTGCGGGCGGCGCTGTACACGTCACCGACGCCGCCACCGGTCCGGCGCCGGCGCCGGCAGCACCAGGGGGGCCGGCCGAACCCATGGCGTACCGCGCGCCTGCGCCGACGCTGCCAGCGGTGAGTGCGGGACGCCCGGCATCCGGTGCGTGCACTGACGATGCAGTGGCGCAGCGTAGGAAGCAGCGGTCACGGGAATGATCGGGGCCATGCCCGAGTGGATT
>NZ_PQSR01000207.1 GCF_002920635.1 Streptomyces sp. Ru72 | reverse complement strand
CTTCGCGAACACGGTGGGCGGGTACTGCAACAGCGTCTGCCCGCCGTACGTGAAGGAGTTCTGCACCTCGGAGGCGTCCTGCGCGACGAACTGGAACGCCGCGCCCGCCACGAACACCGCACAGAAGATCCCGGCGCCGCTCGCCAGCGCCAGCGGGACCATCAGCACCTTCAGCCAAGTCCAGGAGATGTCCAGCGCGGCGACGGCGTACCCGAGGACCAGCACGCCCTGGGTGATCCGGCCGAGGCGGCGCAGCCCGAAGCGGTCCGCGGCGACCTGCGCCAGCACCGGCACCGGGCGCACCAGCAGCGTGTCCAGCGTGCCGTCGCGCACCCGCCGCCCCAGCCGGTCCATCGAGCCGAGCGCGAGGTCGGCGAAACCGAAGGCGGTCGCGGACAGCCCGTACAGGAACGCCACCTGCGGCAGGCTGTAGCCGCCGAGCGTGTCGATCCGCGAGAACATCAGCATGATCGCGACGAAGTCCAGCGCGGTGCCGGCGAAGTTGCCGAACGTGGTCATCGCGAAGGAGGCGCGGTAGGCCATGGTGGAGCGGACCCACATGGCGGTGATCAGACGGTAGGCGCGCAGGCCCTCGCGCACCCGGCCGTACGTCCTTTCGTCCCCGTACGCCTCCGCACCCTCCCGGCCGTACGAGCGGCCGAGGTCCCCTTCAGCCACCCTGGGCCACCACCCGTCGGGTCGCCGCCGACTGCACCAGCCGCCCCGCGCCCAGCAGCACCACCGCCCACGCGCCCTGGAAGGCGTACGTGGACAGGGGATCCGCCGTGCCGAGCAGCACGTCCAAGGGGGCCTGGAGCAGCGCCGACCAGGGCAGCACGCGGACGATCTCGCCGAGCGCACCGGGGAAGACGTTCAGCGGCAGCAGCATGCCCGAGCAGAACACCGCCAGCAGCCAGGACAGCTGGGCCACCCCCGCCCCGTCCAGCAGCCAGAACGCGCACAGCGCCACGACGAACCGGATCGCGAAGCTCACCACCACCCCGAACCCCACCGCGACCAGGAAGGCCAGCCAGGTCAGCGGGCTCGTGGGCAGCGCGAGCGGGAACAGCAGCGCGCCCACCACCAGCGGCACCACACCCCGGCCCAGCAGATGGAACAGCGCGCGCCCCATGTCCGCGGACAGCCACCACAGCTGCAGGTCTGCGGGCCGGTACAGGTCGATCGCGATGTCACCGGTGCGGATGCGTTCGATCAGCTCGTCCTCGAAGCCGCCGCCCATCACCGAGACCGTCATCAGCAGCGCCTGTCCCGTCCACACGTACGTCAGCGCCTGGCCCTCGTCGTAACCCCCCAGGTGCGGCCGTTCGTGCCACAGGGCCAGATAGGTGTATGCCAAGATCAATCCGAAGACTGTGTTGGTGAACACCCCCGCCGCGGTCGCGGTCCGGTAGGTCGCGTACCTCCGGAAACCACCGGCGGCTACAGCGGCGTACAACCGCCCTGCCCCCACGGGAGTCCTCCCTTCGACGCGTTCCGGGCGAAGCGCAGGAGCCTAGCGCGCGGACGAAGTGGCGTACCACACGTTTTCCCGCGCGGAACGTCCCTCGTGCTGGGAACTGGAACGCAAGGTGCGACAGTCTTCATCAGGGGATGCAGATGGCGTACGAGGACGTACGGGAACGTACGACGCGAAACGGGAGTCCGGCACCACGATGAGCGACGAGCCACAGCCGCAGAAGAGCAGCCAGGTCGTGGCGTCCGAAGAACCGCGGACGGCGCCTGTCGCCGCGATCCCCGGCGACGGTCCGAAGCGGCCGAAGCGCACCGGATGGCGCCGGCTGGTCCCCACCTGGAAGACGGTGCTCGGCACCCTCGTGGCGGGCCTGCTGCTCCTGGTCGGACTGTTCGCCCTCGGCTACTACACGGTCAAGATCCCGGCGGCGAACGCGGCGGCCACCAAGCAGAGCAACGTCTACCTGTACGCGGACGGCAGCGAGCTGGCCCGCGACGGCACCGTCAACCGTGAGAACGTCGAGCTCGCGCAGATCTCCAAGGCCGCCCAGCACGCCGCGCTCGCCGCCGAGGACCGCGACTTCTACACCGAGTCCGCCGTCGACCCCAAGGCCATGGTCCGCGCGGCCTGGAACACGGCCACCGGCAAGGGCAGGCAGTCCGGCTCGACGATCACCCAGCAGTACGTGAAGAACTACTACCTCGAGCAGCAGCAGACCGTCACCCGCAAGGTGAAGGAGTTCTTCATCGCGATCAAGCTGGACCGCGAGAAGAGCAAGGACGACATCCTCGAGGGCTACCTCAACACCAGCTACTTCGGCCGCAACGCCTACGGCATCCAGGCCGCCGCCCAGGCCTACTACGGCGTGGACGCCAAGGACCTCGGCGTCGGCCAGGCCGCCTACATCGCCGCCCTGCTCAACGCGCCCAGCGAGTACGACGTCATCGCGCACCCCGAGAACAAGGGCGCGGCCCTGGCCCGCTGGAACTACGTCCTCGACGGCATGGTCAAGAAGGGCTGGCTGAGCGCCGCCGAGCGCCAGAAGGTGACCTTCCCCACGCCCCGCCAGCAGGTCCACGCCTCCGGCATGTCCGGGCAGCGCGGCTACCTGGTCGAAGCGATCAAGGACTACCTCACCAGCAACAAGATCATCGACGAGGACACCCTGGCCCGCGGCGGCTACCGCATCACCACCACGCTGGAGAAGTCCAAGCAGGACGCCTTCGTCAAGGCCGTCAACGACCAGGTGATGAGCAAGCTCGACAAGAAGAACAACAAGGTCGACCGGTACGTCCGCGCCGGCGGCGCCGCCATCGACCCGGCCACCGGCAAGGTCCTCGCGATGTACGGCGGCATCGACTACACCAAGCAGTACGTCAACAACGCGACCCGCCGCGACTACCAGGTCGGCTCCACGTTCAAGCCGTTCGTGTTCACCTCGGCGGTGCAGAACGGCTCCCGCACCCAGGACGGCGTCACCATCACACCGAACACGGTGTACGACGGCACCGACAAGCGGCCCGTGCAGGGCTGGTCCGGCGGGGCCTACGCGCCCGAGAACGAGGACAACGTCTCCTACGGCCCGATCACCGTCCGCAAGGCCACGGACAAGTCCGTGAACGCCGTGTACGCGCAGATGGCGGTGGACGTCGGCCCGTCCAAGGTCAAGCAGACCGCGATCGACCTGGGCGTGCCCGCGAACACGCCCGACCTGCAGCCGTACCCGTCGATCGCGCTCGGTACGGCCACCGCGAGCGTCCTCGACATGACGCAGGCGTACGCGACGCTCGCCAACCACGGCAGGCACGGCGCGTACACGCTGGTCGAGAAGGTCAGCAACGGCACGCAGAACATCGAACTGCCGCAGCAGTCCACGAAGCAGGCGGTCAGCCGGGAGGCGGCGGACACCACCACGTCGGTCCTGCAGAGCGTGGTCGACAACGGCACCGCGACCGCCGCACAGGACGCCGGCCGGCCCGCCGCCGGCAAGACCGGCACCGCGGAGGAGGACCAGGCGGCCTGGTTCGCGGGCTACACCCCGCAGCTGGCCACCGTGGTCGCGGTGATGGGCCAGGACCCGGACACCGGCAAGCACGAGTCCCTCTACGGCGCGATGGGCCTGCCCCGTATCAACGGCGGCGGCGCGCCCGCGCAGATCTGGGCGCAGTTCACCAAGGACGCGCTGCAGGGGCAGCCGGTGAAGGACTTCGACCTGCAGCTCCAGGCGGGCGCGGACCAGACGCTGGAGCCTCCGAGCACCGGGCCCACGGACCAGCAGCCGGGCACCACCGGCGACCAGTCGGACGGCGGCACGACGGGCGGCCAGTCCGCCACCCCGGGCCAGGACCAGGGCCAGACCCAGGGGCAGACGACGGGCGGCACCCCGGGCACGGGCGGTGCGACGACGGGCGGCACCCCCGGTACGGGCGGTACGACGACCGGCGGCGGCACGACGGGGACGGGCGGCACCACGGGCGACGGCGGCACGACGGGGACCGGAGGCACCACCGGCGACGGCGGCACGACCGGCACCGGAGGCGCGACGGGCACGGGCGGCACGAGCGGCACCGGGGGGACCACCGGGGACGGCGGCACGACGGGGAACGGCGGGACGACCAGCGGGGCGCTGAGCGCGCAGGGCCGGAGGTCGTAGCGGCAGGGGCCTCGCCGTGTGCGAACGGCCCGACCGGATCGCAACGGCCCGCACCGGATCACACCGGTACGGGCCGTTCGCACGCGCGGGAGGCGGGACCGTCAGACGCCCAGATCCTTGATG
>NZ_PQSR01000206.1 GCF_002920635.1 Streptomyces sp. Ru72 | reverse complement strand
CCGACTTCGTGGAGTTCGTCGACGCCGCCCACCAGCGGGGCATGCGCGTGATCATCGACTTCGTGATGAACCACACCAGCGACCAGCACCCGTGGTTCCAGGAGTCGCGTGCCAACCCCGACGGCCCCTACGGCGACTACTACGTCTGGGCCGACGACGACAAGCAGTTCCAGGACGCCCGGATCATCTTCGTCGACACCGAGGCCTCCAACTGGACCTTCGACCCGGTGCGCAAGCAGTACTACTGGCACCGGTTCTTCTCCCACCAGCCGGACCTCAACTACGAGAACCCGGCCGTCCAGGAGGAGATGATCTCCGCCCTGAAGTTCTGGCTGGACCTCGGCATCGACGGCTTCCGCCTGGACGCGGTGCCGTACCTCTACCAGCAGGAAGGCACCAACTGCGAGAACCTGCCGGCGACGCACGAGTTCCTGAAGCGGGTGCGGAAGGAGATCGACGCCCAGTACCCGGACAAGGTGCTGCTGGCGGAGGCGAACCAGTGGCCGGAGGACGTGGTCGACTACTTCGGCGACTACGCATCCGGCGGCGACGAGTGCCACATGGCCTTCCACTTCCCCGTCATGCCGCGCATCTTCATGGCGGTGCGGCGTGAGTCGCGCTACCCGGTCTCGGAGATCCTGGCCAAGACCCCGGCGATCCCGTCGGGCTGCCAGTGGGGCATCTTCCTGCGCAACCACGACGAGCTGACCCTGGAGATGGTCACCGACGAGGAGCGCGACTACATGTGGGCGGAATACGCCAAGGACCCCCGCATGCGCGCGAACATCGGCATCCGCCGCCGGCTGGCCCCGCTGCTGGACAACGACCGCAACCAGATCGAACTGTTCACCGCGCTGCTGCTGTCGCTGCCCGGCAGCCCGATCCTGTACTACGGCGACGAGATCGGCATGGGCGACAACATCTGGCTCGGTGACCGCGACGCGGTGCGCACCCCGATGCAGTGGACCCCGGACCGCAACGCCGGTTTCTCCTCCTGCGACCCGGGCCGCCTGTTCCTGCCCACGATCATGGACCCGGTCTACGGCTACCAGGTCACCAACGTGGAGGCGTCGATGTCGTCGCCGTCCTCGCTGCTGCACTGGACCCGCCGCATGATCGAGATCCGCAAGCAGAACCCCGCGTTCGGCCTGGGCTCCTACACCGAGTTGTCCTCCTCCAACCCCTCCGTGCTCGCCTTCCTGCGGGAGTACAAGGACGACCTGGTGATGTGCGTGCACAACTTCTCCCGTTTCGCGCAGCCGACCGAGCTGGACCTGCGGCAGTTCGAGGGCCGGCACCCGGTGGAACTGATCGGCGGGGTCCGCTTCCCCGCCATCGGGGAACTGCCCTACCTGCTCACCCTCGCAGGCCACGGCTTCTACTGGTTCCGCCTCCGCAAGGACGTCGCCTAGTCGTCCGGTCGGGGCGGTTTCCACCGCCCCGACCGGGGCACGCAGGCAAGTAACCCCCCGACCGTCCCCGGGGAAAGGACGCACGCCATGCCGGAAGCCGTCATCCGTCCCACCGCGACCCACCCCGGCCTGCTCGCCTCCCTCGATCCGCTGCTGCGGGAGTGGCTGCCGCGGCAGCGCTGGTTCGCCGGCAAGGGACGGCCGGTCACCGGGTTCTCCCTGGTGGCGGCCACCGACCTGCTGCCGCCCGGCGGCCCGCTGGGCCTGGTCCACCTCCTCGTGCGGGCGCACCAGCCGGACACCCCGGCGCCCGGCGCCGTGCCCCGCCCCGGGGACTGCTACCAGCTGCTGATAGGCGTCCGCGAGGCGCTGCCCCCGCACCTCGCACCCGCGCTCATCGGGCATCTGGAGGACGGCCCGCTGGCCGGGCGGACCGTGTACGAGGCGCTGTACGACCCCCGGGCCGCCACCGTGCTCCTTGAGGCGATCCGCAGCCGCGCCCACGTCGGCCCGCTGCGCTTCGAGGGGGACACGCGCCAGGAGATACCGGAGGGGCTCGTCCCGCGGCCGGTCACCTCCGAGCAGTCGAACTCCTCGATCGTCTACGGAGATACGTTCATCCTCAAACTCCTGCGCCGTGTCCTTCCGGGCGTCAACCCCGACCTCGAACTCCCGCTGGCACTCGCACGCGAAGGCTGCCCCCGGGTGCCCGCCCCGGCCGGCTGGCTGCTCGCCGACCTGGACGACCTCGAGGACCCGTACGTCCTGGGCGTGCTCCAGCCGTATGTGCGGGGTGCGACGGACGGCTGGGAGCTCGCGCTGCGCGAGCTGGCCAAGGGAGAGGATTTCACCGCCGAGGCGCGGGCGCTCGGGCGGGCGACGGCCGAGGTGCACACGGCGCTGTCCCGCGCCCTGCCCACGGTCACCTTCGGCCACGCCCAGACAGGGCTGCTGGTCGACGGCATGACCGAGCGGCTGGAGGCGGCAGCCCAGGCGGTGCCCGTGCTGCGGCCGTACGCGCCCCGGTTGCGCTCCGCGTTCGAGGCGCTGGGCGACCTCGCGGCCGAGGGGCGGGTGTGGACCGCCCAGCGCGTGCACGGCGACCTGCACCTGGGGCAGTGCCTGCGCTCGCCGTCCGGGGACTGGTCACTGATCGACTTCGAGGGAGAACCGTCGAAGCCGCTGGCCGAGCGCCGCATGCCGCAGCCGGTGGCGCGGGACATCGCCGGAATGCTGCGCTCCTTCGACTACGCGGCGCACTCGGCCGTCCCGGCGGACCCGGACTGGGCCACGGAGTGCCGGGCCGCCTACTGCTCCGGTTACGCGGAGGTCGCCGGGCTCGATCCGCGCACCGAACCGGTACTGCTGCGCGCGTACGAGACGGACAAGGCCGTGTACGAGGTCGTGTACGAGGCCCGCCACCGGCCCGACTGGCTCCCGGTCCCGATGGCGGCGATACGCCGCCTGTCCGCCGACCCCACACCATGACCCACCATCGCCTGCCGAGGAGGCCCCGTCCGTGACCCCCCGTCCTCCGTCCGACGACAGCACGAAGAAGAGCGCCGAGGGCCGGCCGACGGCCGGTGCGCAGAAGGCGACAGCGGCGGCCTCCAAGCCGCCGACGGCCGGGAAGAAGAAGGCGGTGGCGAAGAAGGCGGCGACCGGGGCGAAGAAGGCCACGGCGAAGAAGGCGGTCGCGAAGAAGGCCGTCGCGAAGGCACCGGTCGCGGAGGTGAAGAAGGCCGCCGCCGGGAGTGAGAGCACCGCGACGAAGGAGGCACCGGCCGGCACAGCCCCGGCGGGGAAGGCGCCCGCCGAGAAGACGGCGGCGAAGAAGACGGCGGCGGCGGCGGTCAAGAAGACTGCGGCGAAGAAGGTCGCCGCGAAGCAGGCCGCCGCGAAGACGACCGCGGCCGAGGTGGTCGCCGGGAAGGTGGCGAAGAAGGCACCGGCCGGCACAGCGCCGGCGAAGAAGGCCGTGGGCGAGAAGACTGTGTCCAAGGCGGCCAGGACGACGGCGGCGAAGGCACCTGCCAGGAAGGCGGCGACCAGGAAGACGGCGGCCAAGAAGACGGCCGCGAAGGAAGTCGCCGCCGAGAAGGTGGCCGCGCCGAAGGTCGCCGCGGCGGACCCCGTGGCCGCCGTGGCCGTGTCCCCCGCTCTCGCCGCCGCGGACCGCGAGCGGCTGCTGGCCGGCACCCACCACGATCCGCACTCCGTACTCGGCGCGCACCCGGTGCCAGGCGGTGTCGCCCTGCGTGCGTTCCGGCCGTACGCGCTGTCCGTGACGGTCGTCGCCGGGGATGTGCGGGCCGAGCTGCACGACGACGGGGACGGCTTCTTCTCCGGCCTGCTGCCGCTGCCGGACGTGCCGGAGTACCGGCTGCTGGTCGAGTACGAGGGCACGGTCCAGGACACCGAGGACGCGTACCGTTTCCTGCCCACGCTGGGCGACCTCGACCTGCACCTGATCGGTGAGGGACGCCACGAGGAGCTGTGGAAGGCACTCGGCGCCCACCCCGTGACCCACCAGGGCGTGACCGGCACCCGCTTCTCGGTGTGGGCGCCCAACGCGCGGGGCGTGCGCGTGGCCGGCAGTTTCAACTTCTTCGACGGCACCGGCTTCCCGATGCGCTCGCTCGGCTCCACCGGCGTGTGGGAGCTGTTCGTGCCCGGCATCGGCGAGGGCGAGCTGTACAAGTTCGAGATCACCCGGCCCGACGGCTCCAAGACGCTGCGCGCCGACCCGCTGGCCCGTCGCACGGAGGCCCCGCCGAACACGTCCTCGGTCGTGTGCGCCTCGCACCACGCCTGGGGGGACGCGGAATGGATGGCCCGGCGGGGCGAGCGGCCGGTGCACGAGGCGCCGTTCTCGGTGTACGAGGTGCACCTGCCGTCCTGGCGGCCGGGGCTGACCTACCGGCAGCTGGCCGAGCAACTCCCCGCCTACGTCA
>NZ_PQSR01000205.1 GCF_002920635.1 Streptomyces sp. Ru72 | reverse complement strand
CCCCGAGATCTCGGGGGATCTACGTCCCGGCCCACTACGAGAAGCGCTCCTCGGCCTGCCGTGGGAGGATCTGATGCCGCAGGCGTACGTACGGCGCAGCCGGCCGGAGGAGAAGCTGCCGCGCTGGGACTGCTGGATTGAGCGACGCCCTCGCACCGGGTGGAACCGCTCGATGTGCTGTACGGCGGGGGAGAGCGTGCTGATTCAGCACGACGGTGAGCCGATCCTCGGCCGCATCCCGGCCCCCCCCGGCTGCGGGGGCTCCATCACCTCGATGCCCAGCACAGTCGGGATGACCGCGGGCCTGCTGCAGGAGCTGGAGCTGCGCCCGGGCGACCGTGTCCTCGACATCGGCACGGGCACCGGGGTGACCGCGGCCGTGGCCTGCCGCATCTGCGCGACGCGGGCGCGCCGGAGCCGGTGAAGCTACCCGCTGGCGGGCCGCCGGTGACCCCGCGTGCTACCAGCTCCACTTCGACGCTCAGGGCGTGCAGTGGGTCAGCGCGGGCAGCGGCCGGGCGGAGTTGGCCTGGCCCCTGCCCAGCCCGGTCGGCGCAGGCCTGCAGCACGCCGCCGCCCACGAGACGGACGCCCCACCACCCCGGCCGCATCCGGCGCCGGTTCCCGGCCCGCTGCCCGTGAAGCAAGTGCCTCATGAGACATCAGTTCGCTGTCTGGGCCACTTCAAAACCGCGCATGATCGGCAAGCAGCTCAACATCGCCGAGGCCCGCCACCGCCTGGCCCGGCGGATCTTCTTCGGCCAGCGCGGCGAACTGCGCCAGCACCACCGCAAGGGCATGGAGGATCAGCCCTTTTTCCGCCCCGTGCAGGCCGGCCGCCGACCGCTGCGCCAACCGTCGGCCGATGAGAACGCCAGCGAGGCGTAGCGGAGCGTTGCCCAGGGCAGAACAGTTCACGTTTCGTAGCGGCCATGGTGCGCGCGTGAGAGGGCGGCGGCGCCCTGGCAGGTGAGGGTGGCGGCATCGTCTGCGTACTGGGGGATGTCGTGGGGCCATTTCGAGGTCGGCTGGAGGATCAGCAGCGAGACGGCACCGTGCAGGCACGCGCAGATGGCCCGGGTCAGCGCCGTCACATCGCCGTGGAGCACGCCGGCGTCGGCGCATCGCTGCACCGTTTCCCGCAGGAATCGGAAGCAGGCGTCGGCGACCTGCTCAGTGGCGGCTGTCGCAGGCCCGGTCGCGACCAGGCGGTAGCGCAGGGGATGGTCGAGCCCGAACCTGATGTAGGCGACACTGCGCTGGTGGAGTTCGGCGAACGGGTCGGTGGTCTGGGCGCTGATGCTCAGCATCCGTCGGCCGAGCTCGTCCCAGACCCCGAGGCACACGGTGTGCAGCAGTTCCAGTCGGTTGTCGAAGTGCAGATATACCGAGGGGGTGCTGACCCCGACAGTCTGTGCCACCGCACGGATGGTCACGCCGTCCTCGCCGGCGTCGTCGAGCAGCGTGCCGGCCGCTTCGATGAGCTCGTCCCTCAGTCGGCCGCCGTGGCCTCGCTTGGCGCGACTGCGCCGACGGCCTTCGGTTGTGCTGGCGCGGCCGTCGGTCGTGGTCTGGCCGGGTCCCTTAGCCTTGGCGCCTCCGGAGGGCGACGAGTTGAGTGACGCGGACGCAGAGCCGGTCCTTGTCATCCCTGATGTCGATTTCCACGGCGACCGTTGACTTGCCGACGTGCAGCGGGCGGGAGGTCGCGAAGGCGCCGGTGCCGTGTACGGGCCGCAGGAAATGGGTGGTGGATTCCATGGTCGCGGGGACGGTGTCGGCGGTCCCGTTCAGCGTGGCGCACACGGCGCCGGCTACATCGGCCAGCCCCATCAATGCCCCGCCGTGCATCGCGGCGCCGACGGTGGACTGCTCGGGCGTGTAGGCGAGTTGCGCGATGACAGCGTCGGCCTTGAGGGCTCTGAAGCGTATCCCGAGCGTCCTGGCGAACGGCGCCAAGGTGTAGACGTCTTGCCCGGTGATGGTCATCGCGACCCCTCAGGTTGTCGCTGTTAAGTTAACGGTGGCATGTCATGTGGATGTCACGGTTCGCGTCCACGCCTGTGGCGCGAGGCTGCAGGGCTGTGCGGTCTTCCGGTGCCGATCGGAAGGGTGCTGAGAGACGCCGAGCTGTCACTCGGATGAGACAACTTCAAGTGTCTGGAGAACCGGCCCACCTCGGCTCTGTGCCCATCCTGGGGGGGAGGGCAGGGCTGTCCACGGCCACGGTCAGCATCGGCTCGGGCAAGGACCACGTCATGCCGTGATGCCTTCCACGCAGGCCCCGGGCATGTTCCAGCTGGTCCGTAGCTATGCCCGGCCGTTGTCAGTGCCCAGGCAGAGAATCAGCGGATGGCCATCGACCCGATAGCGTCAGGCGAGTCCGCAATCCTCGCCGCTGCCCACATGCGTACCTGTCCGCCACCCGCTTCTCCTTCACCGGCCTGACCGGCAAAGAAGCAACCCAGCGCATCACCCGCGCGGTAGCTCAGTGGGCCCACGTGTCAGGCTGGCGGGTCAGATCGCTGCATCGACCCGCCTCGCCTTATGAGCGGAGGCTGCGTTTCCTACTGGTCGCCGTCTTGGTCTGCTTACCTAGATCTTCGCCTGATTCGCAAGGAGGGTCCGTCGATCGCCGTGGAGATCGACCGCGCGGAGGACAGCACTGCGTCGACAAGCTCCGTGACGAGGCCCTCCGAGGGCGCCCCGCGCTGTGGATCCGCTGGCACGGAGCGCTGCGTGCCGAGCTCCCGGCAGGCGTCGCCCGCCTGCACCTGCCGACGCGGTCCAGCCGTTCTCCCGTCCGCTACTCCCTGACTCAAATCACCGGCACGGCGGCGATCACCGTCGGCGAGGCCGTCACCCCCGAGGCCCGAGTGGACGCCCTGCATCGGGATCAGCAGCGGATTGCGGAGGAGGAACGTGCTGCCGCCCGTCCCCACGACCCAGGCCCCACCCGATGCTTCTGGTGATGCAAGCACGCTGCTTGGAGGGACCCCTAGTTGTAAGAGGCCAGGACGTTCGCTACCACCGTCGCGTAGTCGCAATGCTGGCGGTTGGCCTCCGGCTCCGCCAAGCGGACGGTGGTAGTTGTAGTGGACGTTCCAGACTCTGAGGGCTTCGGGCCGTTGTTCTTCGGATAACCAGGTACGGCTGCAGAGGAACTCTTCGGCGATTCTCCGGTTGTAGCGCTCCACCTTGCCGTTGTGGCGAGGGGTGTAGGGCGTGATGCGCTGGTGCCGGGATCCCAGCAGGGCCAGGGCGAACGCGTCGGCGCGATAGCAGGCGCCGTTGTCGGTGACGTTGCGTTCGATCCGGGTGATGCCGTGGGCTGCGAACCAGGCTCTGGCTCGGTGCAGGAAGGCGATGGCGGTCGCGGCCTTCTCGTCGGGCAGCGCCTCGGTGTAGGCGAGGCGGCTGAATCCGTCGACGGCGGAGTGAAGGTAGACGTAGCCGCCGCGTTCACCCTTCTTCTTGCAGCGCTCCAGGGCCTTGGCCTGGCTGCTTGCCCGTCCGTGGGCTCGCCGTCCACCGTCCTCTGGGATCCGGCCGACCTTCTTCACATCGATGTGGACCATGTGGCCTGGACGGCGGGCTGTGATCTTCCGTGGCTCCCGGTTTGAGTCGCCGCTGGGGTCGATGAAGCGACGCCGGTTCAGCCCGAGGGCAAGCAGGCGCCGCGACATCGTGCGGCGGCTGATCGACACCCCGTCGGCCTGGAGCTCGAACGCGATCCGGGAGGCAGACCACTTCTCGGCACGGCGGAGCGCATCGATCCTTGCCACCACGTCGGTGTCGGTCGCGGTCGGTTGGCGTCGGGGTGTTGAGGAACGGTCCAGCAGTCCGCGTTCGCCGTGCTGGCGGTAGCGGTTGACCCACTTCGACGCGCACGAGCGGGAGATCCCCATCTCCGCGGCGACGTGCGCGATCGGGCGGTTCTGGCAGCGCCGCACGAGAAGCAGCCGCCCCTCGAACGACAGCGGGGCGTTTCGGTGAGTCACAGCCGGCTCCTAGCGCCACGGATCGACGGCGTGCTTGCCACGGGTCCGGCCCGCTTCGAGCTGCCCGGGACAAGGGCTACGACTATCCCCACCTGCGGCGCTGGTTGCGCAGGCGCGGCATCGCACCGCGCATCGCCCGCCGCCGCGTGGAATCCTCCCAGCGCCTGGGACGGCACCGCTGGGTAGTCGAGCGGACCTTCGCCTGGCTCAACGGCTGCCGACGCCTGCACCGCCGCTACGAACGCAAGCCGAGTAGTTCCTCGCCTTCGCTGTCGACGGTCACGTAATTGCCCAGGGTTCATGGTCACGCAATTCCCCAGGTGGTGGTTGTGGCGGCGTTCGAGCACCGGGAGTCACCTGATCAGCTGA
>NZ_PQSR01000204.1 GCF_002920635.1 Streptomyces sp. Ru72 | reverse complement strand
AGCTGGCGAGGGTGCCGTGCGGGACGGTGCAGCTCCCGATGCGGCCGTAGACGGCGGCGGTGGGGGCGGCGGCGAGCTCCCGGGCGAGGGTGCGGATGGTCCCGGCGTCGACGCCGCACGCCCCCGCGGCGGCCTCGGGGGTGAAGTCCCGCATCGCCGCGGCCAGTTCGTCGACTCCCTGGACGTGCGGGGCGAGCTCCTGGAGGTCGACGAGCTCTTCCTCGAACAGGACGTGCGCCATCGCCGCGAGGAGCAGCGCGTCGGTGCCGGGGCGGACCGCGACGTGCCGGTCGGCGAGCCGGGCGGTGCGGGTGCGGCGCGGGTCGATCACGGTGAGGGTGCCGCCGCGGGCCTTGAGGGCCTTGAGCCGGCCGGGGAAGTCGGGGGCGGTGCACAGACTGCCGTTGGACTCGAGCGGGTTGGCGCCGATCAGCAGCAGGTGGTCCGTGCGGTCGAGATCGGGCACGGGGATGGCGCCCGCGTCCCCGTAGAGCAGCCCGCTGGAGACGTGCTTGGGCATCTGGTCCAGCGTGGAGGCGGTGAAGACGCTGCGGGTCCCGAGACCGGCGAGCAGGACGGGCGGGTAGAGGCCACCGGCGATCGTGTGCACGTTGGGGTTGCCCAGGACGACTCCCACGGCGTGCGGCCCGTACTGCTCGACGACCGGCCGCAGCCCGGTGGCGACGGCGTCGAACGCCTCCTCCCAGGTGGCCTCGCGCAACTCCCCGTCCCGGCGCACGAGGGGCCCGCGCAGCCGGTCCGGGTCGGAGTCGGCGGCCCCGAAGGAGGCGCCCTTCGGGCAGATGAACCCCTTGCTGAATACGTCCTCCCGGTCGCCGCGCGCGCCGGTGACCCGGGTGCCCTCGACGGTGAGCGTCAGCCCGCAGGTGGCCTCGCAGAGCGGGCAGATACGCAGGGCGGTGCGGGACACGGGTCCTCCCGGTGGGACGGCGACGGCGATGACGCACGAACGGGGCGAGCATACCGACCGGTATGCACGCTGGGGAGTCCTCGGACCGCAGGGTGACGCCCACCACAGCGAACCCCGGCCTTCTAGTCGAGCGCCCTCCCCAGGTACGCCCGCAGCAGTTCCCGCATCTCCGCGATGATCTTCTCGTCTCCCTCCGGGGACACCCGGAAG
The DNA here is from genome assembly GCF_002920635.1 of Streptomyces sp. Ru72. Classification (GTDB taxonomy): domain Bacteria; phylum Actinomycetota; class Actinomycetes; order Streptomycetales; family Streptomycetaceae; genus Streptomyces. The sequence goes on along the minus strand of NZ_PQSR01000204.1, from coordinate 3,299 downwards.
GCCAGGTGGACCAGGGTGTCCGCGGTTTCCACCGCGATCAGCAGCATGCGGCGCAGGGCCTCGTCCGGGTCCCGGCCGAGGTACGCCGACAGCAGTTCGGTCAGACGGTCGGCGACGCGGTGGTTCGGTTCGGCATGGCGGGTGCCGACCGGGATCTGGTTGCCGAAGTCGACGAGGGAGAACCCGGGTGCCGTGCGCTTCATGTCCAGGTACTCGTCGAGCATGGCGTCCATGGCGGTGCGCCACCCGCCCTCGCCCCGCGCCTCGGCCAGGCGGTGGGTGACGCGCTCGGTGTAGCGCTCCAGGTTGCGTTCGGCCAGTGCGCCGACCATGGCCCGCTTGTTGCCGAAGAAGCGGTAGACGGAGCCTATGGGGACGCCCGCGCGCAGGGCCACGGCGCGGGTGCTGAGGTCGTCGTAGCCGACCTCGTCGAGCAGGTCGGCGCAGGCGTCGAGGATTCTGGTCAGTCGTTCGGCGCTACGGCGCTGGACGGGCGCGCGGCGCAGCGATGTCGCTTGGGGCACGGGCTTCATCATGCCTTTCCGCCGAGTGCAGGTGAACCTCGCTTCTCTGTACGGGAATCGGTGGACTCTGCACTCATCGGGCGTGCGTGAAGTTCGTCTCGTGCTCGCGGGGCTCGGCGTTGCTTCCTCCGCGCCGGACGCCGGGCTCGGCGCCTCCTGCGTCCCGGACGCCGGGCTCGGCGCCTACTCCGTCCCCGACACCGTGATGTCCGCCGTGCTCTCCACCGGCTTGCCGTGCACCGCCCACACCGTCTGGTCGTCCGCGTACAGCCGGGCCGTGACGTGGTGTGTGCCGCGCGGGACCAGCCGGCCGGGCAGACGGTACTCGGGGGTGCGCAGCCGGACGAGGGCGTGGCCGTCCAGATAGAGCCGTGCCGTGCCGCGGCCGGCCACGGCCACCGGGCGTGTCCCGGGGGGCGAGAAGCGGAAGTGGCGGACCGTCAGCCGCACGGCCCAGGCGCCACCCGAGGCCGGCTGCACCTCGACCGCAACCTGGGGCGCGCCCTTCTCCTCGATCTCACGGTAGTGCCGCCCTTCCTCATCCGTGCCGTCCAGTACCTTGCCCACCGGCGAGGCCGACACCTCGCCCTTGCGCTCGTGCGCCTCGCTGGTGGCGCAGCCCGCCGAGCCGCCGAGCAGGGCACCCACCGCGAGCGCGACGAGCAGTCCGCGCGTCCACGACATGCCGGAGAGCGTATTGCGCCCTCCCGGACGGCCGGATCCCCCTGAAGTCGGGTTCTCGTGTCCCCCGCCAGTCGCACTCGATCTCCGCCTTCTTCTCCACCTCCGCCAAGCCTCTCCCCCTTGCGCACCCGTCCAGCGAATCCTACGGTGATGCATAGGAATCAGCGACGAGGGAGCGGCGATGAGCGGGGACGCGAGGAAGATCGCGGAGGGGCTGTCCTATCTCTCCGGGTTCGGCAACGAGCACAGCTCGGAGGCGGTCCCGGGCGCCCTGCCCGAAGGCCGCAACTCGCCGCAGCGCGCCCCACTCGGGCTGTACGCGGAGCAGCTGAGCGGTACGGCGTTCACCGAGCCGAGGGCACACAACCGCCGCTCGTGGCTGTACCGGGTCCGCCCCTCGGCGGCGCACCCGGCCTTCACCCGCACGGACAACGGCACGATCCGCACGGCCCCCTTCACCCAGTCGGTGCCCGACCCCAACCGGCTGCGCTGGAACCCGCTACCGGAGCCCGCGGCGGGGACCGACTTCCTCGCGGGCCTGTGGACCCTCGGCGGCAACGGCGACGCCACCCAGCGCACCGGCATGGCCGTGCACCTCTACCACGCCAACGCCTCCATGGAGCGGGTGTTCAGCGACGCGGACGGCGAACTCCTGATCGTTCCGGAGCGCGGCGGGCTGCTGCTGCACACCGAGTTCGGGATGGTGCACGGGGAACCGGGCCATGTGGCGCTGATCCCGCGCGGGGTGCGCTTCCGTGTGGAGCTGCTTGATGAGTCGGCGCGCGGTTATGTGTGCGAGAACTACGGCGCGCCCTTCCGCCTCCCCGACCTCGGCCCGATCGGCGCCAACGGCCTCGCGAACGCGAGGGACTTCCGGGCGCCGGTCGCCGCGTACGAGGACGTCGACGGTCCGGTGGAGGTGGTGAACAAGTTCTGCGGCAACCTCTGGACGGCCACCTACGACCACTCACCGCTCGACGTCGTCGCCTGGCACGGCAACCATGTGCCGTACATCTACGACCTGCGCCGTTTCAATGTGCTCGGGACCATCTCGTACGACCACCCGGACCCCTCCATCTTCACGGTGCTCACGTCCCCGTCCGACACCCCCGGTCTGGCGGGCGTCGACTTCGTGGTCTTCGCGCCGCGCTGGCTGGTGGGCGAGGACACGTTCCGGCCGCCGTACTTCCACCGGAACGTGATGAGCGAGTACATGGGCCTGATCGAGGGCGCCTACGACGCGAAGGCGGAAGGCTTCGTGCCGGGGGGCGGCTCGCTGCACAACATGATGTCGGCGCACGGTCCGGACCGCGAGACGTTCAAGAGGGCGAGCGCGGCGGAGCTCGAACCGCAGAAGATCGATGACGGGTTGGCGTTCATGTTCGAGACGCGCTGGCCGGTGACCCTCACACCGCAGGCCGCCCGGGCGGAGCACCTGCAACGCGGGTACGACGACGTGTGGCAGGGCCTCGAACGCCATTTCCGCCCCTTGCACTGAGAGATCTCCCACCGGTACGGATGGCCTGTGACCTCCTTCGCCCCTGACTCGATCGTCCTGAACCGCAAGCTGCCGCTCTGGTACCAGGTGTCGCAGTCACTGCGTGCCTCGATACTCGGCCGCGCGCCCGGGGATCCGCTGCGCCTGCCCACCGAGGAGCAGCTGGCGGGGCACTACGGGGTCAGTGTGCTGACCATGCGGCAGGCGCTGAAGGAGCTGGAGGACGAGGGCCTGATCACGCGCCACCGCCGACGCGGCACGTTCATCGAGCCCGGCGCGCAAAGAGGCGCCCCGGTGCGACTGCTGGGCTCGGTGGACGCGATCGTCGCCCAGCAGTCCGGTATGACGACGGAACTGCTCGACCACGGCGGGCGCCCGGTGCCGGGCGAACTCGCCGAGCACTTCCCGGATCTGGCCGAGGTGGCGACGTACCACCGGCTGCGCAGCGACGAGAAGACGGGCGAGCCCACCAATCACGCCCGCAACTACGTGCGCCCCGAACTGGCCGAGCGCATCGACCTGGACGACCTGGTGCGCTGGCCGATGACCAAGGTGCTGCGGGACGCGGTGGGCGCGGACATCAGCCGCATCAC
>NZ_PQSR01000203.1 GCF_002920635.1 Streptomyces sp. Ru72 | reverse complement strand
TGCTGGATGCGCAGCGACCACTGCTGGTCCCAGGGGCGGGGCAGGCCGAGCGCCTCGTTCCAGGCCGGAAGCTGCACGGCACGCGCTCGTGCGTCCTTGGAGAGGGTGACGGCCAGCATCTCCAGCACGATCCGCTGGACGTTGTTCTCCGGCTGCGCCTCGGTCAGACCGAGCGAGTTGACCTGGACGCCGTAGCGGAAGCGGCGGTGCTTGGGGTCCTCGATGCCGTACCGCTCACGCGTGATCCGGTCCCAGATGCGGCCGAAGGCCCGCATCTTGCACATCTCCTCGATGAAGCGGACGCCCGCGTTCACGAAGAAGGAGATGCGGCCGACGACATCGCCCATGCGCTCCTGCGGCACCTGCCCGCTGTCGCGCACGGCGTCGAGGACGGCGATCGCGGTGGACATCGCGTACGCGATCTCCTGGACCGGCGTGGCGCCCGCCTCCTGCAGGTGGTAGCTGCAGATGTTGATCGGGTTCCACTTCGGGATGTGGGAGACCGTGTACGCGATCATGTCCGTCGTCAGACGGAGGCTCGGCCCAGGCGGGAACACGTGGGTGCCGCGGGACAGGTACTCCTTGACGATGTCGTTCTGGGTCGTGCCCTGGAGCTTGGTGATGTCCGCGCCCTGCTCCTCCGCGACGACCTGGTAGAGCGCCAGCAGCCACATGGCCGTGGCGTTGATCGTCATCGAGGTGTTCATCTGCTCCAGGGGGATGTCCTGGAACAGCCGGCGCATGTCACCGAGGTGCGCGACGGGGACCCCGACCCGGCCGACCTCGCCGCGGGCGAGGATGTGGTCGGAGTCGTAGCCGGTCTGCGTCGGCAGGTCGAACGCCACCGACAGACCCGTCTGCCCCTTGGCGAGGTTGCGCCGGTACAGCTCGTTGGACGCCTCGGCCGTGGAGTGACCGGCGTACGTGCGCATGAGCCACGGCCGGTCCCTGTCTTTCGGCGCCTGCGGCGCAGGGCGCTGTGTGCCGGTGTCGACGTTCCTCGGCCCGCGGTCGCTGCGCTCCCTCGTCTTCGTCTCTTTCGACACCGGCGCGCCCTGCGCCGCAGGCGCGGTCTCCCGCCTTTCGGCGGGCTGACGCTCACTCATCTGTGACCTCCGCAGTCCTCAGACGTTCCGGAAGCGGTTGATGGCGTCGATGTGCTTGGCGCGCATCTCGTGGTCGCGCACGCCCAGGCCCTCCTCGGGCGCCAGGCACAGCACGCCGACCTTGCCCTGGTGCACGTTGCGGTGGACGTCGTGGGCGGCCTGGCCGGTCTCCTCCAGGGAGTACACCTTCGACAGCGTCGGGTGGATCTTGCCCTTGGCGATGAGCCGGTTGGCCTCGTACGCCTCGCGGTAGTTCGCGAAGTGCGAGCCGATGATCCGCTTCAGCGACATCCACAGGTAGCGGTTGTCGTACTCGTGCATGTAGCCCGAGGTGGAGGCGCAGGTGGTGATGGTGCCGCCCTTGCGGGTGACGTAGACGGAGGCGCCGAAGGTCTCGCGGCCGGGGTGCTCGAAGACGATGTCGATGTCCTCGCCGCCGGTGAGCTCGCGGATGCGCTTGCCGAAGCGCTTCCACTCCTTGGGGTCCTGGGTGTGCTCGTCCTTCCAGAACTTGTAGCCCTCGGCGTTGCGGTCGATGATCGCCTCGGCACCCATGGAGCGGCAGATCTCCGCCTTCTGGGGCGAGGAGACCACACAGATCGGGTTGGCGCCGCCCGCGAGCGCGAACTGGGTGGCGTACGAGCCGAGGCCGCCGCTCGCGCCCCAGATCAGGACGTTGTCGCCCTGCTTCATGGCGGCGCCGTTGCGGGAGACCAGCTGCCGGTAGGCGGTGGAGTTCACCAGGCCCGGGGCCGCGGCCTCCTCCCAGCTCAGGTGGTCCGGCTTCGGCATCAGCTGGTTGGACTTGACCAGGGCGATCTCCGCGAGGCCGCCGAAGTTGGTCTCGAAGCCCCAGATGCGCTGCTCGGGGTCGAGCATGGTGTCGTCGTGGCCGTCGGGCGACTCCAGCTCGACGCTCAGGCAGTGCGCGACGACCTCGTCGCCGGGCTTCCAGGCGTTGACGCCGGGGCCGGTGCGCAGCACGACGCCGGCGAGGTCGGAGCCGATGATGTGGTACGGCAGGTCGTGCCGCTTGGTCAGCGGCGAGAGCTTGCCGTAGCGCTCGAGGAAGCCGAACGTCGACAGCGGCTCGAAGATCGAGGTCCACACGGAGTTGTAGTTGACCGAGGAGGCCATGACGGCCACCAGGGCCTCGCCCGGGCCGAGCTCGGGCAGCGGGACCTCGTCGACGTGCAGGGACTTGCGGGGGTCCTTGTCGCGGGTGGGCATGCCCGCGAACATCTCCGTCTCGTCCTTGTGCACGGTGACCGCGCGGTAGGACTCGGGGAGGGGGAGGGCGGCGAAGTCGGCGGACGTGGCGGTCCCCGACTGAATGGCGTCCAGGATGTCCTTCACGGTGGTGCCTCCGGCGAATGGCGTCTTGAGGGGAGACGCTGAGGGTTACGTCGGTGTGCTGCTGGTGAGAGGGGTGCCGTCGGTTCGGCGGAGGTGGTGCTGGGCAGCGCTTTGTGGCGCGGAGGTTGCCTGTGACGCAGGCGTCCGGGCGCGCTCGCCGAAGGGCTTGCGGGGACAGCCGGCGTACGAGAGGTCTCTGCACGCCGGCCGCCCGGACACCCTCACCGTATGGCACCCCGTGTCACCCCGCAAGGCACTGGGTGCCAGAAACTTCCCTCAGATGAAATCTTTGCGTAACAAATGAGCGATGATCGATCAAAGCTACTGTCGAGTAGGCGCAAACGGACGGGCCGGCGGCGGCACTGGGTGCCGCCGCCGGCCCGTGAAGGGGCTGCAGACGGTTACGAACGCTCCTTGAGCGCCTGCTCGATGGTGCGCATGACCTCGTCCAGGGGCGCGTCCGTCCTGGCCACCGTGACCAGCACCTCCCCGTGCCTGGTCGCGGAGGACTTCGCCGTCCGGGGCGCGGTGTCCCGTCCGGCCCCGATCCCCGTCCCGAACGTCTTGCGGACGATCGCGAAGGCGTGGTCCAGCTGCGCCTCCACGTCTCCCTGGCCGCCCGCCCGCAGCCAGCGCCGCAGTACGTGGTTGTGCGCGGTGACGACCGCGGAGGCGGCGACCTCGGCGAGCAGCGGGTCGTCGTTCGCGTCGTCGTCGTGCGCGTGCTCGTCGAAGTGGCCGAGGAGGTAGCGGGTGAAGAGGCGCTCGTAACGGGCGACCGAGGCGATCTCCGCCTCGCGCAGCGTCGGCACCTCGCGGGTCAGCTTGTAGCGCTGCACGGAGATCTCCGGCCGGGCCGCGTACATCTTCATGACTTCCTTGATGCCGCGGCACACGGTGTCGAGCGGGTGCTCGTGCGCGGGCGCGGCGTTGAGCACGGCCTCCGCCCGGATCAGGGTGTCGTCGTGGTCCGGGAAGATCGCCTCTTCCTTGGAGCGGAAGTGGCGGAAGAAGGTGCGCCGGGCGACCCCCGCGGCTGCCGCGATCTCGTCGACGGTGGTCGCTTCGTACCCTTTGGTGGCGAACAGCTCCATCGCCGCGGCCGCCAGTTCCCGGCGCATCTTGAGCCGCTGGGCGGCGGCGCGAGAGCCTGCGGCACTCTCCGGTGCGTCGGGCGTAGCTGGTGTACGTGAGGACTTGGCGGGCTGGGACATGACCCGAACGTACTGCATCTGCGCAGGATGGTGCGCAGGTCCCGGGTCCCCCCCGCCCCGCGCGGGCGGGGGGTGACCGGCCGGGTCGAGCAGTCCGCCCCAGTCGGCGCCGCCGTGGAGCCGGTCGCCGCGCCGGTCAGCGCTTGGCATATTCGCGGAAGCCACGGCCGGTCTTGCGGCCGAGGCAGCCCGCGGCCACCAGGTGTTCCAGAAGCGGCGCCGGGGCCAGGCCGGGGTCGCGGAACTCCCGGTGCAGCACCTTCTCGATGGCGAGCGAGACGTCGAGGCCCACCACGTCGAGCAGTTCGAACGGACCCATCGGGTAGCCGCCGCCCAGCTTCATCGCCGCGTCGATGTCGTCCAGGGACGCGTAGTGCTCCTGGACCATCTTCACGGCGTTGTTCAGATACGGGAACAGAAGCGCGTTGACGATGAATCCGGCGCGGTCGCCGCAGTCGACGGGGTGCTTCCTGATCGAGCCGCACAGTGTGCGCACGGTCGCGTGGGCGTCGTCCGCCGTCAGCACCGTGCGGACGACCTCGACCAGCTTCATGGCCGGTGCCGGGTTGAAGAAGTGCATGCCGATCACGTCCTGCGGGCGCGAGGTGGCGCGGGCACAGGCGACGACGGGAAGCGAGGAGGTGGTGGTGGCGAGGATCGCGCCGGGCTTGCAGACCTTGTCGAAGGTGGCGAACAGCTGCCGCTTGACCTCCAGGTCCTCGGCGACGGCCTCCAGGGCCAGGTCGACGTCCGCGAAGTCGTCGTAGGAGCCCGTCGGCCGGATCCGGTCCAG
>NZ_PQSR01000202.1 GCF_002920635.1 Streptomyces sp. Ru72 | reverse complement strand
AGCACAGCACCCTGTAGCCGGGTGAGGTGTTCGGTGACCCAGATCGCCAGCACCGCCGCGCCCACGGTGAGGCCCTCCGCCACCACGACGAAGGGGAGCGCGCTGCCCTGTCCTGCCATCAGTGCCACCGCCCCCACCACAAGATGCGCGACCCAGACCGCCCACCAGGTGTTGATCAACGCCGCGTTGCTGGTCTTTTGCGACACACCGGCACTCGCGCGCTCGATGTCCAGCACGAACTGGCGCGGGAACCACCAGTTGACCACGGGTATGAACCACGCCACGACAGCCCAGACACCGGACGCCCCGACAGTCGCACCGGTGAGAACCCGCGCGTTAAGCCGACAACGCCCCAGCCACACAATGAACAACACGGCTGCCGCCGTCATGACGTAGACGAAGACCATCGACGCGAATCCAGACGCCTTCAGCGACGCATCCGTGGGATGCACGACGTGAGCCCTGACGGCCATGGCCCGGTACACGTCCACCACTGCCGCCACCACTATCGCGCCCTGCGCGAAGCCAGCGTGGAGCCGAGGAGACTTGGCATCCGGTCTTGTCATGATGGAAATCCTTCTGCTCGTGGGCGCCTGTCCTGTGGCAGCCGAGGAATGGTCGGCTGGATCACGCATCAATGCTTACCGGTCGTGCGTCCATGGCCCGGCTCGTCCTCGACGCGGTTGACAACGGCCGGGACCGGTTCACGGGGGCGCCACCTTACGGAGGGAGTGACGACATACGTGCCCTACCAGGGCGCCTTCCTGAAGTTCTGAGGAGTGCTCGCGTCGAGGCCGGAGAAGACCTTCGGACTGTGGGCTCCTGCCCCGCCGCACACCCGCACTTCTGTTACTCGCGCCTCAGCGCCCGCACGTACGCACCGATCACCGTGCGAGCATCGCCCTCAGCCAGGATCTCGCCGGCCTGCCCGGCACTCACCAGTTCGAAGCCCTCGGGATGTTTCAGCCGGATGTACGGGGTGTCCCACGGCTTGCCCAGGTCGCTGACTACGCGGAACCTGTTGTGGCTTTCCATGGGAAACATCGCACGCAGGCGAGGCTGTTCATGAGCCTCCGTGACGATGGAGTGCAGGCCCGGGGACACTTCCCGAAGGAGCGTACGCCAGTACGCCTCGATCAGGTCCGCCGCATTTCCGCTCGCGTACACCTCCTGAACCTCCGTGTACTCCACGAACGGCCACTGGGACTTGAGCTCACGAAGCGGCATCCCGCCGAGCCATGCTTCCGCCACCCCGCGCACGGCGGCCAGGTCCGGTGTGGTTCCCTGCGCGACTCCTTTGCCGCGGCGCGCGAAGTCCAGAACGAAAGCCCTCCTGCCGGCCCCGGCCAAGACGGACATCATGGAATCGTCGTGCTGAGCACGTGCGTGCAGTCGGCCCGGACTCGGGTTGGAGAAGCTCCAATCATCCGGTCTCCCACACATGGCGTTCAACGCAGCCGCGAGCGAGCCGTGCTCCGACACCTCGGGATACAGGGATTCGATGTCCTCAGTCATCCGCCTACTGTCCTGCACTCGCCCTCAGTCCTTCCCAGTCCGGTTTCGGGAACTCCTCAGCCGGGATCGCCTCCCCGTTCAGATAGAAATCGATGTCCCCCCAGTCGCGCCACCCTGCGTAGACGTAGTAGCCCACTCGGGACATCTCCCACTGCGTTCCGGGACCGCCCTGCCAGCCATTCGCCACGCCTCGGCGGTAGGCCTCGGCAAACAACTCCGATGGTGTCATGCCCGCGCCGTCAGGGCCGAGGACGCCGTGGAGCTCGACAGCGATGTTGATCCTGTCGTCCTTGAGGGCGTTGTTGACCTCGTCAACCCATTGCGGCGTCGATCCACCGTGGTAGTAGCCGTAGTCCTCGTGGTTGAAGGTCATCCCGCCCTTGATCTGTTTGGCCAGGGCATTGCCCGGCTTCCTGACGCCGAGCACCACGGTGTCGCCGGCCTTCGGGGAGCGCCCCTGCGGCTCATTGCCGCAGTGGTTGTGGACGAGCACCGCCGCCGTGCCCGCCATCACATAGTAGGTGTGGACGTGGGCGACGGTGAGGTTGTAGCGCCTGGCTGCGCCCGGAGTCGTGCGGACGGCCGCGATACGGACCTCGTGGCCGTCCTCGGTCACGAGCGCGTGGTGCGCCAGGAGCTTTCCGGCCGGCACCCACGCGTGAGCGGTCTCGTCCCAGAACGGGTGCTCGGACGTGGTGTGCAGGGTCGCTGTCCGGCCGTCCGCAGCGCGCACGGTCACGTCGAGAAGGTCGTCGTCGCGGTGCGTCAGGGTCGCCGTCACGGTGTGCGACCCGTCGTGCTTGCCTGTCCTTGGGTCGGCGGCCTCTACCTTGTCACCGACCTTGATCTTGCCGATCGGCTTTGTCCCGCCTCCCTTCATCAGAACACGGGTGTCGGGCGAGAAACTGCAGGTGCCTGCAGGCTTGGTGCCCTCTTCCCCCACGCCGGGTCCGCTGGGTCGGGCCGCTTGGGCGTCGGCTTCCTTGGCGTGTTCCTGCGCGTTGGCCTTCTTCGCAGCGATGATGTCGGCCTCGTCGTCGACAGCTTCATTCACAGCATCGGGACCCGCGCCTGCTGCTGCGGCGGCGTCACCGTCGGCCGTGCCCTGCAGAGCGCCTCCGGCGTCGCCGTCCACAGCACCCCCGACGGCCCCTGCGCCGCTGCCCTCCAGGCCTCCACCCGAGATGACGCCGCCGGCCACGTCGCAGGCCTGATCATGGCCCGCGCCGCCCCCGCCGATCCAGAACTCGCACTTGGCGACGTCCCACAGGGGCTCGATGACGACCTTGACAACCACCTTGACGACGATCTTCGCGGGATCGTGCTTGTAGTTGACCGTCGGTCCGCAATCCCCGAATCGGCCACACGCGTAAGGGTTTCCCGGGGAACCGGAGCTCGAGCCACTGCTGCTGTCGCCGCTCCCACCACCTGAGCTGCCACTGGAGGTGTCGGTGCCGCCGCCGCACATGTCCGAATTCGGGAAGTACTTGCAGTAGTCGTCGTAAGCTGACTGGTTTCCACCCGAGCCGGTGCCGTCGAGGGCCAGGCCGGTGGGGTCGCTGCCGCTGGCGGGGTTGTCACCGGCGTAGGCGTAGCCGCCCATCTGGTTGGGGTCGCCCGCTTCGAAGATCGGGTCGGGGGTGAGGAAGCGGCCGAGGGCGGGGTCGTAGTTGCGGGCGCCGAGGAGGTCGAGGCCCGTGGTGGCGTCGGTGGGTTTGCCCAGGAAGCCGTGGTTCTCGTCAGCGGCCACCCAGGTGGTGGGCTTGGTGCCGCGGGGGTTGCCGTAGGGGTCGTAGTAGCGGCGGGTGACCGCCAGCGAACTCGCGTCGATCGCGGTGGTGGCGGTGCCCTGGAGGTTGGCGACCTGGTAGCTGACGGTGCCGGTGCTGGAGCGGGTGATGGTGGTGCCGTGTGGGCCGGAGTAGTAGCGCAGGCCGGTCCAGGTCTTGGCGGAGACGTTCAGGGTGATCTGTTCGGTGCCGCCGAAGAGGTACAGGATGCGGGTCTTGTCGGTGCCGGCGGTGCTGCTGGTCTGCTCCAGCAGGTTGCCGTCGGCGTCGTAGAGGTACTTGCTGGTGTTGTTGGTGGTGCCCGAAGGGGTGGTGACGGTCGCGGTGCGGCCTTCGGCGTCGTAGGTGAACGTCTGCGTCTGTCCGGCCGGGATCTTGGTACCGGAGTCGACCGGGTTCCAGGTCTGGGCCGCAGTTCCGTTGCAGGTCCAGATCTGCAGCTGGGTGCCGAGCGTGGTGGAGCTGGACGGATCGTCCAGGCACTCGCCGGACTGCGGGTTGACCAGTGAGCCGTTGGCCGCGGCCTTCCACTGCTGGGCACCGGTGCCGTTGCAGGTGTACAGGTCGATCTTGGTGCCGTTGGTGGTGCCGCTGCTGGTGACGTCCAGGCACTTGCCGCCGATGCCGCGGATGGTGCCGTCCGTGCCTACCGTCCAGTTCTGGGCATTGGTGCCGTTGCAGGTGTAGATCTGGATCTTGTTGCCGTCTGTGGTGGACGAGGAGGCGTCGTCGACGCACAGCTTCTTTCCGGTGCTGGTGGTCAGCGGCGAGATGAGCGGGCTGGTGGTGAGGACCTTCCGGCTCATGGTGTTGCCGGCGTTCTTGTTCGGGGTGTAGCCGGTGTCGGTGTAGTTCGGGGTCCAGGTCGCGGTGCCGGTGGTCGGGTTGCTGCTGGTGGTGGTGCCGGACTGGTTGGGCAGTGCGGCGGTGGCGGTGCCGTCGGTGCCGGTGTAGGCGGTGGTCTGGGTGGTGTCGTTGAGCGCGTTGCCGCCGGTGTCGTGGTCGACCATGCCCGTGCGGTCGCCGAGCAGGTCGTACGTGTAGGTCTGCCAGTACGGGGCCGGGCCGCCGACCGTCGTGGTCTTGACAGGTGCCGTGGTGGTGGTCTGTACGGAGGTGCTGTTGCAGCCGCCGACGGCTCCCACGGGTGCGCTGGACGAGTCGGTGATGCCTCCGGTGTCCGTCCAGGCGGCGGTCAGACG
>NZ_PQSR01000201.1 GCF_002920635.1 Streptomyces sp. Ru72 | reverse complement strand
CCGCCGAGGTGGACCACATGGATCTCTACCGGCGGGCCATCATCGGGCTCGCGGCGGTCTCCGGCGACGCCGGGCACCTGACCGACGTACTCGACCGGTGCGAGCGGCTGGTCGCCGGACGCCCCGAGGTGGAGCTGCTGTCCGTCAGACGGCGCCTCCACGGCGATGACGACTGACGACCGACCGAAGAACACAGACAGGAAAGACAGGGAGACGGACCAGTGGCCGACAACGCGCGGGCTAAGAGGCTGGCGGACCTCATCCGAGAGGTGGTGGCCCAGAAGCTGCAGCGCGGGATCAAGGACCCGCGGCTCGGCTCGCACGTCACCATCACGGACACCCGGGTGACGGGCGATCTGAGGGAGGCGACCGTCTTCTACACGGTGTACGGGGGCGACGAGGAGCGGCAGGCCGCGGCGGCCGGCCTGGAGAGCGCCAAGGGCATCCTGCGCTCCGAGGTCGGACGCGCCGCCGGCGTGAAGTTCACCCCGACCCTCACCTTCGTCGCGGACGCCCTCCCGGACACCGCCCGGACCATCGAGGATCTCCTCGACAAGGCGCGGCAGTCCGACGCGAAGGTGCGCGAGGCGGCCACGGGCAAGTCGTTCGCCGGTGACGCCGACCCGTACCGGAAGCCCGGCTCCGAGGACGAGACGGACGACACCACCGAATGACCCGGCAGCACACCACGCCCGACGGCCTCGTCATCGTCGACAAGCCGTCGGGCTTCACTTCGCACGACGTCGTCGCCAAGATGCGCGGGATCGCCAGGACCCGGCGCGTCGGCCACGCCGGCACCCTCGACCCGATGGCGACCGGCGTCCTCGTCCTCGGCGTGGAGAAGGCCACCAAGCTCCTCGGCCACCTCGCACTGACCGAGAAGGAGTACGTGGGCACCGTCCGCCTCGGGCAGACGACGATCACGGACGACGCCGAGGGGGAGGTCACCTCCTCCACCGACGCCTCCAAGGTCACCCGGGACGCCGTCGACGCCGGGATCGCCAAGCTGAGCGGCGACATCATGCAGGTGCCGTCCAAGGTCAGCGCCATCAAGATCAACGGCGTACGGTCGTACAAGCGGGCCCGGGACGGCGAGGACTTCGACATCCCGGCCCGGCCGGTCACGGTCTCGTCCTTCGAGGTGTACGACGTCCGGGACGCCGTCGCCGAGGACGGCACCCAGGTGCTCGACCTGCTCGTGTCCGTGGTCTGCTCGTCCGGCACCTACATCCGGGCGCTGGCCCGCGACCTCGGCGCGGACCTGGGCGTCGGCGGTCACCTCACCGCGCTGCGCCGCACCCGGGTGGGCCCGTACAAGCTGGACGCGGCCCGCACCCTGGACCAGCTCCAGCAGGAGCTGACCGTGATGCCGATCGCCGTGGCCGCCGCGGCCGCCTTCCCGCGCTGGGACGTGGACGCCAAGCGGGCCCGGCTGCTCGCCAACGGCGTGCGGCTGGAGATGCCCGACGAGTACGCGGGCGCGGGGCCCGTCGCCGTCTTCGGGCCCGAGAACCGCCTCCTGGCGCTCGTGGAGGCCTATCGGGGCAAGGCGAAGAGCCTCGCCGTGTTCGGCTGACGCACGCCGTCCTGCCCGTGGAGCGGCGATCTCGGGGATGCCGGTCGCCGCTCCACGGTCCCCCCTCGGTTCCCCCTCACAGAGGTGTATCCATCCACCCGTGTCTATTCACCCCGGGGAGCGGGCGCTCGGAGTGAACCGAGGGAGCGGAAGGGGGCGCGTTCACCGCACGATCGACCTGCCCTGCGCGGCAGGCCCCGCATGGCGGGCTTCCTGCGCGCCGTCCACCCCGAGATCTGTCCGCGACCCCCTTGATACGACGTGCCGCCCGTCACAGCCCCCATGCCGATGCGGGCCGACGCCGCCCGGCATGGCACCCTTAGACCTGCGTACAAGGCAGAGACGGACACGGGTTCGACGAGGAGCGGTCACAGTGCAGCGCTGGCGTGGCTTGGAGGACATCCCCGAGGACTGGGGGCGCAGCGTCGTCACCATCGGCTCCTACGACGGAGTCCACCGCGGTCACCAGCTGATCATCCGGCACGCCGTGGAACGCGCCCGTGAGCTGGGCGTCCCCTCGGTCCTCGTGACCTTCGACCCGCACCCCAGCGAGGTCGTGCGCCCCGGCAGCCACCCGCCGCTGCTCGCCCCGCACCACCGCCGCGCCGAACTGTGCGCCGAACTGGGTGTCGACGCGGTTCTCGTGCTGCCCTTCACCACCGAGTTCTCGCGGCTCTCGCCCGCCGACTTCGTGGTCAAGGTGCTCGTGGACAAGCTGCACGCCAAGGCCGTCGTCGAGGGCCCGAACTTCCGCTTCGGCCACAAGGCCGCCGGCAACGTGGAGTTCCTGGCCGAACAGGGCAAGACGTACGACTTCGAGGTCGAGGTGGTCGATCTCTACCTGACCGGCGAGGCCGGCGGCGGCGAGCCCTTCTCCTCCACCCTGACCCGCAGGCTGATCGCCGAGGGCGACGTCGAGGGCGCGCGGGAGATCCTCGGACGTCCGCACCGAGTGGAGGGCGTGGTGGTCCGGGGCGCCCAGCGCGGCCGCGACCTCGGTTACCCGACCGCCAACGTCGAGACGCTCCCGCACACCGCGATCCCGGCCGACGGCGTCTACGCCGGCTGGTTGCAGGTCGAGGGCGAGGCGATGCCGGCCGCCATCTCGGTCGGGACCAACCCCCAGTTCGACGGCACCGAGCGCACCGTGGAGGCGTACGCCATCGACCGGGTGGGTCTGGATCTGTACGGGCTGCACGTCGCCGTCGACTTCCTGGCGTTCGTCCGCGGCCAGGCCAGGTTCGACTCGCTGGACGGGCTGCTGGCACAGATGGCGGAGGACGTGAAGCGCTGCCGTGAGCTGATCGCGGCGGCCGGGGACCCCGTCTGAACAACCGCCGCGGCCGTACGCTCGCAAACCCCCCGCCGCCGCCCCCAGTTGTACAATCCCCCTCGTCCGTAAGGTCGGTGGAACGGAGTGGACCCGGTGGCGACCGAGCAGGAGAAGGAAGCGCTGTACGCCATGGACATCAGCGGCGTCGAGTGGGTCGGCTCCCCTGATGGTCCCCAGGACGAGCGGGTGGAGATCGCGTACCTGCCGGGCGGCGCCGTCGCGATGCGCAACTCCGCGGACCCCGACACGGTGCTCCGCTACACGGCGGCGGAGTGGCGCGCGTTCGTACTCGGGGCGCGCGACGGGGAGTTCGACCTGAAGTAGTGCTCCCGGAGCGACACCGGGGACAGTGCGCCCGCATCGCGGGTACGCGAACGCCGGAGGGCCGGCACCGTGAAGGTGCCGGCCCTCCGGCGTTGCCGACCGGTTCGCTACTGCTGCGTCCAGCCGGGCGGTACGGCGCCTTGCTGAGGCTGGGGCTGCTGCGGGTTCTGGTCCGGGGCCGGCTGTTGCTGCCAGTTCTGACCCGGTCCTGGCTGCTGCTGCCAGCCCTGCCCCGGCCCCGGCTGCTGCGGGGGCTGCTGCCAGCCCTGCCCCGGCTGCGGGGCGCCGCCGGGCTGGGCGTAGGGCTGCTGGGGCTGCTGCGGGGCCGCGTATCCCTGCTGGGGCTGCTGGAAGTGCAGGTTCGGGTTGCCGAAGCCCTGCTGCGTACGGGCGATGTCCTCGGCGACGAGGGCGGCGAGGTCGAAGTAGGCCTCGCGGGTCTTGGGACGCATCATGTCGAGGTCCACCTCGGCGCCTGCCGCGAGGTGCTCGTCGAAGGGGATCACGACGACACCGCGGCAGCGGGTCTCGAAGTGCGCGACGATGTCCTCCACCTTGATCATCTTCCCGGTCTCGCGGACACCGGAGATCACGGTGACCGACCGCTGGACCAGATCGGCGAAGCCGTTCGCCGACAGCCAGTCCAGCGTGGTCGAGGCGCTGCTCGCGCCGTCCACCGAGGGCGTGGAGATGATGATCAACTGGTCGGCGAGGTCCAGGACTCCGCGCATCGCGCTGTACAACAGGCCGGTACCCGAGTCCGTGAGGATGATCGGGTACTGCCGGCCGAGCACGTCGAGCGCGGCACGGTAGTCCTGGTCGTTGAAGGTCGTGGAGACCGCCGGGTCCACGTCGTTGGCGATGATCTCCAACCCCGACGGCGCCTGCGAGGTGAAGCGGCGGATGTCCATGTAGCTGTTCAGCCGCGGGATCTCCTGGACCAGGTCGCGGATGGTGGCGCCCGTCTCGCGCCGCACCCGCCGGCCGAGGGTGCCGGCGTCCGGGTTGGCGTCGATCGCCAGGATCTTGTCCTGTCGCTCGGTGGCGAGCGTCGCTCCGAGCGACATGGTCGTCGTGGTCTTGCCGACGCCGCCCTTGAGGCTGATCACCGCGATCCGGTAGCAGGACATCACCGGCGTACGGATGAGCTCCAGCTTCCGCTGCCGCTCGGCCTCCTCCTTCTTGGCGCCGAACTTGAAGCGGGACGGACCCGTGTTGTTCTTGCGCGCCTTGGGCTGATGGCGCAGCAGCCGGTCGGAGGAGAGCTCCACGGCGGCGTTGTAGCCGAGCGGCGTGCCGGGCGCGGCCTGCTGCTGGGGGGCACCGGGCCCCGCCTGCGGACCGACCGGGGCGGTCCAGCCCTGGTTGCCGTAGGCGGCGGGCGGGGCGGCAGGATGCGGCTGGGGCGCCTGCTGCGGCAGTGGCTGTGCCGGGGGCTGCTGCTGGGCCGGAGCCGGTTGCTGAGCCGCGGGCTGCTGGGGCGGCGCGGGCTGCTGCGGCTGGGCGGGCTGCGGGTAGCCGTAGCCGGCCTGCTGGGGCGGGTAGCCGTAACCGACCGGTCCGGGCTGCGGCAGCGGCTGGGCGGGCGGCTGGGGGTAGCCGTATCCGGCGGCCTGCGGCTGCGGGGGCTGGGGGGCCTGGCG
>NZ_PQSR01000200.1 GCF_002920635.1 Streptomyces sp. Ru72 | reverse complement strand
TCGACGGTCTGCTCGCCCTGGCACGGGTCGAGTCGGGTACGGCGCAACTGGCCGACCAGGACGTCTCCAGGGCGGTACGGGAACGGACGGCGGCCTGGGAGCCGGTCTTCCGCGACGCCGGTCTCGAGCTGACCGCCACCGCCGCCCCGGACGGCCTCGCCGCGCGGGCGCTGCCCGACGCGGTGGGAAGGTTCCTGGACGCCGTCCTCGACAACGCCACCAAGTTCCTGCCTCCCGGCTGCCGTGTGGAGGTGCGGGCCGCACCGCGGGGTGACGAGGTGAGCGTCCGCGTCTGCGACGACGGCCCGGGGGTGAGCGAGGAGCAACTGCCCCTGCTGCTGCGGCGGTTCGCCCGCGCTTCAGAACACCAGAACGTCCCCGGCAGCGGCCTGGGCCTGGCCATCGCCGACGAGATCGCCCGGCTCAGCGGCGGCCGGCTCAACGCCGTCCGGAACCTGCCGCACGGCCTGGTCCTGGAACTGACGCTCCCGGCCTTGTGACCGCTCAGCCGTACACCGAGCGGTAGTAGGCGACCGCTCCCGGATGCAGCGGCACCTCACCCGTGGAGATCGCGAACCGGGGCTCCAGCCGCGCCCCCGCCGTCACCTCGCGCAACAGCACCCGCCACTGGTCGAACACCACATGCAGCACCTCCCGCGCCGCGGCCTCCGGCACGTCCGCGCGCACCATCAGGTAGTTGCCGACGCCGATGGTGCCCATCGGCTCCTTCAGCCCGTACGCCCCGGCCGGGAGCGTCACCGCCGTGTACACCGGTCCGTACCGCTCACGCAGGTCGCTCACCTGCCCGTCGAGCGGCAGGAACCGCAGCGGCAACTCCCCGGCCAGCGCCGACAGCGCGCGCGTGGGCACGCCGCCGGACCAGATCAGCGCGCCGACCGTGCCCGCGCGCAGCGACGTCACCGACTCCGCGAGCCCCAGCTGCCGCTCCCGTACCGACCGCCGTCCGGTCAGCCCGGCCGCCTGCAGAAGCCGACTCGCCACCACCTGCGCTCCCGAGCCCGGAGCACCGACGGCGACCGGCCTTCCGGCGAGATCCTGAACGGTGCGTACCGGGCTGTCCGCCGGCACCACCAGATGCGTGTAGTTCACGTAGATGCGGGCCAGCGCTGTGACCGCGGCCGGGTGGGAGAACGGCGGCCGGCCCCGCACGGCGTCCTGCGCGCTGTCCGCCATGGCCAGGGCGAGCTCCGCCGAGCCGTCGTCCAGCCTGCGCAGGTTGTCCACGCTCGCCGCCGTACTCACAGGAGCGATGCGCAGCCGGCCCGCGCTCTCGGCGACCGCCGCCGCCAAGGCCCTTCCGAAGGCGTTGTACGGTCCGCCCTGCGGCCCGGTCGCGAACCGCAGCCGCCGCACCGGCTGCGAGCTGCGGGAGCAACCGGCCAGGACAGCGGCCCCGCCTGCGCGGCATGCGGCCCTCAGCAGCCGTCGGCGGCTCGTCCCTGCCTCGGTCACGGCGGAAGCGTATCCGCATCTGCGAGCGCCGCGCAGTGGGGAAACCTGGTCGTTCGGAGAGGTTCTCCGCCCGCGAGAGTGTCCGCACCAGCCAGTGGACCAAGAGGCCCGTCTCGGCTGGAGACTGATCACCGGGTTCGCCGCTCTCGGCGCCGCTTCTGACGCCCGAATCCGCGAAGACCGTCTCGCAGGTTGATGAGGTCGAGGACTCCGGCGATCCCTCGGCCGACCCATCGCAGCAGACGGGGCGCGGAACTGGTCAGGTCATCGACGGTGTCCCCCCAGCGGCTTCTCGCAGCGGACCGCCGGGATCGGCGATGCTGCGGACACCGACGCGGAGGGGGCCATGGCGCCGGCCCGACGTAGAGGATTCACAGCCGAACAACCTCAGTGGTCGTGTTTGACGCGGGTGAGGAAGAACTCCCGGATGTCCTCGGCGAGCAGCTCGGGCACTTCCATCGCGGCGAAGTGGTCGCCGCGGTCGAACTCCGACCAGTGCCTGATGTCGTACAGCCGCTCGGCCAGCGGTCGCACCGACTGGGTGATGTCGTGCGCGAACACCGCGACGCCGAGCGGCACCGGGCACGGCTCGGTCCGCCGCGGCGCCTCGCGGTGCAGCCGCGCCGAGGAAGCGGCGGTGGCGGTCAGCCAGTACAGCGAGATGTCGGTGAGCATCCGCTCGTCGCTGACCGGCGTCTCGGGGTCGGTCCACTGTGCGAAGCGCTCGGCGATCCAGGCCAGCTGGCCGACCGGCGAGTCGGTCAGTGCGTAGCCGACGGTCTGGGGGGTGGTGGCCTGCAGGGCTTGGTACGGCGGGCGACTGGCCATCAGCCGGCGGACCTTGTCCAGCCGGGCCTCATCCGTTTCGGACAGTTCGATGTCGGCATCCGGGTCCGGCCGGGTCGGCAGGTAGTTGACGTGGACACCGACGACCTGCTCGGATGCCACCGCGCCGAGCGCCATGGAGATACCGGAGCCGAAGTCGCCGCCCTGCGCGCCGTAGCGCTCGTACCCGAGGCGGCGCATCAGCTCGGCCCAGGCCCGCGCCACGTGGACGATGTCCCAGCCGCGCTCGTGCGTCGGCCCCGAGAAGCCGTAACCCGGGATGGACGGGATCACGAGGTGGAAGTCGCGCGACAGTGGCTCGATCACGTCGAGAAACTCCAGGAACGAGCCGGGCCAGCCGTGGGTGAGGATCAGCGCGAGCGCGTCCGGCTTCGCGGACCGGACGTGGACGAAGTGGATGTTCTGGCCGTCGATCTCCGTGGTGAAGTGCGGAAGTTCGTTGAGTTCGGCCTCATGTGCACGCCAGTCGTAGCCGGTGCGCCAGTACTCGGCAAGCTCCTTCAGTCGCGCCAGCGGGAAGCCGTAGTCCCACCCGGCGCCGTCGACCTCGTTGGGCCAACGGGTGCGGGAGAGGCGGTAGGTCAGGTCGTCGAGGTCGGCCTGGGGGATGTCGATGCGGAACGGCTTGATCATGGTCTTCGCTCCAGGGGAGTTCGTTAGCCCGATAAACGTTCGTAGCGCTAACGAAATTAGACTGTTAGTGGCACTAACGCAAGAGGTGTAGGATTTCCGCATGAGCCCGTCCCCCGAAGCCACCCCGGCCCGGCTGCGCGCCATCCCCAGCCGCCTGCTCGCCGGGGCCGCGGTCGTCGCCGACCGGCTCGTCAGCGAGCGCCTGGCCGTGGAAGGCGCTCACAAGTGGCACTTCGCCGTGCTGGTGGCGCTGGCCGAAGCCGGCGCCGCCAGCCAGGCCGAACTCAGCCGCCGCACAGGCATCTACCGCAGCGACATGGTCGCCGTCCTCAACGAGCTTGCCGATGCTGATTCCGTCCGCCGCGAACCCGACCCCGCCGACCGTCGCCGCAACATCATCACCCTCACCCCAACCGGACGCCGCCGCCTGGAACGCCTCGATACGCTCATCGCCGACGCCCAGCGGGAACTCCTCGCCCCCCTCAGCCCCGGACAGCAGGACGAACTCATCTCTCTGCTCACCGCCCTGACGGAGCACCACCGCCCCGCGCACCCCCGCCCGCACGACGTGCCTTCCGGCCGGCCGTCTTCCCGGAGTTGATCGGCAGCCTGCGGCCGGGCTGTGGGCGGCCTGTATGCACACCGGTGCCTGAAGCGGGTGGCCGGGACCTCGCTCCCACGAGCTTCCACGGACTTCGAGGTCTTCGGGCGTACAGGGGCGTGGCCTCGCGACTGACGGCCGACTGTGCCCCCAGGGCCCGGCAAGCCCGTCGACTCGCCGGGCCTCCGTGTTCAGGAGGGCAGGATCCAGCTCTGGTTGGCCGCCCCTGTGCACGACCAGATCTGCAGGCGGGTGCCGTTGGCCGAACTGGGCCCGGTCGCGTCGAGGCACTTGCCGGACTGCGGATTGACCAGGGAGCCGTCGGCGCCGGGCTGCCAGACCTGTGAGCCGTCCCATTGCAGTCGTACAGCTGCACCTTGGTGCCGTTGGCGGTGCCGGCCGAGGTCACGTCCATGCACTTGCCGAGCGCGCTGAGCGTACGGGCGCTGCCCACGCTCCAGTTCTGCGCGTTGGTGCCGTTGCAGTCGTAGAGCTGTATCGCCGTGCCGTTGGCGGTGTTCCCGCCCGCGACGTCCACGCACTTGCCGCCGTATCCGTGGATGGGGCCCGTCGCGTTCGAGGGCGGCGGGGTCACCGGACCGGACTGCCCCGCCGCCCACTTGATCTCCTGCAGGAGCAGCCGGTTCTGCTGGGCGCTCGCGAACGTCGACGACAGGGTGGTGTCGGTCGCGTAGTCCATCGCGTTGTGGCCGAAGTTGTTGTAGACCATCCGGTAATTGCGGTGGGACCACACGATCGGGTAGTAGCCGCTGTACCACGTCTGGTTCGGGTCGGTCCCGACGGGGAAGGTGGACGGGGCCAGTGAGGCCAGGATGTCGATGTCCGGGTTCTGTCGAAGGTCGTTCTGCCAGCTGTACCACTCGCTGACCGAGGATGTGATGGTGGCGGGCAGGCCCGCGGTCGCCGGGTGGCCGGGATCGTCGATCTGCAGCGTCTCGGAGGTCGGCCCCCAGGAGTTGCTCAGGAACGTTCCGGTGCCGAGGAACGTGTTGTGGTACCAGGGCCAGTCGCTCGTGTTGTCGTTGTACGCCGAGACGTGGAAGCCGATGAAGCCGCCGCCGCCCGCCACGTACGTCTGGAAGGCGGACTGCTGCGCCGCGGTGTGCGGGTGGTCGTCGAGGAACATGACGACCTGGTAGTTCGCCAGGTTCGCCGCGTTGAGCCGACTCCAGTCGGTGGTCGCGGTGTAGGAGAAACCGTCCTGTGCGCCTGCTTGCGGGAACCAGGCGTTGGCCTCGTGGTCGAAGCTGATGTGCGCCGCGTCGTAGGTGCCGTCGTAGAAGGCGATCACGTTGAAGGACGCGGCGGCATGGGCGTTGTTCGCGGGTCCGGCCTGGACGCCGAGGAGTACGGCGAACAGGGCGAGCAGTCTCAACAGAGCGCGGAAGTCGGGAACTTGCGTGCGGGAGGGCGTCATGCGGGGACCTTCCTCGTGCGCGACCGTGGGGAGCCGTGCTGTGGTGTGCCGCAGTGCAAGATTCTGTGAGCGTATATGTCAATTTTGGTCTAGGCCAAGTCTGCGTCACCCACCGACATTCAGCGCCCTCCGGTACGGCCTCTGC
>NZ_PQSR01000199.1 GCF_002920635.1 Streptomyces sp. Ru72 | reverse complement strand
GGAGGCCCCGCCCGCAACTGTGGCCGACGCCTGCGACGTCGGCGTCGCGCCCAGGGACCCGGCCGTGCCGTCGCCCAGCTTGGGCGAGCAGCCGGTCAGCAACAGGAACGTGAACAGGACAGACGACGCGGCGTAGCGGGCGGAAGGCATGACGACCCCTCACGATCAGGTGGTGATTGAGCAGATGCTCCCCCACTGGGCTGTCGCCCTACCGCGCGGGGTGCGGCGCGAAGGCGCACAACGCCATACGCCCCAGACTGCTACAGCCGCGCGGCATAATCAGACCGCATCGGCACCCACGACGTCCTCAACGGCCCCTGACCAAGGCACCGCTTGTGAGTGGGACTGGTTGACCGCGGAACACCAGCAGCCGTCATGGGCGAATTGCCGGATCCTGCCTTCAGAGCTCACAGCCAGAATCTGGAATGATGCTCCACGCCCGAAGTACCGGAAAGTACGGGAAGCACACGGAGCATCACGCCGCCTCGGAATACCTTGGGTATGGCCGAGGCTGAACTGGTCATGGGTGAGATTCTTGTAGTTGGCGCGACCGGCAATGTCGGCCGACATGTTGTTGTCCAACTGCGGGCCGCAGGTGCCGCCGTACGTGCATTGGCGCGTGAGCCCGAGTTGGCCGAGCTACCTGAGGGAGTCAAGGTCGCAGGCGGGGACCTGACCCAGCCGGACACGCTGGAGGGGGCACTGGCCGGGAGCGACACGGTGTTCTTGATCTGGCCGTTCCTTACGACCGAGGGCGCTCCTGCCGTACTGGAGGCGATTGCACGGCATGCCCGCCGGATCGTCTATCTCTCATCGTCGGGTGTGAAGGAAGATGCCGAACGCCAGACCGGCCCGATCAACCAGCTCCACGCCGACATGGAGCGCCTGATCGAGAGATCCGGCGTGGGGTGGACGTTCCTGCGGTCGAACACCATCGCCTCCAACGCGCGCGGATGGGCCGAGCAGATCCGCACCACGCACGTCGTTCGCGGTCCGGACATCGCCGCCACGGCCGTGATCCACGAACGCGACGTCGCGGCGGTGGCGGTACACGCGCTAACCGATGACAGGCATGCAGGCATGGCATACGTCCTGACCGGGCCTCAGGTACTCAGCAGAGCCGAGCAGGTACACGCAATCGGAGAAGCGATCGGCCACGCGACTCGCTTCGAGAAGGTCGCGATAGAGGCCGCACGTCAGCGGATGCTCGCCGACGGCAGGCCACCCGCTCTCGTCGAGGCCCTGTTGGCCAGCGCTGCTACTCGACCGGAATCGAACCTGATCACCACCACGGTGGAAGAGATCACCGGAGTGCCGGCGCGCACGTTCCGCTCATGGGCGGAAGAGCACGCGTACAGTTTCCGCTAGGTCGGATATCGAGTCGCGATCGATCTGCGGTTTTCGCGCTCGTGGCGGGTCCGCCCAGCCCTCACTCAGCCGCGCCATCGCGCGCCTGGAGGCCGAGCTGGGCTCCCCGCTCTTCGACCGGCGGGGCCGCCGTATCCGGCTCAACCATTACGGCACGGTGTTCCTGCGGCACGTCGACCGCGCCCTGAGCGAGCTCGACGACGGCCGCAGAGCCGTCCATGAGGCCCGCGACACGGGGCTCGGCCGCGTCAGCGTCGCCTCCGAGACGCTGCTGACGATCAGTGCGCTGCTCGGCAGCTTCCGGGCCGCCCACCCCCGCGCGGACGTCCGGCTCTTCCAGTCGGACGCGGACGAGATGGACCGCCAACTGCGGGACCGGGAGGTCGACTTCTGCGTCGCCTCGCAGCCGCTGACCGGCACGCACCTGGAGTCGATCGAACTCGTCCGCCAGGAAGTGCTGCTCGGAGTGCCTCGCGGGCACTGGCTCGACGGGCGCGACAGCGTGACCATCCCCGAGATCGCCGACGAACCGTTCGTCACCACCCGGCGCGGCTGGCAACGTGCCCTGCTCAACCAGCTGTTCGCATCGCAGGGCCTGACGCCGGTGCTGTCCTGCGAGGGCGACGAACCGGGCGCCAGCGGGGACCTGATCAGCGCCGGCCTCGGCACCGGCCTCATCCCAGCCATGTCCCGCCAGGTCGGTACGCGCATCCCGCTGGCCTGGGTGCACGTGGACGCACCCGACTGTCACTGAGTGCTCACCTGGTGTGGAACCGCGATGCCCATCTGTCCGAAGGCGCGCTGAAATTCCGGGAGTTCGTCACCAGCAGGTCCTTCATGACCCACCGCCTGCCCGACTCGCCTCGTGTTCGCCAACCGTGAGAGGACGCTGTCGTACATGAGCCGAGTCGCCTCCCGCTACCGGCTCGCGGCCGAGGAACTCATCGGCGCACTCGTGGATGTGGGACGGCGTCCCAGCCTCTTCATCGCGCCGCCCGACGGCAAAGTCGTCTTCAACGCCGAGGCCCGGACGGTGATCGCCGCCTTCTGCCGCATACCCGAAGAACACCTGCGCCGTGCCCTACCGGCCTGGGGCCGGGAGGTTCCCTCGAGCAGGCTGGGAAGCGGGCCGGCCGCCTGGGGCCGGACGCAGCCAAGATTCCGCCGACCGGCCCGGGATGCCGGGCCTGCACCGCGAGGGCCACACAGGGCCAGGAACAAGCACGCCGCTACTGTGGACGTCGAAGTGTGGGCCGCAGCTCCGCCACCGCAGGATCCTGCCGCCTGGGACGACAGGCCGAAGCCGATTTCGAGTCCACGAGCGGACAGCTTGCGGTGTGGTCCATGCACACGGGCCGCATGGACGACGTCATTACGCTGGCCGATGGTCGATTCGGGCAGCTCGAGCGTGTTGAAGGTCGTGAGAGTGGCGTTGTTGTTGCCGTCTTTGTAGCGGGTGAGGTTGCCAGCCGCGTCGTAGCCGAAGCTGGTGGTGATGGTGGAGGTCGTGCTGACGGGTTCGGTCTGCTGGGTCAGGCTTGCGGTGTTCTCCGGGAAGATGCCGGACTGCACCGTCCAGATACCCGCCGCGTCGGTGGAGGCGAGTAGCGCGGTCAGCAGGGCCAGGCCCACCCCACGGCCGCGAGCGTCGGGGAGGACGTAGACGGAGCGTTCGACGACGCCGGCGTACGCGCACCGGTCGGAGACCGGCACCACGGCGGCCCAGCCCACGACCCGGCTGTTCTCGTCCAGGGCGACCAGGCGGTGCTCGTCCAGCTTGGCGGTGTCGAACTTCTCCCAGGTCGGGGCGGTGGTCTCGAAGGTGGCGTTGCCCTCATCGATGCCCAGCTGGTCGATCGCCAGGACCTGATCGGCGTGCTCCGGCCGCATCGGCGCGATGCGCACGCCCGTCTCGGTAGACCTCAGAGCCTGTTCCGGACATGACGGCCAGCATGGGTGACCTGGGGGAGAGCACAAGTCTGCTTCGAGCGCGGGGCGGAGCTGGTCGCGGAGTATGTGCCGCCGAACCTGCAGCAGATCTTGGAGATGACCGTGGCTGATCCAAGCCTGACCTCGAAGTCATGTCCCCGGGTCGGCCGCTTTCAGGCCGATCCTGATGTGGACGATGCCGCTGTCGAGGTCAATCGGCCCACGGCAGGGGTCGCCCTCGCCCTCGTCGTCGCGCATCCACTCCAGACGCTGTCGTTCCTCGTGCTGGTGGCGGGCGCTGGGAAGGAAGACCTCTTCGAGGATGTTCACCGGAAGCTCCGCTCAGCCCGCGCTGAGCCCGGCTCGGCACACAAGTAGCCAGGCGGCGACAAGGGCAAGGAGTCCGAGGCCGAGGTAGCCGGAGGCGATGATGAGGTGGAACTCGGGGATCCTGCTGCCGGGCTGGTACACCGCGTACCTCTGGAAGTGGTTGCGGGCGAAGCAGGAAGTGACAGCCTCGCCCGGGAGCGAGAGGAAGTTCGGGCACGCGTGCTGTACCTGCGCCCAGTTGAGGGCATGCCGGGAGGCGTCGAACAGGTTCACCACATGGTCGGGGCCGACCTGGATGCCGCCGTTGATCACCAGGGCGTTGGTAAACCCTGGGCGGTTCGCCGGGTCGCCGAACGGGAAGAACCGGGACACCGGCGCCTCCAGGGTGGGGAAGTGCCACTGGACGGTCAGCATGAGGCCGACGAAGCCGAGGATCACGGCCATCGCGGCGGGGAGGATGCGCCGGACGGCGGCGCCGAGCGCCACGCCGATCGCGAACCAGGAGACGCCGAACGCGAGCGGGAGCATGCCGGAGTCCAGGAACAGCGACCCGTCGAACATGCTGCCGCCGCCAACGTTGTGGAGCACGTGCGCCAGATGGTCGGCGACCGCGGAGAGCGCTGCGGTCAGTGCCGCGACGAACAGGCCGATCAGGGCGAGCTTGGTCCACAGCCAGCGCACCGGGGAGATGTCCTGGCTCCAGGCGAGCAGCAGGGTGCGCTGCTCGTACTCCCTGGCCAGTAGAGGAACTCCCAGAAATATGCCGATCAGCAGCGGCAGGTACCGCACGCCCAGCAGCAGGTTGTCCGCGACATCGATCGGGCCGGTGAAGCGGGTGTTGAGCGTCTGGAACTGGGGTGAGCCGACGGGACAGAGCGTGTTGTGGCACTGGTGGTAGAGGCTCGTCATGTCGGAGGCGAGGTAGGCCATCCAGCCGGTCAGCGCGGCTGCCAGGACGAGGGAGCCGAGGAGGGTCCAGCGGTGCTGGCGCCAGGTCAGCCATGCCAGGCCGGCGAAGCCCGCGCCCTGCCCGGCGGGTTCAAGACCCGCAGTGCTCTTCTCGACCTGTGTGGCTTGGGTGACTTGAGTCATGCTGCCGCCTCCGAGCCGTGGGGCGCCTGTCCTGACGCCTTGAGATAGGTGAGAACCAGGTCGTCCAGGGAGAGAGGCTGGGCGCTCCAGCCGGGGGCGACGATCGGAGGCGCGGCGGCCGGGTCCGGCAGCCGGACGACGAACGTCGACTGGCGGTCGGTGTGCTGCGCCTGGACGACCGTGCCGGGGCTCGGCGGCTGGTCTGCGCGGGGCCCGCTGAGCCGGGTGTGCTCGGCCAGGAGCTGCTCGACGTCACCGGTCAGAATGGGGCGGCCTGCGGCGAGCAGCAGCAGGTGGTCGCTCACGCCGGCCAGTTCTGCCACGATGTGGGTCGACAGCATCACGGTCATGCCGCTGTCGGCGGCCTCCGCCATCAGCTCGCCGGTCACTTCGGTGCGGGCCACGGGGTCGAGATTGGACAGCGGTTCGTCCAGCAGCAGCACAGTGGGGCGCGATCCCAGGGCGACCGCGAGGGCGACCTGCGTTCGCTGGCCCCCGGAGAGTCGGCTGCAGCGGCGGTTCAGCGGCACCTCGAAGCGGGCCAGCCAGGACAGTGCCCGTCGCTGGTCCCAG
>NZ_PQSR01000198.1 GCF_002920635.1 Streptomyces sp. Ru72 | reverse complement strand
CAGCCCGGGGGGTATCGGCGGCCGTCGTACCGCAGCGTCGGTCGGCGCAGGATCTCGCCGATCCAGTCGGTGGTGAAGGCCGCCAGGTCCTCGACCGGTCCGGTACGCTCGCGCGACACGATGTCCGGGCGCTCCTGCGTCAACGCGAAGTTGCAGACGTGCAGTTCACTGCACCGTACGGTGTCCGCTTCCAGGGAGGCACCGAGTGCAAGGAAGTGCACTCGCTGATGACTGAGGTTCACCACGAGACGCATCTCGTCGTGCTCCGCGGTGTTGCCGTCCTCATCGAGTTCGTCACGGGGGAAGAACAGTACGTAGGTGTCGCTGGGCCGACAGGGCCATAGCTCGGCGCCCTCTCGAACCAGGCGCAGGAACTCGCGCTGGGACGTGTCGCAGTTCTCCGGGGTTTTGTCGTGTTCATCGAACTCGAACCACAGCGGTTGCACGGATGTCATCGTAGGTGCTGGCAGCCCTGCCGTTCGACGGGGTTTCGGACCGCGATCTACCCACACGATGCGATCGAAGCCCATCGAGCCTTCATCGCCCGCCGTCGGGCCCTGCGACCTGCGGAGGAATACCGGACGCCCACCGCCGAAGAGTGGGACCAGTTCCTCGGCCACTTCGAGAAGCGGATGCTCTCGATCGGCATCTGCGGACGCGCATTCGGAACCGCCTGCATCCACGATGCATGCCTGCGTCCGCTGCTCCTTGCTCCGTCCCGAAGCCACCCAGCGCCCGCGTCTGGTCGAAATCCGCGACAACCTGGGCCCTCCACCTTGATCGTGGACACCTCGACACTGGATCTTGAATGCAGGGAGAGGAGTCCCGAGTGGGGACCTACAAGTACTCGGCGGAGTTCCGGGCCGACGCGGTGGCGCTGGGTCGTTCGTCGGGCCGGCCCGTCTCACGCATCGCTGCCGAACTCGGCGTGAACCACGAGACGCTGCGGCAGTGGATCAAGACCGCGGAGAACGCCGAGCGGCCCGAGGCGCTCGCCGAGTCCACGAAGGACGCGGAGATCGCGGCCTTGCGCAAGCAGGTCCGCGAGCTGGAGATGGAACGTGACATCCTGCGCCGGGCGGCCAAGTATTTTGCGGGCGAGACTAACTGGTGAGCCGCTTCGAGTTCGTCGCCGACCATCGCGACGCCTTCGGCGTGAAGCGGCTGTGCACCGTGCTGAATCTGTCCCGGTCCGGGTTCTACCGGTGGCTGAAGACCGCCCCGGCGCGGGCCGCGAAGAAGGCCGCCGACGCGGCGCTCACCCGGCGGATACGCAAGGTCCACACAGAGTCCGGGAAGACGTACGGCGCCAAGCGGATCACCGCCGAGCTCCGCGAGGGCGGTGTGATGGTGAACCGCAAGCGCATCGAGCGGCTCATGCGCCAACACGGCATCCAGGGGCGGAGGTTGAAGCGGCGACACCGCACCACGATCCCGGATCCCGCTGCCCAGGCGGTGCCCGATCTGCTGCGGCGGAACTTCACCGCATCCGCCGCCGACCGGGCATGGGTCGGTGACATCACCTATCTGCCCATCGCCGGCGGGAAGTTCCTGTATCTGGCCACAGTCATCGACGTGTTCTCCCGTCGCCTGCTGGGCTGGTCGATGGCCGATCACATGCGAGCCGAGCTCGTCACCGACGCGCTCAACGCGGCCGTCCGCACTCGCGGCGGACAGGTGGACGGCGTCATTTTCCACAGCGATCACGGGGCTCAGTACGGGTCGAAGGCGTTCGCCGACGCATGCCACCAGGCCGGGAGCCTCCGATCCATGGGAGCGGTCGGCACCTCCGCGGACAACGCCGCCGCGGAGTCGTTCTTCGCCTCGCTCAAGCGGGAGATCCTTCCCGACCGGCACGGCTGGCCGACCGCACGAGCCGCCCGGCTCGCAGTCTTCCGCTGGCTAGGCTTCTACAACCACCGGCGCAGGCACTCCACGATCGGCTACCTCGCGCCGGTCGCCTTCGAACAGAGATCAACTACGCTGGCCATCGCCGCATGACAACCGGTGTCCACGATCAAGGTGGAAGCCCCGTCCGCTCGACCACCCACCGGTAGACGCCCAGGCCGGAGCCGTGCTCGGTGCCGCGCCGTGCGATGGCGGGCACCACGCCCCGGGCGCGGACCTCCTTGCGGTAACGGTCGTGGTCGTAGCCGCGGTCCGCGTAGAGGGTGACCGCTCTGCGGCGGGGCCGGCCGACGCGGCCGCGGACGGGCGGGACGGCATCCAGCAGGGGCAGGAGCTGGGTGACGTCGTTGCGGTTGCCGCCGGTGAGGATGACGGCGAGTGGAGTGCCGTGTCCGTCGGTGATCAGGTGGTGCTTGGAGCCGGCCCGGCCCCGGTCGACCGGCGACGGGCCCGTGTGGCTCCCCCTTTTAGCGCCCTGACGCGGGAGGAGTCGACCACGCAGCGGGACCAGTCCAGCTTCCGTTCCGCGTTCAGTTCGGCGAGCAGGACCTCGTGCAGCTGCTGCCAGACCCCGGCCTCGTTCCAGTCCCTCAGTCGGCGCCAGCACGTCATCCCCGAACCGAACCCCAGCTCCTTCGGTAGGTACTCCCACTGGATGTCCGTGTGCAGCACGTACAGGATCCCGCACAGCACCTGCCGATCCGGCAACGGCTTCCGGCCCGGATACCGAAACCTGCGCTCCCGCCTCGGCAACAGTGGCTCGATCCGAGCCCACAGCTCATCCGACACAATCCACGGTGATGCCCCCACGCATCCGACAACGCTCAACTCGCCATCCAGACACGGACACCACCGCTCGACCACCTCATTGTGTTAGCCGTTGTAAGAGCACACGCGGCCGGGAAGGCCGAAGGGGCTACCTCTGGTGAGTCGTGCACTGGGTGGGGCGCTTGTTTCCGGACGGTCTGGGTCCGTTAACCTCGCCCTCGCATGGGGGGCATGGTGACCGAGGGCTCGGGCGCCGTGGCGACAGTGGGGCCTCAACCACCCGAGCCACCCTGAGCCTTGGGCCGTCGGCCGGATGTCACCCATGCCCCACCGTGAAGGAGGAATGGGTGGCCCAACACACCCTGAGGAGCGGATGCATCGCGGTCGCCGCGACGTTCGCCCTCACTTCGGGGGTACTGCCGCTGACCGCGGCGACGGCCTCGGCCGACACCCCCACCGAGACGGTCATACCGGCCGCTCTGTTGCACAATCCGCCCGGCGACGTCGTCGTCTTCGCCGGCACAGGCGGATTCCTGCACCGGTCCGACACGCAGTCCACCTACGTATGGACGAAATATGCGGGTGCACCGGACATCCCGATGCCCGAGGTCAAGAGCAACAGTCCTCTACCCGGCTACTGGGGTGCGGGTTCCGACATCGTGGCAACCCCGTCGACCGACGGGTACCACCTACACGACATGGACTCCGGAACGACCACCACCATCACCCCCGGGGCCGGCCAGAGCTATCTGGGAACCTTCGGCTCGCGCTTGCTGACGGTCACCAAGGCCGCGGACGGAACCGTGGCGGGCTTTCATGTGCTCGGCATGGCGGACGGGCAGCAGACCGACACACCGGTCACCGGCTGGCCCGAAGACGCCACACTGCAGGCAGTAGTGATGGCCGGGGACGCGGACTCGGTGGTGTTGCGCTACACCGAGAGCACGAACGGCACCACCGAGAGCCGGCTGGCGCTGGTGGACCTGGCGACCGGTGCGGTCACACCGGTCACGGGGACACTGGCCCCTTACGCCCGCGTCGTGCTGTCCGACAAGTACATCGCCTCGTATTCGTGGTACGGAGCCGACGGGATCGGATCGGCGGGGCAGGTCCACGTAGTGTCCCGCTCCGCCCCCGGCGGACCCGAGAGCGTCATCCAGGTACCGCCGGCGCCATTGGGCAGCGGGTACAGCAGCGGGCTGCGGTTCATGGGCATCGCCGGTGACTCCCTGCTGATGACCTACTCGGTTTCGCATTCTGGTGCGTACACAGAGAACGATGTCCTCGGTTACCCGCTCTACGCGATGCCGTTGTCCGGCTCGACCACGGTCACCCCGGTCCTGGGCCACGCCAACATGAACACCGTCAGGCAGGCGCCGGGCGGGGTCGTCGCCGTCGGCGGCTCGTCCGCCACCGACTGGGCGGCCCGCCTGTTCACCGCCGGGCCGGACGGCACCCCGGTGGGGACCGCCGTGGACTCCGATCCCGCCGTGCCCGCTCCCCTCGACGGCCTGGCTCTGGGCAACAGGGAGTTGTTCATGATCCGGCGCCTGTCGGCCGGCGGAGACTATGTCTACGACCGGACCGTGCAGCTCGGTTCCCCGCCCTCCTACGGCGCCGAGTGGTACTTCGGCCAGCCCTTCGCGCCCACCGACTGCGACTCCACGGCCACCTGCAACTCGCCCATCGCCACCGGCGACGGAAACATCTCGCAGCTGTGGTCCAACGCGAACGCCCAGGGCGACGCCGTCACCGTGCAGAGCCCGGGCAGCTCCGCGGTCCTGGTCACCCCCGGCGCCACCGGCGGCACCCTCATCGACGCCGAGGGCCGCTACGTGGTCTACAACGGCGGCTCCACGAACAAGCAGTACATCGGTGACGCGGACGCGGGCGGCAACAGCCACGTGCTCTTCAGCCGGCCCGTCACCGCCGCCGCGCTGGCGGGCTCCACGGTGTGGGTCCCCGGAACCACCGCGGGCACCCTGACCCAGATCGACCTCACCACCCGGCGCACCGTCCAGAGCATCGCCACCGGCGCGCCGTGCGTGCCCAGCGAGTTGCAGTCGGCCGCCCAGCACTGGGTGTACTGGTCGTGCGGAACGTCGGGCCCGGCGGGCGTGTGGGACCTGGCCACCGGCAAGGACATCCCCGTCCCCGCAGGCCTCGCCCAGCTCGGTGACGGGTTCGTCGTCGAGCACGACACGGCGGCGGGCAAGCTCACGTTCACCGACGTGCACACCGACACGGCCGTCACCAGCGACCTGGCCGACCTGCCCGGCGGACCCGTCGCGGACGACCGCAGGGTGACCTGGGCCGTCGACAAGTACCAGGGCGGCATCGCCTACGTGGACAGCGGGAAGAACATCCACCTCGTCGACCCGCACATCCCCGCCTCGCCCCCCGCTCCGGCCGCAGGCTCCTTCATGTACCCCGGACAGCAACTGTCCCCCGGCCACAGCCTGAGCAGCGCCACGATGACGCTGACCATGCAGACGGACGGCAACCTCGTGGCGTACCTGAAGACCGGCAAGGGTGTCGGCCAGGCTCTCTGGTCGAGCCGGACCGGCGGCAACCCGGGTGCGTACGCGGTGATGCAGACGGACGGCAACCTCGTGGTCTACAAGAACGGCGGCGGACCCGGCACCGGCGGCGCCCTGTGGTCGAGCCGGACCTACGGCAACCCGGGGGCGTACGCCACCGTGCAGGACGACGGCAACGTCGTCGTCTACGCGAAGGCGAGCACC
>NZ_PQSR01000197.1 GCF_002920635.1 Streptomyces sp. Ru72 | reverse complement strand
GGAACAGCCGTGGCAGGTCGAGGAGTTGGCGCAGAACGGCGGCGCGTCCGTCGCGGAACGCCTCGCTGGGCACGAAGTGGTACTCCTCGCGGACGGCCGCGGTGTAGGCGGCGTACGCCGACGGGGGCGAGGCGAGGATCGCGAGGTCCGCGTCGCACAGGACCTGGCCGTCGCGGTCGTCGTCGGCGGGGTCGTGGGTGACGGTGAGGCGCACGAGACGGGCGACCTCGGCGGTCCTCTCCTCGGACACCCCCGCCTCCGGCAGCGCGCGCTCGGCCAGACGTGCCGAGCGCTCCTCGTTCTCCGACCGCTCCGGCAGGTAGACGGCGTCGTGGAACCAGGCCGCGAGACGCACCGCGTCCGGGTCGTCCGCGTACGCCTCCAGTACGTCGATGTGGCCGAGGACCGCCGCGAGGTGGGCGAGCGTGTGGTACCGGCGCTGCGGCTCCGACCAGCGGCGCAGCAGATCGTCGGCGTAGGGGGCGGGATCGGGCCGCTCCGCACCGCCCCGCACCGTGAGCAGGGTGCGCCGCCAGCTCTCACGCAACGCGTCGAGGTCGGTCATGGGGGCATTCTCCCCTGTTCGCCGGTGGGCACCTAGCGTGGGGCGCATGACGAATGCAGACCTGCACGACGACGTACGAGACCCCGAACTGCCCGGCCTGCTGCTGACCACCGAGCGCGACGCGCTGATCCCGCTGCTGCGTTCCCGTCCGGACGCGGACTTCGCGCTGCCGACCGCCGCGTGTCCGGGCTGGACCGTGCGGCACGTCCTCGCGCACTGTTCGGCCGCCCTGGCGCGGGTGGTGGAGAACCGTTTCGAGAAGGGCGTGTTCAGCCCCGAGTCGAACGACCGCGACATCGCCGAGCGCGCCGACTGGACCAACGCCCAGGTCGTCGACGAACTGGAGCGCGGCATGACCGAGGCGGGCGCCGCGATCGCGAAGGCGGGCGGCGCGCTCGACATGGTCGCGCTCGGGGAGTGGGTGCACGCCGGGGACGTGCGGGAGACGTTCGGGGAGCCGGGGGCGTACGCAGGCGACGGGCTGCCGTACGCGCTCACCCTGCTCGCCCGCGTCTCCCGGGAGAAGGGGCACGTGCCGCTCCACGCGGACCTCGACGATCTCGACGAGCCACTGCTCCTGGGCGACGCGAACGGGGAGCACCCGCCGGCCCGGTTCATCGGCGAGGCGTCCACGCTGGTGCGGCTCTACTCGGGCCGGCCGCTGGAGGGGGCGCGGTACGAGCTGGCGGGGGTCGAGGAGAGGGAGCTGAACCTCTTCGGCTGAGCGCGCCGACCGGTGCCCTTCTCGCGGCACCCCGGGGCGTCGTCGTACCCTTGGATTGGACTAGACCTGTAGCCGCTCCACGGGGACACCGACGGAAGGGGTTCTATGAGCACGCGTGCAGTCCTGGAGGTGATCGCCCTCGACGTCGAGGACGCGGTCGCCGCCCAGGCCGGGGGCGCGGACCGCCTCGAGCTGGTCACCGACATGGCCTCCGACGGGCTCACCCCGCCCGTCGCGGCCTTCGCCGGGATCCGCGCCGCCGTGGACATCTCCCTGCGCGTGATGCTCCGCCTCGGGGACGGGTTCGCGGCCGGTGACGTCGAGGCGCTCGTACGGGCCGCGCGGGAGCTGCGCGCCGCCGGCGCCGAGGAGTTCGTGCTCGGCTTCCTCGGCGAGGACTGCGGGCCCGACCTCGACGCCGTGGAGCGGCTGGCCGGGGAGCTGGACGGCTGCCGCTGGACCTTCCACCGCGCGATCGACCGCGCCGCCGACCGCGACGCCCTGCGCAAGCAGCTCGCCGAGGTGCCCGGCCTGGACACCTACCTCACGGCGGGCTCGCCGGACGGCGTGGACGACGGCCTGCCCACCCTCGTCACCGAGGCCGCCCGGCGAGGCGAGCCCGGCTACACCCAGCGCCTCATGGCCGGCGGCGGCCTCCGCCTGGACCACGTCCCGCGGCTGCGCGCCGCGGGAGTCGACGCCTTCCACATCGGCGCGGCGGCCCGCACGGACGGCTGGACGACACCGGTGTCGGCGGAGGCGGTGGGCGTCTGGCGCAGGGCGCTCGACGATTGAGGTCCCTTGCCCCGAGCGGGCCCAGGCGGCGCCGAGCCGATCAACGCCGGCCTCGGGACGGGCGTTCCGGAGTTCTCGGACGAAGCGGTGCCGAGACCGCCCGGTATCTCGGCGTTGGCGGTGGGCGCGCAGAGGGCGGCTCCGGCGGCGGCCGGTGCGCGCGTGACCAAGAGGGCTCCGCACGATGGGCCAGTGCGGTCAGGGGCAAGCGCGGGCACGGAAGATTCACAACCGTAGGCATGGCCGCCGGTCTGTGATTGGATGCGCGGGCTGAACTTGTGCGCTGCGACTCCCACGTGACCGAGGAGACCGCGGCGGCCGGGTGGGAAGACGGTGGGGGCCGTCGAACAATGGGGACTCAGGGGGGTTTCCTTGGCGATTTCACTGGGCGATGTGGTGGCGCGCGCCACCAGGCACGCATCCAGAGGCAGACGACACAGACGCGGACACACCCGGCGGCGCGGCCTGGCGCTCGCCGTGACGGCCGCGGTGACGGCCGGGATGATCGGGCTGGGCGTCTCACCCGCGCAGGCGAGCGAGACGACCGGCTCGGTGGACAGCCTCCGGACCGGCTGGGACCGGAACGAACCGAACCTCGGCCCGTCCGACGTCCGATCCTCTTCCTTCGGGCAGCTCTGGAAGGCCCCCGCGCAGCTCGACGGGCAGATATACGCCCAGCCGATCATCATCGGCGGCACGGTGGTGGCGGTCACCGAGAACAACAAGGCCTACGGCCTCGACCGTGCCACAGGGGCCGTGCTCTGGCAGCGCAGCTTCGGTCCCGCATGGCCCGCGTCCACCCTCAACTGCGGCGACCTCGTGCCCAACATCGGCAGCACCGCGACGCCGGTGTACGACCCGGCCAGCGGGGCCGTCTATCTGACCACCAAGGTCGACGACGGTTCGAACGCCCTGAGTCCGCACTGGTACATGCACGCGATCGACCCGGTCACCGGGGCGGAGAAGTCCGGCTTCCCCGTGACGATCCAGGGCACCCCGTCCAACGACCCCACCCAGTCCTTCCTGCCCGCGTACCAGATGCAGCGTCCGGGCCTGCTGCTGCTCGACGGGGTGGTGTACGCGGCGTTCGGCGGACACTGCGACGTCAAGCCCTACCGCGGCTACGTGGTCGGCGTCAGCACCACCAACCCCTCGGTGACCTCGATGTGGGCGACGGAGACCGGCGCCAGCAACAGCGGGGCCGGCGTCTGGCAGTCCGGCGGCGGACTCGTCTCGGACGGACCCGGCCGGATCTTCCTGGCCACCGGCAACGGCGTCAGCCCGGCGCCCGGCCCCGGCAGCGCCCCGCCCGGCACTCTCGCGGAGTCCGTGGTCCGGCTGCAGGTGCAGGCCGACCGGAGCCTGAAGGCCGCCGACTTCTTCAGCCCGTCCAACGCGCCGACCCTGGACCAGCAGGACAAGGACCTGGCCTCCGGCGGGCCGGTCGGCCTGCCGGACAGCTTCGGCACCGCCTCCCACCCGCATCTGATGGTGCAGCAGGGCAAGGACGGCCGGGTCTTCCTGCTGGACCGCGACGACCTCGGCGGTAGGTCGCAGGGCACCGGCGGAACCGACGACGTGGTAGGAATCACCGGGCCGCTCAAGGGCCAGTGGGGACACCCCGCGGTCTGGGGCGGTGACGGCGGTTACGTCTACCACGTCGGCAGCGGTGGCCCACTGGTGGCGCTGCACCGCGGCGTGACGGGTGCGGGCGACCCCGCGCTGACCGTCGCCGGGACCAGCCAGGACTCCTTCCCCTACACCAGCGGATCGCCCGTGGTGACCTCCGACGGAACGCGCTCGGGCAGTGCCCTGGTCTGGGTGGTCTGGTCGGGCGGGTCGACCGGCGTCAACGCGCAGCTGCGCGCCTACGAGCCGGTTCCCGACGCGAACGGCGTCCTGCCGCTGGTCTGGTCCGCGCCGATCGGCACCGCGTCGAAGTTCGCCACCCCGGCCACCGACGGCGGGCAGGTCTTCGTCGGCACGCGGGAGGGCAAGGTCTACGCCTTCGGCAACCCGGTGGGCAGCCCGCTCAAGGGCGACCCGGTCGACTTCGGGCTCGTGCCGGTGGGCGGTTCCGCGAGCACCGACGTCGTCCTGACGGAGAACCAGAACCCGTCCCAGCCCCTCGGCATCAAGGGCGTCACCGTCGACGGCCCGTTCACCGCGGACACCTCGTCGCTGCCGACGACGATCCCGGCGGGCGGGCAGCTGTCGATACCCGTCTCCTTCGAACCCACCACGGTCCTGGGCGCGAGCGGAACGCTCACCGTGGCCACCGACGCCGGCAGTTTCGCACTGAGCCTGCACGGCGTCGGCACCAGGCCCGGTCTGGCCGCGTTCCCGGGCACGGTGTCCTTCGACAACCAGCCGACGGGGACCACGGCAACCGCGAACGTCCAGCTGACGAACACGGGCACCGACCCCGAGACCATCACCTCCGTCACCCCGCCCGACGGGCCGTTCACGGCCGCCGACCTGCCGAGCGCCGACCCGGCGAACCCGACGGTGATCCCGCCCCAGAGCTCGATCGTCGTGCAGGTCGGCTACGCCCCCACGGCCACCGGCCAGAACTCCTCGTCGATCGCCCTGAACAGCACCAGCGGTTCGCTCACCATCCCGCTCCGGGGGGACGCGATCAGCGGCCAGGGCCACCTGGTGTTCAACCCGACGACCCTCTCGTTCGGCGCGGTGGTCCGCGGTACGTCCAGCACACGGGCCTTCACCATCACCAACACCGGGAACATCCCGGTCACCATCACCAAGGCGAAGGCACCGGCAGGTGCGTTCAGCAGCGCCGACCAGCTCGCCGAGGGCCTGGTCATCGGTCCCGAGCAGAGCGTCCGGCAGACGGTCACCTTCGCCCCGACCGTGAGCGGCAGCCAGTCGGCCACGTACGAGGTGACCGGCGACGCCGGGCAGGGGGCACAGCTGGAGCCGCTCACCGGCATCGGTGTGCCGCCGGCGTCGCAAGTGGGCTCCGTGCTGGCACGGGACTCCTCCGGCACCCTGTGGTTCTACCGCGGCACCGGAGTGCCCTCCGGGGCACTGGCCGCCCGGGCCGCCATCGGAACCGGCTGGAACACCTACAACCTCGTCACCAGTGTCAGCGGTGAGATGGCGGACGGCACCGGAACCGTCGTCGGCCGTGACGGCAACGGCAGACTGTGGTTCTACCCGGGCACCGGCGACCCGAAGGCGCCCTTCGGGCCCCGGAAGCAGATCGGTTACGGCTGGAACACCTACAACTCCGTCGTCGGCGCCCGTGACGTGACCGGGGACGGGAAGGCGGATCTCGTGGCCCGCGACGGTCAGGGTGGCCTGTGGCTCTACCCGGGC
>NZ_PQSR01000196.1 GCF_002920635.1 Streptomyces sp. Ru72 | reverse complement strand
CCAGCAAGGGAGTTGCGACGCACCATGCAGAACCGAGCTAGCGTGAAGCACCACCCCCACGACGACGCCCCCGACACGACGGAGGCCTTCCGCAGGCTCGCCTCGCTTCCCCAGGGCCCCGAGCGCGACGCGCTCCGCGACGAGATCGTCGAGGCCTGGCTGCCCATGGCCGAACGGCTCGCGGGTCGCTTCCGCAGCCGTGGCGAGAGCTTCGAGGACCTGCGCCAGGTCGCGTTCCTCGGCCTGGTCAAGGCCGTGGACCGGTACGACCCCGAGCGCGGGCACGCCTTCGAGAGCTATGCCGTCCCCACCGTCACCGGTGAGATCAAGCGGCACTTCCGCGACCACATGTGGACCCTGCACGTGCCGCGGCGTGTCCAGGACCTGCGCAACCGCGTCCGTTTCGCCGTCCAGGACCTCTCGCAGACCATCTCGGGCCGCAGGCCCACCGTCGCCGAGATCGCCGAGCACGCCAACATGAGCGAGGAGGACGTCCTGGTCGGCCTCGAGGCCCTGGAGAGCTTCACGGCGCTCTCCCTGGACGCCGAACTGCCCGGCAGCGAGGACGGGTACTCGCTCGGCGACTCGCTCGGCTCGCCCGACCCGGCGCTCGACACCGTCGTGGACCGTGAGGCGGTCAAGCCCCGCCTCAAGGCCCTCCCGGAACGCGAACGCGCCATCCTGTACATGCGCTTCTTCGACGACATGACCCAGAGCAGCATCGCGGAGCGCCTCGGCATCTCCCAGATGCACGTCTCCCGCCTGATCAGCCGCTGCTGCTCCCGGCTGCGCGAGCAGGTGATGCGGGACGCCGTCTAACCGACGGCCCGCAGGGCCAGCGCCATGTGACGGGACATCATGTCCATCGCCTGCGCCTCCGCCATCGAGAACGCCGGCCGGGCCCC
Source organism: Streptomyces sp. Ru72 (assembly GCF_002920635.1). Classification (GTDB taxonomy): domain Bacteria; phylum Actinomycetota; class Actinomycetes; order Streptomycetales; family Streptomycetaceae; genus Streptomyces. The sequence continues at coordinate 4,668 of NZ_PQSR01000196.1, read as the reverse complement.
ACTGCGGAACAGCGTGAGCACTCCCCGCACGGTGCCCCCGTCGGTGAGCGGCACGCACAGTAGGGACGTCACGTTCGCGCGGATGAGGACGGGGGCACCCGAGGCGTCACGTCCGAAGGCCTCCGGGTCCTCCGGCCGCACCCGCAGGACCGTGGACCCGCCGTGCGCCGCCTCGACCACGAGGGGGCACCCGGCGGGGTCCTGCGCGACCAGCGCGGCCACGTCCTCACCGGGCGGCCCCAGTACCGCCGTACGGGTCAGGCGTCCGTCTCCCGTGTCCGCCACCACCCAGTCCGCGAACCGGCCGTGCAGTACCCGGGCCGCCTGCTCCGGGACGGCTCCGGCGGGCGCGGTGAGCAGGGCGCTTGTCATCGCGTCCAGCAGGTCCATCAGCGCCGCGTGCCGAGCGGTCTCGGTCAGGTTCGGGATGCCGCCGGGCGGGGTGTGCTCGCCGGCCGGCACCCGGGTGTCAGCGGGCTGAAGCACCACCATGACCGCCGTGCGCGGCTCCCCGCTCGGCCGCACCGCGACCAGCGTCGCCCGTACCGGCACCGACGGATGCTGCGGCAGACGCACCGTCATGCTGCGGTCGCCCTCGCCGCGCGCCACCGCGGCCGTCTGCGAACGGAACGCCGCCCGGTCGGCGTGCGCCAGAAGCCCGGTCAGCGGGCGGCCCGTCGCATACCCCGCGCGGACCCCCGTGAAGGAGAGGGCCGCGAAGTTCAGCCGTCGCACCACCGTCTCGCGGTCCACCAGCGCGACCGGGACCGGGAGCCGCTGGAAGAGGGTCTTGAGCAGCTGCTGCTCCTGGCGCTCACCGGAACCGGCCGGGGCGGCCCCGGCGCCCGTGAACAGCCGTTGGTACGACGGCCACAACCGGCCCGCGACATGGTCGAGTTCGAAGATCGCCGCGTCGAGCACCGAGGGCAGGTCGTCCGTGGGTATGGCACGGGCCGCCTTGAGTTCCGCCACCCGGCGGACGAAATCCGCCAGCTCTTCACCGAATTCGTCCGTCTGCGCCATGCGACGAACCTAACCCGGACGGGTCGCCTCCCGGGCGCCCGCGCACGGAACCGGCCACCTCGTCACGGACGCCGTTTTCCACCGGGGTGAGCGGGCAGCCGCCCGGAGAGGAGGTGAAGAATGCGGGAGACGGGACAACCCGGTCACCACCCTGGGGGTTACCACCTGACAGCAGAATCCCCCGAGTCCGCCCTCCCGGGGCGCCGGCTGTCGGAACTCGTCGAGCAGGCCGCGCGGTGCACCCCCGGCTGCTGCGGTGCCAGCACCACGGTCGTGGAAGGCGGTGTCGAGGGCGCTACGGACCGGCCCGCCGCCGTCACCCACCCCGATCTCGCCCCGCTCGTCACCGTCCAGCTCCGCGGCGGCGACGGGCCGATCCCCGCGGCCCTGGAGTCGGGCGAGCCCGTCGAGACCCCGGACCTGCTGCGCGAGGAGCGCTGGCCGGAGTACCGCGCCCTCGCCCTCGACGCCGGCGTACGGTCCAGCGTCACGATCCCCTTCCGGCGTTCCGGGCTGGCCGTCACGCTCACTCTCTACAGCTTCCGGCCCGGGACCCTGAAGGGTGTCCCGCACGGCCCCGCCCGGGTGCTCGGTGACCTCGCCGTGGGCTGCCTGGTGCGCGATCGCTCCTACCGTGCCGCCCTCACGGAGCTGGACCAGCTCGGCGCCGCCCTGCGCTCCCGGCCCGTCGTCGACCAGGCGTGCGGGATCGTGATGCACGTCCTCGGCTGCGACGCCGAGACGGCCTTGCAGGTACTGCGCCGCATCTCCCAGGGCGCCAACCGCAAACTGGCCGACGTCGCCGCCGGCGTCGTCGACAAGCGGGGCCGCGGCCTGGAGCGGGAACTGGTGTCGCTGGCCGGCTGACCTCTCGGTGCGCGGCCTGCCCCTCACCCGCACGGCGGTGCCGGTCGCGCGAATGGGGCACGGCCGCGCGCGGGCCACGGCCGGGCGGGCTGTCATGGAGGAACCCGGCCGAAGGAGCCCGCCCCATGCGCTGCACTGCCCGAGTCCTGTCCGCCGCCGCTCTGGCCGGTGCCGCCCTGGGTGCCGTCGCCCCGAACGCGTCCGCCGATTCGTCCGCCGACGTCACCCCACGCTCCGTCGCGCCGGGCGAGACGGTCACCGTCTCGGTGTCCTGCGACGCGGTCGGCGACGGCCTGCCCGACGCCATCGAGGGCGCCTCCCAGGCGTTCGAGGGGGGCAGGGTGCGGCTGCACCGGGTCGACCGCGACGACGACGATGACCGGAGCGAAGGCCGGGGCGGTGCCCGCTACCGGGGCACTGCCCGCGTCCCGGCCGGCGGGAGCGTGAACGCCATCGCCGACCTGGCCGGCCGCGAGGCGTCGTGGGGCGTGGACGGACGGTGCCCGGGGGGGCCGGGCGGCCGTGAAAAACCGTGGACCGTCTCGTTCACCGTGTACGAGGAGGGCCACCGCCACCACCACGACGGTGACGCCCCGCCGAGCGGCAGGCAGCAGGAGGAGGAGCAGAGGGAGCAGTCGGGGAAGCAGCAGACGGAGGGGCAGTCCAAGCAGCAGGAGGACGGGCAGTCCAAGCTGCAGGGGGAGGGGCAGTCCAAGCAGCAGGGGGAGGGGCAGTCCAAGCTGCAGGGCGACGGGCAGTCCAAGCTGCAGGGCGACGGGCAGTCCAAGCAGCAGGGCGACGGGCAGTCCAAGCAGCAGGGGGATGGGCAGAGCAAGCTGCAGGGCAGCGGTGAGTCACAGCTGTCCGCGAAGCAGCAGGGGGACGGTCAGAGCAAGCAGCACGGTGACGGGCAGTCCCAGGCGTCCGGGAAGCAGCAGGGGGACGGACAGGGGTCCGGGAAGCAGCAGGGGGACGGACAGGGGTCCGGGAAGCAGCAGGGGGACGGACAGGCGTCCGGGAAGCAGCAAGGGGACAGCCAGAACAAGCAGAGTGAGAGTCAGCCCAAGCAGCAGAGCGACAGCCAGGGCAAGCAAGCCACGGGCAAGCAGCAGGGCGACCAGGGGAAGGAGAGCGCGGCCCAGCCTCCCGTCGGCGCCCAGCACGGAGTGCACGCCGGGGAGGGCGGCGCCTTCACCGACTCCGTGCCCGCCCTGGCCGCCGGCGGTCTCCTGATCGCGGGCGCGCTCGGTGCCGCGGTCCACCGGGTCTGGGGGCGCGGACGGTCCGGCCACGCCTGAACCCGCTTCCGTGATCCGAACACCTGACCCTGTGATCCGGGCAACCCGGCCGGACGCCCATGACCGGCGCGAACCCGGGGTACTCAGAGCCCGAGGGCGTCTTCGACACCGTAGAGGAACAGGAGTACGACAGCGGGCGGCGGCCACGGGTCGAGGGCGTGGAGCGGGCCGGAGCACGGGGGACCGGCGACGGCACCAGGGACTGCGCGGAGGCACGCATGCGGCGGACGGATCCGGAAGGGCACGGCCCCGTCCGTTACGGACCGCCCCTCCCCGAGCAGGGGCTGCCCCTCCTGCCGGGCCTGTCCGCGGCGCTCGCCGAGGTCGCCGACCACGACGGCACGGGCCCCTCCCGGCTGCCGGCCCTCCCGGACGCCGCGTGCGGCTACTTCGCCCGGCGCGGACTGCCCGCCGAGCCAGACGACATCGCCGCCGCCCCCGGCGCCCCCGCCCTTTTCGTCGCCGTCACCGCCGCGCTCGGCGGCGACGTACTCGTCCCCCGGCCCTGCCCGGCCTGGTGGGCTCCCCAGGTCCGGGCGCTGGGGCGGTCCGTGTTCCATGTGCCGACACCCATGGAGTGCGGCGGCGTTCCCGACCCGTACGCCCTCCTGGAGACCGTCCGCAGAATCCGCGCGGAGGGAGGCGACCCCCGCCTCCTCGTGCTCGCCGTCGCCGACGACCCCACCGCCACCGTCGCACCGCCCGAACTCGTCCACGAGACCGCCGAGGCCGCCGCCGGCGAGGGGCTGCACCTGGTCAGCGACGAGACCTGGCGCGACACGGTCCACCGGCCGCACGACACCGTGCTGCTCAGCCCCGCCGAGATGCTGCCGGACCGGGTCACCGTCGTCACCGACCTCGCCGGCCCCTTCCTGCCGCCCGGCTGGCCCGCGGCCGTCGCCCGCTTCCCGGCCACCGCCGACGGCGCCGGGCTGCGCGCTCGTGCCCTGGACGTACTCACCGCGCTCGGCGCCCGCATCGCCGACCCGGTCGCCGCCGCGGCCGTGTACGCGCTCGACGAGCCCGCCGACGTCACCCAGCGCCTCACAGCCGGCACCGCGCTCCACGCGCGCGTGGCCGACGCCGCGCGCGGGGCCGTGGTCGCGGCGGGCGCCCTCGTCCTGCCCCCACAGGCCGGCCGTCACCTCTACGCCGACCTTGAGCCGCTCCGCTCCGCGCTCGCCGCGCGCGGCGTGGGTGACGCGCAGGAACTCGAGGACCTTCTCACCGCCCGGCTCGGCATGCCCGCGCCCGGCGGCCACCGCTTCGGGGACGACCTCGCGGCGCTTCGCGTCCGTCTGTCCACCGGACCCCTCCTCGGCGCGACCGCCGCGGAACGGGCGCAGTGCCTCTCCTCACCGGAGCCGCTGGAACTGCCACACGTACAAGGCGCGTTGGCCCATGTCGGGATCGGTCTTCGACGATCTCCGCGACGGAAGCTCAGCGATGGGAGCCTCCTCGATGACGCAGCAGTCCGAGT
>NZ_PQSR01000195.1 GCF_002920635.1 Streptomyces sp. Ru72 | reverse complement strand
CGGGTGTGGCCGCGGTACCGCTGGGCACGAAGGCGATCGACCACATCAACGGGAAGATCGACGCGGCGAAGCTGTCCGGGCAGACCGTCACGGTCTGGCTGCTCGACGGCACGACGTCGGTCTACCTCGCGATCGTGCTCGCCGTGCTGCTGGGCTTCGGAGTCCTCTACGAGGCGCTGCCGACCGCCAAGTGGGGGCGCACTCTGGGCAAGAAGGTCTGCGGTCTGGAGGTACGGGACATCGAGGCCCACGAACCCCCGACCTTCGGCCAGGCCCTGCGCCGCTGGCTGGTCTACAGCGTCCCCGGTGTGCTCGTCGTCGGCGTGGTCGGCGTCCTGTGGTGCGCGTTCGACCGCCCGTGGCGCCAGTGCTGGCACGACAAGGCCGCCCGCACGTTCGTGGCCGGCTGACCCGGACGGACCTGTAGGGATGCGGAGCCGGAGGGTTCGCGGTCGACTCGGGCCATGAGCACCGAACCGCCACCCCCCGGCCGAGGAGACGCCCCGGACCCCGACCGGCCTCCGCCCGGCGGTCCGCCGCCCGCCGGCGGGCCTCCACCCGGTGGCCCGCCGCCCCACGGTCGGCCCCCTTCCAGCGGTGGACCACCCGGCGGCAGCCCCCCGTACGGCACACCCCCTCCCCGCCCCGGCGGTCCTCACGAGGGCGGGGGACCGTACGGCGACGGTGGCCCCGAGGGCGGCGGCCCGTACGGTGGCGGGGGCCCGCAGGGCCCCTACGACGGCACCGACCCGCTCGCCGGCATGCCCCCGCTCGCCGACAGCGGCAAGCGCGTCCTCGCCAGGATCATCGACATGATCCTCGTCGGCGTGGTCGTCTGGCTGCTGTCCTGGGCGTTCCACACCGTCGAGTACAACCTCGAGGCCACCAAGGTCGACACCGGCAAGTCCCTCGGCCAGTCCGTGATCGCGGCCGTGCTCTACACGGCCTACGACACGATCCTGATCAGCAGAACCGGGCAGACGCTCGGCAAGAGGCTGCTGAGCATGCGCGTGGCCAACCTCGACGACGGCTCGAACCCCTCCCTCCAGGCGTCCCTGATCCGCGCCCTGGTGCTGTGGCTGCCGTTCGCGTTCTGCTGCGCCTGCGTGTGGACCGCGATCTGCGGCGGCTGGAGCTTCTTCGACCGGCCGTACAAGCAGGGACTGCACGACAAGGCGGCCAGGACGGTGGAGGTCAGTACGGCGGTCTGACAGAGGGCGGTGGCGTACGCGGAACCGGCGGGCCCGTGCATCACGGGCCCGCCGGTTCGGGTTCTCGGTGTGAAGCGGTGCGTACGCGCGCCTGGTTCAGGGTTTCGCCGTCTCCCGGACGGGCTCGGTGGCCGCGGTGGATCCGACCGACGCCGTCGGGCGCCCCGCCGGTGCGTGCTGCCGCGCGGCGGGCCGCTCCGCGGCGGCCGGTGCGGACTTCGGCAGCGGTACCGTCACGGCGACGAGCAGCCCGAGTGCGAGCGCCGACAGGGCGATCACGGCGATCCCCAGGCCCGAACCCGTCTGTGACAGCAGCAGCATGGCGAGGGTGGAGAAGATCACGGTGCAGGAACCGTAGGCGAGCTGTGCGGCGTTCGGACGAGGCATGGCCATTCCTCGGGGTGGGGGACTCCCCCCGGTGCCTCTCGTGATGGGGGAGGAGCGGACGACTGCGGGCAGAACAGGAGCATGTGGGTGTACAACCACGGAATCGTGGAAATGACGACAGTGCCGACGGGGCAAACCGCCGTCATTCCGGCGCTCCGCCCGTCGACTCTATTCGCCACCATGCCCGAGTGGAACGGCTGGTAAGCGTGACCTAACCCACGGTTCCGGAGCACAAGGGGCGCACGGAGTCATGCGTTCCAGCAACTGGACACGTGCGCGCGCCGGTTGACGGGAGATTATGCCGAACCGCACGCGTTCGTATAGCGAACACCTCGTCCTGTTAATGCACTTGACCTGTCCAAGTCAAGGTCTGTTTTTCTTGTAAACCTCCGGTCAAATGTCGTCACTTGACTACACGCGTTGATCGGTGCGCGCGGGCCCCTCCATGACCAGGACCCCCTTCCGCGCGCCCGGGCGCGGGGGAGGAACTCAAGTGACCAGCAGACCCTGGACGTTCAGAGCGGCCGCGATAGGCGTCGCGCTCGCGGCGGCGTCCGCCACGTTCTCCACCTTCGCCGTCGCGGAGGCGAGCACCACCGCCGAGTCCGCTGCCGCCACCCGGCACGACCCGGCGCCGGTGAAGCAGCAGGAGCACGACCTCGACGGCCCGCTGAGCAAGACCCAGGAGGCCCAGCGCCAGGAGGCCCTCAACCAGGTCCTGTCCGGCAAGGCCGAGGCCAAGGAGCGCAACGGCTCGAAGGTCGTCGAGCTCAAGAGCAAGAAGGGCGACCCCAAGTACGTCGAGCTGAGCCGGGAGAAGACCGACAAGATCTTCACCATCCTGGTCGAGTTCGGCGACAAGACCGACCCCAGGTTCGGCGGCACGGCGGGCCCCCTGCACAACCGGATAGCCGCGCCGGACCGTACGAAGGACAACTCGACGGCCTGGCAGAAGGACTACAACCAGAAGCACTTCCAGGACCTGTACTTCGGCACCGGCGGCAACGTCGAGTCGGTGAAGAAGTACTACGAAAAGCAGTCCTCGGGCCGCTACTCCGTGGACGGCGAGGTCACCGACTGGGTCAAGGTCCCGTACAACGAGGCCCGTTACGGCAACAACGCCTGCGGCTCCAAAAACTGCCCGAGTGTGTGGAACGTCGTCAGCGACGGCGTGAGCGCCTGGGTCGCCCAGCAGAAGGCGGCCGGCAAGTCCGACGCGGACATCAAGGCGGACCTGGCGCGGTTCGACCAGTGGGACCGCTACGACTACGACGGCGACGGCAACTTCAACGAGCCCGACGGCTACATCGACCACTTCCAGATCGTGCACGCCGGCGAGGACGAGTCCGCGGGCGGCGGCGTCCAGGGCACCGACGCGATCTGGGCCCACCGCTGGTACGCCTTCGGCACCGACGCCGGCGCCACCGGCCCGGCGGGCAACAAGCTGGGCGGCACGCAGATCGGCGACAGCGGCATCTGGGTCGGCGACTACACCATCCAGCCGGAGAACGGCGGCCTGGGCGTCTACGCCCACGAGTACGGCCACGACCTCGGCCTGCCGGACGAGTACGACACCAACGGCGGCGAGAACTCCACCGGCTTCTGGACGCTGATGTCCTCCGGCTCCTGGCTGGGCACCGGCAAGGAGGCCATCGGCGACCTCCCCGGCGACATGAACGCCTGGGACAAGCTGCAGCTGGGCTGGCTCAACTACGACACGGCGAAGGCCGGGATCAAGTCCTGGCACAAGCTGGGCGTCGCCGAGTACAACACCAAGTACCGGCAGGCGCTGGTGGTCAACCTGCCCGACAAGGCGGTCGAGACCCAGGTCGTCACTCCCGCGCAGGGCTCGACCCAGTGGTGGAGCGGCAGCGGCAACGACCTCAAGAACACGCTGACCCGGTCCGTCGACCTCACCGGCAAGTCCTCGGCCACGCTGTCCCTGGACGGCTACTACGACATCGAGGCCAACTACGACTTCCTCTACACCGAGGTCTCGACCGACGGCGGCGCCAACTGGACCGCGCTGGACGGCACGGTGGACGGCAAGGCCATCCCGCGTGACGGCAGCGACAAGCCGGCCCTGACCGGCACGGTCGACGGCTACAAGAAGCTGTCGTACCCCCTCGACGCCTACGCGGGCAAGAAGATCCAGCTCCGCTTCCGCTACCAGACGGACGGCGGCCTGGCCATGAAGGGGTTCACGGCCGACGAGATCACGCTGACCGCCGACGGTTCGGCGCTCTTCTCGGACAACGCCGAGACCGCGGACGCCGCTTGGACCGCGAACGGCTTCTCCCGCATCGGCGCGTCCTTCACCAAGGACTACAAGCAGTACTACATCGCCGAGAACCGCCAGTACGTGTCGTACGACAAGACCCTCAAGGTCGGCCCGTACAACTTCGGCTTCGCCCCGGCCCGTCCGGACTGGGTGGAGCACTACCCGTACCAGAACGGCCTGCTGATCTGGAAGTGGGACACCTCCCAGGCGGACAACAACACCAAGGACCACGCCGGCACCGGCCTGATCCTGCCGATCGACTCGCACCCCACCCCGCTGAAGTGGTCCGACGGCACGCTGATGCGCAACCGCATCCAGGCATACGACTCGCCCTTCAGCCTGGAGCGCACCGACGGCATCACCCTGCACAAGGAGGGCGTCGCGACGAAGATCAAGTCGTCGAAGGGCGTGTCGGTCTTCAACGACCACACCAGCACCTACTACGACGCATCGAACCCGGCGGCCGGGGTCGAGGTCACTGACACCAACACCAAAATCAAGATCATCAAGCAGGGTGTGAACGGCTTGACGATCGAGCTGGAAGTCGGACCCGCGGTGAAGTAGTCAGCGTTTTTGCAGGTCAGAGGCGTATCGGCGGCAGCCCCTTGGCGGGCGGCCGCCGATCGTGTTTAGGTGCCTGCTGTGGCTCTCTTATTGACACCAGGTCTCACGGGGGTATGACGCGTATGGCCGCAGGAGGTTTCTGCAAGCTGCCGAACGGCAGTGTGGTGGTGGCTCTGAACCTGCCCAGCCCGGGTTCGGGCGCCGGTTCGGTCCGCGTGCTGGTCCACGCCCAGAACCGCGCCCGTGCCCTGACGCGCCTGCGCAACCTGGGCCTGCGCGCGGTCTACCTGCGCGGCAACGCGGCCCCGCCGTCCCCGGACGAGGTCACGGCGGTCCTGCACCACCCCGACGGCCTGATATGGCGCACGGCCCCGGACACCGCGGTACAGGACCTGTCGGTCGAGCTGTGGCACCCGATCAGGTCCCTGCTGAGACGGACGGCCCAGCCGTGACCCGCTGATGCGCACGGGAGGCAGGGCACGCGGGTGCGGGGCGCGGTGCGGGTCAGGCGGCCGGTGCGGGTCAGGACACCACCGGCTTGCCGGACAGCTCCACGCCCGCCTCCCGGAGCTCCTCCAGCGCGCGCTCCGTGGTCTCCTCGGCCACCCCGGCGGTCAGGTCCAGCAGGATCTGCGTACGGAAGCCCTGGCGCACGGCGTCCAGCGCGGTGGCGCGCACGCAGTGGTCCGTGGCGATCCCCACCACGTCCACCTCGTCGATCTCCCGCTCCCGCAGCCAGTCCCCGAGCGCGACCCCGTTCTCGTCGACTCCCTCGAACCCGCTGTACGCCGCCGAGTAGGCCCCCTTGTCGAACACGGCGTCGACCGCGCCGGAGGCGACCGCCGGGGCGAAGTTCGGGTGGAAGCCCACGCCCTCCGTGCCCGCCACGCAGTGCGCGGGCCAGGAGTGGACGTAGTCGGGGTTGTCGGCGAAGTGACCGCCCGGGGCGATGTGGTGGTCCCGGGTGGCCACCACATGGCGGTACCCGGCGGGGGCCTGGCCGATCAGCTCGGTGATCGCGGCGGCGACATCGGCACCCCCGGCCACCGCGAGGCTGCCACCCTCACAGAAGTCGTTCTGCACGTCTACGACGATCAAGGCGCGGCGCATGGTCGGTGTCCTTCGGCTTGGCAGCGGTTCGGGTGTGGAGGGTGCGGGCCCGGCCGTCCGTGAACTACATGACCTACCGAGCCTAGAGACTTCGGGGACCGGGCGGGAGAGGGCATCGGGCGGTC
>NZ_PQSR01000194.1 GCF_002920635.1 Streptomyces sp. Ru72 | reverse complement strand
GTGACCGTCGCGGTGAACGCCGCCGGGCACCGTCCGCGGGCCCTGCCCGTGGAGGTCGGTACCACCGGAGTGACGCGGGTCGAGATCGACCTCGACTCCGGCTCCCAGGTCCAGGGCGTCGTACGGGCCCCGCACGGCCCCCTCGCTGATGCCCGGGTGACCCTGGTGGACGCGGCGGGCAACGTGGTCGGCACCGCCACCACCGGCGCGGACGGCGCGTACGCCTTCACCGACCTGAACAGCGGCGAGTACACCGTCATCGCGACGGGCTACCCGCCGGTGGCCACCGCGGTGACCGTCTCCGGCCGCGGCGTCGACGACCACGACATCGAACTCGCCCACCCGGGCGAGTAGTCCGGAGTCCGGCTCGTGGGGGCGCGCTGTGAGCGACAAGCGCCCCCGCGGGCCGGATTTTTTTCGGCCGCCACGGGGATTTATCAAGGATTCAAGGGATTTAGAGGGGAACCACGCGATGGGACTGACCGCACGGATCCGTACGCGAGACGGATGGGCCGTGTCGCACGCGGTCGTCACCGTGACCGACATGACCGGGACACAGGTCCTGCGCGCCGAGGCCGACACGGAGGGCGCCGTCCGGGACACGACCGAGCTGGCGCCCGGCGCCTACACCGTGATCGTCACCGCGGTCGGGTACGCGCCCGCCGCCTCCAGCGCGATCGTCACCGCGAGCGGGCGGGCCGAGGTCGGCACCGTGACGCTCGCCCGGCAGGGCGGCACCGAACTGCCGCCGCCCGGGCCGTGGACCATCGACCCGGCGCACTCCTCGGTGGGCGCCGTCGCGCAGCACCTGGGGATCTCCAGCGTGCACGGGCGGTTCACGGACTTCGCCGGGCGCATCGAGATCGCCCCGGACGAGGTCGAGAAGTCCCGCGTCGAGGCGGTCATCCGCGCCGGGTCCATCGACACCGGCAACGGCATGCGCGACACCCACCTGAGGTCGGCCGACTTCCTGGACGTCGAGAAGTACCCGGAGATCACCTACCGCTCGACCGGTCTGACGGCCGCGGGCGCGGACCGCTGGACGGTCCACGGCGAGCTGACCCTGCACGGGGTGGTCCGCCCGGTGGATCTGGACCTCGCCTACCTCGGCACCGGCTCCGACCCGTGGGGCGGCACCCGTGCGGCCTTCCGCGCGACCACGGAACTGCGCCGCGAGGACTTCGCGATGAACTACAACCAGATCGTCCAGGCGGGCATCGCCGCCATCGGCACCACGCTCAAGGTGGAGCTGGACATCCAGGCGGTGCAGGGCGAGTCGCTACCGTCCGCGTGACGGCGGACGGCCGTCGCCCGAGACCCGGGACACCAGATCGGTGGCGAGGTCGCGCAGCTTGGTGTTCGTGTCCTGGGAGATCCGGCGCAGGCGCTCCAGGGCGATCCGGGCACTGACCCGTTCCTGCGCCATCAGGATGCCGATCGCCTGGTCGATGACACTGCGGGAGAGCAGCGCGGTGCGCACGTCGGTGGCGTCGGCGCGCTCGCGTTCCACGCGCAGGGCGACGTCGACGGCGTCGGCGGTCCGCGCCGCGAAGGCACGTGCCTGGTCACGGGCCGTGCCGAGCACGCCTGGCTCGACACCGTAGAAGTTCAGTGCGGCGCCGGTGTCGCCCTCGACGGTGAGCGGCACCGCCAGCACGCAGCGCACCCCGACCGACAGCGCGTACCGCGTGTACGCGGGCCAGCGGGTCTCGGCGGCCAGGTCGGGGGCGTACTGCTCGGTCTCCGTCTCGGCGGCCGTGACACAGGGGCCGGTGCCGTTCTCGTACTGGCGCAGGTCCAGGCCGCTGGGCAGGGTTCCGCTGCCCGCCAGAGTCAGCAGGCGGTCGCCGCGGCGGACGGTGATGCTGCAGGCGGCGCAGCCGGGCACGGCCTCGACCGCGCGGTCGGTCAGGTCGCGCAGCAGCGTGTCGAGACCACCGCTGCGCACGATCGCCTGGTCGAGCGGGTAGGGCATCTCGGGTCTCATGTCATGCTTTTGTCCCCGTTTCGTCGATCAACTCCTGGCCGTCATGTGGTGTGGTTCGCATCGACGATGCGGCGGGCGAGGTCCCGCAGCTTGACGTTCTCCCGCTGCGAGGCGCGCACCAGGCTGTCGAACGCCTCCGTGGCGTCCATGTTCAGGCGCTCCATGAGGATGCCGGTGGCCTGGCCGATCAGGTCCCGGGTGTGCATCGCCTCGGTGAGCTGCTCGCGCACGGTCACCGAGTCCAGCGCGAGGCCGACGTGCGCGGTGAACAGCCGGCCGATCCGCGTCGCGGCGTCGTCGAAGGCGTGCGGCTTGCGGGCGTAGACGGTGAGCACGGTCAGGCGTCGCTTGTCGGCGCGCAGCCGCAGCGCGAGCGCCGAGCGCAGGCCCGGGCCGGCCGGCACGGAGCCACCCGCGTCGCTCTCGCTGTCCGCCACGTGCACGACGGGCGCGTGCCACAGGTGGTCCCAGTACGGGGCGCCCTCGCCGTCCGGCTGGAGGTCGTGGGCGGTGCGGACGACCTCGTCGCTCCAGGCGAGCGTACGGAAGTGGTTGCCGCGCTCCGCCTCGGAGATGGTCGCGTGTTCGGCGCCCGGCACCAGGCGCACGGCGAGGCCGACGGCGGTGCTCATCGTGCTGTGGGGGGTGGCCGTGTCGTGCAGCTGCCGAGCCGCGGCGGTCAGCGCTTCGGCCAGCTCGAAACCCCGTGGAAAATCAGGCAGATCAGAAAAGTCGGACGCAGGCACACGAACCTCTTCGGCGTGCACGGCCACACGGCCATGCGCAGGAGAGCTCCGCAGCACATTCCCGACTGCGAGCGCAGGACGGACAGAACTTTATCTCCTTCCTGCGGGGCGATTGACGCCCGGTTGACTCTCGGTGGCCCCCCTTTCGGAGCGGCGCACGACAGTGGTGGAATGAGGCGACAGGTCAGGAAGCGGCCTCCCGGAGCCCGGACGAACCTCTGCCAGGTGAGTGCCATGACCCATGTCCCGAGCCCGTGCCGGGTGCGCGATCTGCCCGGCCGCAGCCTGATCGCCCTGCCCCAGGAGATCGACCTGTCCAACTGCCCCGCGCTGTGCGCCGCCATCACGTCCTTCGCCGGGGCGCGCGCCACCCGGCTCGGCGTGCTGATCCTGGACTTCACCCGCACCGGCTTCATGGACTCCCAGGGCGCCCGTCTCGTCCAGGACGTAAGGGGCCGGCTGCCCGCGCGGGTCGAGGTACGGGTGGTGGCGGCACCGCTCGGCGTCCCGAGCCGCGTCCTGGAACTGACCGGGGTGCGGCGGGACGTGCCCGTGTACGACAGCCTGGCGGAGGCGCTGGAGCCTGAGCGCGACGTGCGGTCGTAGGCACGACAGGGTCAGCCTCGGCACCGCCAGGGACCTCTAGGCTGCGGGCATGGCACCGAACATCGCGACCAACACCGACGTATCACTGGACGAGTTGCTGGACTTCGTACGCCCCCGTCACCGCGCGATCCTGCTGACCCGCCGCGCCGACGGCAGCCCCCAGGGCTCGCCGCTGACCTGCGGCGTCGACGACTCGGGGCGGATCGTCGTCTCCACGTACCCGGAGCGCGCCAAGACCCGCAACGCCAAGCGGGACGAGCGGGTCAGCGTCATCGTGCTCAGCGACGACTGGAACGGGCCCTGGGTCCAGATCGACGGCACGGCCGAGGTCATCGACACACCGGACTCCGTCGAACCGCTCGTCGAGTACTACCGCAACATCGCGGGCGAGCACCCGGACTGGGACGAGTACCGCGAGGCCATGGTCAAGCAGGGCAAGTCGATCATCCGCATCACCCCGGTGCGCTGGGGCCCGGTGGCGACGGGCGGCTTCCCGGCCCGCCTGGTCTCCTCCGAGGACTGAGAGCCCGCGCACAGGCCCTTGGGACAAGGGGACTCCCCTACCCCCGGGCGACCATCGCCTCGATCCCCGCGATGAGCGTCTGAAGCGCGAAGGCGAAGTCCCGCTCGCGCATCTCCTCCACCGTGTCGCCGCCGCGGACCTGCATGAGGTCCGCGGACCGGCGCACGACCTCGCTCGGACGGGGGCTCTCGGTCACCGCGCTCATGGCGTGGCGGACGTACTCGTCCTGGCTCAGCCCTGCCGCGGCGCAGCGCGCGATGAAGTGGCCCTCGATCGTGCCGAAGCCGTACACGAACTGGAAGACCGCCGAGATCGCGCCCATCCGGCCGTGCGCCGGCAGCCCGGTCAGCCGGATCACCCGCTGCACGGCGAGCGAGAAGGCGACCGCGTGCGGGCCGATGTTGAGGAAGGTCCCGGCGAGCGGCGACAGCCAGGGATGGCGCACCAACAGCGCGCGGTACTCGGCGGCGAGGTCCCGCAGCTGGTCGCGCCAGTCGTCGCCGGAGTCGTCGGCCGGCAGCCGCACCTCCCCGAAGGCCGCGTCCAGCGCCAGCTCCAGCAGGTCGTCCTTGGTGTCCACGTACCAGTAGAGGGACATCGCCGTCACGTCGAGCTCGGCGGCGAGCCGCCGCATGGAGAACCTGGCGAGCCCCTCGGCGTCCAGCAGCCGTACGGTCGCCTCGGTGATCCGCTCCCGGTCCAGCCCTGAGGGCTGCCCGCCCCCGCGCCCCCCACGGCGCGCCTTGCCCTCCAGCCAGACGCTGGTCCGCTGGGCTGCCTTCGCCATGGCACACCTTCCAGACGTTCCGCTCGAAGGGCCGACCACCACCTCCCGAGTCTTCCCGCTCCGCCCCGCGCAGCAACGCCGCCGCGACCGAGGTGAGTTGCATGAGACAGAAGGCACAAAAGCGGTGGGCCGGGCGTCGGGTGCCCGGCCCACCGCTCGGTGCTGGAACCGTCAGCTGCTGCTCGAGCCGCCGCTCGTCTTCTGCGTGAGGTCGTAGAAGGTGGCCGAACCGACCGTCACCTTCTTGAAGTTCTGCTGAACCCACGAACTGATCTGCGACGAGGCATTGGAGCCGCCGTTGCCGCCCCCGCCGCCGAAGCCGCCTCCCGAGATGAAGTAGTGGATCCTTCCTTCCGCCACGTACTTCTGGAACTGGGCCGGCGTCGGGGACGGGTCGCTGCCGTTGAACCCGCCGATCGCCATCACCGGGTCGCCGGTGGCGAGCTGGTAGCTGGCGGCGTTCTGCGAACCGATGGACGCGGCCACCCAGGTGTATTCCGTCGCGTCCTTCTCCAGCAGCGCCTTGGCCGCGGAGCCGACGTTCGCCCCGTTGAGCAGGCCGCCGATGCCGCCGCCGGCGCCCATGCCGCCGTCACCCATGCGTCCCCCGCCGGGGAAGCCCTGCCGGCCGTTCCGGCCCTGCGTGGAGCCGTTGCCCTGCTGCTGGTTCTGGCCCGGCACACCGCCGCCCGGGAACCCGCCGGTGCCGTTGCCGCCGCCGGGGAAGCCCTGCTGACCGTTCTGGCCCTGCGTGGAGCCGTTGCCCTGCTGCTGGTTCTGGCCCGGCACACCGCCGCCGAAGCCGCCGCGCACACCGCCGGCGCCCGGGCCGCCGCGACCGCCGAAGCCCATGCTGCTCGCACCCGCCGGACCGGCCGTGACGATCGACCCGGTGTGGCCCTGGTTCACGGTGGTGAGGGTGTACGCCGTCGGACCCGCGAGCGCGGCCACGAAGCCGAGACCCACCGCGGCCAGCGCCAGCTGCCGTCCGAGCCGGGCCACGAAGACGAGCCCCAGGGCGGCGACCAGACCGCCG
>NZ_PQSR01000193.1 GCF_002920635.1 Streptomyces sp. Ru72 | reverse complement strand
GCTGCATCAGGCCACCGCCCGGTGTCCTTCCCCCGTACGTACGCCCGGCCCGCCGGGCACCGGCCGAAACCCACGCGCGGAACCGCGGCAACTCCGCGCGCTTCCAGAGAGGCAGACCATCACCATGGCTCGACTCGAGTCCCCCCAGCCGTGTCACCGTTCTCGGTGAGTGCGTCGCGGACGCCTTCACCGCCCCCGCCCTATCCGGCCCAGGGGAACTCGCCCTGCGCGTCCTGCCGGGAGGCGGCCCCGCCAACACCGCCGTCGCCCTCGCCCGGCTCGGCACCCCCACCCGCTTCCTCGCGCGGCTCTCCCATGACGTCTTCGGCACGCTCTTCCGCACCCGCCTCAGCGACTCCGGCGTCGACCTGAGCGGCAGCGTGACCGCCCCCGAGCCCAGCACCCTCGCCGTCGCCGCCCTCAACGAGACCGGCCAGGCCACCTACACCTTCCACGCCGACAGCGCCGCCGACTGGCAGTGGACCGCCGACGAACTCGCCCGCACCCCGCACGACGGCACGGTCTGCCTGCACACCGGCTCCCTGGCGCTGATACGCCAACCCGGCGGCAGCCGCATCGAAGACCACCTCGCCAAGGCACGAGAACACGTCACCGTGTCCATCGACCCCAACGTCCGCCCCCTGCTCGTACCGCCCTCCGCCTACCAGGAACGGCTCCCACGCTGGTGCGCCCTCGCCGACATCCTCCGCCTCAGCGAGGACGACCTCGGCCTGCTCCTTCCCGACGCCAGCCCCGAAGAGGCTTGCGACACCTGTCACGCCGCCGGCGCGCGCCTCGTCGTCATCACCCTCGGCTCACGCGGCGCCCTCGCCTCCCTCGACGGCCTCCGCGTCACCGTCCCGGCCCCGGCCGTCGACGTCGTCGACACCGTCGGCGCCGGGGACTCCTTCACCGCGGGTCTGCTGCACCGCCTCACCGCCCTCGGACACCTCGGCGGCCGGCTCGACGGGCTGAGCCTCCAAGACGTCACAGAAGCCTGCGCCTTCGCCGCCTGCGTCGCCGCCCAGACCTGCTCCGTCCCCGGCGCAAACCCGCCCTGGGCGGACGAAGCGGCGCTGCAGGCAGGCGTAGAACGGCTCCTGTCTCACGTCTGAACGCACATACCCGTTCCCGCCGCCATGACTGCGTAGGGTCCTCGTGCCCCTGCAAGACTGCCGACATGACACACCTGATCGAGGTCAGTGACTACGACCCCCGCTGGCCCGAGCGGTTTCAGGAGCTGCGGCGGCGACTGGCACCTCACGTCGCGGATCTTGCTGTGTCCATCGAACATGTCGGCAGTACAGCTGTGCCAGGGTGCGCCGCAAAACCGATCATCGACCTGGACATCGTGGTGTCCGACGAAGCCCTCATACCCGAGCTGATTTCCCGACTCGCCGGGCAGGGCTATCGACACGAAGGCGACCTGGGGATTCCGGGGCGGCAGGCTTTCCAATCCCCGCCTACCGCTCACGCACATCATCTGTACGGCGTGATCGCAGACTCAAGATCTCACCTTGATCACATTCTGCTCCGCGATTACCTGCGTCAGCGGCCCGACGAAGTCCGGCGCTACAGCGCGTTGAAGGAGGCGCTGGCGCAGCAGTTCCCTGCCGACCACGAGGGCAGGGCGGCGTACTCGGCAGCGAAGAGCAGGCTGGTGGAGGACCTTCTCGCCAAGTCCTACACCCGCTCGGGCCGCCGGCGGATCGTGACATGCAGCAGACGGCACGGTTGGTGATGCTGTGACGCATCACCAACCGCCCGCAGATTCGCCATCCCCGATCACCCCGGTGGTTGTGTCGGCGAGAAGCAGCTCTTGCCCATGCGGGCGTACTCGCGACGTGGCCGGAAGATCAGGCCGCCTTGCAGACCACCGTGAGGATGACCGCGGCACCCGCACGACATCGCAGGCTCGGCGCTCTACGACTGGCGCCGGCGTTCATTCCTCTGTCTACGGCGCGACGCAGCAGACTGCGATCGGAGCGGGACGAGGCGGGTGGCCTGCGCTTGTGCTCCGGTTCGGGGGCCGGCCTGCTAGGCCGCAATCTTCTTCCGGCGGCGCCCGGCCCGGGCCAGGGCGTCGAGCAGTTCTTCATGGCTCATCTTGGACCGGCCGGCGATGCCCTGGTCACTGGCCCGCTGATACAGCTCTGTCTTGCTCAGCTGCCGCAGTTCACGCTTCCCCGCGCCCTTGCTGTCTGCCGTGGTTGACGCCCTCGTCTCCTTGGGGCGGGCCTTCCCAGCCGTCATCTTCTTCGCCGGCTTCCCCGCGGACTTCCCTGCGGGCTTACGCGCCGGTTTCTGGGCCGTGCTCTTCTTGCTCCTTCGCTCCTCCGGCGCCTTGCTTCCGGAGCCGCGGGTCTGTTCGACGCTGCGCTGCAGGGCTTCCATCAGGTCGATGACGTTGGTGGCCTGCGGAGGGGCTTCCTCGCTGACGATCTCCTTGCCCTTCGCCTTGGCGTCGACCAGCTCTTTGACCTTCTCTTCGTAGGTGTCGTGGTAGTCCTTCGGGTTCCAGTCGATGGACAGTGCGCCGATCAGCTGCCGGGCAGTGTCCAGCTCCCTGCCCTGGGCGTCGCCGCGGCCGGACAGCACCGACAGCTCCTGGTGCGGGTCACGGACCTCATCCGCCCAGTGCAGCGTGTGGAGCACCAGCACCTCTTCCTGCGCGCGCAGCGCGACCAGGTACTGCTTGCCCCGCATCACGAAGGTGGCGATGCCGGTCTTGTTCTCCTTCTCGAGCGCGGCCCGCAGCAGCTCATAGACCTTGGCGTACTCCTCGCCCTTCGGGGCGATGTAGTAGGTCTTGTCGAAGTAGACCGGCTCGACCTGCTCGAGGTCGACGAAGCCGGTGATCTCGATGACCTGGGACTTGCCCTGGGCGATGTCGTCCAGCTCGTCGGGTTCGACGATGACGTAGTCGCCGCCGCCCAGGTCGTAGCCCTTGACGATGTCGTCGTAGTCCACCTCCTTGCCCGTTCTCTCGTTCACCCGCTGGTAGCGGACGCGGTCGGAGGTGTCGCGCTGCAGCTGGTGGAAGTGGATCGTGTGGTCCTCGGTCGCGGTGAACAGCTGCACCGGCACCGTGACCAGTCCGAAGGTGAGCACCCCGCTCCAGATCGCTCGCGCCATCGCTCATCCGCCTTTCCCTTGGTGCTGTGTCTGTTCAGCGAGCTTCCGGGCGTGGGCGGCTGCGTCCTTGGCCCGGCGTCGGGCCTCACGCACGGCCCGGTCCGCGTCTCGGGCGTGGTCGCGGGCCTTCCGTGCCGCCTCCCGCGCCTTTTGCTGCTCGCGCTCCGCCTCGTCAAGCTGCTGGGACAGGTCGGTTACGCGCTGCTCGGCCTGCCCCTGTGCTTCCTCCGCCCGGCTCTGCTCCTCCTCAGCGGCGGTGAGCTCGCCCTCACGCTCGTGGAGTTCCTGCTCGGCTTCCGCGCTCTGCTGCTGGGCGCGCTCAAGACGCTCTTGCTGCTCGCGGCGCCGGGTGCGCGCGGCATCAAGGTCGGCCACCTCGCCGGCGGGGCGGCGGGCAGCCGGTGCCGGTGCGGGCTGCCGGGAGGGGGTGGGGAAGCCGACCGGGGCGGATAGGGGCTTCGTCAGGTGGCCCTTCGCCCACTCCTTGGCCGCCTCAGGGTCGGCCAGCGCCGCGTGCAGGGTGTCCTGGACTTCCTGTCGGGCGTCCTCGCTGATGCGCTGACCGGCCTGGGCCGTGAGCTGGGAGGCCTGCCTGGCCAGGGCGAAGGTGAGCTGGTGCTGCTGCGTCGACAGCTCCCGCAGCTGCTCCCCGTCCAGGTCCCGGTGGGCCTGCCGCAGCGCCTCCCCCAGCTGCAGCAGCCGCTCGACTTCGTCCGGCTGCTCGCGCACCAGGAGGTTGCTGGCCCATGCCGCCAGAGTCGGGCGCCGCAGTCGGTGGATCTTCTCGGCCATCTGCCGGTCGCCAGCGGAGCGGGCGGCCTTCGCGTGCTCATCGCGGGCAGCGGTGAACTCGCCCGGCGGCAGGCCGTAGAGCTCATCGGCGACCGCGTCCCAATCCACCCTTCCCTCCCGCCCACTACGACTTGTATGCCGATTTTGTCACTATTTGCTTTGATATGGATTGTTGTGGGCTTGAACGGGCGGCTAGCCATCGTGAAAGGCGTCGAGCGTGATGTGGACGCTGCCAGAGCCGATGCTCGCCTCCCCGGTGTCCAGCCCTGATCTGCGGCCGGGCTGGGCAGCCGAGCCGAAGTGGGACGGCTACCGCGCGCAGCTCGCCTGGTATGCGAGTGAGCGGGTGCTGCTGCGTTCACGACGCGCCACGGACCTGACCGCCGCGTTCCCCGAGATGGCGGCAGCGGCCGCACAGCTGCCGCCGGATACCGGGCTCGATGGCGAACTGGTGGTGTGGGAGGAGGGTCGCTTGGCCTTCGATCGGCTGCAGCAGCGCCTCGGGCGGCGCGGGGCGACCACCGCTCAGCTGGCCGCACAGTGGCCGGCGCACTTCGTCGCCTTCGACCTGCTGCACCACTGCGGCACAGACCTGACCGCCTGGCCCTACGTACGGCGCCGCGCGGCCCTGGAGGACCTGTTTGACGAACGCGCGCTGAAGGCGCCGTGGGCACTGTGCCCGTCGACCACCGACGCCGCCACCGCGCGTGAGTGGCTGACGTGGACGGCGGCCGGGCTGGAGGGACTGTGCTTCAAGCGACTCCACGAGCCATATCGCCCAGGCGTCCGCTCCTGGGCGAAGTACAAAGTGCGCGCCACCACCGAGGCCGTCGTCGGCGCGATCACCGGGCCGCTCACCGCGCCCCGCACCCTGCTGCTGGGTCGCTATGACAAGGCCGGCCACCTGCAGTACACCGGCCGCAGTACCACCCTGCCCCAGACCACAGGACGCGCCCTGGCCGATCAGTTCACCCCGCCCCAAGGCCATCACCCATGGACGGGTTGGACATTCTCCGCGGCTTGGGGCAGCCGAGAGGTCCTGGACGTCACGCTGGTCCATCCCGCCTTGGTGGTGGAAGTGGCTGTTGACGTGGCCCGGGACGCGGAGGGCCGCTGGCGTCACCCAGCTCGGCTACACCGCGTCCGCACGGACGTCGACGCGACGCAGGTGCCGCTGTTCGGCGAGTGACCCGCACCCGCCGACGCGCTGGTCTGAGTGCGTGGTCGAAGTAGTAGAAGCGGCAGCTCACTGCAGCGGCGGCCGCGCCACTGCGCAGCCTGCGCCCGGATTGAGCCTGCAGCGCACCTGCAGTTCAGTGCGAGCTCATCAGCTGCTGCAGCTCAGTCTGGGCTCGCAAGATCACACTCAACCGCCAACGGCGCTCGAAAAACAGTACTTCAACGCGTTCTGTCATTTCTGTCAGGTACCGCACCTTTTCCGCCTCGGGGACCGCTGAGATCCAGGTGATCCGGGCGCGCATTGAGTACTGAAGAGCCATGGACCGTGGCAAGCCTCCACGAAAGTACTGCGCGAAACTCTGGCTGTGATCCAGGAGCCACCGAGTGCTGTCATCCAGGCCAGCCAGCCATCGGGTTCTCTCTGCCTGCAGATTCGCCAGCGTGCCCGGCGGGAGTTCATCAGGTGGTATCTCCTGCTGAAGTAGGAGACCGAAGGCCATGATCGTGCGCACGTGTGACGCAAATTGTGTCCACGCTTGATCGGCTGCTTGCGAACGACGACTTCGGGCTTCAAGACGCGGCGTAACGAACACGCCGATGACTACTGCTGTCGCCGCCGCAATGAGGATGGTCTTAGAGGCCCTAACAGAAGTTGTTGATCAAGTGACCGTTGGCTTGTCGGCTCGTTGGTCGGGGCGTGGGGAAGCGTCAGTCGCGACCGTGGATCGTGTCGGACGAACTGTGGTCGTTCATCGAGCCGTTGCTCCCGAAGCCGGCGCCGAAGCTGGTCTCGGGCCGGCCGCGTGTGCCGGATCGCCAGGCGTTGTGCGGGATCCTGTTCGTGCTGCATACCGGGATCCAGTGGAGTACCTGCCCCAGGAACTGGGCTTCGGCTCGGGCATGACCTGCTGGCGG
>NZ_PQSR01000192.1 GCF_002920635.1 Streptomyces sp. Ru72 | reverse complement strand
CAGCCCGCAGACGCCCGCCACGGGCGGTCAGAGGGGCAGCCAGGCCGTGGTCATCGGCTCGGTCGTGGTCGCCCTGGTCGTGATAGTCGGCCTGCTGACCTCACTGTTGCTGCACACCAACGGCAGCAGCGGGGACGAGGCCAACGGGAGCGACGGCAGCGCGAGCGCGCCCCCGACCGTGGCCTCGGGCCACAGGGGCCCGGACACGACGAAGACGATCGAGACGACGAGGTGCACGGAGCCGGAGACGTCGTACGTCGACCCGAAGAAGATCCGGGTGCCCGACTTCTCCTTCAAGAACCTCGAGTCGGTCAAGGCGTGCTTCCGGGCAGCGGGCTGGAAGTACGAGATCACGCACGAGGACGAGAACACCTACGGCCAGGACACGGTCATGAGCCAGTCCCCGACGGCCGGCACGGACGCCAACCCCAAGAAGATGCCGGTGATCGAGCTCACGGTGTCGACGGGCGACCCGGCGTGAGCCGACTCTGACACGACGGCAGAGACCCGGCACCCTCACGGTGCCGGGCCTCTCGCACGGTCCGCGTCACAGGTACGGGCCACCCGCACGGCCGCCGGTGCGACGGTCCTCCTCGCCGTCGGGGGAGCCCACACCCGGGGGAAGCGCGCGGCGCATCTGTTCCAGCTGGGCGCGTGCCGCCATCTGCTGGGCGAACAGGGTGGTCTGGATCCCGTGGAAGAGGCCCTCCAGCCAGCCCACCAACTGGGCCTGCGCGATGCGCAGTTCCGCGTCGCTCGGGATCGCCTCGTCCGTGAAGGGCAGGGAGAGCCGCTCCAGCTCCTCGACGAGTTCGGGGGCGAGACCGTCCTCCAGCTCCTTCACCGAGCTGGAGTGGATCTCCTTCAGGCGCTGCCGGCTCGCCTCGTCGAGAGGAGCGGCGCGCACCTCCTCCAGCAGCTGCTTGATCATGCTGCCGATGCGCATGACCTTCGCGGGCTGCTCCACCTGTTCGGTCACCGGGACCTCGCGCGAGTCGTCGTCTCCGGTGCCGCCGAGAGCCATCCCGTCCTGGCCCACGACCAAGATCCTCTGGGCGTTCTCCGACCGTTCGTTCCTCGGCATCTCCATGCCGCCATTCTCTCGCACCGATACACCTCATCAGCCAGGTGCCCGGTACGGGGAGTGATCCACCCCACAACCGACAGGTCCGCCTCGGTGCCCTGCGTCCATGCCGCGGGGGCGTGACGGACGGCGTACGGCGCACGGCCGAGATGCCGGACGCCGGGGTCCGTGTGACGCTGGTGCCGTTGATCTTGCCGCCCGAGTACGGGAGGGGGTCACTCGCGTGACTCCATGGCCTCGTCCGCCGTCCAGGTTCCGCACGCTCCGCGTGGCCGTCCTGCCACCGGTACTCACCACCACTGCCGTCTGCGGTCTGTACTGCATATCCGCCTGCGCCCTCGCGCCCGCGGAGGGGCTCCGGCCCGTGCACGTCATACGGGCCGCCTGGCACACCCCGGGGGCCGTGCGTCAGGCCGGGTACAAGGGCCCCTTCCACGACACGTACCTCACCCGAATCGCCTATCCGGCCCACGAATCCATACCCCCGCTCACGGACATCGCGCACACCGTCCCGGCCCCAGCGACCCGCACCTCCGCCCCGGAGGACACTCCCTCGGCTCCGCCGACGCGCGCACCCGCCGCGCAGACCCTCTCGGCTCCACCGGCTCACACCGGCACCCCCGGGCGCACAGTCACCGCCGTCACCGTCACGTCCGACCCGCCGGGCGCCCCCGCCGCGAAGCCCCCGGCGTCCGGGACCGCGGCCGACGACACTGCCGCTCCCCGGCACACGGCATCCGCGATACCGACGCGCGGGTCCAGGCCCGCGCCGACCGCATCCGCCCCGGCCACCGGCACAGCCCCGCCCGGACCCGAGAAGCCCCAGGGCCACGACGTGTCCCGTGACCACGGCCGGCCGCGGGGCCGGGACAAGCCGCACGACCCCGCCAGGTCACTGAGACACGAATCGCCGCACCGCCACGTCGAGCCCCACCGCCCCCGCCACCACCGGGACCCCGCGCAGTCACCCGCCCCCGGGCGCGCCATCGACGATCCACCCTCCGCTGATCCCTCGCCTCCCTCGCCCGACTCCTCCCGGGCCGGCAACTGGGCCGGCGAGGGAAGGATGCGGCCCGGGCGGCCGGATCCGGAACCACCGGACGAGGACGACGAGCCCACCTACACGGATCAGGACCCGCCGTCACCGCCGGAGCGGACACCGGACCCGGCGGACCGCGAGACCGCGGACCCGACCACCGGCACCGAGCCGTCCCACAACGCGGCGGACCCCGTCGAGGCCTCACCCAGCCCCTCGCGCGGCGCCGCAGGCTCCGCCCGGAACACCTCCGCCTCGCAGCCCGTGTCCCAGATCCTGCCCCTCGGCAGCGGCCTTGTCCTCATGGGCTTCGGCCTGGCGCTCGCCCTCCTCGCCCTGCGTCTGCGTCGTGACTGACCCCCGAGGCCACCGCCACCCCGCACGACCGGTGCCCGCCGCGCCACCAGCACCCCCGGACGACCATGCCTACGGCGCGACCAGCAGCACCTTTCCGATGTGCCCGCTCTCCTCGAGCACCCGGTGGGCTTCTGCCGCGTCATTCATCGGGACCTCACGGTCGACGATCGGGCGCACGTCCCCGGAGGTGATCAGTGGCCACACGTGCTCCCGCACCGCCGCCACGATCGCGGCCTTCTCCCCGAGCGGCCGCGCCCGCAGAGAGGTCGCGGTGATCGCCGCCTGCTTGCGCAGCAGCGTGTTGATGTTCAGCTCGCCCTTCACCCCGCCTTGCAGACCGATGATCGCGAGACGCCCGTTCACCGCGAGCGCCTGGACGTTGCGGTCCAGGTACTTCGCACCCATGTTGTCGAGGATGACGTCAGCACCCGCCCCGGCCGTGGCCTGCCGGATCTCCTCGACGAAGTCCTGTTCGCGGTAGTTGATCAGCACGTCCGCGCCCAGCTCGCCGCAGTAGTCCAGCTTCGCCTTGGTGCCTGCCGTGACCGCGACCCTCGCGCCCACCGCCTTGGCCAACTGGATCGCCATCGTGCCGATACCGCTGGAGCCGCCGTGCACCAGCAGCGTCTCGCCCGGGCGCAGATGGGCGACCATGAACACGTTCGACCAGACCGTGCAGGTCACCTCGGGCAGCGCGGCGGCGCTCCGCAGATCGAGCCCCTCGGGCACGGGCAGCAGCTGACCTGCCGGTACGGCCACCTTCTCGGCGTATCCGCCGCCCGCGAGCAGCGCGCACACCTCGTCGCCGACGGCCCACCCGGAGACGCCGGGGCCGAGCGCGGCGATCCGCCCGGAGCACTCGAGCCCCGGGTACGGGGAGGCCCCGGGCGGCGGGTTGTAGAAGCCCTGCCGCTGGAGGAGATCGGCACGGTTGACGGCGCCGGCCACCACGTCGACCAGCACTTCACCCTCGGCGGGTACGGGATCGGGGACCTCCGCCCACACCAGCGCCTCGGGCCCACCGGGTTCAGGAATCGTGATCGCGTACATGAGGGGGACGCTACTCCTGACGAAAGATCTCCGCCGACCCCCCGCGCGGCCGCTCGAGGCATCCCGACCGGGATGTTTCACGTGAAACACTCAGCGGTTCTGGATCAGCCCGAGCAAGCTCACCCAGAAAGTCCTCACCCCGCCAACGCCCAGGGCAGGTCGAGCAGTTCCACTTCCTGGCCGGGGTGCGCACCCCCGGGCGGGACCACCGCGAGGGCGTCCGCGGCGGCGATACCGCGCAGCATGGCGGGGCCGTGGTAGTGCAGCGGCACGGCCTGGTCGGCGCGTACGACGACGGGGACGAGCCGGGTGTCGTGCGGGTGACCGTGGACGGAGTCCTTCAGAGGCAGCGTGTAGGGCTCCGGCGCCATACGGCCGGCGAGAGTGCGCAACAGCGGCTCGGCGAGCGTGAGCAGGCCGGAGACGGCTGCGAGGGGGTTTCCCGGCAGACCGACGAGGTGCCGGCCGTCCTGGATGCGGGCGAGGAGCATGGGGTGGCCCGGGCGGACCTGCACGCCGTCGACGAGGAGTTCGGCGCCGACGCGTCGCAGGGTGGGATGGACGTGGTCGACGGGGCCCGCGGCCGTGCCGCCCGTGGTGACGATCAGGTCGGCCGCCGAGGACGTCACGGCCTCGTACAGGGCATCGGCGTCGTCGCCGAGCCCGCGGACGGCCGTCACCTCGGCGCCGAGTGCGCGCAGCCACGGCGGCAGCATCGGCCCGAGCGCGTCCCGGATCAGCCCGTCCCTGGGCAGGCCCTCGGTGAGCAGCTCGTCGCCGAGTACCAGGACTTCGGCGCGCGGTCGCGGCAGCGTGCGCAGGGTGTCGTAACCGGCGGCGGCTGCGAGTCCGAGGACGGCGGGGGTGACGTGGGTGCCTGGAGGGAGCAGATGCTCGCCGGTGCGGCATTCCTGGCCGCGCGGCCGGATGTCCTGACCCTGCGGGAGTTCCCGGATGGCGTGCAACCGTCCCTTGTCGTCGGTGCGGCCGTGCTCGGTGCGCAGGACGGCGGTGGTGTCCGGCGGGATGCGGGCGCCCGTCGCGATCCGCACGGCCTCGCCGTCGCCGAGGGGTGCAGCCTCTGCGTGCCCGGCAAGGATCCCGTGCTCCCGCACGTCCCAGGGGCCGGGGCCGGCGACCGCCCAGCCGTCCATGGCGGAGGTGTCGAAGGAGGGGAGGTCGGTGAGGGCGGTGAGGGGCGCGGCCAGCACCAGGCCGAGTGCCGCGTCGAGGGGCACGTCGAGGGCTGGGCGGCGCGGAGCGGAGCGGGCGGCGCGCTCGGCGGCGGCGCGGGCCTCGGGCCACGGCGTGGCGTGGTGCTCGGAGGGGGGTGGGGCGGAGGCCTCGGTGCCCGCCGGGTGGTCCTGGGTGCCGGGGTGCCGCGATGTGCGGGGGCCGGGCTCGGGCCTACGCGCCTCGGGCTCGGGAGTGGGCGGACCGGGCTCGGGAGCGCGCGGGTCCGGGTCCCGGACGAGGGCGAGGGCCTCTTCGAGGTCTTGGTCGTGCTGGTCCTGCGGTGAACGGGCGGGGCGGGCCTGCGGACGGCTCGGCTCCCCGCTCTCGTTGGCCACGGCCAGCGCCTCCTCCATGTCGCGTTCCTCGCTGTCCAGCTGCCCCTCGATGCCCCGCCCGGTCATCCGGCGCCCGGCCTGTCCTCGGCGGTGTCCTCGTCGGCCCACCGCAGCGCCAGCGCGGCGGCCTTGCGGGCGGCTTCGGCGACCGCCTCGGGGCCGCCCTTCGCCTGCGCGGCGGCGTAGCCGACGAGGAACGTCGTCAGCGGGGCCGCGGGGCGGGCGACGCCGTGCGCGGCGTCGCGGGCGAGGTCGAGCAGGACGCCGGTGTCGACGTCGAGGTCGATGCCCAGTTCGTCCTTGACTGCGGAAATCCATTCATCCAGCACGTGCCCATGCTCCCTGATGCGTGATCGGGCGGTGGCGATGTCGTCCCATGTGTCGCAGTCGAAGGATGCGACGGGGTCGGAGATACGGGTGAGGTCCAGCCCTGCGACCAGGCGCCGCAGCGGAAGGCCGGTGAGACCGGCGTGCTCGGTGGTGAGGCGTACCAGCTCACGACGCAGTGCCGCCGTGCGGTAGGCGGCGACGAGCGGCTGGTCACGCCCTTCGGGATCGGTCAGCACCGCCCCTTCGGCGCCGCTCGCCCTGAGGGCGTCCAGCAGCCGTCGTACCGTCCGCTCGGTGAGGAACGGCAGGTCGGCGGAGAGTACGACGGCATCCGCGGCCCTGGTCCGTCTGAGGCCCGCTTCGAGCGCGGCGACCGGTCCGGCGCCGGGCGGCTCCTCCCGGGCCCAGACCACGGGGCGCGCGGTGGGCCGGGCACCGGCGACCACCACGGTGGTGTCCGCGTCGGCGCAGGCCGCCAGCACCCGGTCGAGCAGCGCACGTCCGCCGACGCGGACGGCGGGCTTGTCGGCGCCGCCGAGCCGCCGGGCGGCACCGCCCGCGAGCACCACGGCGTCGTAACCGTCACGGCGGGGGTCGCCCGGGGGTTGGTACGCGGTCATGCCCCGAGTATGGGCGCAGCGTGGATCAATGCCA
>NZ_PQSR01000191.1 GCF_002920635.1 Streptomyces sp. Ru72 | reverse complement strand
CGCGTGCCCGGGGTGGGCCAGCAGCGAGCGGTGCCCGAGCGCCCGGGGGCCGTACTCGGAACGGCCCTGGAACCAGGCCACGATCCCGTTGTCCGCGAGAGTCTCGGCGACGGTCCGGGCGATGTCCGCGGGCCGCTCGAAGGGCACCGCCGCCGTCTTCAGCCATGCCCCGAGCTCGGCGTCCGACCAGTCCCGGCCCAGATCGGCGCCCGGCATGGGCTCCGGCTCGTCCCCCTGCCCGGCGGCCAGCAGCAGCGCTCCGCCCAGCGCCGTGCCCGCGTCACCGGCCGCGGGCTGCACCCACACCCGGGAGAAGGGCCCCTCGCGGGCGATGCGCGAGTTCGCCACGCAGTTCAGCGCGACGCCCCCGGCGAGCGTGAGCACGCTGTGGTGCGTCCTGCCGTGCAGCCAGCGCACCAGGTCGAGCAGTGTCTCCTCCAGCACGGCCTGGGCGCTCGCGGCCACGTCCGCGTGCTCCTGCGTCCACGGCTCGTCCGGGCCGCGCGGCGCACACAGCTCGTGCCAGGGCACGCCGGTGGCGCGGAAGCCGCCGTCGCCCGTGGGGTGCACATGGCGGCGCAGCTCGGCGAGCATGCGCGGGCGGCCGTGCGAGGCGAGCGCCATCACCTTGAACTCGTCGGACGACCTGAGGAACCCGAGGTGTTCGGTGAGGTCCTCGTAGACCAGCCCCAGGGAATGGGGCAGTTCCTGCGCGTACAGAGGCTCAAGACGGTCCCCGACCCGACGCGCGGCCAGGTGTGAGGCGCGCTCCCCGCGGCCGTCCAGGACCAGCACGGAGGAGTCCCCGGCGTCGGGCGCGGCGAAGGCCCCGGACGCGGCGTGCGCCATGTGGTGCGGCACGAAACGGACGATGCCGGGGTCGAGGCCCGGCAGCGCCGTCTTCAGGAAGCCGGGAACCTCACGGGCGTACGTCTGCCGCAGGTGGTCCCAGGGGTCGTCCAGACCCATGGCCTCGGCCGGACGGGCGAGGCCGGGATCGTAGGAGTAGACGACGGCGTCGAGGTCCTGGGGGCGCAGTCCGGCGCGCCCGAGGCACCACGCGGCGGCCTTCTCCGGCAGTTCCCAGGCCGAGAACGGCACCGGCCGCTTGCCGTGCTTGCGCCGGGAGAACCGCTCCTCCTCGGCGGCGGCGACGATCCGGCCGTCGATCACCAGGGCGGCGGCGGGGTCGTGGAACAGAGCGTTGATTCCGAGGATGCGCATGGGAGTTCCGAGGCCTTTCGGCGGTAGAGCCGGACGGAGGCGGGTGGTGGAGGGCGGGAGCGGGGCGGCGTGTCCGTACGGGGCCCGAAGGACAGGGCGGGTTCGCTGCCCTGGGGCGCGGCCGGGATGCGGCGCGGATCAGCTGCCGGCGGTGGCCCGGAACCAGTCGATGGTGCGGCGCAGGCCTTCCTCGGCGTCCACCTGCGGCTCCCAGCCGAGCTTGTCGCGGGCCAGCGTGATGTCGGGACAGCGCACGGCCGGGTCGTCCGTCGGCCGCTCGATGAACCGGATCTCCGACGACGACCCGGCGAGCCGGATGACCAGGCGGGCGAGGTCGAGCATGGTGATCTCGGAGGGGTTGCCGATGTTCACCGGGCCGCGCATACCGTGCGCCGCCGCCGCGAGAATGCCGCGGACGGTGTCGTCGACGTAGCACAGTGACCGCGTCTGGCGTCCGTCACCGGTGACCGTCAGCGGCTCACCGGCGAGCGCCTGCCGCACGAATGTCGGAACCGCGCGGCCGTCGTGCCCGCGCATCCGCGGACCGTAGGTGTTGAACAGCCGCACGATGCCGGTGTCGGTGCCCTTCGCCTCGGCGTGTGCGGTGGTCAGGGCCTCACCGAACCGCTTGGCCTCGTCGTACACGCTGCGCGGACCGACCGGGTTCACATGCCCCCAGTACCGCTCGTCCTGCGGGTTCTGCTGCGGGTCCCCGTACACCTCGGAGGTCGAGGCGAGCAGGAAGCGCGCGCCCGAGCGGTGCGCGAGGTCGAGGGCGTTGCGCGTGCCCAGGCTGCCGGTGTCCATCGTGTGCAGGGGCAGGCGCAGATAGTCGGCGGGCGACGCGGGGGAGGCGAAATGGAGTATGAGGTCCGGCTTCCGGTCGACGGCCAGCCCCTCCGCCACATTGCCGCGCACCAGCGTGAACCCGGGCCGGTCGAGCAAGGGCGCCACGTTCTCCGGCCGGCCGGTGCTGAAGTCGTCCACGCAGGTGACCGAGGCGCCCACGTCCAGCAGGGCGGCACACAGGTGGGAACCGACGAACCCCGCGCCGCCGGTGACGACGGCGTGGTCCCAGTTCCGTGACAAAGGGCTGGCCATTGAAGAACTCCTCCCTACGCGGCGACGGCTTGTCGGGCACCAGTTCCGGGGCGCCGGGCCGCTGACGTCGCGGAAGACCGTCGAGTACCCCGATCAGCGTCCGTCGCCGCGGCGCCGGTGGCTCGGTGGTGTACGTCATCCGAGTGAGTGACGCAGCGTGAGGACCGGCGGTGCGCACGCGACCTGGCGGGCACGGTGGTAGCGCCCACGGGCGCCCGTGGCGGTGCGGCGGGGCGCGGTGGCGGCGCCGGACGGGACGGCGGACGTCGCCGGGTCGTTGACATGCGGCACCGGTTTCCCCACTGGTCCCAGCCCAATCACAGGATTTCTCCAGCCGCCCCGGAACGCTTCTCACACGCTCGGCGCCAATGCCGCAGCTCAAACGGGGTAGCCGTACGCCTTGAGGCCCCTGCGAACCCGCAGGCCGCGCGCCCCCAGTCGGCCGAACCAGGAGGCAGCACCCATGAGCCCATCGTTCCCGCCGCACGCGCTGCACGACTACGCGCTGCTGGCCGACGGGGAACGCGGCGCGCTGATCGGTCCCCGCGGCGACATCGGCTGGCTGTGCTCACCCGGCTGGCACAACGACGCCGTCTTCGCCTCGCTCATCGGCGGCGGCGGTGTCTACGCCATCACGCCCAGGGCCCGCCATGTCTTCGGCGGCTACTACGAGGAGGGCACTCTCATCTGGCGCAGCCGCTGGGTCACCACCGACGGAGTCATCGAGTGCCGGGAGGCCCTCGCCTTCCCAGGCGAGGCCGGCCGCCTGGTGCTGCTGCGGCAACTGCACGCAGTCGACACGGTGGCCCACGTACAGGTCCTGCTCGAGCCGCACGGCGACTACGGCCGCTCCCCGCTGGCCTCCGCCCACCGCACCGACGACGGCGTGTGGCACCTCACCTCGGGCCCCCACCGTCTGCGCTGGCAGGGCGCCCCGTTCGCCGTCGCCCGCGGCCGGGGCCTGACGGCCGAGATGCTGCTGGAGCCCGGCGAGCGCCACGACCTGGTCCTCGAGTGCTCCGCCTCACCCCTGCCCCGCATCGCGCCGCGGGCCGCCGAGGCCTGGGCCGCGACGGAACACGCCTGGCGGGAGGCCGTACCCGGGCTCGACCACACGATCGCCCCGCGCGACGCCCGCCGTGCCTACGCCGTCCTGCGCGGCCTGACCACCCACGGCGGGGGCATGGTCGCGGCCGCCACCACCAGCCTGCCGGAACGCGCCGAGGCTGGGCGCAACTACGACTACCGCTACGTCTGGATCCGCGACCAGAGCTACGCCGGGCAGGCCGCGGCCACGACCGGCGCACCCGAGCTCCTCGACGGGGCCGTCAGCTTCGTCGGCGAGCGGCTGCGGGAGGACGGCCCGCGCCTGGCCCCCGCCTACACGGTGCACGGCACCCCCGTCCCCGGCCAGCGGGAACTGGACCTGCCCGGCTACCCCGGCGGCTTCAGCCGTGTCGGCAACCGGGTCAGGGAGCAGTTCCAGCTGGACTGCTTCGGCGAGGCGCTGTTGCTGTTCGCGGCGGCCGAACGCGGGCAGCGGCTGGACTCCGACGGGTGGAAGGCCGCCGAGATCGCGGTGCGCGCCATCACCGAGCGCTGGCGGGAGCCGGACGCCGGGATCTGGGAACTGGACTCCCAGTGGTGGACCCACAGCCGGCTGACCTGCGTCGCCGGGTTGCGCGCCCTGGCCGCCGCGGCGCCCCGCCATCCGCTCTCCGAGCACTGCGCCGCTCTCGCCGGCACCCTCCTCGACACCACCGCGCAGCGCTGCCTGCACCCCGACGGCCACTGGAAACGCACCCCCGACGACCCCAAGGCCGACGCCGCCCTGCTGCTGCCGGCCGTACGCGGCGCCCTGCCCCCCGACGACGACCGCACCCGCGCGACCTTGGCCGACTGCCGTCGCCGCCTGGCCCAGGACCACTACATCTACCGTTTCCGGCACGACGAACGCCCCCTCGGGGAGGCAGAGGGGGCGTTCCTGCTGTGCGGGTTCGTGATGGCGCTCGCCGAACACCAGCAGGGCCGGCTGATCGACGCCCACCGCTGGTTCGAGCGCAACCGTGCCGCCTGCGGGGCGTCCGGCCTGTACGCGGAGGAGTTCGACGTCGCCCAGCGGCAGCTGCGCGGCAACCTCCCGCAGGCATTCGTCCACGCGCTGGTGCTGGAGACCGCCGCACGGCTGGCCGAGGATCCCGAGGGGCACGCCTGACGCCCGGACAGGCGCCCGGCGTCAGCCCTCGGCCGCCTCGGCCGTCGCGCTCCACCCGTACTGCAGCAGGTCCGACACCGTGACGGCCGTGAGGCCCGCGCACACCAGCCGGGTGGCCCTCGGTGCGGCGGTGTAGGAGCACACCAGCGCCGCGGCCACCCACGCGGACGTGCAGAACGGGCAGGACAGCAGATCGCCCACGGCGCGCCGCACACCGCTGCCGCGCGGCTGGTCCATCACCTCGTTGGCCGTGCTCTCGGACTCCCGCCGGGTGAACGGCGCGCGCAGAAAGCTGGTCACCTTGTCCTTGGTCAGCAGCCGGGACGCCTTGAACGTCGCCGTCCCCAGCAGGGCGACGTCCCACGGCGGCACCTGTTGCGGCAGCCGCAGCCCCCGGCGGCGTGCCACCGCGGCGAACAGCCCGGCACCCGCCGTGAACGTCGTCGCGAGGAGCGCGTAGCCCGCCAGCGGCGTGTCGCCGTCCTGGTCGTACCGCGTGTCTTCCACCGTCATACGAATGCCTCCCTCGGGCCGGCCACCGGGTCAGCCTTCGCCTTCGGGCCGTTCTCCCGTGGGGCCCCGTCCCTGTCGGGTGCGCGGACCTCTGCCGTCCGAGCCCTCGCTCTCCTGCGGCCCCGAGTCCCCGTGCCCCCGGGCCGCAAACGCCTGCCGGGGGCCGGCCTCCGCCGTCTGGACCCTCGAGACCACATGGCTCAGTCTCACCACCCCCCACACGATCAGGGCGACGCCGATAGCCTCGGGCAGCAGCCACCAGCCGGTCCGGATGCGCTCGTCGAACAGGGTGATGCCGAGCAACAGGCTCACCGTGGCATCCCCGATGGTGAGCGCCGGCTGGGACGCGGTCAGCCAGCCCGCCTGGAGCGCGTTCTCCAGCAACAGGATGGCGCTGACACCGGTGAGTGCGAAGCCGTACGTCTGCCAGGACTGCAGGAAGACGACGATGCCGCCGTCCGCGAACCTGCCCGTGGCGGACTTCAGCAGCGCGGCGGTCAGGGCGTTGCCGACAGCGGAGGCCGTGGCCAGCACGGCGGCCCGGAACAGCGGCGGGTGCCCCGGGCGGGCGATGACGACCGCGGTGGCCATGGCACCCAGGCAGGCCGCGAGGACCGGGATCCAGCGCACCATGGACGCCTGGTCCACCACCCCGGACGGAGCGGCGGAGCCGAGGACCAGGGCAAGCCCCGTGACGACTCCGGTGATCGCCCACCAGGCCGCCGCCGGCAGCCGCCGCTGCATCAGGGGAGCGGCGATCATCAGTGCGAACGGCAGCTCCAGCACGAACAGCGGCTGCACCAGTGCCATCGGCCCGTTGACCAGGGCGAGCGCCTGGAACAACGCGGCGCCGACCACTCCGCCGATGCCGATCACCCAGGCCGGCCGGTGGGCCAGCTCGATCAGCAGCCGCAGGCCGCCGCCGCGCGCGACCGTGGACGCCGCCTTGCGCTGGAACGCGGTCCCGACCGCATTGCTGGCGGCACCCATGACGGCGAACAGCGCGGCGAGAAGGATCACTCCTCCAGCATGCCCCGGACGCCCGGAGCAGGCGGCCTCAGAACGCGGCGGCCGCGGGCGACCGGAGAGCCGATCGTCCGCGGCCGCCTGAGCTGGGC
>NZ_PQSR01000190.1 GCF_002920635.1 Streptomyces sp. Ru72 | reverse complement strand
ACCGGCGTCGGGCCCCGGGGGCGTGGGTCCGGGTGCCGGAGGTGTTGGCTCCGGTCGCGGGGGCGCGGGCCCCGGTTCCGGGGGCGCGGGCTCAGGCCCCGGCGCGGGGCCCGGTTCGGGGGTCGGCTCCGGTCCCGGGGTCGGTCCCGGTCCGGGTGGTGGTCCCGGCTGTGCGGGATCGGGGAACGGATGCGTCATCGTGTCCTCCAGCCAGTCGTACGTAGGCCTGGACTTGCCCCCCGGGTACCCGGGGGACGTACGGGCACTCACCCCGTCGCGGGACGGGCGGGGCCCGACCGGGCCACCGCGGACCGCCGCGGCCGGCCGGGCACACCGCACGGCGGCGCCGGCCACCGGTCAGCCGAGTGAACCGTCCTGAGAACCATGTGAGCCGTTCCGAGGACCATGTGAGCCGTCTTGAGGACCATGTGCCGCAGCGGTGGCCGCAGCGGCGAGTCCGAGCTCGGGGCTCGACAGGACCGGGACGGTGGTCGTGGTCAGGTGCCGTGCCGGGGCCATGGACGCCTGGGCGAGGACGATCGCGTCCGCGCCGGTGACCGAGTCGGCGGCGTCGGCGATCACGCGCAGGTAGCCGGCGGTGTCCCCGGCCTCGAAGCGCGCCCACGCGTCGTCGACGAGCAGGGTGCGCAGTTCGACGTGACCTCGAGCGGCCGCCTCCTCGCGCACCAGGGCGACCGTCGGCTCGAGGGTGCTCTCCAGCGCGGCGACGACGACGATCCGGGGCCCCGTGGCCACCGCGGTCGCGGCCATCGGCCGGTCCACACGCAGCACCGGCACACCGACGTCCGCGCGCTCGGCGACCGCGCCGATGGTCGAGCAGGTGCACAGCACCGCGCGGGCGCCCGCCGCGACGGCCTCCCGCAGAACGTCCCGGACATCGTCGGCCACGGCGCCGGGGCCGTGCGCGCGGGCACGGTGCAGCAGCTCCGTCGCCACGTGGTGCGTCAGTCCCAGCCCCGGATGGGCCGCGTCACGCAGGGCCTCGAAGACGGGGACGTGGACGGGCGAGGTGTGCAGCAGGGCGAGCGGCCCGGTGCGCGCGGTCACCGGGTGGCGACGGCCTGCGGGCTGCGCTCCTGGTCGGAACCCGGTACCGGGGCGGACGGGTCGGCGCCCAGGGCCACGATCCGGTTGTCGCCGTCCACGTGCACCACCCGCGGCCGCAGGCTCCGTGCCTCGGCGTCGGAGACCTGGGCGTAGCTGATGATGATCACAAGGTCGCCGGGGTGGACCAGGTGGGCCGCGGCTCCGTTGATGCCGATGACACCGGAGCCGCGCTCGCCCTCGATGACGTACGTCTCCAGGCGGGCGCCGTTGGTGATGTCGACGATGTGGACCAGCTCCCCGGGGAGCAGGTCGGCGGCGTCGAGGAGGTCCGCGTCGATGGTCACCGATCCCACGTAGTGCAGGTCGGCCTGGGTGACGGTGGCACGGTGGATCTTGGACTTGAACATGGTACGAAGCACGAAGAAGCTCCCGATTCGTCTGCTCCCTGCCTGCTTTTTGCAGGTCAAGGGCGATGTTCGGAGGCTACAACGTTTCGCTTGTGTGGTCAGCTGTCGCCGGGTGTATGAGGACTCACACTGACCCGTTGCTGACTTTTCTGACGGCGCCAGTCGCGCGCTTGTACCCGGTAGACGTCGCCGGCCACCACAGACCTGGCCGCAACCGTGGTCACCAGCGACGCGCTCCGTACGCAACGCGAGCACGCCGCCTACCTCCTGGGCCGCAGGGCCCACTACATCGCGATCGTCAAGGGCAACCAGAAGAAGCTACGCAAGCAGCTGAAGTCCCTTCCCTGGAGGGACATCCCGTTCCAGGACCGCACCCGGGGTACCGGCCACGGCCGCGCGGAGATCCGCCGGATCAAGGTCGCCACCGTGAATAACCTGCCCTTCCCCGGCGCCCATCGGGCCGTCCAGATCAAGCGCCGCCGCACCGACCGCAAGACCGGCAAGACCACCATCACGACCGTCTACGCGGTCACCAGCCCAACCGCCGAGCAGGCGGGCCGACCACAACGGACCGCGAAGGTCGACATCACGTTCAACCGCGATACTTCAGCGGCCGTGAGTGCATGCCCAGGCTGTCGGCTCGCGCTGCTTCTTCTGTGATCGCGGGCGGGGTCCTCACCGCCCGCGCGACCCTCGAAGCCACCCCGGCACCCGCGGCGGTCGCTGCGGCTGCGGCTGCCCTCCTGTCCTGGGCCGGGGCAGCGGGCAGATGAGACGGATGCCGACCTGAGCGCCAGTACGTCGTCAACGGCGGGTCGTATCGAGCGCTCGTTGGATCACACAGGCAATGGATCACCTGTCCCGCTCTCCGGGTACCGTCAGGGTATGAGTCATCCGCACCCCGAACTGAAAGCCGCCCCGCCCCTTCCCGAAGGAGGGCTGCGGGTCATCGCCCTGGGCGGCCTGGGTGAGATCGGCCGCAACATGACCGTCTTCGAGCACGCGGGCAAGCTGCTCATCGTCGACTGCGGCGTACTGTTCCCCGAAGAGACCCAGCCCGGCGTGGACGTGATCCTGCCGGACTTCACCTCGATCCGGGACCGGCTGGACGACATCGTGGCCGTGGTACTCACCCACGGCCACGAGGACCACATCGGCGGCGTGCCGTACCTGCTGCGCGAACGGTCCGACATTCCGGTCGTCGGGTCCAAGCTGACGCTGGCGTTCCTGGAGGCCAAGCTCAAGGAACACGGCATCCGGCCGCGCACGGTGCGGGTGCGGGAGGGCGACCGCCGTGGCTTCGGGCCCTTCGACTGCGAGTTCGTGGCGGTCAACCACTCCATCCCCGACAGCCTCGCGGTCGCGATCCGCACCCGGGCCGGGATGGTGCTGCACACCGGCGACTTCAAGATGGACCAGTTCCCTCTCGACGACCGCATCACCGATCTGCGCGCCTTCGCCCGCCTCGGCGAGGAGGGCGTGGACCTCTTCCTCACCGACTCCACCAACGCCGAGGTACCCGGCTTCACCACCTCCGAGCGAGAGCTGAACCCGGCGATCGAACAGGTGATGCGCACCGCGCCGCGCCGGGTCATCGTCTCCAGCTTCGCCAGCCACGTGCACCGCATCCAGCAGGTCCTGGACGCCGCCCACCAGCACGGCCGCAAGGTCGCCTTCGTCGGCCGGTCGATGGTCCGCAACATGGGCATCGCCCGTGACCTGGGCTATCTGAAGGTCCCCTCCGGTCTGGTCGTGAGCACGAAGGAGCTGGAGAAGCTCCCGGATCACAAGATCGCTCTGGTGTGCACCGGCTCCCAGGGCGAACCGATGGCCGCGCTGTCACGGATGGCCAACCGCGACCACATGATCCGCATCGGCAAGGACGACACCGTCCTGCTCGCCAGCTCCCTCATCCCCGGCAACGAGAACGCCATCTACCGGGTGATCAACGGACTCACCCGGTGGGGCGCCCACGTGGTCCACAAGGGCAACGCCAAGGTGCACGTCTCCGGACACGCCAGCGCCGGCGAACTCGTCTACTGCTACAACATCGTCAAGCCCCGCAACGTCATGCCCGTGCACGGCGAATGGCGCCACCTGCGGGCCAACGCCGACCTCGCCATCCGTACCGGTGTCGACCCCGACCGGGTCGTCATCGCCGAGGACGGCGTCGTCGTCGACCTGGTCGACGGGCGCGCATCCATCACCGGCAAGGTCCCCGCCGGCAACGTCTACGTGGACGGCATGGAGGTCGGCGGCGCCACCGAAGCGTCCCTCAAGGACCGCCTCACCCTCGCCGCCGAAGGCGTGGTCACGGTGGTGGCGATCGTCGACGCCGACACCGGCGCCCTCGCCGAGGCCCCCGACTTCCTGGCCCGGGGCTTCGTCCACGACGACGCCACCTTCGAGCCGGTCATCCCCGTCATCGAGAAGACCCTGGCCACCGCAGCCGAGGAAGGCGTCGGGGACGCGCGCCAACTCGAACAACTTATCGCCCGCGCCGTGGCGAACTGGGCGTTCCGCACCCACCGCCGCAAGCCCCTCATCATCCCCGTCATCATCGACGCCTGAGCCCAGCCCGGCAGCACGGTCCCCGTTCAGCCGCGGCACCGCCCGCGCGGACTTCCCGGGCGGTGCCGCCCCTATCGGTTGCCGCTCCTTCTGCCCCGGGTTCGCCCCTCGTCACCCCCCGACATGCATTACGCCCGCTCGTGGTCCCCTCTTCCGTGGAGTGCGGTTGGCGCGTTGAGCCCGCCTGCTGCGGAACGGCGGTGCGGTCCCTCAGCGGCCTCGTCCGCCTGCAGGGCATCGGGTGCCTCGGGTTCGGGCGTTTTGATCAGGTTGATGTCTTCGGCTGAGGCTCGCGGCCCTCGGCGCGCAGTTGCTCGTTGATGCGCTGCGCCTCTTCGAGCTGGTCTTCGAGGATGACGATGCGGCAGGCGGCCTCTATGGCGGTGCCCTGGTCGACGAGTTCGCGGGCGCGGGCAGCGATGCGCAGCTGGTACCGGGAGTAGCGGCGATGGCCGCCGTCGGAGCGCAGCGGGGTGATCAGGCGGTGTTCACCGAGGGCACGGAGGAAGGCAGGGGTGGTGCCGAGCATCTCGGCGGCGCGGCCCATGGTGTAGGCGGGGTAGTCGTCATCGTCGAGAGGGCCGATGGGACGGGAACCGGCAGGCGGCATAGACCTCTTCTTTCGGGGACGCGTCGGGGGGCCCGGGTGCCAGTACGGCACCCGGGCCCCGAGCTTTCAACACCATCTACCGGCGCACTGCGCCGGCCTTCTTTTTCCGCAGGTGCCGCCTGGGAGGGCGGGGTTGCGGGGATCGCGGATGCGTGACCGGGGACCACCTTCCAATCCGGGGCCTTGCGGTACCCGGGCGGACTGCTTCCTCGCCCGGGCGATCCTGATGGCGTTCTGCTCCTTACCTTTCGATTACGCGGATACCGCGGGTACTGCTCACAGCCCTGCTGGGGCTGTGTCCTTCTGGTCTACCTGCACAGCAGTTCATGCCTGCTGTGCCCACTTCGACTTCTGGGTACGAAGACAACGCTAACCCTGCGACGGTGGAATGTCTACTGTCGCCATGACAGTTTTTCTCCATGGAGTGTGCGTCTGCTTCTACCCCTGACGCACCAGGAAGAGTGCCCACTCGAATGGCGGTCCCCCTACCTGCACAGCAGTCCTCGGTGGGACCGGCCCGGTGCTCTCCCACGTTGAACGGCGTCCCGAGCCGCGTACGTCCACCGTCACGACCCCGTGCCGAGGCCCAGATCAGGACGGCTCTCCGACTGGAGAACCTGCGCGAACGTGGCCGCGCACGAGCCACATCCAGAGTGTCCTTCGACTGGCGCCGGGGACGGGCTCAGACATCCAGGAGGAATGCGGGCCGTGATGCGTTCGCCGACCGCTTCCCGATCGACGCTGAGTTCCTGTGCGATGGCCTCACGATCTCCAGACCGTGCCCCTTACCTCCCCGCCGACCAAGCCCGGCTACACAAGGACAGGGACGTGCACGTACTTGATTGGTGACCAGCTCGCTGATCACCAGCTGGGTCAGGCCCACGATCCGCTCAGAGACCCCTGCCGGGTGGCCGCGGGTGAGGAAAACGGAGGCTCTCCCTGGCGGAAGATCAGGCCGCATCACCGGCTGCGGATCCAGACGGTCTTCTCCCTGGTCCACTGGTCGAAGGCGTTGGTCGATTTCTCCACGCCGCCGAACCCGGACTGTTTCCAGCCGCCGAAGGGTGTGGTGATGTCGCCTTCGCTGTAGGAGTTGACGGAGATCACGCCGGCCTGGACGCCGCGCGCCAACCGGAGGGCGGTGTCGAGGTCGCGCGTCCACACCGAGGCGGCGAGCCCGTATTCGGTCGCGTTCGCCAGGTGCGTCGCCTCGTCTTCGGAGGTGAAGGTCTGGAAGGTGACGACGGGGCCGAACAGTTCCTTGGTGAGCACGTCGCTGCCGTCGGGCGCGTGGGTGATCACGGTGGGCGGGTAGTAGGCCCCACGCTGAGGCAGGCCGTGCGGCAGCCCTCCGGTGTGAACGCGGGCTCCGCCGGCCCGGGCGGCTTGAACCGCCGCTGCGACCCGGTCGAAGGCCGCCCGGTCGATCAGTGGCCCCACCTGAGTGCGAGGGTCCGCGGGATCACCGATGACCAGGCGCTTCGCGGCGATCGTGAACCGCTCCAGCACCTCGTGGGCGATGCTGTGGTGGACCAGGACGCGGGAACCGGCCGTGCAGTTCTGCCCCATCG
>NZ_PQSR01000189.1 GCF_002920635.1 Streptomyces sp. Ru72 | reverse complement strand
TCCCCGGCCGGCGCGCTGCCGCAGCCGCGCGCGGACGGCGGCGACACGGGCGGCGGTGTAGTGGATGGACGCCTCCGGCACGGACTCCAGGGTACGCACGGCGCCCTGGCGGTCACCGGCGGCGAACTGGACGCGGGCCAGACCGAACGCCGCGCTGACGTAGCTCGGGTCGGTCGTCCACACGAGGCGGTAGTACTCGGCGGCGTTGTCGAGCTGGCCCAGGACCTCCGCGCACAGGCCGAGGGCCAGCTTGGGTGCGGGCTCGCCGGGGAAGGCGTCGTAGACCGCGTCGAAGGAGAGCGCGGCGGCCTCGTGGTCGCCCGTGACGAGCGCGGTGACGCCCCGGTACCACACGACCCGCCAGTCGTCGGCGTGGTCCGCCTCCAGGGCCGCGAGGGCCTGCCCGGCACCCGCCGTCTCGCCCATCTCCAGCCGGGCGCGCAACTCGCGCAGCCGCAGCTCCGGGGAGGCGGCGGGCGCGGTCCGCAGAGCGACGATCAGCTCGGCGGGCGCGGAGGCCATGAGACCGGCCAGGAAACCGGCGTTGGGGTCGCCGGGGTCGACATGCGGGACGGGCAGCGCGAGCGCGGCGGCGGGGGCGTCGACCGGCTTGACGACGGCGGCGGTGCCGGCGGCCGCGCCACCCGTGCTCCCGGCCACTCCCGGACGGGTACCGGCGCCGGAGACGGCGGGGGCGGCGCCGGGAGGGGCGGCAGGGGGAGCGGCTGCGACGGCAGGGGCGGACACGGCCCCCACGGCGCCGGAGCCCGGCGTGCCCGGCAGCGCGCCCCCGGTTCCGGAGCCCGCCGTTCCTGTTGTGGCGGGCAGGGCACCCCCGGCCGCTCGGCGCAGGCGGCGCGCCGGTACCACCCGTGCCCCCAGCCGCGACACCTCCCCGGTCTGCTTCGGGAACAACTCCGTGTCCGTGACCCTGAGTTCCGAACCGAACAGGGTCGACAGCGCGGGCCTCGGACGGCCCGTCCGAAGGGCGACGACCTCCCGCAGCACCCCCGTCAGCTGCTCCGACATCTCCTGCGCGGAGGCGAACCGGCGCGCGGGGTCGGGGTCGGTGGCGCGGACCAGCAACCGGTAGAAGGACTCGTACCGGCGGAACACCTCGATGGTGTCCGGGTCGGGCAGGGAGTCGGCGTAGGCGTTCGTGTAGCCCTGGAAGTCGAAGGTGAGCACCGCCAGGGTGCGCGCGACCGTGTACAGGTCGGAGGCCACCGACGGGCCGACCTCCGCGACCTCGGGCGCCTGGTAGCCGACCGTGCCGTAGATGGCCGACTCGTCGTCGTCCATCCTGCGCACCGCGCCCATGTCGATCAGCTTGAGCTGGTCCTCGGTCTGGATGGCGTTGTCGACCTTGAAGTCGCAGTACAGCAGGTTCCGGCTGTGCAGATGGCCGAGCGCCTCCAGCGCCTCGATGCCGTACGCGCACGCCTGCTCCACCGGCAGCGGATCGCGTCGCCCGTCCGGTGCGCGACGCTCGTTGGCGATCTCCTTCAGCGACTTGCCGCCGACGTACTCCATGACGATGTAGCCGTCGAGCGAGCCCGTGCGCTGGTCCAGGTGCTCGACGAAGTTGTAGATCCGCACGATGTTCGCGTGCTCGATCTCCGCGAGGAAGCGCCGCTCGGAGATCGCCGCGGCCATCGCGTCCTGGTCGCCGGTGTCCAGCAGGCCCTTGAGGACCACCCATCGGTCGGAGACGGCGCGGTCGACCGCCAGGTAGATCCAGCCGAGCCCGCCGTGCGCCAGGCAGCCCACGACCTCGTACTGGCCGTGCACGATGTCGCCGGCCTTGAGCTTCGGCACGAACGAATAGGGGTGGCCGCACTTGGTGCAGAAGCCCTCCGTGCGCCCGGGCCGGTCGCCGCGGGCCCGCCCCACCGGGGCCCCGCAGTCGGAGCGCGAGCAGAACCGCTTGCGCTCGGGCACCTCCGCGCGCTCCAGCACCATGGCGCGCGGGTCGGGCCGCGGCACCGCCGGGACCTGCACCAGGCCCAGGCCGAGCCGGCTGCGACCCGAACTCCCGGCCGTGGAACCGGAGCTGCGCACCGACACCGAACGGCCGGTGGACTTCCCGGACAGCCGGCCCGACACCGAGCGCCGCGACTGCGACGACCGCCGGGACTGCGACGACCGCGACGACGCCCCGGAATCGGGCCGCACGCCGCCGGTTCCCGAGCCCTGGGAGCCCTTGCCGTCCGCGGCGCCTCCCGCAGGCGGCGAGCCCTCCGCGCCCTTCGCCGAGACGACCGGCGCGAGCCCGCACGTGTCGCAGTACAGCTCGCCGCCGCCCACGTCCTCGTACGACCCCTCGCAGCCGGGCCGCTGGCACGTCCGCCCCGCCTGACTCATGCCTCCCCCCTCCGGTCGGCCGGTGCGCCCGGCTCGGGCACACGCGCGCCGAGCAGTTCCGCGGCCGCCTGCTGGTAGCGCAGCACCGCCTGCTCGGCGGCCCTCAGGTCGCAGGGCGCGCTCCACAGCATGCGGCGGGCCGTGTCGTACCGCTCGACCACCAGCGGGTCCTCCGCCAGACCGTGCCGGGCCACCTTCGCCTTGTACGCGTCGAGGCGGCCGCGCAGCTCGGCACGGACCGCGAGCGGCGCGGTGACCGCCGTCAGCGACTCGCGGGCGCGCTGGAGTTCGTCCTCCGCCCTCTGCTCCAGCGAGTCCAGGAGCGGTGAGAGGCGGTGCCACTGGGCGTGCCTGCGGTACTCGGCGGCCGTCGCCAGCTGCTCCTGCAGCGCGGTGGGCGGACCGCTGACCGCGGGGACCTCCGAGGCGGCGATCTTCGCCAGCACCTCACCGCGCGCGCTGCGGGCCTCGGCCAGGGTGCGGTCCGCGCGGCTGAGCAGGTCCCGCAGTCTCACGAGCCGCTTCTCGGCATCCTGACGTACCGTCAGAACAGCGTCGATCTCCCGGCGTACGTCCTCCAGGGCGCGCGCCTGGCGGTCGTACACCGTGGTGTCCGGCCTGCCGCCACCGGGCGCCGAACTCCCCTGGGCCGGGACCCAGTACGCCAGCGGGTCGGAGACCACCTGCTCGCGCAGCCTGGTCAGGGTGCGGGTGATGCGCTCCAGGTCGTCGCCCGCCGGATGCTCGCCGGGGCGTACACCCACCGAGTGGGCGAGCTGACGTGTGCGCTGCAACTCGGCGGCCAGTAAATCGATTCGGGCGGGCAGTGCCGACCACACGGCGTCGGCGGCGACGACCATGTCCAGCGAGGACGCGTACAGGTCGTTCATCCGGTCCACGAGCTGCTCGAGGGTGAACTGCTCGCTGAGCCGGCCGGTGCCCGCCAGGGTCGGCGCGTTCGCCGTCGCCGTGGTACCGCCCGCGACGGTGACGCTCGGGCCGCGCAGCAGTTCGGTCAGCTCGGCCAGGTCCTCGCGGCTCGACCAGCGC
The DNA here is from genome assembly GCF_002920635.1 of Streptomyces sp. Ru72. GTDB lineage: Bacteria > Actinomycetota > Actinomycetes > Streptomycetales > Streptomycetaceae > Streptomyces. The sequence continues at coordinate 2,824 of NZ_PQSR01000189.1, read as the reverse complement.
CTGCGGGAGCGGATCTCCCGCGCGGTGCGCAGCGTGTCCGTGTACGCGTCGAAGTACGCCCACAGCAGGGTGATCGACGCCTCCGCCGAGGCCCACCGCTCCTTGGTGACGCCGGTCAGTTCGGCGCCCTCGAGGAGCCTGCGGCCCGCGTGGTCCTGGAGGGCGAGGAGCGAGGTCTCTATGGCCTCGTGCTCCGCGCCGAGCCGCGCCAGCGCACGGTCCACCTCGTCCCGGTCCAGTACCGGCCCGGTGGGTCCCGTGACGCCCATCGATCACCTCTCGCTCTCGTCGTTCCCCGCGCGCGTGTCCGGTGCGCCGGGGCAACTCTCCAGTGGTACCAAGCCGGTTGCGCCGGTTCAGGTGGAAGGCGGCTGCGACGGCGTCGAGTCCTTGCCCAGGGTCTGGGACAGCCACCTGGTGTACGAGGCCTGCCAGCCGTTCCTGCGGTAGTCCTCGAGCACCTGGTTGACCCGGCGTACCAGATCCTTGTCATCCTTGTTCATCGCCACGCCGTAGTACTCGGTCGTGAAGGGCTTCCCCTTGAGTTCGACGGTCGGGTCCTGGGCGGCCTGGCTCGCGGCGAGCGCGCCGTCGGTGACCACCGCGTCGACCTCGCCCAGTTGCAGTCTCACCAGGCAGTCGAGCTGGTTGGGGACGGTGGTGGAGATGTCGGCGGACGCGGCGAGCCGGCCGGACTTCCGGTCCTCGGTCAGCTTCGCGCCCGCGGTCGAACCCTGGGCCGAGCAGATCCTCTTGCCGGCGAGCGACGTGTCGTAGCCCGTGATCGGGGACGACTTGGGGGCGAGCACCTGCTGGCCGGTCGTGAAGTACGGCTCGGAGAAGGAGACGTCCGCCAGTCGGCCGCAGGTGATCGTCATGGTGCGCACGACCATGTCCACCTGGTGGTTCTTGATGGCCGGGATGCGCTGGTTGGTGGGGATGGCGTGGAAGCGGACGGCATCGGGCCTGCCGATGATCTGCCGGGCGATCTCGCGGGCGAGGTCGATGTCGAAGCCCTCGAGGTCGCTGCCCTTGGTGTTGGGGTCGCGGTAACCCCAGTGGTAGCTGTTCTGGTCGACGCCCACCGAGAGATAGCCGCGCTGCTTGATGGCCGTGACCGCCGGACCGCTCTCGTCGCTCGACGGCGGCGGGCTCATCCGCTCCGGGTGGCCGCCGCAGGAGTCGTCCTTGGCCTGTGCGGCCCTGGCGAGGCCCGGGCCGCCGGTGCCCGTCGAGCCGTTGCCGCTCGGGCGGGTCAGCGGCAGAAGCAGCGCGAGGACGAGGGTGAGCGCGCAGACGACGACCATGGCCGCCACACCGCCCCAGCCCTTCAGGCTCGCCCGCAGGCGCCGTGCGATCATCGCCGCTCCCCCTCTCACCGGTACTCCGACAGCCTGCGCCCGATGCCGAGTACCGCTCCGGACGCGCCCAGCACGGCGAGGACGGCCGCGCCCACCGGGAGCCCGGTCATGGCGTCCCGGCCGTCGCTCGCCGCCTGCACGAACTCACTCTCCTCGTGGTCCAGCGCCTTCGCCAGGTTCGCGTCCACGCTGTCGAAGCACTCGCCGGTGGGCTGGTCCGCCCGGGATCCGATGATCTTGTTCAGGGCCGCCTGGTAGTTGCCCTCGTCGTCGGCCGCCCTGGCCTGCTTGTGGCGCTCCTGCCACACCTTCATGTTGCCGGTGGCGGCCTTCACGGGCTGCTCGCCCGACTGGTCGTCGGCGAGGGAGGCCGCCTTGGCGAGGCTCGCGCGGAGTGCGTCCATGTCCCGCTGGAACGCGTAGTCGTAGGCGTCCTCGACCGCCCCGCTCGGCAGCTTCTTGGTCTCGGCGCCGCGGCTGACCAGGGTCAGGTTCTCGTTGCCGCGCGCGTTCAGGGACGCGATACGGGCGTCGTGCAGCACGTCCAGCGAGCGGATGCCGTGCGCGTACGAGGAGCTCAGGCCCGCGCGGGCTACGCTGTGGCCGGCGGCAAGCCACAGCAGGACGATCGCGGAGGCGGCCGTGGCGGCGACCAGACCGTGGTTGAGCACCCGGTTGGTGCGCAGGTAGTGGCGGCGCTGCGCCCAGCCGAGGGCGGCGAGCGCGAGAGCGCCGAGGGCCAGGGCGAACCAGGGATACGGGGTCGCGTGCGCGTAGTCGGAGCGGAGCCGCTGGTTCTCCTTGGTGTACAGGTCCTGGGCGGCCGGCAGCATCTCCTGCTGCATCTTCTCGTTCGCCGCCCGCAGATAGGCGCCGCCCACCGGGAAGCCCTGGCGGTTGTTGGCGCGGGCACGTTCGATGAGGCCCTTGTACTCCGGGAGCAGCGTGTTGAGCTTGGTGATGGTGGCCGCGGAGGGGGAGCCGGGCTCGGCGTTGGCCGCGGCGGTGACCAGCTTGGCGGCGGCCGTCCGGATGTCCTTCTCGTACCGGAGGGTGGTCGCGGCGGGTTCCTGGCCACCCGCGAGGAATCCGCTGGACGCCGCGGTGTTGGCGTCGGCGAGGGAGCGGTAGATGTCGGCGGCGCCGGCGCTGAGCGGCTGGCTGCGGTGCAGTACGTCGTCGGCGGCGCCCGCGCGGTCGGTCATCTGCCAGGCGGTGACGGCACCGAAGGAGACGACGAGCAGGGCGAGGACGGCGCCGATGACCCGGAGCCGGCCGGGCTCGGTGGCTGCGGCGGCGCGCAGGCGGTCGGCTCCCTCGGCGAAGGCGGTGCGGCGGGGTGCGAGGGGGGTCGCCGGTGGGGCGACGCCCTGCTGCAACTGTGTCACCTGACCTCCCCCTTGGCCATCCGTCGCGGCAAGTATCGCCGCCGGGGGTGCTGTCCGCACAGGGCTTTGGGTGAT
>NZ_PQSR01000188.1 GCF_002920635.1 Streptomyces sp. Ru72 | reverse complement strand
CGCTCACCGCGTACTTCCGCTGGAGCTCGGCGACGATCGGGCGGACGACGGAACGCTTCTCCTTCAGCGACCGTACGTCGCCGAGGAGGAGGTCGAAGGACAGGGTCCCCACGTACATGTGTGTCCGGATGACCCGCCGGTACGGGATCGGTGGCCCTGCCGTCGGTGCGGGCAGGGACACGAAAACCGTACAACGAACCGTGCGGGCCACTCGACGGGATTGTTCTCGCCCCGCCGCCCCCACCCGTCCCGTCCTCCAGGCCGCGCCCCTGCGACCCCACCGGAGCTCCGCCCCGGACCCCACGGACGCCACGCGGTGGGGCGCGACGCACGGGAACCACGTCCCCCGCACCCCTCACGGGGCGCCACCTTGAAGCCCGCCTCGGCTCCGCCCCGAAACGCAGGTGGGGGCGGCTCCCCGGCACCCCGCAGGGGCACCGCCCTGCAAGCCGCCAGGGCCCCGCCCAGGCACCGTTCGGGGCCCAGCCCCCTGAGCCGCCCCACTCCTCAAACGCCGGAGTGGCTGAATGTCCGCCGGAGGAGCTGATGTCGCAGCGCCGGTCGGCATCATTCAGCCCGTCTGGGCCCCTGCTCGAAGAGCTTGGGGAGTGCGAGGACGGGGCTTCAGGGGCGTCTGGGGGCGCAACCCCCAGGGGCTGCGCGTGGCAGACGGCCGCCGGCCGACGGAACCGTGGTTCCGTCGGCCGGCGGTGAACCGGGGGCTTACGCCCGCGGCTTCTCGCGCATCTCGTACGTCGCGATGACGTCGTCGACCTTGATGTCGTTGAAGTTGCCGAGGTTGATACCGCCCTCGTAGCCTTCGCGGATCTCGGTGACGTCGTCCTTGAAGCGACGCAGGCCCTCGATGGTGAGGTTCTCCGCGACCACCTTGCCGTCGCGGATGAGGCGGGCCTTGGTGTTGCGGCGCACCTCGCCCGAGCGGATGAGGACACCGGCGATGTTGCCCAGCTTGGACGACTTGAAGACCTCGCGGATCTCCGCCGTACCCAGCTCGACCTCTTCGAACTCCGGCTTGAGCATGCCCTTGAGGGCCGCCTCGATCTCCTCGATCGCCTGGTAGATGACCGAGTAGTACCGGACGTCCACACCCTCGCGCTCGGCCATCTGCGCCGCGCGGCCGGCCGCGCGGACGTTGAAGCCGATCACGATGGCGTCGGAGCCCATCGCCAGGTCGATGTCGGACTCCGTGACCGCACCGACGCCTCGGTGCAGGACGCGGATGTCGACCTCTTCGCCGACGTCCAGCTGGAGCAGGGAGGACTCCAGGGCCTCGACGGAACCAGAGGCGTCACCCTTGATGATCAGGTTCAGCTGCTGGACCTCGCCGGCCTTGAGCACCTTGTCCAGGTCCTCCAGCGACACGCGGCGCGTGCGCTTCGCGAAGGCCGCGTTGCGCTCACGGGCGGCACGCTTCTCGGCGATCTGACGGGCCGTACGGTCCTCATCGACCACCAGGAAGTTGTCACCCGCACCCGGGACGTTGGTCAGGCCCAGGACCTGGACCGGCGTCGACGGGCCGGCCTCGGCGACGTTGTTGCCGTTGTCGTCGAGCATGGCGCGCACGCGACCGTAGGCGTCGCCCACGACCATCGTGTCGCCGACCCGCAGCGTGCCTCGCTGGACGAGGACCGTCGCCACGGCACCACGGCCGCGGTCGAGGCGGGACTCGATGGAGATGCCCTGCGCGTCCTGGTTCGGGTTGGCCCGCAGGTCGAGCGAGGCGTCGGCGGTCAGGATGACCGCTTCGAGCAGCTCGTCGATGTGCAGACCCTGCTTGGCGGAGATGTCGACGAACATGGTGTCGCCGCCGTACTCCTCGGCCACGAGGCCGTACTCGGTCAGCTGACCGCGCACCTTGGTCGGGTCGGCACCCTCGACGTCGATCTTGTTGACCGCGACCACGATCGGCACGTCGGCCGCCTTGGCGTGGTTGAGCGCCTCGACCGTCTGCGGCATGACGCCGTCGTTGGCCGCGACGACCAGGATCGCGATGTCGGTCGACTTCGCACCACGGGCACGCATGGCGGTGAACGCCTCGTGACCCGGGGTGTCGATGAAGGTGATCTTGCGCTCTTCGTCGTTGACCTCGGTCGCGACCTGGTAGGCACCGATGTGCTGGGTGATGCCACCGGCCTCGCCCGCGATGACGTTCGTCTTGCGGATGGCGTCGAGCAGGCGGGTCTTACCGTGGTCGACGTGACCCATGACGGTCACCACCGGCGGACGGACGACCAGGTCCTCCTCGGAGCCCTCGTCCTCACCGAACTCGATGTCGAAGGACTCGAGGAGCTCGCGGTCCTCCTCCTCCGGGCTGACGATCTGAACCGTGTAGTTCATCTCGTCGGCGAGGAGCTGCAGGGTCTCGTCGGAGACGGACTGCGTGGCCGTGACCATCTCGCCGAGGTTCATCATGACCGCGACGAGGGACGCCGGGTTGGCGTTGATCTTCTCCGCGAAGTCGGTGAGCGACGCACCGCGCGACAGGCGAATGGTCTCGCCGTTGCCGCGAGGCAGCATCACGCCGCCGACCGACGGGGCCTGCATGGCCTCGTACTCCTGACGGCGCTGCCGCTTCGACTTGCGGCCGCGACGCGCGGGACCACCCGGGCGACCGAAGGCGCCCTGCGTGCCACCACGGCCACCGGGACCACCGGGACGACCACCGAAGCCGGGACGGCCACCGCCGCCACCGCCGGGACCACCCGGACGGCCGGCGAAACCGCCGCCACCGCCACCGGGACCGGCAGGACGGCCGGCGAACCCGCCGCCACCGCCACCCGGACGACCGGCGAAGCCGCCGCCACCCGGACGACCGCCGCCGCCACCGGGACGACCGCCGCCACCGGGGCCACGGCCGCCGGGGCCACCGCCCGGACGCGGACCCGCAGCAGGACGCTGCGGCATCATGCCGGGGTTGGGACGCGGGCCGCCGGGGCCGCCGCCGGGACGCGGACCGCCCTGCGGACGCGGCATCGAGCCCGGGGTCGGGCGCGGACCGCCCGGAGCCTGCGGACGCGGGCCGCCACCGGCCGCACCCTGCGGACGGGGACCGCCCTGGGCGGCCTGCGGACGCGGGGCACCCGGGGCACCCGGAGCACCGGGACCACCCGGACGCGCACCCTGCGGGCGGGGCGCCTGCGGGCGCGCCATGCCGGTGGAGCCACCGGAGGTGAAGGGGTTGTTACCCGGACGCGGACCGGCCGGACGGGCACCCGGACGCGCGCCGGTGCCACCCGGACGCGGAGCGCCGGGACGAGCGCCCTGGGCACCGCCCTGGCCCTGCCCCTGACCGGCCGCGGCCGGACGTGCGCCGGGCTTGGGGGCGCCGGGACGGGCACCCGGGCGCGGGCTGGGGGCGGCCGGAGCCGCCGGGGGCGCCGTGAACTCCGGGGCACCCGGGGCCGGGGACGCCGGGGCGGGCCGCGGCGCGGGCTTCGGGCCCGGCGTCGGGCGCGGACCCGGGGCCGGAGCCGCGGGGCTTCTCGGCGGCCGGGGGGCTTGGGGGGCCGCCGGACGCGGGGCAGCCGGACGTGCGGCCTGCGCCGGGGACGGCGCGGCCGGCTTCGCCGGGGAGGCCTTGCGCGGGGCGGCGGACTTCGCGCCACCGCCGTTGCCCTGCTGGAGGGCGTCGGTCAGCTTGCGTACTACGGGCGCTTCGATGGTCGAAGACGCCGAACGGACGAATTCACCGAGTTCCTGGAGCTTGGCCATGACGACCTTGCTCTCGACACCGAACTCCTTGGCGAGTTCGTAGACCCGGACCTTAGCCACTTCGCTCCTTTGAGGTCCGGGTTGAAGCCGGACCGTCGCTAGTTCATGGGCGTACTCATCGCGTACTCATCGAGTGCTCATCGCAATCTCGACCTGCTTTCGACTCGCGAGGTACCAGGACCGCACAGGGAGTCCGTGCGGCACGTCTTACGGTGTTGCCTGCCCAGCTGGGTGCTGCTGACAACTTTCTTCCTGCTCGACGTACTGGCGCAACGCCTTTGTGTCGAGCGGACCCGGGACGCGGAGCGCCCGCGGGAACGCCCGGCGGCGGACCGCCAGGTCGAAACAGGACAGTGCGGGGTGCACGTACGCACCCCGGCCGGGCAGCGTACCGCGAGGATCGGGGACGCACGCGTCCTCGACCGCCACGGTGCGCAGCAGTTCGATCTTGGCCGCTCGCTCCCGGCACCCCACACAGGTGCGTTCAGGGCATGCTCCGGCGTGCGTCCGGCCAGACACGCTTAAGTCTACCTCCCCGCGCCGACCTCACCCCTTCGGGGCAAGAATCGAACAGCTGCTGCACACAAACTGTCGTGATCTCAGCGTCGCACGGCCGGGATCTATTCCCGGCCGAGGTCACGCGCCTCAGGCCGGCCTCTCGGCGGGCTGTTCGGTGTCGGGGCGGATGTCGATCCGCCAGCCGGTCAGCCGAGCCGCCAGACGGGCGTTCTGCCCCTCCTTGCCGATCGCCAGCGACAGCTGGTAGTCGGGGACCGTCACGCGCGCGGAGCGGGCCGCGAGGTCCACGACCTCCACCTTGGTGACACGGGCCGGGGACAGGGCGTTCGCCACCATCTCGGCCGGGTCGTCGGACCAGTCGACGATGTCGATCTTCTCACCGTTCAGCTCGCCCATGACGTTGCGCACACGGCCGCCCATGGGGCCGATGCAGGCGCCCTTGGCGTTCAGACCCGAACGGGTGGACCTGACGGCGATCTTCGTGCGGTGACCGGCCTCACGGGCGATCGCGGCGATCTCCACGGAGCCGTCGGCGATCTCCGGCACCTCGAGCGCGAACAGCTTCTTCACCAGATTGGGGTGGGTGCGCGAAAGAGTGACGGACGGACCGCGCACGCCCTTCGCCACCCGGACGACGTACGAGCGGATGCGCTTGCCGTGTTCGTACGTCTCCCCCGGCACCTGCTCCTGCACCGGCAGGATGGCCTCGAGCTTGCCGATGTCGACGAGCACGTTCTTCGGGTCGCGGCCCTGCTGGACCACTCCCGTGACGATGTCGCCCTCGCGGCCCGCGTACTCGCCGAGCGTCGCGTCGTCCTCGGCGTCGCGCAGACGCTGAAGGATGACCTGCTTGGCGGTGGTGGCGGCGATACGGCCGAAACCCGACGGGGTGTCGTCGAACTCGCGCGGCTCCTGCCCCTCCTGAAGATCCTCGGGATCCTCCTTCGCCCACACGGTCACATGGCCGGTCTCCCGGTCGAGCTCGACGCGCGCGTGGCGGCGGCTTCCCTCGGTGCGGTGGTAGGCGATGAGGAGGGCCGCCTCGATCGCCTCGACCAGCAGGTCGAAGGAGATCTCCTTCTCCCGTACCAAGCCCCGCAGGGCGCTCATGTCGATGTCCACGGCTACGCCTCCTCCTCTTCCTTCATGTCGCTCGTGTCCTTGCGGTTGAACTCGACCTGGACCCGTGCCCTGGCGATGTCCGGGAAGGCGAGTCTGCGGGTGGTGGCCTTGCGGCCCTTCACACCGGGCACCTCGAGGTCGACACCGTCGTCGTCGACCTGCTGAATCCTGGCGACCAGTTCTCCGCCCTCGGCCAGCTGGAACCGCACCAGCCGGCCCAGGGCCCGTAGGTAGTGCCGGTGTTCCTTGAGGAGGCGCTCCGCGCCCGGGGTTCCGACCTCGAGGGTGTACTCGCCCTCGCCCATCGCGTCCGTCTCGTCGAGCTTCGCCGAGAGCGCGCGGCTCACATCGGCGATCTTGTCCAGGTCGGCACCGGTGTCGGAGTCGACGACGACGCGCAGCACACGCTTGCGCCCCACGGAGTCCACCGCGATCTCCTCGAGATCGAGCCCCTGGGATGTGACGAGCGGTTCCAGCAGTTCTCGCAGCCTCTCGCTCTGGGTGGTGCTCATCCGGGTGACTCCTCGGCCGCGTGTGCTGTTGTGGGATGGTCGCTGTCAGGTCAAAGGGTATCCGGTCCCGGAGGGTGATGCCGTCCACCTGGGCTGTGAGCCGAACGGCGTCCGGGCGGGCTGCACGCGTGCGTGTGCGCTGTCGAGCCGAGCCGATGGCAGGGACGGGCGGGGTGCGCGGGTACGGTGATCAACGGGCTCCCGCCCATTCGTTGGGGTCCCGCCCATCCGTTCGTACCGAAGCCTCCGAGGACGGTCTGCCGTGCCCCTCTCCCCGCCTGCACGCGCCCCGCTGCGCAGAAGGAGCCTGTTCGCCTCGGCCGCGGGTGCCGCGCTGCTGGCGGGCTGCTCCGAC
>NZ_PQSR01000187.1 GCF_002920635.1 Streptomyces sp. Ru72 | reverse complement strand
TCCGGTGATTCTGCGGGGATCGATACGGATCCACAGGTCCCGTTGTCCGCCCGCCCAGGGTGTGCTGTACGCCTGCTCCTCCAGTCGCCGGACGGAGTCGGGGTCCGTCACGGTGCGGGCGTGTCCGCACACGAGCACGCTCCAGCCCTGGCTGAAGGAGCCGTCGATACGGTCGACCTCGAAGGCCACCTGGGAGTCGGCGGCCTGTGCGGGTACGGCCTCGGGGCTGGTCCTGAAGACGATCGAGTCGCCGACGACGCCGTAGTTGACGGGGACGATCACCGGTCCTGACTCCGTGGGCACCGCGAGCCGCCCCACGCCGTGCGTGCACAGCAGGTCCCGGCACTCCCGGATACTGAGTTCGGTGAACTTCGGGTGCCCTCCGGCCTGCCCGAGGCCGGGCGGAAGGTCGACGTCCCCGCCGGTGAGTTCGAGCACGGTGGTCTCCAGTGCGCCGGCCAGCCTCAGCAGGGTGCTGACGCCGGGCGCGGCGGTGGGCTGCTCCTCCAGGTACTGCAGATAGCTGGAGGCCATGCCGGCCCGGCACGCCGCCTCCTTGCGGGACAGTCCGAGTTCCTCGCGCCGCAGGGCGATCCGGCGCCCGAGATTGCCGGGTGGGTGGTGACCCTGGTGACCCTCCACCGCGTCCGGCGATGCGTGTGTGGGCATGGCGCGTCACTTCCTTCCGTCAGGTCGCCCGGACGGCGACGACTTCGTGCTGCTCCCCACCCAGTACGACCTTGAGCGCGCCGGTGTCGGCGCCCCGGCCGAAGACGTCGTACGCCTCCTCCATCTGGTCCAGCGGGAAGGTGTGCGTGACCAGCGACGAGGTGGGCAGCCGGCCGGCGGCCGCCATCCGCAGCAGCGTGGGCGTGGAGTAGGTGTCGACCAGGCCGGTGGTGATGGTGACGTTCCTGCTCCACAGGTCCTCAAGGTGCAGGGTCACGGGCCGCCCGTGCACACCGACGTTGGCGATGTGCCCGCCGGGCCGCACCACGCGGGTGCACAGCTCGAAGCTCTCCGGCACGCCGACCGCCTCGATGACCACGTCCGCGCCCAGTCCGTCGGTGAGGTCGGCGATCAGTTCCTGGGCATCGACGGGGTCGGCCAGGGCGTCGGCGCCGAGCCCCTTGGCGGCGTCCAGCCGCATCGCGGCCGGGTCCACGGCGACGATCCGCCCGGGGGCGAACAGCCGGGCGGTGGCGATGGCAGCGAGCCCGATGGGGCCTGCCCCGACCACGACCACGCTGTCCCCGGGGCGGACGTGTCCGTTGAGCACGCCCACCTCGTAGGCGGTGGGGAAGATGTCCGCGAGCAGCACGGCGTCCTTGCTGTCGACGGCGCCGGGCATGGCGTGCACGGACAGGTCGGCGTGGGGCACCCGGACGTACTCGGCCTGGGTTCCGTCGATGACGTGCCCGAGGATCCAGCCTCCGCCGCCGCGGCACTGGCCGTACGTCCGCTCCCAGCAGTAGCCGCACCGGCCGCAGGCGGTGATGGAGGAGACCAGGACGCGCTCCCCCGGCTGTACGGCGTGCAGGTCCCGTCCGGCCTCCACGATCTCGCCGACCGCCTCGTGCCCCAGCACCGTGCCGGGGCGCACCTCGGGCACGTCGCCCTTGAGGATGTGCAGATCCGTCCCGCAGATGGTGGTGGTCTCGACGCGCACGATCGCGTCGGTGGATTCCTTGATGTCCGGGTCCGGGACATCCTCCCAGGCGGACTTTCCGGGGCCGTGGAAGACGAAGCCCTTCATGACGATCCTTCCTTCCTCCCCCCGGGCCGGGGCCCGGGGACCGTCCGGAAGCCGGTACGGCGGTACATCCGGCGTTGAGCCGGACCACCCCATCACATCCAGCTTGTCCCACCTTGCGGGGATCCGCTTGGGCCGGTCGGCCCCGATCACCGGCCGGGCCCGAACGAACCGTACGAACGGAAGTGGACGGGCCTTCCGAGTACCCCTCTGCGCGCCCCTGCTCTGCCCGGACGCTGCCGAAGCCTCGGCGAGATCCCGGCCCTCCGGAGGCCACCGGCCCCGGCAAGGTCGGATCAGGAGGCCCACGTCCACTCCGCGACCTCCGGCATGTCCGTACCGTGAGCGCGGATCCACGCCTCGTGACGGGTGCGGGCGTCGGCCATCTGCTGGCGCACGGAGGCGGCCCGCACCGCGAGGCCGGGGACGCGGTCGATGACGTCCATGACCAGGCGGTAGCGGTCGAGGTCGTTGCGGACCACCATGTCGAAGGGTGTGGTCGTGGTCCCGGCCTCCTTGTAGCCGCGCACGTGCAGGTTCCGGTGGCCGCTGCGGCGGTAGGCCAGGCGGTGGATCAGCCACGGGTAGCCGTGGTAGGCGAAGATCACCGGCTTGCCGGCGGTGAACAGGCCGTCGTACTCGAAGTCCGACATGCCGTGCGGATGTTCCTCGCGCGGCATCAGCCGGGCCATGTCGACCACGTTGACCACCCGGACCGCGAGCTCGGGCAGGTGCCGGCGCAGCAGCTGCGCGGCGGCCAGCACCTCCTGCGTCGGCACGTCTCCGGCGCAGGCGAGGACCACGTCGGGCTCACCGCCGTTCTCGGTGCCGGCCCAGTCCCAGATCCCGGCGCCGCGCGCACAGTGGGCACGGGCCTGGTCCAGGGACAGCCAGTCGAAGCACGGCTGCTTGCCCGCCACGATCACGTTGACGTAGTCGCGGCTGCGCAGGGCGTGGTCCGCGACGGACAGCAGTGTGTTGGCGTCCGGCGGCAGATAGACCCGGACCACCTCCGGGCTCTTGTTGAGGACGTGGTCGACGAAGCCGGGGTCCTGGTGGGAGAAGCCGTTGTGGTCCTGGCGCCACACGTGCGAGGTCAGCAGGTAGTTGAGGGAGGCGATGGGGGCGCGCCAGGGCAGCCGCCGGGAGGTCTTCAGCCACTTGATGTGCTGGTTGACCATCGAGTCGACGATGTGCACGAACGCCTCGTAGCAGGAGAACAACCCGTGGCGGCCGGTGAGCAGGTAGCCCTCCAGCCAGCCCTGGCAGAGGTGTTCGGACAGGATCTCCATCACACGGCCGTGCCGGTCGAGGTGTTCGTCGACCTGGAGCACCTGGGCCTGCCAGGCCTTGCCGCTGGCGTCGAGGACGGCCTGCAGCCGGTTGGAGGCGGTCTCGTCCGGGCCGACCAGGCGGAAGTCCCGCCGCTGCGCGGTGTCCTTCATGATCTGTCGCAGCAGGCCGCCGAGGACGCGGGTGGGTTCGTGCAGGGCCGAGCCCGGCTTCTCGACGGGTACCGCGAAGTCGTCCAGGGCCGGAATGGGCAGGCCGCGCACGAGCAGCCCGCCGTTGGCGTGCGGGGTGGCGCCGAGCCTGCGGGCACCAGAGGGCACGCAGGCGAGCACGTCGGCGCGCGGGCGGCCGTCGGCGTCGAAGAGTTCCTCGGGCCGGTACGACTTCAGCCAGGCCTCCAGCTGGCGCAGATGCTCGGGGTTCTCGCGGACGCCCGCCAGCGGCACCTGGTGGGAGCGCCAGGTCCCGGCGACGGGCTCGCCGTCCACCTCGGCGGGCCCGGTCCAGCCCTTGGGGGTGCGCAGCACGATCACCGGCCAGTGCGGCCGCTCGGCCGCCTCGTCCTCGCGTGCCGCGCGCTGCAGCTCGGCGATGCGGTCCAGGGCTGCGTCGAAGGCCTCCGCCATGGCGCGGTGCACCTGCAGGGGGTCGTCGCTGCTGACGTGGATCGGCTCGTGGCCGTATCCCCGCAGGAGTTCGTCGAGTTCGGCCTCGGGGAGCCGGGCCAGGACGGTCGGGTTGGCGATCTTGTAGCCGTTGAGGTGGAGGATCGGAAGCACCGCGCCGTCGTGGACGGGGTCGAGGAACTTGTCGGAATGCCACGAGGCGGCGAGCGGACCGGTCTCCGCCTCGCCGTCACCGATCACACAGGCGACCACCAGGTCCGGGTTGTCGAAGGCGGCTCCGTAGGCGTGGGCGAGCGAGTAGCCGAGTTCGCCGCCCTCGTGGATGGAGCCCGGCACGTCCGGTGCGACATGGCTGGGCACACCGCCCGGAAAGGAGAACTGCTTGAACAGCTTCGCCATCCCTTCCGCGTCCCGTGTGACGTCCGGGTAGGTATCGCTGTAGCTGCCGTCCAGCCAGGAGCCCGCGAACACGGACGGTCCGCCGTGCCCGGGTCCCCAGACGCACAGGGCGTTCAGGTCGCGCGCCTTGATGACGCGGTTGAGGTGGGTGTACACGAGGTTCAGCCCGGGCGAGGTGCCCCAGTGGCCCAGCAGGCGGGGTTTGATGTGCTCGGGCCTGAGGGGCTCGGTCAGCAGCGGGTTCGACATCAGGTAGATCTGACCGGCGGCCAGGTAGTTGGCGGCCCGCCAGTGGGCGTCGAGGGTGTGCAGTTCCTCGTCGGTCAGTACGGTGCCGGGGTGCTCGGCGTCGGGCATCGGTGACTCCACACGTCGTCGGGGTGTTCATCGGGCGCGGCGGGCTGGGGTACCCGTTGTGCGGGGATACGAACGCCGTCGGTGCCGTGCGCCGGGGGACGACGGCGACCGGGCTGCGGCACGGGGCCGTGTGGCCGGACCGCGGTCCCGAGCCCGGGTGTCAGGCATGCGGGACGACGGCCACCGGGCAGGCCACATGGTGGAGCACGGCGTGCGCGACGGAGCCGATGTGCGGGCCGAAGAGGCCGTCCCGCGTGCGGCGCCCCACGACGACGAGACAGGCCCGGGTGGAGGCACGCACCAGCTGCGGGGCGGGGCGGCCCGTGGAGACGGTCTCGGACACCGGGACGCCGGGGAACTTCTCGCGCCAGGGCCGCAGCGCGGCGTTCACGAGGTGTTCCTGTTCGGCCGGCACCTCCCGTCCGCCCGCCGCCTGCGCATGGACGTCACCGACGGCGTGGACCACGTGCAGCGCGGTGCCGCGGCGGCGGGCCGAGTCGAAGGCGAACTCGATCGGCTCGTCGAGCGGGTGCCGCGGGTCCAGCCCGAGCACGACGTCGCGGTAGGGCGTCTCGGGGATCTCCTCGGGCGAGACGCCGTCCAGGGCCGGCAGGTGCTCGTCGGCGGAGGTCTCACCGGCGCGTACGAGCACCACGGGGCGCGATGCCCTGGCGACGACACGCTGGGACACCCAGCCGACCACGAACCCGGCGACGCGGCCCAGACCACGGGACCCGAGCACCAGCATCTCCGAGTCCTCGGCCGCCGCGAGCAACGCGGTCACCGGGGACTCGGCCGGCAGAAGAGCCTCCACCTCCAGCCCCGGATGCGCGGCGCGAACGCTGCGCACGGCCCGCTCCAGTATCTGCTCCCCCACCTCGCGCCGGTCGTCCCCGCACCCGCCGGACGGCGCCGGGAGCGGCTGCCGCCTCCAGGCGTGGACGACCTGGAGCGGCGCACCCCGGCGCAGCGCCTCCCGGGCGGCCCAGTGGGCGGCCGCGAGGCTCTCGTCGGACGCGTCGACTCCCGCGGTCACGGGCCGGACCATCTCGCGCACCTCCTGTCCGGGCTCTGCTGTCCCTGCGTCGAGCCTGGCGCGGGAACGGCGTCGCGCGCAGGGGCCGCAGGGACCCATCGGCGGGCCCAACGGCCCAACGTCGCCCGAACCCGGCCCGTCACCTTCCGGGGCCCGGACGGGCGCATGACCGCGGGTGGCCGGGGTCGCCCGCGCGGTGCCGGACGTCCCGGCCCGGGGGCCGGGTGGCCCATGGCCCGGGGACGGGAGGCGGGGTCACGCTGGGAGCGTCGGGTCCCCACGCCGTCCCCTGGAGGCCGTGATGAACGCTCCCCCCACCACCAGCATGCTGCGTGCGCTGCCCCTCGCGCACCGCGAGCGGCTGATGCGCACCGCCCGTGAGGTGTCCTTCCCGCAGGGAACGCGCCTGTGCGAGCAGGGCGGACGCGCCGACCGGTTCTGGGTCATCCGCTCCGGCACCGTCGACCTCGACCTGCACGTGCCCGGCCGGCGCGCCGCCGTCATCGAGACCCTGGGGCACGACGAACTGCTCGGCTGGTCCTGGCTGTTCGGCGCGCACGCCTGGCACCTGGGCGCCGAGACGACGACGCCGGTGCGGGCGTACGAGTTCGACGCCGCAGCGGTCCGCTCCATGTGTCAGGACGATCCGGTGCTCGGCTTCTCGGTCGCCCAGTGGATGGGCGGCATCCTGTCCCACCGCCTCGACTCCGAACGCACCCGGCTGCTGGACCTGTACGCCCCCTACGGCAGCGGCAGCTTCGGCTGACGAGGGCGCAGCGGCT
>NZ_PQSR01000186.1 GCF_002920635.1 Streptomyces sp. Ru72 | reverse complement strand
GGCACGGCTGATGGCGTCCGTGGCCGCGGCAGGGGCCGCGCACGCGTACCTGCTGACGGAAGGCGGAAAGTGAGCACGAGCAGCACCGGCACACCGACGCCCGTGAGCGACGAACTGACGGCCTTGCGCGCCGCCCTGCGCGCCGAGCACGCCGCCGTCTACGGCTACGGCGTCGTCGGTGGCCGCATCGAGCAGGCACGGCGCGAGGAGGCGCGGACCGCCTACGACGCCCACCGCGCCCGGCGGGACGAACTGGCCCGGGCGGTACGGGACCTGGGCGGCACGCCGGACGCCGCGGCGGCCGCGTACGCGCTGCCGTTCCCGGTGCCCGACTCCGCCGCCGCCGTGCGGCTGGCCGCCGAGCTGGAGGAGCGGGTGGCGGGGGTCTACTCGGATCTCGTGCGGGCCTCGACGGGTGCGCGGCGCGGCTTCGCCGCCGGGGCGCTGCGGGAAGCCGCGGTGCGGTCGGTGCGCTGGAGCGGCGAGAGCGTAGCCTTCCCTGGTCTCGCCGAGCGGGCGGCGGCCACCCCCACCGCGTCGGCGACACCGCGTACCTGACGCGTACGCGCTCGATCGTACGCGTGCGAAGCCGACCTGGAAGGGAACAACTCGCGCATGGCTTTCGAACCGCCGCAGCGCCTGGTGAGGGCGCTCGGCGAGACGCAGCGGGACGGTGGCGCCGACTGGCTGGGCAGGCTCCCGGAGCTGGTCCGGCGGGCCGTCGGCCTGCGCGAGTTGACCGTGGAGCGGGTGCAGGCGCCGGGCGGCCGCAGCAGCCTGGTGCTGCTGGTGCGGCAGGCCGACGGGACGCCCGCCGTGCTGAAGCTGGTACCGCCCTGGGCCCGCCCGGGCAGCGAGCGGGCCGCGCTCGTGCGGTGGGACGGCTTCGGGGCCGTACGGCTCCTGGACGCGGACGCCCCGGACGCCGGGGAGGGCGTGCTGCTGCTGGAGCGCCTGCACCCGGAGATGTCCGTGCGCTCGCTGCCGGAGGCGAAGGCCCTGCTGGAGGCGGCCGGCACGCTGCGGCGGCTGTGGGTCGAGCCGCCCGCCGCTCACTCCTTCGAGACGGTGGCCGCGCGCACGGGCCGGCAGGCCGAGGCGATGCGCAGGAGCGCGGAGGCCGACCCGGAGGCCGCGCCGCTGGTCGAGGCGGCGCTGGCGGCCCGTGAGCAGCTGCTCGCCACCCAGCCCGAGGAGCAGCTGCTGCACGGCACCTTCCGGCAGAGCAAGATCCTCGCCGGGGAGCGGATGCCGTGGCTCGCGGTGGGGCCGGACCCGGTGGTCGGCGAGTGCGCCTTCGACCTGGCCCGGCTGGTGCGCGACCGGGTGGAGGACCTGATCGCGGCGCCCTCCGGAGCGGCGATCACCCGCCGCCGGGTGAAACGGCTCGCGGAGTCCCTGGACCTGGATCAGGAGCGGCTGCGCGGCTGGACGCTGTTCCGGGCGGTGGAGTCGGGCGTGCGGGCGCGCCGGGTGGGCCGCCCGGGGGACGCGGAGCTGTTGCTGGAGTTCGCGAGCTGGCTCTAGACGGGCGGGCCGACAGCCCCCTCGCCCGCCCCGGTCGGCCGTACCGAAGGCCCGAACGGCCCCGCGCCGGGCGCCTTTCGTCTCCACCCCTTCGCGCGGCCGGCGGCGTACGGTCTCGCCATGAGGAGAAGAACGCTGAGTACCCTGGTCGTCCTCGCGGCGGGCGCGGCCACCGCCGTCGCCGTGGCGCAGCCGTTGCGCAGGCCGGCGTCGGCGCGCACCTGGACCGGCCGCGTCGCCGGGCTGCCGTACGACGTCCGCAGGCCCAGCCTGGGCAAGGTCGTTCGCGAGTACTGGGACCCCGACAGCGACGCGTTCCTCACGCCGCACGCCTTCGGCATCGGTGACGGGATCAATCTGGCCCGGATCGGCCGAGGACTGCCGAGGGCCGTGCGCCGTCGGCCCCACTCGCAGCGGTGATCGGGTCGCGACGCCTGCGGACCGGGTGTCAGGGAGTGCGCCGACGAAGGGTGGCGGCCGCGAGCGCCAGGGCGGCCAGGGCGGAACCGGCGATCACCGAGAGGTCGCGGACGAGGTCGGCCGTGCCGGTGGTGCCCGCGGCGGCCCGCTCCAGGGCGTCGACGGCGTAGGAGAGCGGGAGGACGTCCGAGGCCCAGCGGAGCGGCTGCGCCATGTGCGCCCGGGGGACGAACAGCCCGCACAGCAGCAGCTGTGGGAAGACCACCGCGGGCATGAACTGCACGGCCTGGAACTCCGTCCGGGCGAAGGCCGAGACGAACAGCCCGAGCGCCGTGCCGAGCAGGGCGTCCAGTACCGCGACCGTCAGCAGCAGGCCCGTCGACCCGGAGACCGTCAGCCCGAGTGGCCGCAGGCTCACGCCGGTGACCGCCAGCGCCTGGACCACGGCGAGCAGGCCGAAGGCGCAGGCGTAACCGGTCAGCAGGTCCAGCTTGCTCAGCGGCATCGTCATCAGCCGCTCCAGCGTCCCCGAGGTGCGCTCGCGCAGGGTCGTCACCGAGGTGACGAGGAACATGACGACGAACGGGAAGATGCCCAGCAACGCGGGGGCGACCCGGTCGAAGGCGGCCGCCGAGTCGAACATGTAGCGCAGCAGGACCACGAGCAGGACCGGGACGATCAGCAGCAGGGCCACCGTGCGCGGGTCGTGACGCAGCTGACGCAGGATGCGGCGTGTGGTGGCGCGGCTCGCCGAGGTCATCACGGCCCGGTCTCCTCGTCCTCGTGGGGCTGGGTCCCATGGGGCTGGGTCTCGCGAGGCGCGACGTCCTCTATCAGGCGGAGGAACGCCTCCTCCAGGTCGGCGGTGCCGGTGCGGTCGCGCAGCGCGTCGGGGGTGTCGTCGGCGAGGAGCAGGCCGTCGCGCATCAGCAGCAGCCGTCCGCAGCGCCCGGCCTCTTCCATGACGTGGCTGGAGACCAGCAGCGTGGTGCCGTCCGCTGCCAGGGTGCGGAAGAGCTGCCAGAGCTGGTTGCGCAGAACGGGGTCGAGGCCGACGGTGGGCTCGTCGAGCACCAGCAGCGGCGGGCTCCCGAGCAGGGCGGCGGCGATGCCGGTGCGCATCCGCTGGCCGCCCGAGAGGGAGCCGACCGCCTGGTCGCGCTGCCGCTCCAGGTCGGTGGCGGCGATGACGCGTTCGACGTCCGGTTCGGCATGCAGCAACGCGGCGAAGTAGCGCAGGTTCTCGGCGACCGTGAGGTCGGGGTACAGGGCCGGGCTCTGGGTGGCGTAGCCGACGCGTCCGCGCAGCCGCCGGGATCCGGCCGGCTCACCCAGGACGGTGACCGTACCGGACGAGGTGATCTGGGTCCCGACGATGCTGCGGATGAGTGTGGTCTTGCCGCAGCCGGAAGGGCCCAGCAGGCCGGTGACGGTGCCTGGGGGCACGCTGAACGAGAGGCCGCGGAGCACCTCCCGCCCGCCGCGGACGACCCGAAGCCCACGGGCCTCGACCGCCGGGGGCCGCAGACCACCGCTGTACGGCGCCGGCACGGTGGGGGCCGCTCCTGCCGCCGGCCGGGCAGGCCCGTGCCGCAACCGGGCGGGGCCGAACCGGAACCGCTGCCGGCCGGTCGTGTCGGACACGGGCGTCCTCCGGGTGATACAGGTCCGCGGATGCTTGGTGTGCGGGCCTCATCTTGCCGGACGCACCTGCCCGTCCAGTAGGGGACGGCTGACGCCCGCCATGGGCTGGTCGGCCCGTGGCGGGCGCCCCGAGGCGCGGATCAGGCGGTGAGGCGGGCGATCGCCTCGTCCACCGTGAGCTCCTCGCGCTCGCCCGTCCGGCGGTCCTTGAGCTCGACGACGCCCTCGCCGGCGCGACGCCCGGCCACCAGGATCTGCGGCACGCCGATCAGCTCCGCGTCGGTGAACTTCACGCCCGGCGAGACACCGGCCCGGTCGTCGACCAGGACGCGGACACCGGCCGCCGACAGCTTCTCGGAGACGTCGAGCGCCACCTCGGTCTGCAGGGCCTTGCCGGCTGCCACGACGTGCACGTCGGCCGGGGCGACCTCCTTGGGCCAGCACAGGCCCTGCTCGTCGGCGGTCTGCTCGGCGAGCGCGGCGACCGCGCGGGAGACGCCGATGCCGTAGGAGCCCATGGTGACGCGGACCGGCTTGCCGTTCTGGCCGAGGACGTCGAGCTTGAGGGCGTCGGTGTACTTGCGGCCGAGCTGGAAGATGTGGCCGATCTCGATGGCGCGGTCCAGCTTGAGCGCGGTGCCGCACTTCGGGCAGGGGTCGCCCTCCTGCACCACCACGACGTCCACGTACTCGTCGACCTCGAAGTCGCGGCCCGCGACCACGTTCTTCGCGTGCGTGTGCTCCTTGTTGGCGCCCGTGATCCACGCGGTGCCCGGCGCCACGCGCGGGTCGGCGATGTAGCGGACCTTCTCCCCCAGGCCCTGCGGGCCGACGTAGCCGCGGACGAGGTCGGGCCGGCCCGCGAAGTCGGCCTCGGTGACCATCTCGACGACGGCCGGGGCGAAGTGCGCCTCGACCTTGCCCATGTCGACCTCGCGGTCGCCGGGGACACCGACGGCGACGATCTCGCCGTCGACCTTGACGAGGAGGTTCTTCAGGGTGGCCGAGGCCGGGACGCCCAGGGAGGCGGCGAGGGTCTCGATGGTGGGGGTGTCGGGGGTGGGGATCTCCTCGGCGGCCGGGACACCGGAGGCGTCGACCGGCTTCAGCGCGTAGGTGATCGCCTCGGTGTTGGCGGCGAAGTCGCAGTTCGGGCAGTCGGCGAAGGTGTCCTCGCCGGCGCCGGCCGGGGCGAGGAACTCCTCGGACTTGGAACCGCCCATGGCACCCGCGGTCGCGGCGACGATCCGGTAGTCCAGGCCGAGGCGCTCGAAGACGCGCTGGTAGGCCTGGCGGTGCAGGGCGTAGGACCGGGCGAGGCCGTCGTCCTCCAGATCGAAGGAGTACGAGTCCTTCATCAGGAACTCACGGCCGCGCAGGATGCCGGCGCGGGGCCGGGCCTCGTCACGGAACTTGGTCTGGATCTGGTAGAGGATCACCGGCAGGTCCTTGTACGAGGACGCCTGGTCCTTCACCAGCAGGGTGAAGATCTCCTCGTGGGTGGGACCGAGCAGGTAGTCGCCGCCCTTGCGGTCCTTCAGGCGGAACAGCTCGGCGCCGTACTCGTCCCAGCGGCCGGTCGCGTCATAGGGCTCGCGGGGCAGGAGGGCGGGTAGCAGGACCTCCTGGGCACCGATGGCGTCCATCTCCTCGCGGACGATCCGCTCCACGTTGGCGAGGACCTTCTTGCCGAGCGGCAGCCAGGTCCACACACCGGCGGCGGTGCGGCGGACGTAGCCCGCGCGGACCAGCAGCTTGTGGCTGAGGACCTCGGCGTCGGCCGGGTCGTCGCGCAGCGTCTTCGCCATCAACTGGGACATGCGCTGGACCGGTGCGTTGGCCATGGTTCTGGTACTCCTGCCGCGTAAGGGTGATGGCTAGGAGGTTAGCCGGGCTTGCCGTGCGGGTGGAAATCCGTTAACGGCGTCGCAGGGGCAGTGGGGCGCCCATCACCGCGTACGGTTTCGGCGCGCTGGGGAAGAGCACCTGCCGCGCGAGATCCACATAGCCCAGCGAGTGGTACAGGCCCCGGGCCGGGCTGTCGGTGTCGATCGCGGAAAGGATCGAGCGGGGCTCGGTGGCGCCGTCGGTGATGGTGGTGATCAGGGAGCGGCCGATGCCCCGGTTCTGGTACCGGGGGTGGACGTGCAGCTCGGTGATCACGAACGAGCCGTCGAGCCAGTCGTCGTGGCCCTGGGCGCGCAGATACGGTTCGACGACGGTGGACCACC
The DNA here is from genome assembly GCF_002920635.1 of Streptomyces sp. Ru72. Taxonomy (GTDB): domain Bacteria; phylum Actinomycetota; class Actinomycetes; order Streptomycetales; family Streptomycetaceae; genus Streptomyces. The sequence continues at coordinate 632 of NZ_PQSR01000186.1, read as the reverse complement.
AGTGCGCACGGTCGTTGGGCATGCCGTACACGAACCCGACGAGCCGTCCGTCCGCGGTGGTGGCGCCGAACGCGCGGGCTCCCCGGTAGGCCATGTGCCGCAGCACGATCTGGCGGCGTACGGCGACCTCGTCGGCGCCCAGCCCGAAGGCGAGGGCCTGGACGGCGAGCGCCTCGTCGACGCGGGCGGACAGGTCCAGGGGGCCGATCACGACGTCGTCGACGGTACGAGGCATGGTCGTGAGCCTACAGGGGTACGCGGCGGGGTTCGGCTGCGGGCCGTCCGCTGCTTGCCCTTCGGCGCCCGAAGCACCTGTGGCGGCGCTCAGAACAGGACGCTCATGAACGCCCCGACCTCCTGGAAGCCCACCCTGTGGTACGTCCGCCGCGCGGGGGTGTTGAAGTCGTTGACGTACAGGCTCACCACCGGGGCCACATCGGTCAGCGCATAGCGCAGCACCGCCGCCATACCCGGTGCGGCCAGGCCCATCCCCCGGTACTCGGGAGCCACCCACACCCCTTGGATCTGGCAGGCCAGTGGGGTCGCGGCGCCGATCTCCGCCTTGAAGACGACCCTGCCGGTGTCGTCGAGGCGGGCGAAGGAGCGGCCCGCGCCGACGAGTTCGGCGACCC
>NZ_PQSR01000185.1 GCF_002920635.1 Streptomyces sp. Ru72 | reverse complement strand
CCATGCACGGCACCCCCCACCTCGTCGGCGACGTCATGACCCGCAGGGTCGTCGCCGTCGGCCACGCGACGACGTTCAAGGACATCGTCAAGGCCATGGGACAGTGGAAGGTCAGTGCCCTGCCCGTCCTGCGGGAGGGCAACCGGGTCGTCGGCGTCGTCTCCGAGGCCGACCTGCTGCGCAAGCAGGAGCTCCGCGACGGAGAACCGGGCCGGTACGTGTCGCTGGAGCGGGCGGCCGACCTCGCCAAGGCCGGCGCGGTCACCGCCGAGGAGCTCATGACCGCGCCCGCCGTCACCGTCCACGCGGAGGCGACCCTCGCCCAGGCCGCCCGGACCATGGCACAGGCCAGGGTGAAACGTCTTCCCGTGGTCGACCGGAAGGGCACTTTGCTCGGCATCGTCAGCCGCTCCGACCTGCTCAAGGTGTACCTGCGCGACGACGAGGACATCGCGGAGGAGATCCGCCGCGAGATCGTCGCCCGTCTCTTCCCCGCCCCGTTGGATCCGGTCCGCGTGGAGGTCCGGGAAGGCGTCGTGCGGCTCACCGGCCGCGTCCGCGACACCGGTCTCGTGCCCGTCACCGCGCGGCTGGTGCGGGGCGTCGACGGCGTCGTGGACGTCGACTGCGCGCTCATGGGGCCGCCCCGGGTGCCCGACCTCGAGGTCGACTTCCCGGACGACGAGGTGTCGCGGTGGCCCTGGAGAGCCGGCAGCGTCGGATGACGCACCCCGAGAAGGTGACGACCGATGGCGACGACCTGTCGTACGGCGGGGAGCAGGGTGTGGCTGTGGCGGTGGCGGCGCAATCCGCTGCTGCGGCGCAGCGACCGTTTCGAGGCCTGGATCGTCCTTGTCACCTGGTTGCTGGTCCTGCTGAGCGGGGTGCTCGCGGGGCGGGCGGCGGCGGGCGCCGTGGAACACGGTCTGGCCGTGCGGGCCGCCCACTCCCACCCTGTACGGGCGGTGCTGACCCAGGACGCGGCGAGAACCACGGAGGACGTCCACGCCTACGGCGACGGCGGCGTGTGGGCGAACGTCCGCTGGAGCGCACCTGACGGTCCGCGCACGGGTCTGGCCAGGGCCGAGCCCGGGCTGAAGGCGGGAGAACAGGTCACCGTGTGGACGGACGACGCCGGGAACCTGGTCTCCAAACCGGCCACCGGCGCCGAGACACGGCTGCAGGCATCGCTGGTCGGCACGATCGTCGGATGCGGTGCCGCGGGCGGGGTGCTGGCCTGCGGGTGGCTGGTGCGCGGGCGCCTGGAGCGGCAGCGCATGGACGAATGGGCCCGGGAGTGGGAGTGCGTCGGGCCGCAGTGGCGGTAGGGACCTGCTGAAAGTGCGGTGGCCGTGGGGACCCAGCTGAAGCGCGCGGTCGGCGGTCAGACCGCCTCGTCCCCGGAGAGGCGGCAGTCCACGTCGACCACACCCTCGACGGCACGCGCCAGCCGGACGGCCACCGGGATCATGGCCGGGTCGCTCACCTTACCCGTGAGGGTGACGACACCCTCCGCGACGATGACGTGGACCGGCTCCACGGGTGCGGGGAAGAGGACGTCGACGATGTCGCGGCGTATCTCGTCGGCGATGTCGTTGTCCTCCCGCAGGAACACCTTGAGCAGGTCGGCGCGGCTGACGACGCCCTCGAGCAGTCCCTCGTCGTTGACCACGGGAAGCCGCTTCACCTTGCGCAGAGCCATGATCCGAGCGGCCTGGGCGAGGGTCGAGTCGGCGTGCACGGTGATCGCCGGAGCGGTCATCAGCTCGCCCGCGGTCACCGCACCGGCCCTGGCCGGGTCGGACACGCGCCGCACCTGCGCGTACGGATCCGGATCGCTGTCGCGCAACTCCTCCTTGGGCAGCAGGTCGGCCTCGGAGACCACGCCGACCACCCGGCCCTCACCCTCCAGCACGGGCAGCGCGCTGACCTTCCACTGCTCCATGAGCTTGACGACGTCCTTGAACGGCGCGTCACGGCCCACGGCGACGACGGCGTGCGTCATCACGTCGCTGACGACGTGCGGGCCGACGGTCACGGTTCCTCCTCGGGGTCGGACGCGGTCCTGGCCGTCGGGCACCGGCCCTCACGGACTGCCGCTGCCGTAGGGGCCGTACAGGTCGAGCAGCCGGATGCGGGCCGCGTTCAGCCGGTGGGCGACGACCTGGCCCACCCAGACGGCGACGGCACGGCCGAACTCGGGGTCCTCGGCGCACATCGCCCGCACGGTCACCGCGTCGAACTCGTAGGCCCGTACCGGGGTCATGGCCTCGGCACCCAACTGCCAGACGTGCGGTTCGAAGTGCCAGGACCAGCCGACCAGCTCGCCGTGACCCAGCGACTCGATGACGGCGGGCCTGCGGCCGGGCACATGCACGTTGAGGGCCACGGTCCCGGTTCGTACGATCCAGAACCGGTCTGCCCTCCGGCCTTCCTCGAACAGCCGGGTCCCCTCGTCGAAGGAGACCTCGCGGGCGATCCGCATCAGCCGTTCGCGGTGCTCGGCGGGAAGGGCCGCGCCCACGGTGGTGACAGAGGCCATCGCTTCACTGTCCTTTCGTTCCCGCCGCCGCGAGGGCTGGGCAGGCCGCACTCGGCGCCGGGACGCCACAGGACGCATGACGGGCGGGAAGGACCCATCCGGTTCTCTCGGATCCTGATTGCGCGGTGCGCGGCTGCCGGCCGCTTCCCCGCGTCTTTCGCAGGTCCTTCCCGTCACCATCAGCACATCACGCGCCCGCCGCGACCACCAGGGCCGATCGGCCCCATGCCCTCGAGGTGCGCAGGACGTCACGGTTCGGCGGGGCCCGCCATCTGGACGATGTCCTCGGAGGCGACGTCGTGCAGCCGGATGGCGAGGTCCTCCAACGCCCGGCTGGCCGCGAGCTCGTCGCCGATCTCGGGGATCGGCCGGTCGACGGGGTTGCGCCGGGCAGCGCCTCTGCCGGCGACGGTCGAGGCGTCAGACGTCCTCAGCACGGCGCGGGCATGGGTGTCGTCGCCGTCCTCGGTGATGTAGATGTCCACGGTCCACTGCTTGGCTTCCATCGGGATCACTTCCCCGAACCAGGAGGTGTTCGTCCCCTTCTTCGGCTTCTTCCAGCCTGCGCCTGTCTCCTGGCCCGGTCCACACCGGCGTGCCGCGGTCGTGAGCCGCACCTGTGACGCATCACACCGTTTGATGGGCTCCCAATGTGATTGGCGCTATTTATCCGTTTCCGGCCGGCCGGTAGCGTGACGCCGATGTCAGCCGATCTGTCTCCCGTCATAGCCGCCACCACCCAGTGGCTGCTGCGCTCCTACCCCGGGACCGGAGGAGCCCTGGACGCCGCCCTCGCCGAGGCTCAGGCGTCCCAGGCCGTCATGGTCGCCGCCTGGCTGCGCTACCCCACCGAGGCCGACGCGGCCCTCGTCGTGTTCGTCGGGCCCGGCGGCTCCGACCGCCTGGACTGGCTGACCGGAGCCGAGGCGGTGGCCGTCGACGATGCCGAGGCCGGTTGGCGGAGCTGGGTGGACGAGGTGGTCGCGAGCTGGGCGGCCTGCCTGCTGACCATGCCGTCGCTCGCTCGCGACGCCGTCGCGGCACTCGACGGCAGCGAGCACGTCAGGGGGCTGGTGTTCGACTTCCGCAGGCTCACCGACCCCGGTGAGCAGGACCGCCGGGCGGTGCCCCTGCTGCGCCACCCCGACCTGCTGGCGCCGCTCGCCGACCTGCACCGGGACTCCCTCGTGGAGCGACTGCACGGCGAGCCCGTGGACGAGGGCGGCCATCTCGGGGACCCGGTCGCCGGCTGAGATCGGTGTGCCGCGAGGGCGTCGGGTGACTCGTCGGCGCTCGGATGACCGTCGGGACGGGATCGCCGCCGTCTGAGGCGCCGCACCCGTCGCCCCCGACCGGTCGACCGCGGGCGGTCGGCTCCCGTGTCCAGGCGGCGGCCCCGAGTTCAGGCGGGCGGCTGCGTACTCAGGATGAGCGGCCGCGACCGGTGACGAAGTCGCGGACCCGGTCGACCAGACCCGTCCCCGGCGCGAGCAGCTTGTTGAGCGGCGGCGTGTCGGGAGCCGCCGGATGGGGGCGTGTGGGGGCCATCTTCTTGGCGGTGCGGATCTTGTCGCCGAGCTGGTCGAGCATCTCCTGGCCGCAGGCCCGTCGCAGCTTGGGGAAGAGGTTGTTCTCCTCGTCCTGGACGTGCGAGATCACCTCGTTCTTCACGGTCGCGAACGTCCGGTCGAACTCGGGGTCCTCCACGGAGCACCTCTCCAGCTGTTTGAGGGCCTCCTCCACCCGCGCGTGGTCGGCGAGCTCCTTGTCGGCGATCGCGCCGCCGCCCTCGACGTGCTCCCGCACCGCCGGGTACAGATACTGCTCCTCCGCGACGGAATGCCGTACGAGTTCGATCGTCATCTCGTCGGCCAGCTTGCGGCGGTCCTCGTGGCCGCTGGGTAGCGACTCGATCCGCTGGAAGAGGCTTTCCACCTCCCGGTGGTCGGTGGTGAGCTCGGCGATGACGTCGCCACCGTGTGCCATGGCGGCCTCCCTGTGACCTGGCTGATGTGTGGGGCGGACGGCTGTCCGGGCTGCTTGTGGCAGCCCTGAACCGCCCGGACATCATTTCCCCGGACAAACAGGACGTTAACGGCACCCGGCGGTAGTCCCCGGATCGGCCGAACGGCCACCTCGCCGGTGCGGCTGGAGGAGCGTCACGTCACTCGAAGCGTGCGGTGTCGCCCGCTCCCTTGCGCACGATCTCGGGCTCGCCCCCCGAGAAGTCGATGACCGTCGTCGGTTCGGTGCCGCAGTCCCCGGAGTCGACCACGGCGTCCACGACGTGGTCGAGCCGCTCCTTGATCTCCCAGCCCTGTGTCAGCGGCTCTTCCTCGCCCGGCAGCAGCAGGGTGCTCGACAGCAGTGGCTCGCCGAGCTCGGCCAGCAGCGCCTGAGCCACCACGTGGTCGGGGATGCGGACCCCGACCGTCTTCTTCTTCGGGTGCAGCAGCTTGCGCGGCACCTCGCGGGTCGCGGGCAGGATGAAGGTGTAGCTGCCGGGCGTCGACGCCTTGATCGCGCGGAACACGTCCTTGTCCACGTACACGAACTGGCCGAGCTGTGCGAAGTCCCGGCAGACCAGTGTGAAGTGGTGGCGCTCGTCGAGGTGGCGGATCGCCCGGATGCGCTCCATGCCGTCCCGGCTGCCCAGCCGGCACCCCAGCGCGAAGCAGGAGTCCGTCGGATACACCACGAGCGCGCCGTCACGGATGCTGTCGGCGACCTGGCCGATCGTGCGCGGCTGCGGGTTGTCGGGATGAACGTCGAAGTACTTCGCCATCCGCCGAGTGTCGATCACGCGGGGGCGCGCTGTCCATGCGACGGGACCTGTGACGGATCGGCGGGGCGGCCGGCGGCCCCGCCGCCGGGGCGCGCCGCCTTGAGACCGGCCTTCCTCACCGGGTCCCCGTAGACCGCCGGGGAGCATCAACGCCGGTGCCCGCCACGGCCGGTGTCCGCGTACGTCGCCGGGCGGCGGGGTGTGCCGCCCGGCATGGGCTCGGCTCGCCGCGGTGGTCAGGCGGGGACGGCGACCGGCTCGCGGCGTCCGGCCCTCGCGGCCTCGCGCTCCCGTCCCGTGGCGTCCGCCGTGAGCGGCAGTGCGCGCGGGAGGGGGCGCGTCTCGCGCAGACTCGGCGCGGGGGTCACCGGCACGAGCGGAGCGGGATCGCCGGCCCGGGCCCGTTGCGAGAACCAGATGATCTTTCCGCCGGCGCCGGTGGCGCAGCAGCCCCAGCCGTTGCTCAGCGCCGCGATCTGCGCCAGACAGCCGCTCGGCGCGTAGTGCGGCCGGATGTCGCGCTCGCTGTCCTGGACAGCGGTGATCAGATGGTGGCCGTTCCACCACATCTCGAGGGTGGTGTTCTTGTCCGCGGCGTGGGCGTCGATCGTCCGCAGCAGCGCTTCGGCGCACTGGCAGACGGGTTCGACGAGGATCTCCAGATCCCAGTAGCGGAGGTGGGCGGCCAGGATCCGCCGGACCTGCCCGATCCGCTCCGGGCTGACCTCGACGTCGAGGTGGTAGTAGCAGGGGGCTGCGGTCTTCATTGTCGTTGGCTCCTCACCGGCGAAGCTCTCGCTCCTCCTCGCCCCTGTGGGCCGGGCCCCGATCACGAAGCGTGAGCGGTCGTCGCTCTCGAGTCAGTCCCAGAGTGCGAGCGCTACTCCATTCGTGCAACACGAAGCGCTCCAGCCCCATTGGTTTAATTCCGAACAGGACGCTGCGTGATGAACCGTGCACCATGGGTGCAACACTCAGTGCTGAGAGCGAGGTGACCGGTGCCATGCCCCTGCCGGCCAGAGCCGAGGTCGCCAGACATCTCGAGCGGTTTCGGGAGTGGGAGCGCCTGATGCTCGCGTCCCCGGACAACCGGGAGGTGCGCGGCACCTTCGAGAGCACCGGTTACAGCCTGTGCGTGCTCATGGGGAAGCGGTGCGCACGCGAGGCCGCCGACGCCGCCGAGCTCTACCTCCGCACGCACAGTGAGCGGACCGCGCGCCCGTCTCCGGCAGCTTCGGCGGACGGGTAGCCGGACGCCGTACGCAGCCCCGGACCCATGACCGCAGAGCCGGCGCCCACCGAGCTCGACGACGGCTAAGGAGGCGAAGACGGATGGAACCGCAGGCCGCGCACCGGGACGGGGCGAGCCCTGTCGCCGAGGGCGCGAGGGCCTCGATCGGACGCATACCGATCGTGGACGTCCGTCCGGCCGTAGACGGCGGCCGACGCCCCGCCAAGGCGGTGGAAGGGGAGACCTTCCAGGTCACCGCCACGGTCCTCGGTGAGGGGCACGGCGCGATCGGCGCCAACGTCGTGCTCTGCGACCCCGAGGGCCGCCCCGGACCGTGGACGCCGATGCGCGAGCTGGAGCCCGGCAGCGATCGCTGGGGCGCCGAGGTGACCCCGCTGTCGGTCGGCGCCTGGACCTACGCCGTGGAGGCGTGGAGCGATCCGGTCACCACCTGGCGCCGACACGCACGGATCAAGGTCCCATCCCGCATCGACGTCGCCCTGGTCCTGGAGGAGGGCGCCGACCTGTACGAGCGCGCGGCCGGGGGAGTGCCGCAAGGACCGTGGCGGGACCTCCTGCGCGGGGCAGCCCGCGCCCTGCGCGACGAGTCCCGCCCACCGGTCG
>NZ_PQSR01000184.1 GCF_002920635.1 Streptomyces sp. Ru72 | reverse complement strand
ACAGCCGCTCGGCTGAGTATCCCGGCCGAGCGGCTGACGGTCGTTCCAGGCCGGGCGCCCCGGCTGTGGGTTTCGCAGGCGACCGAGGGGCTGATGGACTCACGCCATGACGACATTGCTGCCCCGCATCATGCGAGCACTTGAGCAATTCCATGCCACCCACCCCTGGGACCACAACGCCCACTACCACCGGTGGATGCTGCGCCAGCTCCCCAGACGTTTCAACAGGGCTCTGGACGTCGGATCAGGCAGCGGTGACCTCGCCAGACTCCTGGCCTCACGGGCCGGAGCAGTGCACGGTATCGACGTCGACCCCACGATCGTCGATCGCGCGCGGGGGCTCACAGACCCCGCCGCCCCGGTGACCTTCACTGTCGGAGACGCATTGAAGGAGGTGCCGCCTGGCCCCTACGACGTCATCACCTGTGTCGCCACCATCCACCACATGCCGTTCAGCGACGCCCTCACCTGCTTCCGCCATCACCTGGCGTCCGGCGGAACCCTGGTCGTCGTCGGCGTCTATCGCCCGCAGTCCCTGAGCGATTACCTGATCGACGCCGTGGCCATTCCGGCGAACGTCGCCATGGCCTGGATCAAGAACAAGGGCCGCAAGGCGCCGCGACCGGACTCAATGACCGCTCCGACCCGACCGGCGACTATGACCTTTGCAGACGTCGTTCGCGACGCCCGCCAGGCGCTACCCGGTGCACGGCTGCGCCGACGACTGTTTTGGCGCTACACGCTGGTCTGGCACCGGCACTAGGAGGTCAGCTTCACGGCTTGGTCTGGGGCCAAAGGCACCGCGCGGAAGGCCCCTTGTGCCGTCAGAGTTCTTGAACCCATCAAATTCTGCAGGCGCTCGGCTGGGGTTTCCCAGCCGAGCGTTTTGCGTGGGCGGCTGTTGAGTTCGGCGGCGACCGCGTCCAGGTGCTCGCGGGTGTGCCGGGACAGGTCGGTCCCCTTGGGAAAGTATTGTCGGAGCAGGCCGTTGGTGTTTTCGTTCGAGCCGCGCTGCCACGGGCTGCCGGGATCGCAGAAGTAGACCGGGACGTTGGTGGCCATGCTGAAGCCGCGGTGAGCGGCCATCTCGGTGTCCTGATCCCAGGTCAGAGACTGCTTCGGAACGGGCGGCAGGGGGTTCATCGTGGCGATGAGTGCGTCGCGTACGGCTGCGGAATTGTAGCCGTCGGGCAGGTGGACCAGCAGCAGGTAACGAGTGCTGCGTTCGACCAGAGTGGCGATCGCGGAGTGCTTCTTGCGGCCGAGGATCAGGTCGCCTTCCCAGTGCCCGGGGACGACCCGGTCGGTTGCCTCGGGCGGCCGTTGGCTGATCATGACCTTGTTCTTGACTGCCCGGAAGCGCCGGCGGTCGGCCAGGCGGCGAGGGAGCCGTCTGACACGTCCGGTGCGCAGAGTTTGGGTCAGTTCGCGGCGGAGTTCTGTGCGGCCTTGGGTGTAAAGGGCCTGGTAGATGGTTTCATGGCTCACGTGCATGTCTGGCCGATGGGTGAAGCGTCTGCGCAGAGCGTGGCAGATCTGCTCGGGGCTCCAGCGCAGGGTCAGGTGCGACTGGATGAAGTCGTGCAGTTCCGGGTTCTGGCCGATCTTCCCGGTCTTTGGACGAGGCCGGCGGGCGTCAGCGCGGCGCTGGGCGGTGTAGGGCCGGTAGTGCCAGCGTCCGTCGGCCAGGATGGTGCCGTTGCGACGGACTTCGCGGCTGATCGTCGATGGGCTGCGGCCCAGCTCGGCGGCGATCTCGCGGATGGTGGCCTTCTCCAGTAGCCGGTCGGCTATGTGGACGCGGTCGGCCTCGCGGAGATAGCGCGAGGGATCACTCGATACATCGACAGGTGCCGCGTTGAGCGGTGGATATGCCTTGGTCCGGCCCGAGGCACCTCGTCCGTTGCGCCATCGTTCCCCGGTGCGGGTGCTGATGCCGACGGTCCTGGCAGCCTCGGCAAAGCTCATTCCTTGATCCACAAGCAGTAAGTATGTCTCCCGTTCTGAGCTCGGTCATTTACGGTCTTTCGTTGTGATCGTCGTATTTATGGTCTGACTCTCGGTCGGGACGCGAGCCGGGTCTCGCCGCGGCCGCTTGGACGCCGCGGCTGAACACCGACCGAGGTCACGGTCGGGGCGACCACGAGGACGACGCCCCCAGTCGCACGGCACGTAGCCCGACCACGGCTGGTCGGACAGGCGGCGGCGTGTCCGAGATGACAGAGAATTCGAACAAGCGATCCAATGCCGGTATGGACGCCACCGACTTCCCCGACGACCTGGTGCAGACGCAGCATGCCTGGAACGCCACCTACGCCGCGCTCGCCGGGTTCCACCGCGGCGACACCACCGCCCTGCGCCGCCGTCTGCTGCGCCTGTCCGTACGCCTGTGGTGGCACCCGTACTGGAACACCGCCCGCTCGGTGCCGGCGGCACGCACCGAGTTGCGGCAGCTGACCCGCGCCCGGGCAGCAGCCCGGGCCGCATGAGGCCCCGTCCGAGCGCCGCACGCCGCCAGGAGCCGGGTTGCGCCTACGGTTGCGCCATCGAGATGCGCTAGGGGTTGCGCCTACTGTTGCGCGACCCGGTGAACCGTCTCCGTGTCCGTGCAGGTCACCGCGCGGTTTCTGCGTGGTCGGTCCGCTGACATCCCCGTTGCGGCCGCTTTCGCCCATGTCCCTTGGCTGGAGTGAGGGAAAAGGGAGGGGCGGGATGAGCGGCGCGGCCGCGGCCGGGGATCAGGGCGCGCGCTCGGCCGGTTGCGCGTCGTCGGGGCCGCCGCGCTCGGTGCCGCCGTCAGCGTGGCGGCGACGCCAGGTGGGGAACGTTGGTGGGGGAGAGGTCGGGGCGGGCGCGGTGCAGGCGTGCGGGGTGGCGCCACCGGCCGGAGGCGTCGCGGGCGACGTCGACGCCGACTTCCACCACCAGCTCCGGTTCCACCAGCGTGACGTCCAGCGTCTCCCGGCTGCCCCACCCAGCGGAGAACGACCAGCCCGTCCACGGATGACCGCGCCGCGCCGGGGCGAGTAGCCCGGCGACCGTGCTGCTCGCTGTCTGAGCGAGAGTGGTGGTGCGGCCGACGTACTGAAGGCGGCCGCAATCGTCGAACCTGCCGAGCAACAGCGTGCGCGGAGAGGCGAGTGTGCCGGTGACGGCGCCGACGATCGCCTCGGTGGTCTCCCGCACCTTGTACTTTTGCCAGCCCCTCACCGACGGCTGGTAGGCGTCGTCCAGCCGCTTGAATACGACGCCCTCCATCCCGACCGATGCCCATGTCAGCCACTCGCGCACGGTGTCCGCCTCGGTGGTCGACGGGCACAGCACCCACGGTGCCGACAGCCGGCGCGCGGCGAACACGGACTCGAGCGCGACCCTGCGCCGCCGATACGGCCATCCGGTCGTGTCGGTCCCGGACAGCCGCAGCAGATCGAACGCGACGAAGTGAGCCGGCCACTCAGCAGCCGCCCGGGCCGCCCTGGCGCCGCGCCGCTGTAGCCGGTTCTGCAGCTGCTCGAAGGCGAGCCGTCCCGCGGTGTCCCATACGACCAGCTCGCCGTCCAGCGCGGTCGCGTCCGGCAGCTGCACGGTCCCAGCCACGATCTCCGGAAGCGACCCTGCCATCTCGGTGCCGTACCTGGAGCGCAGCACGCCCCTGCCGGCGTCGACGGAGACCAGCGCCCTGAAGCCGTCCCACTTCGGCTCGCTGCCCAGCCCGGCCGCAGCTCAGGGCTGGAGACGGGGGAGGCGAGCATGGGCTCGGGCAGCGTCCAGGTCACGCTCGATGCCTTTCGCGGCGGCTAGCCGCCCACTCGAAATCCCGTCCATCTATATCAGATCAAATAGTGACAAAATCTATGCGCAGGGAGGTGGCGGCTGGGAGGCAAGGATGGATCTGGACGCTCTCGCCGACGAGCTGTACGCCCTGGCCCCGGGCGACTTCACGGCCGCCAGAGACGAGCGTGCCAAAGCCGTGCGAGCCGCTGGCGACCGGGAACTGGCCGAGCAGATCCGCCGGCTGCGCCGCCCCACCCTGGCGGCGTGGGCGAGCAACCTGCTGGTGCGCGAGCAGCCGGACGAAGTGCGGCGTCTTCTGCAGCTGGGTGAGGCGCTGCGCCAGGCCCACCGGGATCTGGACGGGGAGCAGCTGCGGGAATTGTCGGCGCAGCAGCACCAGGTCACCTTCGCTCTGGCCCGGCAGGCCGGCGAGCTGACGGCCCAGGCGGGGCAGCGCATCAGCGATGCCACGCGGCAGGAGGTCCAGGACACCCTGCACGCGGTGCTGGCCGACCACGAGGCGGCCCAGCAGTGGGCGAAAGGGCGCCTGACGAAGCCGCTGAGTGCCCCGGTCGGCTTCCCCGCCCTGTCCCGACAGCCCGCACCGGCCCCAGCTGCCCGCCGCACCAAGCCCGCCGGCGAGGTGGCCGATCTGGATGCCGCGCGCGCCCGTCGCCGCGAGCAGCAAGAACGCCTTGAGCGGGCCCGGCAGCAGGCCGCGGAGGCCGAGCAGGAGCTACACGACAGGGAAGCGGAGCTGGCCACTGCGGAAGAGAAGCTGAGCCGGGCGGAGGAAGAGCAGCAGCAGGCCGAACAGCGCGTCACCGAGCTCTCCTGGCAGCTTCAGGACGCCGAGCGCGAGCAGCAGCGGGCCCGGGACGCCGCCCGGAAGGCCCGCGACCACACAAGGGCCGCCGACCTGGGCGTGCGTGAAGCCCGGCGCCGGGCCAAGGACACAGCCGCCCACGCCCAAAAGCTCGCCGGACAGACGCTGCACAAGGCCTGAGGCAAAGAATGGGCAGGGATGAGCGATGGCGCGAGCGATCTGGAGCGGGGTGCTGACGTTCGGGCTGGTCACGGTGCCCGTGCAGCTGTTCACCGCGACCGAGGACCACACCGTCCACTTCCACCAGCTGCAGCGGGGCACCTCCGACCGCGTCCGCTACCAGCGGGTGAACGAGAGAACGGGCAAGGAGGTGGACTGCGACGACATCGTCAAGGGCTACGACCTGGGCGGCGGCGACTACGTCATCGTCGAACCCGACGAGCTGGACGACATCGCACCGGGCAAGTCCCAGGTCATCGAGATCACCGGCTTCGTCGACCTCGATCAGGTCGAGCCGGTCTACTTCGACAAGACCTACTACCTCGCCCCGAAGGGCGAGGAGTACACCAAGGTCTACGAGCTGCTGCGGGCTGCGCTGGAGAAGGAGAACAAGACTGGCATCGCCACCTTCGTGATGCGGGGCAAGCAGTACCTGGTCGCGCTGCGCGCGCAGGAAGAGGTGCTGGTGCTCCACACGCTGCATTGGGCGGATGAGGTCCGCGACCCGCATCAGGAGCTGCCGGTGCTGCCCGGCCGCGGCGACGTCCAGGGCAGGGAGTTGGACACCGCCCGCCAGTTGATCGGCGCACTGTCCATCGACTGGAACCCGAAGGACTACCACGACACCTACGAAGAGTAGGTCAAGGAGCTGGTCGACGCCAAAGCCAAGGGCAAGGAGATCGTCAGCGAGGAAGCCCCACCAGAGGCCACCAACGTCATCGACCTGATGGAAGCCCTCCAGCGCAGCGTCGAACAGACCCCCAGCTCCGGAGGCAAGGCGCCGCAGGAGCGAAGGGGCAAGAAGAGGACGGCCCAGAAGCCGGCGCGAAAGCCCGCGGGGAAGCCGGCGAAGAAGAAGGCTCGGCCCAAGCAGACACGGGCGTCAACCACGGCAAGCAGCAAGGGTGTGGGAAAGCGTGAGCTGCGGCAGCTGAGCAAGACAGAGCTGTATCAGCGAGCCAGTGACCAGGGCATCGCCGGCCGGTCGAAGATGAGTCATGAGGAACTGGTCGACGCCTTGGCCCGGGCCGGGCGCCGTCGGAAGAAGACAGCCGCGTAGCAGGCCGGCGCCGCACCGGAAGACGAGCACGGGATATCCGCCCGGTAGCGCTGCGGTCGGGGTCTGCTGTGCAGGGGAGCACTGGGATCAGGGGAGCGTCCTGCTGTCCACTGACGGCGCCATCGAGCCCTGATCTGCACCGCCGCGGTGACCAGGGCTACCTTCACGCGGCCGGGTGTGTTCCTCGGCACGGTGACTACCGTGCGCAGCCGACGTCCAGCACTTCGAGCACGTCGCCGTGCGTGGTGTACACCAGCCAGCACCATTCACCGAACGCCGCGGCCGGGGCGGATACGTGTGCCTCCGGTGCGCTGGCGACGGAGTCGATGAGCGTGATGATTTCCTCGTGCATGTCATCCGGCACGTCGAACAGCACGTTCGCGGCCGGTTGGATGAGTTCGATTTTCACGTCGGCCCCCGCAGACGGCCGGAGCAGGACTCGGTGATCCAGCGTGGCTGTGCCCGCTGGATCACCACCAAAAAGCTTCCCGCGGGACACGAAAATCCACCAGGCCTGTCCTGACCTATTCGCGTGAGGCGCGGGGCGCGGGGAGGCGACGAACGACGGCGGCGGCCGAGGCCGACGCCCTACTGGTCGCCGTCCGTGCCGTCGTCTTCCTGCTGGCGGTGCTGCTCGAGCCAGCGCTGGGCCTCAGTGTTCTGCCACATCACGCCGCGCTGGATCTGCTCATGCGTCAGGCCGCTCTGCCGGGCCAGGTCTTCCTCGCTGACTCCCTCGGGGTGCCGCCGCAGTACGCGGGCGATCTTCCCGGCCCATAGTTCGGCGTCCACGAACGGGCGGCGTTTGTACTGCTCGGCCAGCTCCGCGAGGTGCTCGCGCGAGCACCCGACCAGCATCCGCTTGCCGTCGAACTTCGACTCCACCGCGTGGATGGCGGAGGAGTCACGCACCAGCGCGTACCACTCGGTGCTGTCAGAGAGCACAGCTCCGCACAGATCGCAGATCTCCGGCTCGGCCTCTTCCTCGCCGCCGGCCTCCGGCCCGTCGTCCTCCCTCACTGGCTCCCTGCCTCACGGGCCGCTGGTGGAAGGTATTCGCCGACTGCTTCGAGCACCATCGGCGCCACCGTCGATGGGTCGCCGCCGGCCACCCACCGGAAGCGGGCCACCATCATCAGTTCGTCGACGTTGTCGCGCACGAACCCCTCGACGATGCCGAGGCCGCCGGGCCGTTCGCGGAAGATGACTTCGCCTGGCTCCTCCTCGTTGGCGATCTGCTGATAGTTGCCGGTGTCGGGACAGCCCACGAACTCGTACACCCAGTGCCCCATGTCTTCCTCCTCCCGGAACCAACGAGAGCTGCGCTGATCAGTCAGGCACGAGGGCCTTGGATACGCCCGAACAGTGCAGTACGGGCTGCACCAGAGCGCGGGTGCAGCCCCCACCTGGAGGAGAGGCAGGGCCTCGCCCTCTCAACGATCATGAGCCGCGTAGGTGTCTGCAACAGGGCGTTCGCCCGATCGCGGACCCGGTGCTGTCTCGGAGGGCCATGACCACACCGCCGTCGTACGGCTCTTGGAGACCGTGTGGCGTAGCCCGCCGGTCCCGCCACCGGACTCCGGCGGGTGCGTGCAGGCTTTCAGCGTCGCCGAGGGTTCCTCGACGGTCTTCTACGGGCCGACCTACGACGGCCGTGACGACGCAGTGATCACAGCAGCGCCGGTCCGCCTCCCGCCGGACCGCGCGTGACGGGCTAACGCGCGGCGCCGACCGACACGCGGCAGCGCGATCGCTGGCCGGCTCGTCTCGGCGCGTCAGCGCGCCGCGAGTGCGGTGAGCTCCGCGCCGCTCAGCGTCGTGCCGAAGGCAGGGCCGCCCGGCTCCAGCAGTGTTCCGGCACTCATGGGGCCGATCACCACGGGGTCGAGCCCGAGCGAGGCGAGGAACGCGGAGACTGTCCGCCCCGCGTCGGCCGAATCGGTCACGATGCCCGGGCCGTTCCGCGATCTGGGCAGTCTTTTCTTCGAGGTCGTGGTAGCCGAGTTGGTTGAGGGACTTCACCCAGCGCAGCCGCGGGTGGCGGGCGGCCAGGACCTCACTCCGCCGGCCGCGTTCCTGTTCGGCCTGCCATCGCTTCGGAGCTGCGATCTTGCGGTCGATGCGCTCCGGTA
>NZ_PQSR01000183.1 GCF_002920635.1 Streptomyces sp. Ru72 | reverse complement strand
AATGAACGACCACAGTTCGTCTGACACGATCCACGGTCGCGACTGACGCTTCCCCACGCCCCGACCAACGAGCCGACAAGCCAACGGTCACTTGATCAACAACTTCTGTTAGGACCTCTAATACTCCAGCAGCGGATCGTGTCCTGAGCTGGCAGTTGTCGTTGTCCTGGTATGGAGGGGATGACCGAAGTCGCTGGCTGGACAGCTGAGTTGGAGTCGGTGTTCGCGCGGGTGGCGGGCAGGTTCGTCCGGGCGGATTTGCGGTGGCGGATGCGGGACTACGTCCGTGGTCTGCTGGGGCGGGCGTCACGCAAGAACGGCTGGCAGCTCGCGGAATGGGCAGGCCACCGGACCCCCGACGGCTTCCAGCGGCTGCTGAACAGCAGCGTCTGGGACGCGGATGCCCTGCGTGACGACGTGCGTGCGTACGTCGCTGAACGGCTCGGGCCCGACGGGGTGCTGATCATCGACGACACCGGGTTCATCAAGAAGGGCACCACCTCGGCCGGGGTCGGCCGGCAGTACACCGGAACCTCCGGAAAGATCGACAACTGCCAGATCGGGGTCTTCGCCGCCTACGCGACCACCTCAGGCAGGGCCCTGGTCGACCGGGAGCTCTACCTGCCCAAGTCCTGGACATCCGACCGCGAGCGGTGCCGGGGAGCAAAGATCCCTGACGAGCGGACGTTTGCCACCAAGGGCGAGCTGGCCCGGGTCATCGTCCGTCGCTGCCTGGCCGCGGGCCTGCCCGCCGCCTGGGTCACCGCGGACGAAGCCTATGGACAGGACTGGCACTTCCGCCGCCTGCTCGAGCAGCTCGACATCGGCTACGTGGTGGCAGTGCCCAGGTCTCAGCAGATCAAGTCCCTGGTCGGCGTCTGGCGCATCGATCAGCTCATCGACGAGGCACCCGGGGATGCCTGGCAGCGACTGTCCTGCGGTGACGGGGCGAAGGGCCCGCGAGTCTACGACTGGGCTGCGGCCAAACTGCCCGCCAACATCATCTTCGATCCCGATCCGCCGACTCATCACCGCTGGGTGATGGCCCGCCGTAGTCTGTCCGACCCCGGTGAGCTCGCCTACTACCTGGCCTACGCACCCGCCGACATCGAGATTGCCGAGCTGGTCCGCATCGCTGGCAGCCGCTGGGCTATCGAGGAGTGCTTCCAGGCCGCGAAGAACGAATGCGGCCTGGATGAGTATGAGGTCCGCCGCTACATCGGCTGGTACCGGCACATCACCCTGGCCATGCTCGCCCACGCAGTTCTGGCCGCACTTGCAGCCCAGGCCCACAGCGACACAAAGGGGGCTGCAGAAACGCATCAGCCGTCATCCCGCTCACCGTGGCGGAGATCCGGCGACTCCTGGACACTCTCCTGCCCCGTCCCGGAGCCGACCACGACCCCGTCACCCACGCACTGAAATGGTCGGCCTGGAGAAGAAACCGCCAGGCCGTCGCCCGCCGCTGTCACTACCGAAAACGCAGCTCAGAAAACGAACCGCTGCTGGAGTACTAACAACGCTAACACAATGAGGTGGTCGAGCCGTGGTGTGCGTGTCTGGACGGCGAGTTGAGCGTTGTCCGATGCGTGGGGGCATCACCGTGGATCGTGTCGGATGAGCTGTGGGAGCGGATCGAGCCGCTGCTGCCGAGGCGGGAGCGCAGGTTCCGGTATCCGGGCCGTAAGCCGTTGCCGGATCGGCAGGTGTTGTGCGGGATCCTGTACGTGCTGCACACGGACATCCAGTGGGAGTATCTGCCCAAGGAGCTGGGGTTCGGTTCGGGGATGACGTGCTGGCGGCGGCTGCGGGACTGGAACGAGGCCGGGGTCTGGCAGCGGTTGCACGAGGTCCTGCTCGCGGAACTGAACGCGGAACGGAAGCTGGACTGGTCCCGCTGCGTGGTCGATTCCTCGCACGTCAGGGCGTTAAAAGGGGGAGCCACACGGGCCCGTCGCCGGTCGACCGGGGCCGGGCCGGCTCCAAGCACCATTTGATCACTGACGGCCATGGAACCCCGCTGGCGGTCATCCCGACCGGTGGGAACCGCAACGACGTCACCCAGCTCCTGCCTCTGCTGGATGCCGTCCCGCCCGTCCGTGGCCGGGTCGGCCGGCCACGCCGCAGAGCGGTCACGCTCTATGCGGACCGCGGCTACGACCACGACTGTTATCGCAAGGAGGTCCGCGCCCGGGGCGTGGTGCCCGCCATCGCACGGCGCGGCACGGAGCACGGCTCCGGCCTGGGCGTCTACCGGTGGGTGGTCGAGCGGACCTTTGCCTGGCTGCACGGCTTCCGCCGGTTACGTGTGCGCTGGGAACGACGAGCAGACATCCACGAAGCGTTCCTCAGACTCGCCTGCTGCCTGATCACCCACCGGCAACTCAAGTCATTGTGTTAGCCGTTGTAAGTCTCAATTTCGACTGATTGTCGAGCATACGTCGAGTCCGCTTCCGGTTGACCAGCCGCTTCGCGGCCGGATGCCAGACTACGTGGCTTGGAAGTGATTCATAAGAAGGGAGCTTCATCACCCATGCTGAGATGGATACGCCGCACCGGCGCCGCGGCGGTGGCGACGGCGGCCATGTTGGCCGTCGCCTTGCCCGCGCAGCCAGCGGTCGCCGTGAGCGTGCCCAACGGCTCGGTCGTGCCGGCCTCGGTCACCCGCATCACCCCCGCCGATACCTGGCGGCTCGCCTCCACCGAGACCGGCCCCGTGGCGGCCGGGCAGGAGACCCGATTCGGGCAGTACGCCACGGCCGTGGAGAACGGCGGCATCCCCAAGACCGGCCTCTCCACTGTCCTCGCCGACCTCAACGCGACCGGCCGGGCGCTGTGCCACGACACCAACGCCGCCGGTGCTCAGGGTTTCTGCTGGGATGACACCTGGGGCGACGACAGCGGCATGACGTACGTGCCGCAGGGCGTGACCGGCTCCGGCGCGGCCCGCGGCAACGAACTCCTCACCGGCGGGCGCCGCATCGTGGTCACGAGCTGGCACAGCGGCGAAAAGCACCCGGCCGGCGAGGACAACCTGATGCGGGTCACCTTCGCCGACGTGACCGACCCGGTGGTGCGCTACCGCCATGTCCTCCTGGTCACCCCGACCGCCACCGGCTACACCGCCCTGCGCGGCCACGCCGACTCCGTGACCTGGTACGGCAAGTACCTCTACGTCTCCAACGCCGGCGGCCTCGCCGTCTTCGACCTGACCCGCATCTGGCGCACCGACGAGAACAGCGGCTCCGTCGGTGCCTCGGGCGGCACGTACTCCGCGGCCTGGCACAAGTACGCGCTGCCGCAGATCGACCGCTACCAGTACGTGGCGCCGACCCCGCCCGGCTACTGCGGCACCTTCAACGGCTACCCGCCCTGCTTCGCCGGCGTGTCGGTGGACGACTCCGGGTCCGTGCCCGCGCTCGTCACCACCGAGAAGAACGGGGTGATGGACCGCCAGCAGCAGCAGTTCACCGACCCGGGTGTGATCGCGCGCTGGCCGCTCGACAAGACCACCGGCCTGCTCCTCACCGACCCGGGGACCAGGAACACCCGCGCCAGTGAGGCCTTCCGCTCCACCGTCAGCGGCGCCCAGGGCGTCGCCATGGACCGCGGCCGCTTCGTCGTCTCGGCGCCCTGCCCCGAGTTCGTCGCGGGCGGAGCGAACATTCCCAGCTGCCTCTACCACGCCTGGGAGGGCGAGCCGGTCCGCCTGTGGACCCGCACCGGCATCAACAATCAGAACGTCTCCTACTGGCCGGCCACCGACGAGCTGTGGACGATCAACGAGTACCCCGGAGACCGAACTGTCTTCCACATCCCATGGCCCAAGCCCGCGGTGCCGGTGCGCTCCCTGACCGGCACCTTCGGCGACCTCACCGGCGACACCCTGCCCGAGTTGCTCGCCGTACGCCCCCAGGCCGTCCCCGAGAACGGCGGCGCCTCGGGCGAGCTCGTCCTCTACCCCGGCACTCCGCAGGGCCCCGGCACCCGCGCCTCGATCGGCTCGGGCTGGGACACCATCCGGCTCCTCGCCGGCGTCGGCGACCTCACCGGCGACGGCAAGCCGGACGTCCTCGCCGTCGACACGGCGGGCGACCTCTACCTGTACCCGGGAGCGGCGGGTGGTCTGGGCGCGCGTCAGAAGCTGTCCTCGGGCTGGGGCGTGGTCCAGGCGATGACCGGGGTCGGCGACCTGACCGGCGACGGCCTGCCCGACCTGATGGCCGTGTGGAACGACGGCACCGCCCACCTCTACCCCGGAAAGGCCGGCGGCCTCGGCACCCGTGCACAGATCGGCACCAACTGGAACAGCATGCGGCTGCTCACCGGCACCGCCGGGGACCTCACCGGCGACGGCCGACCGGACGTCCTCGCCGTCGACGGCGCGGGCGACCTGTACCTGTACCCGGGTGCGGCGAGCGGCCTCGGCGTCCGGCAGAAGCTCTCGGGCGGCTGGGGCGTGGTCCAGGCCATGGCCGGGGTCGGCGACCTGACCGGTGACGGCCTGCCGGACCTTATGGCCGTGTGGAACGACGGCACCGCCCACCTCTACCCCGGAAAGGCCGGCGGCCTCGGCACCAGCACGCCGGTGGACCTTGGCTGGGGCACGGGCCAGGCGTAGGCCGGGCAGCCCGTGCCGTGCGGGGTGGCCGCGCGTGCGCCGCCACCCCGCACGGCATCATGTGATCAGGCTGCGGGCTCCCTCACGGCAGACAGCCGTTGAGGGGTGCCCGTGCCGCGCTTGGCCGAACGTCCTGCTGTTACAGGGGCCGGCGTCCGGCGAGCTCCCCGCCTGGGTCGTCCAGCAGGGCGATGCGGGCGGTGATGCGTTTACCGACCGTCTCCCAGGACTCCAAAGCCCTAGGAGACGGCCATGACGATCTCCAGGCCGTGCTGTCCTACCCGGCCTGCGTCGCGGCCCGGGCCACCGGCAGTACCGGGTCGGAATCCCACACCACTACTTCGATCGTGTCGCCGACGATGCGCAGGTCCAGCGGTATCGGGCCGGGCGCGTACTTGCCAACGCCACGATCCTTGGCCGGAGCCGCGGTCCACGAGTCTGATGTACCGTCGACCGCCGGTCATGCTCCATGCCTCCGAGCTCGTGGTCTACGACGGACGCGAGGAAGTCGCCCGCCACGAGCGGCTCATCGCCCGCAACGGATCCCGCCTCGAACTCGACCACTACCTGGAGGCGCTGATCCGCAAGCCCGGCGCCCTGCCCGGCGCCACCGCCCTCGACCAAGCCCGGGCCGCCGGCCGGTTCACTCCCATGCGCGACGCCTGGTGGGAAGCCGCCGTCAAAGCCCACGGTGAACGCGACGGCACCCGCGCCCTGATCGAAGTCCTCCTCCTGAGCCGCCACCTGCCCCACGAACACCTCGTCACCGGCCTCGCCGCAGCTCTGAAGACCGGTGCCCTCACCGCCGATGCCGTCGCTCTCGAAGCCCGCAAGGCAGCCGACGCCGACACCGGACTCGAAGAACTCCCGCAGCCGCCGTCCACCACCAGCCAGACCGCCATCGCCCCGCTGCCCGCGGCTGTCAGGGCCCACCTGCCACCCGACAAGCGGCCCCTGCCCTCCGTCGCCCCCTACGACCAGCTCCTGCGGCTCCGCCGACCCGACCACCCCACCCCGTGAAAGGAGGAGAACGCCGCGACCCTTCCCCGCCAGCGAGGACTCACCGAGCAGGCCGCCACCACCGCCGTCAACCAGGCATGCCGCATGCTCCGGCTGCCCACCATCCGCTCCCAGTTCCCCGACCTTGCCGAGACCGCGAGCCGTGAGCAGATGTCCTACCTCGGCTTCCTCGCCGAGCTCTTGCTGGCCGAGTGCGACGACCGGGCCCGCCGCCGCTCCGAGCGCCGCATCAAGGCGGCAGGCTTCCCCCGCGACAAGTCGCTGCGGAAGTTCGACTTCGAGGCCAACCCCAACATCGACGCAGCCATGATCCATACCCTCGCCAAGTGCGAATGGATCAAGAAGGGCCTGCCTCTCTGCCTCATCGGCGACTCCGGCACCGGCAAGTCCCACCTGCTGATCGCGCTCGGCACCGAAGCCGCGATGGCCGGCTACCGAGTCAAGTACGTCCTGGCAACGAAGCTGGTCAACGAGCTGGTCGAAGCCGCCGACGAGAAGCAGCTGACCAAGACCATCGCCCGCTACGGCCGAGTCGACCTGCTCTGCATCGACGAACTCGGCTACATGGAACTCGACCGCCGCAGCGCCGAACTCCTCTTCCAGGTCCTGACCGAACGCGAGGAGAAGAACAGCGTCGCCATCGCCTCCAACGAGTCCTTCAGCGGTTGGACCAAGACCTTTACCGACCCCCGCCTCTGCGCGGCCATCGTCGACCGCCTCACCTTCGGCGGCAACATCATCGAGACCGGCACCGACTCCTACCGACTCGCCACCACACGAGCCCGCGCTGAGCAGCAGGCCGTCGGCTGAACCGGACGCGGGAGTGCCTGCAGGGCAACGTGGGCGACCTACCCCTGGCGCAGAAATTCCCGCAGGTCCGCAGCTACAGCCGTCATCCCTTCACCGGCTTCGATCACGGTCGTCACCGTGCACTTCCAGTCACCGGGAAAGAAGCCGGACCGAAGCGTCCAGTCCAGATACACATGACCACCCGAGCCGAAGGTCGCCGTCACGACCAGATGGTTGTTGATCCAAACCCGCTCCCCCTCCCAGCCACGGAAGTCTCGGGCGAGGCCGTCGAAGAACTCGCTCAGGTCATCCCAGACGGTGACGGTCACATTCTCGAGCCGTGCACGCACACCATCAGCAATGGCCTCCGCTGCGAAGACGGTCTCGTACTCATCCGCACGCGACCGGTCGAACAACCGGACAGAGGTCGCCAGCGTCCCCGGCCCTCGCACGACGAGCTCGACCTGCCCGGGACCCACTTCGATCAGACTCACCCGCCGAAGGATACGGACGTCAACACGTTGACGACATCACGTTTCCGTGGCCTGGGACCGCGGCTAATCCTCATCAACATTCGGAGGCCCAGCAGCCACCAGCTGTTCCCGGCTCCCACCGACAAGTGCTCTTCGTTCTGACCTACGCAGCCAGCCTGTCCGGTCCCAGCGAACTCGCCTACTACCTGGCATACGCACCCGTCGGCGTCGGGATCGCCGAACTGGCTCGCGTTGCCGGCTCACGCTGGGCCATCGAAGAGTGCCTCCAGGCCGCGAAGAACCAGTGTGGCCTGGACGAATACGAGGTCCGACGCTACGTGGGCTGGTATCGCCACATCACCCTCGCCATGCTCGCCCACGCCTTCCTCGCTGTCCTCGCAGCCCGGGCCCTGGACACCGCAAAGGGGACAGCAGAAACGACACCACCAACCTCATCCCCCTCACCGTGGCAGAGATCCGGCGCCTACTGGACACTCTCCTGCCCCACCCCAGACCCCACCAGGACCGACAACTGCACGCACTGAACTGATCCCCCTGGCGCAGACACCACCAAGCCACCGCCCACCGCTGCCACTACCGAAGAAGAACCAGCTCAGGACACGATTTCTGACTGGAGTATTAGATACTCAGCGGCCGAGGGAGCCGATGAAGCGGTCCAGCCGAGAGACGACTTGCCGCAGGACGTCAACCGATCCTGCGGCATCGTCCGCAAGCTCCAGGCCATGGTCCGCCGAGGGCACTTCCAGGACGTCGTGTCGCAGGGACGCAGCTATTCGTGAATCCCAGAGCTTGTCGGCGCTTCCGCCGATGAGGAGGGTCGGCTCCATGGCTCGCCGGAGAGCCGCGGCAACGTGGTCGATGGTCAGGACCGGGGTGAGCCAGGCTGCCGGGATGCTCCTGTCAGCTGCGATGCCGCAGGCGAGGGAGCCCAGGGACTTGCCCACGACGAGCCGACAAGCGCCCGCCTCGGCTTCGATGGCCTCGGCGACCTGCCGCTCCACCCAGGCGATCCGCTCGTCCACCGTGAACTGCGCAAACTCATCGGGGATCTGCCACCACAGCTCCTGGACCGTCCAGCCGTGCTGGATCAGGACGCTCCGGGCGAAGTGAAGTAGCGGCCGGGCAGGCGAGTAACCGACCCCTGGAACGACAACCGCGACACGATCTCGAGCTCCGTCGAATCGGGTCGGCATGGCAAAAGGGACGGGATCAGACATGGCCGCAGACTA
>NZ_PQSR01000182.1 GCF_002920635.1 Streptomyces sp. Ru72 | reverse complement strand
CTCTGCACCGCGAAGTCGATGATCGTGGTCGTTCCGCCCCAGGCGGCGGCCCTGGTGCCGGTCTCGAAGGTGTCGGAGGCGAAGGTGCCGCCGAAGGGCAGCTCCATGTGGGTGTGGGCGTCGACACCGCCCGGGATCACGTACTTGCCGCTGGCGTCGATGGTCTGCTCGGCCGTGAAGGCCTCGGCGACCGGGGTGCCGGACGCGGCGAGGGCGGCGATGCGGCCGTCCTCGATCAGGACGTCGGCGTGGATCTCGTCGGACGCGGTGATGACGAGGCCACCGCGGATGACGGTACGGGTCATGCTCCCTCTCCTCCGTATTGCCCCGCTGGGTGCGATCGGACAGTGCGGGTCGTGTGTGGCTGGTCGAGCCCGCGGCGGTAGCCGCATATCGAGCACAGCCCCGCGCCCCTCACGGGGCGCGGGTGCCTGAGCCCGTTGTCACGGAGCCGTCAGCGGGCCGTACGCGTCGGGACGGCGGTCCCGGTAGAACTGCCAGCGGTCGCGTACCTCCCGCAGCTTGGCCAGGTCCAGGTCGCGGACGACCAGTTCGGTCTCCTTGTCGCTGGCCACCTCGCCGACGAACTGGGCCTCCGGGTCCACGAAGTAGGAGGTCCCGTAGAAGTCGTTGTCGCCGAGCTCCTCGGTACCGACCCGGTTGATCGCGCCGACGAAGTACTCGTTGGCGACGGCCGCCGCCGGCTGCTCCAGCTGCCACAGGTAGGCGGACAGACCCCGTGAGGTGGCCGACGGGTTGAAGACGATCTCGGCGCCCGCAAGGCCCAGCGCGCGCCAGCCCTCCGGGAAGTGGCGGTCGTAGCAGATGTAGACGCCGATCCTGCCGACGGCGGTCTCGAAGACCGGCCAGCCGACGTTCCCGGGACGGAAGTAGAACTTCTCCCAGAAGCCCTTGACCTGCGGGATGTGGTGCTTGCGGTACTTGCCGAGGTACGAGCCGTCCGCGTCGATCACCGCGGCGGTGTTGTACAGGACCCCGGGCTGCTCCTCCTCGTACATGGGCAGGACGAGGACGATGCCCAGCTCCTCGGCGAGGGCCTGGAAGCGCTTGACGATCGGGCCGTCCGGGATCCGCTCGGCGTACTCGTAGAACGCGGGGTCCTGGACCTGGCAGAAGTACGGTCCGTAGAACAGCTCCTGGAAGCACAGGACCTGGGCACCTTGCGCGGCCGCGTCGCGGGCCGCCTGCTCGTGGACCTGGATCATCGATTCCTTGTCGCCCGTCCAGGCGGTCTGGAAGACGGCGGCACGGATCACTCTGCTCATCGGGACCTCCGGTCGCTCGGTGTGCGGCAAGGCTAGGAAGTCCGGCCATGCGGTTTGAGTTGCACCGTGTCACGTCTGCGGGCATCCGGCGTTGCACGGTGTCATACCGGCGCGTACACACCTGTTCCCAGTGGTTTTCCACGACGTTTCACCCCTGCTTACGCTGACCGAAGCCCAGCTCGGGGCGCTCTGGAGCCCCGCCCGCACTGCTCTTCGGGCCGGGGGTCCGGGGGTTGTCCCCCGGATTGACACAGCGCCCTTGCTGGGCGTCGTGCGCGAGCAGCGCGATGTGCACCGAGGCGGCTTGTTCGAAGTCGTCGAGGTCGACCCCGAGACGGGCTTGTATGGCCTCCAGCCTGCGGTAGAGGGCCGGTCGGCTGACGTGGTGGAGCTGGGCGGTGCGGGACTTGTTGCGGCCGGTGGCGAGATAGGTGCGCAGCACCGGCAGCAGCTCCTGCTCGGCGTCGCGTCCGCACAGCAGCCCGTCCAGCTCCCGCTCGGCGAAGGCCTGCACGTGCGGGTCGTCGCGCAGCAGCCTCACCAGGCCGCGCAGGTGGACGTCCCTGAGCCGTACGACGGCCGGGAGGTCCTGCGCGGCGGAGTGGCCGGCCACGGCGTCCGCGACGTGCTGGGCCTCGCGCAGCCCGGCGGGCACATCCTCCCAGGCGGTACGCGGGTCGGCGGCGGCGATGGCCGTCCCGCGCACCGTCGGGGACTCGGTGCGCAGCCGGGTGGCGAAGTGCGCGGTCAGCGCTTCCGCGTCCTGGTCGCGGGCGAGGCTGAGCAGTACGGCGGTGGCCCCGTCCGCCAGCTCGGCGGCGAGCCCGGGCAGGCCGAGCAGCCGCAGGACGCGATCGAGCTGGGCGGGATCACCGTCGCGTACGACCAGGGGGACGAAGGTGCGGCGGTTGACCGGAAGCCCGGCCGCCCGCGCCCTGGGCAGCAGCCGGCCGGCCGGGACGGCCCCGGAGACCAGGTCGGTCAGCAGGCTCTGCGCGGACTGCTCCTCCCAGGTGTGCACCGAGCCGTGGAGCATCCGGTGCAGGACCAGGGCCTCGGCGCCGCGCTCGGCCAGCAGGCGCCCGATCGGGCTGTCGCCGCGGTAACCGCAGAGCACGATCCGGCCCCAGCGCTCCCCGCGCCCGCCCAGCTCGGCGCGGACCCAGCCGTCGCCCTCGCTGCCGCCCGCCTGACGGGCGATGCGCTCCCAGTCCCGCAGCACGTCGTCGACCGCGGGCCGCTCCCCCGCCGTGGCGAGCACGCGGTGGGCGAGGTTGGTGAGGACGACGGGACAGCCGGCGTGCACGGCGATCTCGTCGAGCAGCCGCTGCAGCGGGGCCCCCGCGGTGATGAGCCCGGTCAGCGCCGTGCGGACGGACTCCGACAGGCTCACCGCCGCGAACTTGCGCCGCACGAGGCGGGACTGGACCTCCTCGGTCAGTTCCGCGAACGGGAAGGGCCGGTGCAGGACCACCATGGGCAGCCCGCAGCGCTCGGCGGCCCGGCGCATCACCTCCGGGGGCGCCGGGAAGGCCCGGCCGAGTCCGAGGACGACGGCCGCGGCCTCCGCGCGGTGCAGGGACCGGATGTACTCGGCCTGCTTCTCCACGTCACCGGCGAGCAGCACCCCGGTGGTGAGGACCATCTCGCCACCGCTGAGCATCACCCCGACGTCGGGCGCCTCGGCGACGTGCACCCAGCGCACCGGCCGGTCCAGGTGCCCGGCGCCGGCCACCACCTCGGGCTCTCCGGCGAGCACCCGGTCCAGGGCGAGGACCTGGCGTACCGACAGGGCGGGTTCCAAGGCGGTGGGCATGGCGTACTTCCCTTTTTCGTGGCTCGCTTCGCCTCCGGGGCACTGGATGCCGGTGTCGAGAGACCGACCGTGCTCAGCCCTTCGGGGCTCCGCTCCCCCAGGCTCCGGGCCTCGCTCCAGCAGGGGAACCCCATGCCCTCTCGACACCGGCGCGCCCCTTCGGCTCACTCGCCGCTCACTTGCTGCCTGCTACTGGACATCCCTCAGCGCCCGCTCGAGGATCGCGGCGCCCTCCTCGGCCTCGGCGACGGTGAGCGAGAGCGGCGGGGCGATGCGCAGCACGCTGGTGTTGTGCCCGCCGCCCTTGCCGATCAGCAGTCCCCCGTCGCGGGCCGCCTCGAGCACGGCGGCCGCCGCGTCCGGGTCGGCCTCGTCGGTGCCGGGCCGCACCAGTTCGACGCCGATCATCAGGCCGCGCCCGCGCACCTCCCGTACGCCCGGAAGCTGGGCGGCGACCGCCCGCAGCCGCTCCATGAGCAGCCCGCCGACGCGCCGGGCGTTGCCCTGGAGGTCGTGCTCCAGCAGGTACGTCAGGTTGGCGAGCCCCGCCGCCATCGTGATCTGCGTGCCGCCGAAGGTCGAGATGCTGTTGGCGTCCAGGCAGTTCATGATCTCGGCGCGGGCGACGACGCCGCCGATGGACATGCCGTTTCCGATGCCCTTGGCGAAGGTGAGGATGTCCGGCGGACCGCTCTGCCCGTGTGCCTGCCAGCCCCAGAAGTTGTCGCCGGTGCGGCCCCAGCCGGTCTGCACCTCGTCCGCGATCCACAGGATGCCGTGCTCCTGGAGCACGTCGCGGAAGGCCGCGTACAGGCCGTCGGGGGGCGAGGTGAAGCCGCCGACGCCCTGGATCGGCTCGGCGATCAGCGCGGCGGGCGGGCGGGTGTGGCCGAGGAGGTCCCTCAGGTCGTCGACGCAGGCCGCGACGAAGTCGGCGTCGCCCAGGTGGGCGAACGGGCCGCGGGTGCGGACGCCGCCGTGGACGTACAGCGTCTGCAGTGGGGACAGGGAGGTCGGGGACCAGCCCCGGTTGCCGGTGATGCCGATCGCGCTGAACGAGCGGCCGTGGTAGCTGTTGCGCATCGCGAGGATCTGGTTGCTGCGCCGGTACGTCGTCGCGAGCAGCAGCGCGGTGTCGTTGGCCTCGGTGCCGGAGGTGGTGAAGAAGACGCGGGCGTCCGGGATGCCGCTCAGCTGGGCGATGCGCTCGGCGAGTTCGACCATCGGCCGGTTGAGGTAGAGCGTGGACGAGTGGATGATCCGCCCGGCCTGCTCGCTGACCGCCTTGGTCACCTCGGGCAGCGCGTGCGCGGTCATCGTGGTCAGGATGCCGCCGAAGAAGTCCAGGTACTTCTTCCCGTCGGCGTCCCAGACGTGCCGGCCCTCGCCGTGGGTGATCTCCAGGGGGTCCTTGTAGTAGAGGGCCAGCCAGTCGGGCAGGACGGCCTTGTGGCGGTCGTACAGGTCACTCACGGCTTCACCAGTCCTTCGTACGCGTCGGGGCGGCGGTCGCGGTAGAACGCCCACTGCTGCCGCACTTCTTCGATGAGGTCGAAGTCGAGGTCCCGCACGACGAGCTCCTCCTCCTTGTCGCTCGCGACCTCGCCCACGAACTGCCCACGGGGGTCGACGAAGTAGCTCGTCCCGTAGAAGTCGTTGTCGCCGTACTCCTCGCGGCCCACGCGGTTGATCGCGGCGACGAAGTACTCGTTGGCGACGGCCGCCGCGGGCTGTTCGAGCTGCCACAGGTAGGAGGACAGGCCGCGGTGGGTGGCGGAGGGGTTGTAGACGAGCTGGGCGCCGTTCAGGCCGAGCTGCCGCCAGCCCTCCGGGAAGTGGCGGTCGTAGCAGATGTACACGCCGACCTTGCCGACCGCGGTGTCGAAGACGGGCCAGCCCAGGTTCCCGGGTTTGAAGTAGTACTTCTCCCAGAAGCCCTTGACCTGGGGGATGTGGTGCTTGCGGTACTTGCCGAGGTAGGTGCCGTCGGCGTCGATCACGGCGGCGGTGTTGTAGTAGAAGCCGGACTGCTCGACCTCGAAGACGGGGACGACGATCACCATGCCGGTCTCGCGGGCGAGGGCCCGCATCCGGCGCACCGTCGGCCCGTCCGGCACCGGCTCGGCCCAGCGGTAGTGCTCGGGCTCCTGGACCTGGCAGAAGTAGGGGGCGTTGAAGACCTCCTGGAAGCCGATGACCTTCGCGCCCTGCCGGGCCGCCTCACGGGCGTGCTCCTCATGCTTGGCGATCATGGATTCGGTGTCACCGGTCCAGGTCGCCTGGACCAGTGCGGCGCGTACGACGTGGGCCATGGAGCCGCTCCTTTGCCTGATGGTCCGCGAGGGACGTCAGAGAGCCTCTACGCCCGTAGAGCCGGGCTGTAGAGGGTCGAACGTAAGCCTCCGCGGCGGCCTTGCCAAGACCATCGTCGTCAACCCGCTGAGTCGATCACGTTTCGCACTCCTGCGGGTGAGTGCCCGCACGGAAGGCGGGCCGGTCAGGCGGCGAATCCGGCGACCCGCAGAGCGTGGACGAGGTCCCAGTGGCGTTCGGCGGAGACACCCCGGGCGGCCTCCAGCAACAACGGTACGAGCAGCTGCGGGTCGGCGGCGACACTGCGGGCGGCCTCCTGAGGCGTACGGACGCGCACGTACGCGGCGAGGAGGGCGCCGACCTCGCGGTGCCGGCCGTCGGCGTGGAGTCCGAGGACGGCCTCGCCGATCTCCTTCGCGGGCCGTGCGACGCCCTGCCGCAGCATCTCCTCGCCGTCCGTGCCGCGTCCGGCCGCGCTGAGGGCGTCCGCGGCGGCGACGAGGCGGTCGGCGGGCAGCGAGGCGGCCTCCCACAGCAGGGTGGCCCAGTCGGCGCCGAGGCCCGCGCGGTGCAGTTCGGCGGCCAGCAGGGGGTAGCGGCCGGCGGGCCAGTGGGCGGCCTCGACCAGCAGCGCGTGCGCCTCGCCGCTGCGGCCCTCGGCGCGCAATCCGACGAGCGCGGCGACGGTGTCGGCGGTGAGCTGCCGGTCGGTCTCGTCGAGCGGCCGTGTACGCGGCTGAGGGCTCTCGGGTGTCTCGGCACCGGCGGCCCCGGCGAACCGGGCGCCACGGGGGCCCCGAGGCCCCGGCGCGGGTGCGGCCACAGGCGGAACGGCACCCGTGGGCGGCTCCTGCACGTCCATCATCCCGGCGAAACGGGCACTGCCGCGCGGGCGGCGTTTGGTGCGCTGCCCGGCGGAGGCGTCCGCGGCGGCGGTGGCGGGGCGGGACTCCCGGCTCACCGGTTCCCGGGACGGTGCGAACGGCCCCTCGGAACCGGGTCCGGGGGCGTCCGCGGCCCGGGCACGGTGCCAGACGGAAGCGTCGTCGGCCGGTCCCGTGTCCGGGGCCTGGGGGTCGCCGTGCGGCGACGCAGCGTCCGGGTGGCCGCCGTGAGGCCGTTCGGACGCCGCGTCCGGGCCCTGCGCCCAGTCCCCGCGGCGCGCCCGGCCCACCTCCGCCGACCGGCTCTCCGCACGACCGTCCGACAGCCCCGCCGTTCCCCTGCCGGCCGTCTCCCCGGGCGCGCGGGCGTCCGTGGCCTCTTCCCTCGGGCGGAACGCGTACCCCGCCCGGGCCGCCCCTGAAGACCGGGCGCCCTGCGCCGGCAGGGCGCGGTGATCCAGGGCCTCCATGCGGCGACGCAGCTCCGCACAGCGGGCCGTGGCGCGGTCGTGGTCGTCCCGGGCCCAGGCCAGGTCGAGCCGGAGCGCCGCGGCCTCCTCGCGGGTGGCGGCCGACTCCAGCCTGCGCTCGAGGTCGGCCCTGCGCTCCGCCGCGAAGCGCTTCTCCCGCAGCATCACGTCGAGCCGGTCCCCGAGCGCCTCCCGCGCCCCCGGCCGCGCGTCGTAGGCGGCGAGTGAGGCACCGTGCAGCGCCCGCGCCCGCTCGGCCTCCGGCGCGGCGACGGCGGTCCCGTATGCGGCGGCGAGGTCCTGCAGCAGTGCCTCCACCACGTCCCAGGGCGGCACCTCCCGGCCCTCCAGGCAGGCCCGCATACCGTCGGGGTCGCGCTGCCAGAAGACTCCGCACCAGCCGCCGCCCTGGTCGAGCCGCGCCAGCAGCCCGTTCAGGTAGCTCGCGAACTCCCTCACCCCTCCAGGGAGTTGATCCACCGCCATCGCTCAGCTCCCGCCCGAGTGGAGTACTCCGGTCCGGTAGAAAACACCAGTCGTGTTACGGAATGGCTACGGGCGGTTTTCAGAGCGGACGCAGTGCGCTCCGCGGGGACGTCCGCACCCTGTGCGCGCCCCGCCGCCCCGGCACGCACCCGCGGGTCGGCCATCCGCCCGCCCGAGGGCGTCCGCCTTGTTGAACATGCCCCTGAACAACGATCGTGCGATGGTGTTCTAAGCGTCAGGGCACGCACCGCACGTGCACGCACGCACCGTGGGCGAAAGCGCGCCCAGCTCATGTGCGCGCACGCACCACAGGCGCACACGCACGCACCGCAGGTGTAACTCGGACAACC
Source organism: Streptomyces sp. Ru72 (assembly GCF_002920635.1). GTDB lineage: Bacteria > Actinomycetota > Actinomycetes > Streptomycetales > Streptomycetaceae > Streptomyces. The sequence continues at coordinate 626 of NZ_PQSR01000182.1, read as the reverse complement.
CCGGGCACCCGCGACGGACCGGCATGTACATCAGCGGAACGGAAGGCCATGACCAGCGGATTCACGGGTCCGCAGGGCTACGGCTCGGACCCCTTCGCAGAGTTCTTCGCACGCATCTTCGGTGGGCAGCGTCCCGGTCCCCGGCAGATCGACCTGGGGCGGCTCCTGAGCGAGCCGGCCCGGCAACTGGTCGCCGGCGCCGCGCGCTACGCCGCCGAGCACGGCAGTCGCGATCTGGACACCCAGCATCTGCTGCGCGCCGCCCTCGCCACCGAACCGACCCGGAGTCTGCTCAGCCGCGCCGGGGCGGACCCCGACTCGCTGGCCTCGGAGATCGACGAACGCTCCGGCCCGGCCCAGCAGAGTTCGGGCGACGCGCCGCCGCCCACCTCGCTCTCCCTGACGCCCGCCGTCAAGCGCGCCCTGCTGGACGCGCACGAACTGGCCCGGGCCAGCGGCACCGGCTACATCGGCCCCGAGCACGTGCTCAGCGCGCTCGCCGCGAACCCCGACTCGGCCGCCGGGCACATCCTCCACTCCCACCGCTTCTCGCCCTCTCCCCTGCCCCCGGAGGCGGGGGACCACGTGGCGCAGCGCCCCGAGCGGCCACGCCCCACGTCGACTCC
>NZ_PQSR01000181.1 GCF_002920635.1 Streptomyces sp. Ru72 | reverse complement strand
ACCCGCACGCCGGGCGATCGCCCGGTAGACGGTGGTGGCGATCAGCGGGTGAACGAACTCCAGGGCGCCCCCGGGGCCCTCGCCCTCGGCCAGGATGCGGGCGGAGCGCAGCGTCTCGACCGCCTCGGCGGCCTGCTCGGTGCCGACCACCGCGATGGCGGCCGCGAGGTCCCCCGAGATGGAGCTGCCGAGCACGGCCGCGGCCCAGGCGAAGCGGACGGTGGGCGTACCGAGTTGCCGCAGGCGCGCGAGCAGGCCGGGGCCCTTGACCGCGGAGGCGAGCTCCCGCATCACGGCAAGCTCCTCCCGGGTGCCCTTCACCTGGCGCCGGCCGAGCCGGATCGCGAGCTCGACGGTCTCGAACGGGCTGCCACCGGTGATCTGCCGGCATTCGTCGCAGAACGCGTCCTCGGCCTCCCTTCCCAGTTCCTCCCGCAGGATCCGCGCGACGCCGTCCCCGCTGAGCGGCGCCAGGGTGTAGGGGCGTTCCCCGTGACGTCCGGTGAGGGAGCCGAACGCGGCCGCCCCGGAGGGCAGTTCGTCCGGCCGGTAGGCGGCGACGATGAGCAGCGGCAGGTCGTGGGCCCGTGGCGCGAAGGAGGCGAGCCAGCTCAGGGACTCGTCGTCGGCCCAGTGCATGTCGTCCAGGAGCAGGACGACGGGCGCCTTGAGCACCGTCAGGCGGGTCATGAGCCAGTCCAGGCCGTCACGGACCACGGTCGGGTCCGGCACCGGTGCGGCGCACTCCGCCTCGAGACCGAGGGCGGCGGCGACGATGTCGTACCAACTGCCCAGCAGTTCCCGGCGGTTGGTTGCGTCCATCGTCGCGAGGACGGGCTGCAGGAGTTGCCGGACCACGCGGAACGCCAGGCCCTGTTCGTTCTCGCCGCCCTTGCCGGAGAGCACGGTGCATCCGCGTGCCACGGCGCGGGCGCGGACCTCCGCGAGGAGGGTGGTCTTGCCCAAGCCCGCCGATCCGGTGAAGGCGAGCAGTCCGCCCTGACGTGGGAGCGCGCCGCCGTCGGCCGCATCGCACAGGTCCGCCAACGCGGAGTCGATCGCCCTCAGTTCCCGGTTCCGCTCGAGCAACCTCCGGTGCCCGGTGATGGGTTGCCGTGGTCCGTGCGCCATGTGCCCCGTCGCTTCCTGCCGTCAGCTGTCGGAAGACAGCGCTCAGCGTACGCCCTGGTCGGCGCGGTCAGCAGGCTTTCGAGCGGTACGGCGTATGGAAAGAATGAATCACCGACGACGGCGGTTTGCCGGTTGTCACCTCGGGTATTGCCGCGAACCGGGCTCCCTGCGGGAGCCCGGCGGGCAGTGCCCGTCGAGACACCGCCGGCACGCGGTGGCAGCGCTTCCGCGTCGTACGTCAGCCGGCGGGGGCGGCCGCGGTGTCCGCGTAGCGCGGCACGTCGCGGGACCAGTAGTAGCAGCCGCGGATCCAGCCGGCCATGCCGTCCACATAGCCGAGGGCGGCGGGGCTCGACCGCGGCCGGATCCGCTCGGCGAGCCGCTCGAACTCCCCGATGGTGCGGTTGATCCTCCCGATGGCGAGCCGGACGGCCTGCGGCAGGGTGCAGTGCTGCTCCCTGGCGTAGGCCAGGGCCAGGTTGATCACGCCGCCCTCCCGTTGCTCCTTCACGGCGGAGAACAGGTCGGGTATCCACACCGCGGCGTCGGCCGAGAGTCTGCGCAGTCGGCGCATGGCCGGGTGCCAGAGCTCGTCGGGGGACAGTTCGTGGGGCTGTGCGGCCTCGCACAGCGGGTAGAAGGGTTCGACGCCCGCGGTGAGGGACCGTATCGATCCGCACAGACCGACCCGTATACGGGGAGGGTCGGTCTGGGCCACCGCCTCGTACAGCAGGCCGTGCACGTACTCGCGGCCGTGCCATGCCCAGCGAGCCGCCTGGTCGGGGGTGCAGCGCTCTTCGACCTGCCGCTGCAGGTCGAAGAGCGCGGCCCCGAGAGGTGTGGTCGGGGGTCGGCCGTCGCGCAGGATGCCGACGCTCTCGCACAGCATGGGCAGCAGACTGCTCGGCCGGCGCCGGCCGATCTCCTCCGCCCGGTCGTCGAAGACGAACTGGTAGGCGATCTGGTTCGCCACGATCCGCAGGACGCCGGCGTCCATGGTGGGGCTGTTGTAGGAGGCCAGTTCCGCGGGACGGGTGCGGGCGATCATCGCGGCGACCGCGGGGTCGTCGGTCAGTCCCCAGCTGCGCAGCCATTCCTCGACGCCTGCCGCGGCCTCGGATTCGTGCGGATTGCGCAGTGGGGGAAAGGGCATGTAGAGCTCGGACTCGATCAGTTCCTTCAGGCTTCCCGCCGGATTTCCGGCTTGCGGTCCGGCTGTGATGTCCTCATGCTCCACCGACACCTTCGTCACCTTCCCTTCGACGGTTGGGCGGTGACGATGTCGCCGTTCCGTTTGCGGGGAATTCCTGGTGGGATCGCATGATACCGCCGGGCGGAATGCGGACGACCTCTGTGCGAGGTTCAACGGGCGATGGCTCGGAAGGCACCGGTTCGGGGGCCGGCGGCTCGGACACTCCCGGCGCGGAGGCCCGTGGTGCCGGGACCGCACCGTCGTCGGGGGTGGCTGCCGCTTGCGCCGGCGGTTTCCCGCGCGGCGTCTGTGACCGGGGTTCGCAGATCATCTGCAGTTCCCTGGGCCCCAGGGTCGCGGCGGGGCGCGCCTGCTCGACATGCCCGGGCAGCGGCCGCAGACGCCAGCGACGGGCCACCGTCGCCACGGCCAGGGTGGCCTCCGCCATGGCGAAGGCGTCCCCGACGCATTTGCGGCTGCCGGCGGCGAAGGGCAGCAGGGCGCCGTTGCGTACGGCCGCGGGCTGCCCGGACAGCCAGCGCTCGGGCAGGAACCGGTCGGGGTCGGGAAACGACGCGGGATCGTGGTGCAGGACGTAGGGGCTGTACAGGACGGTCGCCCCCTCGGGGAGCCGGACGCCTGCGAGGTCGGTCTCCTTGGTGGTGGTCCGGGTGAAGAGCCAGCCCGGCGGATACACCCGGAGCGTCTCCGTGACCACGCCGCGCGTGTACACCAGGCGCCTCAGCTCCTCCGACCCGGGCGGTCGCCCCTCGGCGAGCACCTCGTCCACCTCCCCGTGCAGCCGGCGCTCGACCTCCGGATGGCGGGGCAGCAGGGCGAACAGCGAGCCGAGGCACATCGCCGTGCTCTCGACGCCGGTGAGCAGGAGCGTGATCAGCTGGTCGTGGATCTCCCGACCGGTGACCCCCGCTCCCCCGTGGCCTCGCTCTGCCTCCAGCAGGCTGCCCAGCAGGTCGTCGCGGGGACGACCCAGCCGCCGGTCGTCGATGACGGAGTCGACGATCGCGTGCAGGCGGTCGAAGGCGCGGCGGTAGCGGCGGTTGGCGGGCGTGGGGAGCCGGAACAGCGGGGCGAGCGGCACGACCGTACGGACGAACAGGCCCCGGACGAGGGCCGCGAGGCAGTCCCGCAGCTCTTGCGACGGTCGCGGCGTCCAACGCGTCGGAGAGCAGGAAGCGGCTGGTCACCCGGGTGGTCAGGGCCAGCATCGCCCCGCTCACGTCGACCTTCTCGCCGGGCCGCCACGCGCCGAGGACGGACTCGGCCTCCTCGCTCATCACCCGCGCGTAGTCGGCGATGCGGACCGGGTGGAAGGCGGGCTGGATCAGCTTGCGCTGCCGCCGGTGGTCCTCGTGGGCGCAGGTCACCAGGCCGTTGCCCATCAGCGGCCGCAGCCTCTCGTATTGCGGACCGCCCTTGTCGAAGGTACGGGCGTCCATGAGGACCCGGTGCACCAACTCCGGGTGGCACACCAGCCAGGCACGCTGGGGACCGAGGCGTATCTCGACCAGGTCCCCGTAACTGGAAACGGAATTCAGAAAGGCCAGTGGGTTCCGGAACAGGGTGATACCGTGACCGACGAATGGGAATATGCCCGGCGCAGTGGCCACCGTCCATATTCGTCGGGCCTCGGGCAGGTAACCGCTCATCGAATACCACCTTCCGCGGTCGACACAGGAAATCGGTGAACGTTCCTCGGACGTGGAGCATGAGTCCTGTCCTGCCCAGTCCAACCCGCTGTCCGCTTCCCGCGCGCTTTTCCCGGGGGGCGCACAGGAGCACGAAGGCGCATGGGACCGGCCACTGTCGATGCCGACTACACCGACCGGAATTCCTCCTTCTCCGGATTCGCCGCCGACTCAACCCGGCCGGGCACCGTTCCGGGGCCGGGCGAGAGACCATGAGAAGTGACCCGGGAATGCCCCGCCGCCGGGCGCCGGGTGACATCGCACTGGTGGGAGGAGGCGGTGGGTGGTGATCACGCGAGTGCGGATGCCGCACCGGCATCTCACGCCACCGGCCAAGTCGGGGCCGCCCCGGAACACACCGAGGCCGCCCGGGAACCAGCGGCCCACGCCGGGGGGCCGGCAGTGGTGGATCGTTCCGCTGCTGTGGGTGGCCTTCCTGGTCGTCATCATGCTGGTGCGCGCCCCGTCGGGGACCCCGCCGGCCCATCTGACGTACAGCGACTTCACCGCCAAGGTCGGTACCGGGCAGGTCAAGACGGTCGACATCAACGACAAGGGGGCGGTCAGCGGCAGTCTGAAGAACGGCACCAAGTTCACCACCCAGCTGCCCACCGCGCTGGGGACCGGGTCGCTCCAGCAGCAGCTCCAGGCGAAGCATGTGGAGATCACCGCCTCGCAGAGCAGGAGCGGCGGCAACCCGTTCCTGTCGTTCCTCGTCGCCTTTCTCCCGCTGCTGCTCCTGGTCGGCGCCTTCTGGTGGTTCGGGCGCCGTGCCGCGCGCTCGGTGACCGGTGGACTCAGCGCCATCGGCCGCTCCCGGGCGAAGATCATCGAGGCGGAGCGGCCCACCACCCGGTTCGACGACGTGGCCGGATACGACGGGGTGAAGCAGGAGATCAGCGAAGTCGTCGACTTCCTGCGCAACCCCATGCGCTACGCGGCGGCCGGCGCCAAGGGACCCCGCGGAGTGATCATGGTGGGACCGCCCGGCACCGGCAAGACGCTCTTCGCGCGTGCCGTCGCCGGTGAGGCCGACGTGCCGTTCCTGTCGGTGACCGGGTCCGCGTTCGTGGAGATGTTCGTCGGCGTGGGCGCCTCCCGGGTGCGGGACCTGTTCGACGAGGCCCGCAAGCGCGCGCCGTCGATCATCTTCATCGACGAGCTGGACGCCGTGGGCGCACGCCGCTCGGGCAGCGGCCACATCGGCGGCAACGACGAACGTGAGCAGACCCTGAACCAGCTGCTGGCCGAGATGGACGGCTTCGACCAGTCCACCGGCATCGTCGTGCTCGCCGCCACCAACCGGCCGGAGGCGCTGGACCCGGCCCTGCTGCGCCCGGGCAGGTTCGACCGGCAGGTCACCGTCCCCCTGCCCAACCAGGCCGAGCGCGCCGCGATCCTCACCGTCCACGCCCGGGGCAAGATCCTGTCGCCCGACGTCGACCTGGGCACGGTGGCCCGCGCCACTCCCGGTTTCTCCGGCGCCGACCTGGCGAACCTGGTCAACGAGGCCGCCATCAACGCCGTACGGGCCGACCGCGTGCTGATCGAGCCGCACGACCTGGACGCCGCCCGCGACCGGGTGCTGCTGGGACGTCGTGAGGCGTCCAACGCCCTGCTGCCCGAAGAACGCCACTCGGTCGCCGTCCACGAGTCGGGGCACGCCCTGGTCGCCGCGCTGTGCGAGCACGCCGACCCCGTCGCGAAGGTCACCGTCCTGCCGTCGGGCATGACGCTCGGGGTGACCGAGCAGCTTCCCGAGGCCGAACGCCATCTGTACAGCGAGGCCTATCTGACGGATCTGCTGGCGGTGCGGCTCGGCGGCCGGGCGGCCGAGCTTGTGGTGTTCGGCGCGGGCTCCAGCGGCGCCGCCAACGATCTGGCCGGGGCCACCCAGATCGCCACGCGCATGGTGCGGGACTTCGGTCTGTCCCCGGCGCTCGGCCCGGTCGGCTATGCCTCCGCCAACCCGCACTACCTGGGCGAGACCCCGGAGGACTCGATCCGGCAGCCGTACTCCGAACAGACCCAGCGGATCATCGACCAGGAGGCCGCACGCCTGCTGCGCGAGGCCGAGGAGCGGGCGACGGGGCTGCTGAGGGAGCACCGCCGGTCCCTGGACCGGCTCGCCGACCTGCTCGTCACCCGCGAGACCATCGACGGATCCGCCGTCCTGGAGGTCCTGAGACAGGAGCGGCGGGAGGCGGACGGAAACCTCCCGGAGCAGGCGGTCGAGGATCTGCGGGGCGCGGCGCCACCGGTCAGCGTTCCGGTCGAGGTTCCGGGGCCGGAAGAGCAGGGCAGCGCCGCCGGGACCGGCACGACCACCGGCACCGGCACGTCCACAGGCACCGGCACGTCCACAGGCACCGGAGCGGGCTCCTAGCGGTTCATGTCCGCAGGCGGAGCGCGGGCACGGTGACGACGGGGCAGTGGGCGTGGTGCGGCACTCCCCGGCGTGCGGCACTCCCCGGCTCACCCTGCCCAGCCCTGCCGCGACCCCGAAACGGACGGGGGTCCGGGCGCCCGTTGCGCCCGGACCCGTCGCTCAGGCCGCGAGGGCGTGAGCGGGGTGCAGCACCACCTTGGTGTAGCCCTCGATCCTCTTGTCGAACTTCTCGTACGCCTGCGGCGCCTGGTCCAGCGGCAGTTCATGGGAGACCACGAAGCTGGGCTTGGCCCGCCCCGCGATGATCAGATCGCGCAGCTGGCGGTTGTACCGCTTGACGTTGCACTGGCCGGTGCCCATCTGCTGACCCTTCTCGAACATCCGGCCGATGGAGACCAGCAACTGGCCCCGCTTGGCGTGCTCGTCGGGTCCGCCGGGGTCGGAGGGCACGTACAGGCCCGGTACACCGAGCATGCCGGTGGGCCGCACCGTCTCCACGAGCTCGTTGAGCACGATGGCGGGTTCCTCGTGGCTGGCGTCGTGCGCCTGGGCCTGGTAGCCGACGGCGTCCACGCCCTTGTCGGTGCCCTCTCCGTTCGTCTGTTCCTTGATCTGCTCGGCCGGGTCGCCCTTGGTGAAGTCGATGGGTATGGCCCCGATCTCCTCCGCCTTGGCGAGCCGCTCGGGCACCCGGTCGACGGAGAACACCTTCGACGCCCCGCGCAGCAACGCGGAGTAGGCGGCCATCAGACCCACCGGGCCGGCACCGAACACGGCCACGCTCTCACCGGGGGACACCTGGGCGAGTTCGCATCCGTGGTAACCGGTCGGGAAGATGTCGGCGAGCAGGACGAAATCGGTCTCGAACTCCTCACCAGGTGGCAGTTTCAGGCAGTTGAAATCGGCGTAGGGCACCCGCAGCCGCTCCGCCTGACCACCGATGAACGGCCCCATCGCCACATATCCGTAGGCGCCGCCGGCGAACCCGGGATTCACCGTGAGGCAGAACCCGGTCTTTCCGGCGAGGCAGTTCTTGCAGAACCCGCAGGCGACGTTGAAGGGCATCACGACCCGGTCGCCCTCGGACAGGGAGGTCACGCCACTGCCGACCTCCTCGACGATGCCGAGGTTCTCGTGTCCGAAGACGATGCCCGACTCGGCCGCCGTGCGGCCCTCGTACATGTGCAGGTCCGAACCGCAGATCGCGGTCGACGTGACCCGGACGAGCACATCGTTGGGGTGCTCGATCCGGGGATCCTGGACATCCCTCACAGCCACGCTGAAGGGCTTCTCGTAGACGACGGCTTTCACCTGCGTCACCTCCGCGTCGAACGCCGGCTGACGGCGGCGGGACGGAGCCGCTACCGGGGGAGGCACTACAGGCGCGGGCCCTCGGGCTGTGCCGTGGCCCCGTTCGCGCTCTTTCACCGCCGGACACTTCCAGAAAACGCCCGTACGACAGGGGCCGCAACCCACGTCGGCGCGGTTCGCGCGGGGTCCTGCGGTCAGCTCTCCCCTCGGACCGGGATCGCCTCGCGGGCGCGGGTGGAGGAGTCGATCCCGGGGGCGAGACGGCGCAGTCGTCGCGCCGTGGCGTCGGCGCCCTCGGGCACCGAGACGGCGAGAAGGCTGAAGGGGGCGGTGGGCCGCAGGGCGACACACACAACGGGCGCGCCCGGCCGCACCACCACGAAGTCCTCTCCGCCGGGATGACCCCGCGTTCCGATGCACACCGTCCCGGGGATCCACAGCCCCCGCCGGGCGTCTCCCCGCAGGGCGCGCCACCAGTCCGGTTCGACGGTCACCCGGCGTACCGACTCGAGCGGCACTCGCACGTCGCCGTGGCGGGCGGCCGCCTTCTCCCGCCATCTCAGGCGTACGACGAGATGGTCTCCGT
>NZ_PQSR01000180.1 GCF_002920635.1 Streptomyces sp. Ru72 | reverse complement strand
CCCCCGCCGCCGGCGCGCTGCGCTGGGAACTGCCCGGCTGGGCCGGGCCCGTCGACCTGCTGCTGATCGCCACCCCCGACGGCTCCGAACCCGGCCTCGGCATCCTGGTCGAGCAGGCCTACCGCCGCGGCTGCACCGTCGTCGCCGTGGCCCCCGCCCGTTCCCCGATCACGGAGGCGGTGACCGCCGCCCACGGTCTGTTCGTACCCATGGCGACCGCCCCGTACGAGCAGGAGGAACCGCTCGCCGCCTCCGCGCCCGGCGTCCTGTGGGCCCTGCTCACCCCGCTGCTCGCCCTCCTGGACCGCACCGGCCTGCTCTCCGCGCCGCCGGACGTCCTGGAGAAGGTCGCCGACCGCCTGGACCAGGTCGCCGAACGCTGTGGCCCGGCCATCGCCACCTACAGCAACCCCGCCAAGAACCTCGCCGCCGAACTCGCCGAGGCGCTCCCGGTGATCTGGACGGAAGGCGTCTCCGCCGCACCCGCCGGCCGCCGCTTCGCCGCCGCGCTCGCCGAGCTGGCCGGCCGTCCCGCGCTCACCGCACAGCTGCCCGAAGCACTCGCCGCGCACGGCGTGCTGCTCTCCGGCCCACTCGCCGCGGGCGCCGACCCCGACGACTTCTTCCGCGACCGCGTCGAGGAGGCACAGGCCCTGCACGCTCGCGTGGTGCTTCTGCGTGACCGTCCCATCGGCGGCCTGAGCGCCGCCCCCGCCGCCCGGGACCTGGCCCTCAGCCACGACACGGCGATCAGCGAACTCGAACCCGAGGACGGCGACGAGCTGGAGACCCTCGCGGAACTGATCGCCATCACGGATTTCGCCGCCGTTTACATGGCGCTCGCTTGCGGCGCCTGACCTGGCGCTGTCACCGGAAAGGTCCACGGCGGACCTTCCCGGCCACAGCACTAGGCTCACACCACCTGACCAGCGCGCACCGGCCGACCCGTCCAGAACGGCGCCGACCGGGAGCGTACGTACGGAGACGAAGAAAACTCATGGACCGCCTCGACAACACCATCCGCCCCTACGCCTGGGGTTCGACCACCGCCATCCCCCGGCTCCTCGGCGTGGAGCCGACCGGTGAACCGCAGGCGGAGATGTGGATGGGCGCGCACCCGGGCGCGCCGTCGCGCACCCCGCGCGGCCCGCTCAACGAGGTGATCGACAAAGCACCCGAGAGCGAGCTGGGGCAGCGGACGGTCGCCCGGTTCGGCCCCCGGCTGCCGTTCCTGCTGAAGATCCTCGCCGCCGGCGCACCGCTCTCCCTCCAGGTCCACCCCGACCTGGAGCAGGCGAAAGAGGGCTACGCCGACGAGGAGCGCCGCGGAATCCCCGTCGACGCGCCGCACCGCAACTACAAGGATGCGAACCACAAGCCCGAACTGATCTGCGCCCTCACCGAGTTCGACGGCCTGTGCGGCTTCCGTGCCCCCGACGCCGCCGCCGACCTGCTCGCCGGCCTCGACGTCGACTCCCTCAAGCCGTACGTCGACGTGCTGCACGCCCATCCCGAAGACGCCGCCCTGCGCGAGGTCCTCACCGCCGTGCTGAGCGCCGACCCCGAGGAGATGACCCACACGGTCACCGAGGCGGCGGCCGCCTGCTCCCGCCTCGGCGGCGCCTACGCCCCCTACGCCGACATCGCCCACCACTACCCCGGTGACCCGGGTGTGATCGCCGCGATGCTGCTCAACCACGTCCGGCTCCAGCCCGGCGAGGCCCTCTACCTCGGCGCCGACGTCCCGCACGCCTACCTGAGCGGCCTCGGCGTCGAGATCATGGCCAACTCCGACAACGTCCTGCGCTGCGGCCTGACCCCCAAGCACGTCGACGTCCCCGAACTGCTGCGGATCGTCCGCTTCGAGGCGAGCGACCCCGGTGTCCTGCGCCCCGAGGCCTCCGCGGACGGCGAGGAGGTCTACGAGACCCCGATCGACGAGTTCCGCCTGTCCCGGTACGTCGTGTCCGAGGGCGCCGCCCCGCGCGACCTCACCCGCGCGACCCCGCAGATCCTGCTATGCACGGCCGGTTCCGTCCGCGCGGGCGAGCAGGTGCTCGCGCCCGGCGAGTCGGTGTTCGTACCGGCGGACGACAAGGCCGAGGTGTCCGGGGCCGGCACGGTCTTCCGGGCCACGGTCGCCGCCTGACGCCGCCGCCCGGCCCCGGGCCGGGCGGCCGTCGCGGTCCCGGCCCGGCGCACCGCTGTCGGAGCCTGCTGCAACAATGGCCCACCGGCAAAGGACGGGCAAAGCCCCGGACGGCGTACGGCGTACGGACGTCCCGGGCGTGACGGCTACGAAGGGACAACGCGAACACATGAGCGCGTCAGGCGGCACCAGGGCGATCGTGGCGGCACTCGGCGCCAACCTCGCGATCGCGGCATCGAAGTTCGTCGCGTTCGCCTTCAGCGGCTCGTCGTCGATGCTCGCGGAGGGCGTCCACTCGATCGCCGACTCCGGCAACCAGTTCCTGCTGCTGATCGGCGGCAAGCGCGCCCGGCGCGAGGCGACCCCGCAGCACCCGTTCGGCTACGGCCGCGAGCGGTTCATCTACGCCTTCCTCGTCTCGATCGTCCTCTTCTCCATCGGCGGCATGTTCGCCATCTACGAGGGCTACGAGAAGATCCGGCACCCGCACGCGCTCGAGAACTGGTACTGGCCGGTGGGCGTCCTCGTCTTCGCGATCGTCGCCGAGGGCTTCTCCTTCCGCACGGCGATAAAGGAGTCCAACGAACTGCGCGGCAAGCTCTCCTGGGCGCAGTTCATCCGCCGGGCCAAGGCCCCGGAACTGCCGGTCGTCCTCCTGGAGGACTTCGGCGCGCTCATCGGTCTGGTCCTCGCCCTCGGCGGCGTCGGCCTCTCCCTGCTCACCGGCGACGGCGTCTGGGACGGCATCGGCACCGTCTGCATCGGTGTCCTCCTCGTCCTGATCGCCCTGGTCCTCGCCGCAGAGACCAAGTCCCTCCTCCTCGGCGAGGCCGCGGGTGTCGAGGTGGTCAAGCAGATCGAGGCGGCGATCGTCGACGGCGAGACGGTCACCGGCCTCATCCACATGCGCACACTCCACCTGGGCCCCGAGGAACTGCTGGTCGCCGCCAAGATCGCCGTGCAGCACGACGACACGGCCGACCGGGTCGCCTCCGCGATCAACGCCGCGGAGGCCCGCATCCGCGCCGCCGTCCCCATCGCCCGGGTCATCTACCTCGAGCCGGACATCTACAGCGAGGCCGAGGCCGCCAAGGGCCCGGACCCCGAGGCGACGCCCGGTGGCCCGGGACGGAGCACCGGTCACTGATCACACCGCCGAGCCGGTGACGGACCGCGTGAAGGTCCCGATCACACGGCCCGCTCCCGGGATGCGGACCGCAGGCAATCGGACGTCTTCCGAGGCGGACTGGGGACGGCTGGGTCCTCCGGTGTAGCTTGGAACGGAGCCAGACGTCGCTGCTGATGGCGGTCGGGCGGTCCAGGACGGGCCGACCGAGGGAGAGAGGGCCTCCGACGGACTGCGCTGCGCGCACGTGGGCATGCCTGTGTCCTCTTCGGGCACCCCTGTGCCCGCCGCCGCGCAGACCAGCCGTACCCACCTCGACCCAACCCCGAGGAGCAGCTCGCAATGACGACTGTCGAGAACCGACAGGACTTCAAGGTCGCCGACCTCTCGCTGGCCGAGTTCGGCCGCAAGGAGATCACCCTCGCCGAGCACGAGATGCCCGGCCTGATGGCGATCCGCAAGGAGTACGCCGAGGCGCAGCCCCTGGCCGGCGCCCGTATCACCGGCTCCCTGCACATGACCGTCCAGACCGCCGTCCTCATCGAGACCCTCGCCGCTCTCGGCGCGCAGGTCCGCTGGGCGTCCTGCAACATCTTCTCCACCCAGGACCACGCGGCCGCCGCCATCGCCGTCGGCCCGAACGGCACGCCCGACAACCCGCAGGGCATCCCCGTCTTCGCCTGGAAGGGCGAGACGCTCGAGGAGTACTGGTGGTGCACGGAGCAGGCGCTGACCTGGCCGGACAGCCCCACCGGCGGCCCGAACATGATCCTCGACGACGGCGGTGACGCCACCCTCCTCGTCCACAAGGGCGTCGAGTACGAGAAGGACGGCAAGGTCCCCTCGCCCGACACCGCGGAGTCCGAGGAACACCGCGTCATCCTCCAGCTGCTGACCCGCACCCTGGCGGAGAACCCCCAGAAGTGGACCCAGCTGGCGTCCGAGATCCGCGGCGTGACCGAGGAGACCACGACCGGCGTCCACCGCCTGTACGAGATGCAGCGCGAGGGCACCCTCCTGTTCCCGGCGATCAACGTCAACGACGCGGTCACCAAGTCGAAGTTCGACAACAAGTACGGCTGCCGCCACTCCCTGATCGACGGCATCAACCGCGCCACGGACACCCTCATCGGCGGCAAGACCGCGGTCGTCTGCGGCTACGGCGACGTGGGCAAGGGCTGCGCGGAGTCCCTGCGCGGACAGGGCGCCCGCGTGATCATCACCGAGATCGACCCGATCTGCGCGCTGCAGGCCGCCATGGACGGCTACCAGGTCACGACCCTGGACGAGGTCGTCGACAAGGCCGACATCTTCGTCACCACGACCGGCAACCGGGACATCATCATGGCCAGTGACATGGCCAAGATGAAGCACCAGGCGATCGTCGGCAACATCGGCCACTTCGACAACGAGATCGACATGGCCGGTCTCGCCAAGGTCCCCGGCATCGTCAAGGACGAGGTCAAGCCGCAGGTCCACACCTGGACCTTCCCCGACGGCAAGAAGATCATCATCCTCTCCGAGGGCCGTCTGCTGAACCTGGGCAACGCCACCGGTCACCCGTCGTTCGTCATGTCCAACTCCTTCGCGGACCAGACCCTGGCCCAGATCGAGCTGTTCACCAAGCCCGACGAGTACCCGACCGGCGTCTACGTGCTGCCCAAGCACCTCGACGAGAAGGTCGCCCGCCTCCACCTGGACGCGCTCGGCGTGAAGCTCACCAAGCTCCGCCCCGAGCAGGCGGCGTACATCGGTGTCGAGGTCGAGGGCCCGTACAAGCCGGACCACTACCGCTACTGACCGAACCCCGGTTCCAAGGCAGGCCCCCGCACCCCCGTGCCGGGGGCCTGTCCCCTTTCCAGACCACCGGGCCCTTCCGGACCACTGGGCGGACCGGCCCCGTCAAGCCCCAGGACCCTCATGCCCCGCGGCCGATATTCGCTTCACGACCCGCACGACCAGACCCTCCTCGCCGAAGAACACTTCCAGTGCGCGCCGGGCCCCACCGGCTGGCGCTATGTCTCCCAACTGACCACCCCCTCCGGCGATCACGCGGGCTCCGTCGACCTCGCCCTCGACGAGCTCGGCCGCCCCATCCGCCTCGAACTCCACGCCGCGAGCTGGCAGGTGCGGGGCGCCGCCCTCGACGGTGTCACCTGGGTCCGCACCGATCCCACCGGCTCCCATGCCACCGAAGGCAATGTCCGCGCCCACGCCTTCACCGGCACATCCCCCGCTTTTCTCGTCGCCACCGCCCGTCTGCTGCGCCTCACCCCCTCTTCCTCCGCGACGCGCGTACGCCTCGTCGCCTTCACCGATCCGGTCCTCGCCCCCCGCACCGTGGACCAGTCCTGGGCCCTGATCGCAAGAGAAGCACACACCACTGACAACGCCCCCCTCATCGTGGACGAATACCAGGTCACAGCCCTGGACACGGGCGAGCGGCACACCGTCCACCTCGCAGGAGACGTGGTGCTGGCGGCACCGGGCATCGAGCTGGAGGACCTCCAGTCGCCGCCGTCGGTGTTTCCATGACGGCGACCCGGCGGCGGCCGAGGTCAGGCGGGCGGCGCGAAGCCGGTGGAGGGACGATCCGGCGGTTCGGGGTGTGTAGGTCGTGTGGGCTGCGTCGGTGCCGGCTGAGGCGCCTGCTGCGGGGCGACGGGCACCAGGGGCTGGGGCGGGGCGTAGGGCTGCTGAGCTGAGGCGCCGATCTGCGGACCCCCCTCGACGGCCTCGACAGCTCCCCGACCCCCGGAGGCCCGCCGGGCCTCCCGTGCCTGCCGTTCCTGCACCACCGCCGCCAGATAAGCGGCCGGCGGCACCCCGGGCGGCGTCGGTACGCCCGTACGAGCCGCGAGGTCCGCGGCGAGACGTTCCGCCATCGTCCAGCCCACCTGCGGATCCAGCTCATGCATCCGGGTCAGGTACTGCCGGATCGCCAGCCACAGCCCGTCCGGAACCGCCGACAGGTCGAGTGCGGAGAACCGCCCGGCAAGCCATGGTGGCGGCGGAGGCACGAAGGACGCACGGCCGGCGGGCACCCGCTCGCGCACGACGAGCGTGCCCGCGAACACGTCGCCGAGCCGTCGCCCCCGCGCCGACACGAGCGAGGCGATGCACGCCACGACCCCGAAGGTCATGAGGATCTCGACCACACCGACCGCGCCTCGTACCAACGCGTGCCGGAACCGGATGGGCCCCCCGTCGTCCCGCACCACCCGCAGCCCGCACGCCAGCTTGCCCAGGGAACGCCCGTGGCTCAGCGTCTCCACCGCGATCGGCCCGCCCACCAGCACCAGGACGAAGGCGGAGATCGACACCGCCATCTGCGCGGCCTCGTCCAAGCCGGACGTGGACGCCACCAGAGCGATCACCACGAGAACGTAGGCGACCACGGCCACCACCAGGTCGAGCAGCACGGCGAGCGCCCGGCTCGGCAGCTTGGCGGGGCGCAACTCCAGCGCCACCGCCTCTCCCGTCACTAGTTCACTCACGCCGACCGTCCTTCCCCTGACCCTCCCCGGAGTACGACAGTCTGCCAAGCTGAGGGCACATCGCGCCGCAGTACGAGGAGCAGCCCATCCATGGACCTCGACGTGTTCGTGTCCACCCACCGCGCCGAGTGGGACCGCCTCGAGGCACTGCTGCGCCGCCGGCGCCGCCTCACCGGAGCCGAGGCGGACGAACTCGTCGTCCTCTACCAGCGCACCGCCACCCATCTCTCGCTCATCCGGTCCAGTGCACCCGACCCCCAGCTCACCGGCCGGCTCAGTCAACTGGTGGCACGCGCGCGCAACGCCGTGACAGGCACGCGCCGCGCCTCGTGGCACGATGTCACGCGCTTCCTCACGCACGGTTTCCCCGCCGCCGTCTACCGTTCGCGCCGCTGGTGGATACCCACGGCACTGCTGTCCACGGCGGTGGCGGTGCTCCTCGGGTGGTGGATCGGAACCCACCCGGACGTCCAGGCGTCGATCGCGGCCCCCAGCGAACTACGCGACCTGACACGCCCCGGCGGCGAGTACGAGACGTACTACTCCAGCCACCCTGCTGCCGCGTTCGCCGCCCAGGTGTGGACGAACAACGCCCGAGCCGCCGCGATGTGCCTGGTCCTGGGCATCTTCCTGGGCCTCCCGGTGCTGTGGATCCTCTTCGAGAACATGCTGAACCTGGGGGTCGGCATCGGCCTGATGTCCTCGGCCGGCCGCCTCGACACCTTCCTGGGCCTGGTCCTCCCGCACGGGCTGCTGGAACTGACGGCCGTCTTCGTGGCCGCCGGAACAGGGCTACGACTGGGCTGGACCCTGATCGACCCGGGCCCCAGGACCCGCCGCACCGCCCTCGCCGAGGAGGGCAGGGCCGCCTTGGGCATGGCCATCGGACTGACGCTGGTGCTGTTCGTCTCGGGCGCCATCGAGGGTTTCGTGACCCCCTCCGGCCTTCCCACCTGGGCCCGGATCACGATCGGCATCGCCGCTGAGCTGGCCTTTCTCGCGTACGTCTATGTCCTTGGCGGACGCGCGGCACGGGCCGGGGACACGGGGGACGTGGATGCGGACGAGCGCAGCGCGACCGTTCCGACGGCAGCGTGACCGGGACGGCCCCTCCGGATGTGCGTCATCCGGCCTCGGCCTGCTAATCTCCTCTTCGCCCCACGGAACCTGTTGACACGGGTGGCGTGAGGAGGTAGATTCACACAGTTGCCTGGAGGTGGAGGTGTCCACCCACAACAGGAACAGTGAGCATCTGCCGGCTCTCGGAGCGATCAGTTCCGAGTAGCCCCCCGATTGATTCAGAAGTGGTCGGCGGTCAGTCCGCCCCAAAACCTCTGATAAAGTCGGAACCGCCGGAAAGGGAAACGCGAGAGCGGGAACCTGGAAAGCATCGAGGAAATCGGATCGGAAAGATCTGATAGAGTCGAAAACACCGAAGGGAAGCGCCCGGAGGAAAGCCGAGAGAGAGTCTCTCCGGTGAGTACGAAGGAAGCGTCCGTTCCTTGAGAACTCAACAGCGTGCCAAAAGTCAACGCCAGATATGTTGATACCCCGTCCGTCGGATTGTTCCGATGGTCGAGGTTCCTTTGAAATAACACAGCGAGGACGCTGTGAACCTTCCGATTATTCCTT
>NZ_PQSR01000179.1 GCF_002920635.1 Streptomyces sp. Ru72 | reverse complement strand
CCCTGGGCTTCGCCGATCCGACCCGCGCCGGCGCCCTCGTCCGGGGCGTCCCGATGTCCACCGACCGTACCGGGGCCGTCCAGCGCCGCAGGCTCACCGAGGCGGGCCTGACGGTCGGTGAGCTCCCGATGCTGCGCGATGTGGACACCGCCGCCGACGCGGCCTCGGCGGCCGCCTGCTGCCCGCCCGGATCCCGGTTCGCCGCCACCCTGGCCTCGCTCGCGGAGACCGTCCGGTGAGCGGCACCTCCCACGGAACGCGTACTGCCGCCACAGGAGGGACGGAACTGGTGCAGCGAAGCGCACCGGAAGAGAACGTCCTGCACGTCACGCTGCCCTCCCAGCCCCAAGCCCCCTTGCGGCGCACCGGTCGGCGGGCGTCCGTCGAGCCGGGGGAGCCCTGGACGGACGACCCCTACGGCCGTGCCCTGGGCGTCGGGCGCGGGCCGCTGTATCTGCGCCGCATGACACCGCCCACCGAGGGGGTGGCCGAACTGCTGCCTCTGGACGTGGAGCGCTTCTGCGCCGCCCCCGACGCCGCCGACACAGGCGTGCTGCACCGTTGCACCGGACCCGTCCTCGACGTCGGCTGCGGGCCGGGACGTCTGGTGGCCGCCCTGGCCGCCCGGGGCATTCCGGTGCTCGGAGTGGACGTCAGTCCGGCCGCCGTCGCCCGGACCCGCTACCGAGGCGGAACGGCCCTGCAGCGGTCCGTCTTCGACCGGCTGCCGAGAGAGGGCCGCTGGGGGACGGCCTTGTTGATGGACGGCAACGTCGGCATCGGCGGCGACCCGGCGGCGCTGCTCGCCCGCCTCCGCCAACTGCTCCGCCCCGGCGGGCGCCTGCTGGCCGAAGTCGCCCCCCAAGACGTGGACGAACGTCTCACCGTCCGTGTCGAGGACGGCCACGGCCGACACGGTCGCCCGTTTCCCTGGGCCCGCCTCGGCGCCACCGCCCTGCTGCACGCCGCCGACGCGACCGCGTGGATTCTCACGAGCCGGTGGACAACCGGCAACCGCACCTTCCTGGAACTCCATCGCCCGAATCCGCGGCATGATGCCCCACGCGGGATGTCCCATGAGGGGTCGGAGCGCCGATGACCGACACCGCCGCTCGACACCGGCACGATCCCGGGCTCTCCGTTGCGCCCTCACCCTCGCCTCCCACCGCACGCGCGACCTCGCAAAGGACCCGGGTCCGCATCGCTGCGAACGCGATCCTGCTCGCCGCCCTCACCGCAATCGTCGTCAACACCCTCCGTGCAGGCGACAACCACAGCGCCCCCGGCCGCCTGCTCGGCGGATATGCCGTCGCCTGGGCCCTGTTCGCGGCGGCCGTATGGACCCTCCGCACGGTCCCGGCCCGCGCCGCGACCGTGCTCGTCCTGACAGGTTCGGCCGCACTCGCCCTGGCCGGGCTCACCACGCAGCCGCGTACCAGCGACGACATGTACCGCTATGCCTGGGACGGTCGTGTCCAGGCAGCCGGTGTCTCGCCGTATGCCTACCCGCCCGTCGCACCTGAACTCGCCCGCCTGCGCGACCACTGGCTCTTCCCCACACAAGAAGCCTGCAAGGGATGGGGGCTCACCCACACGAGCAGTG
Organism: Streptomyces sp. Ru72; assembly: GCF_002920635.1. Classification (GTDB taxonomy): domain Bacteria; phylum Actinomycetota; class Actinomycetes; order Streptomycetales; family Streptomycetaceae; genus Streptomyces. Next base: position 6,877 of record NZ_PQSR01000179.1, on the reverse strand, counting down.
GGCTCTGTGTGCGCATCAACCGGCCCACCGTCCCCACCATCTACCCGCCCGTCGCCGAGGGCTGGTACCTCGCCGTCCACACGCTGTCCCCGCCGGACAGCCGCCACAAGCCGCTGCAGGCGTCAGGCGCCCTCCTGGCCTTCGGTACGACCATCGCCCTGCTGCGAGTTCTACGCCGCCGCGCCGGCCGGCAGCGGGCCCCGGCCCTGGCCGCGCTGTGGGCCTGGTGTCCGGCTGTAGCCCTGGAAGCCGTCAACAACGCCCACATCGACACCCTGGGCGTTCTCTTCGTCGTGCTCGCGCTCGGCACCGCCACAACCGGAGTCCGCCGTGGCACGTTGCTCGGCGCGGCGATCGCCGTCAAACTCCTCCCCGTCCTCGCCCTGCCAGGCGCCTTGTCCGGGCAGCGGAGCCCCACCCGGGTCCTGCGCGTCGTCGCGGCCGCCGTCGCGGCCATCGGCCTCGCCTACCTGCCCTACGTCATGGCCTCCGGAGCGGGTGTCCTGGGCTACCTGCCCGGCTACCTCCACGAGGAGGGCTACGAGCCTGGTGACGTACGCCGCTTCGCCCTGCTGCGACTGCTGCTGCCGGACGCCGCCGCCGGCGTGACCGCGGTCGCGTTGCTCACGCTGATCGCGCTGTACACATGGTGGCGTGGGGACCCCGCCCGCCCCTGGCGCGGTGCGCTGCTGCTCACCGGCACCGCCCTGCTCCTCTTCTCCCCGAGCTACCCCTGGTACTCGCTGCTCGTGATCGCTCTCGTGGCCATGGACGGCCGCTGGGAGTGGCTGACGGTGACCCTCGCCGGCACCGTCCTCTATCTCGCCGGCCGACTCCTACCCGGTTTCCCCCTCCAGGGATGGGCGTATGGCACCGCGGCAGTCGTGATCGCCGCCGGCGCGTGCCTGCGCTCCGGCCGGGTGCGCCGAATCATGCAGCACCCTGCGCGCAGCGGGCGGTTCGGCGGCGAGCGGATATGACGGTGCCACCGGCCGACGACACGGTGGACCTCAGGCCCCCGGGCCGGTCAGGAGCCGTCCGGCTCCCGGGCGGGCACCGGCGGGCGGAAGCAGGCATGGACGATCTTGCCATCGGGGCAGGGCCGTGCCTGCCATTCGTCGGCGAGGGCGTCCACCAGCAGCATGCCCCGCCCGCCGAGTTGCTGGGTGCTCGGTGGGCGAGGGGTGGGCAGGTCGGTGGAGTTGTCGTGCACGGCGACGTGGAGACAGCGCGTGTCCCAGGTCAGCATCAGCTGTGCCGAGCTGTGCGCGTGCCGGTGCGCGTTGGTCACCAGTTCCGAGACGGTCAGGAGTACGTCGTCCACCGTCTGCGGTGCGCTGTCCGTCCAGCCCAGCGACTCCAGATGTGCGCGCGCCCAGTCCCGGGCAGTCTTCACCTCGCTGTTCAACGGCAGGGAGCGTGCCCACCCCACCGCCTTCACCGACGAACCGCTCACGGCGTTCCTCCCTGTGGTCGATGTGCCGCATCCGAGTACCCGTTCGGCACGCCTTGACGCAGGCCGGCCATGGGCATGGCGTGGGCTCTGGAGCTCGCCCGGGCTGCGGGTGGGGAGGTGCTCCTCGTGGCGGCATGAGCGGAAGGGGCGAGTGCGAGGCCCGCTCCGAGTGCCGTGGTTGCCGCTGCTTCGCGCTGACTGTGCACCTGCGTGGCGGCGCCCCATCCGATGTGCGCTTGCTCAAGCGTCCTGCACCCGGTACAGGGCGGCCAACTCAGCCGCGACGGCGGCCAGTTCCGCGCGGGCCGCGGGTGGATGGAGGACTTCGGCCGAGGCGCCCATGGACAGCAGGCCCCGGAGTTCGGCCGGCTCGCGGAACCGGAGTTCGGCATGGGCCCAGTCGGCGTCCTCCGGCTCGGGCGGGGCGACGAGACGGCTCGCGAACAGGCGCTGGAAGACCTCCATGTGCGCGCGGCGGACCCGGCAGCGAACCCGGATGTCGTCCGGCAGGCTTTCGAAGCGGCTGCGCAGCAAAGACCACACGGTGATCAGGTGCTGTCCGGGGCGGCGGCGGACGGGTTCGTCGGTGACCTCGGCGGACTGGACGCGGTCGGCGCGGAACAGCCGCGCTTCCCCGTCCCGGTCGGCGACCAGGTACCAGACGCCGGCCTTGCTGACCAGACCGTAAGGGTCGACGACGTAGCTGCGCGGCTCGCGTGCGTCGCTGCTGCGGTAGGTCAGCCGCAGTCGCCGATCGGCGAAGACGGCGTGCTGAAGATCGGCGAGGTCGGTGTCGGAGGCAGTCTCGGTGCCGTGCATCCAGCGGGCAGGGTCGACGAGGATGCGCTGGCTGGTGCGTTCGGCGTCGTCGCGGTGCGGGGCGGGCAGCGCGGCCATGACCTTGCGCAGTGCGGAGCGCATGGCCTCACCCAGGCCGAGCGCGTCGTGGGTGCCCTCGGTGGCGAGCACGAACAGGGCCCGGGCCTCGTCGTGGGTCAGGCCGGTGACATCGGTGCGGTAGCCGGGCAGCAGGCGCACGCCGCCGTTGCGGCCGCGTTCCGTCCACACCGGCACGCCGGCGGCGGACAGCGCCTCGACGTCCCGGTAGACGGTGCGGACGGAGACCTCCAGGTGCTCGGCGAGTTCCACGTGGGTGACCCGCTCACGGGTCTGCAGGAGCAGCAGGATGGACAACAGACGGTCGGCTCTCACGGCGACGAGAATAAATCCTGCCGCAAGGTGTCACGATTCCGATGGAACGCTGTCCGCAGTCACAGCCGGTCGAAAGACCGCACCACTGCACGAGAAAACGGACTGCACCATGACGGACACGCTCTTGGCCGACACCACCGGGGGAACCGTTCGCGGGCGCGCGCTGGCCGACGGAGCCGGCCTCTTCGCCGGAGTCCCCTTCGCCGCTCCTCCGGTGGGCGAACTGCGTTTCCGCCCGCCGCAACCGCCCGAGCCATGGCGCGGTGTCCGCGAGGCCGGCCGGTTCGCACCCGCTCCTGTTCAGGCGGGCCAGAAGTCGACCTTCCCGACCTTCCCCACGGCGGAGATCCAGGAGACCTCCGAGGACTGCCTGTACCTGAACGTGTGGACGCAGACCGGTCCCGGACCGCACCCGGTCATCGTGTGGATCTACGGCGGTGGCTTCGAGGCCGGCTCGGCCGCACCGCCGTACAGCGACGGGGCCGCTCTCGCCCGACAGACCGGCGCTGTGGTCGTCACCGCCAACTACCGTCTGGGAGCCCTCGGCTTCCTGCACCTGGCGGACCTCGGCAACCAGTGGGCCGGGTCCGCCAACCTCGGCCTGCAGGACCAGATCGCCGCCCTGCGCTGGGTCAGGGACAACATCGCCGCCTTCGGTGGTGACCCCCGCAACATCACCGTGGCAGGGCAGTCGGCCGGGGCCTTCTCCGTCGGCGCGCTGCTGGCCGCCCCCGCGGCGGCCGGCCTGTTCCACAAGGCGATCCTGCACAGCGGCAGCACGTCCCGACTCTTCGACCGGGCCACCGCGACCGGCATGGCCGAGGAGCTGATCGCCGCCCTCCACCTCGACGATGTGGAGGGCCTGCTCACGGTGCCGGTGGAGCGGATCCTGGACACGCAGGGCCGTGTCGTCAACGCGGACATCGGCCGGCGCAACCTGCCCGGCGGCCGCTCCTGGGGCGCCGTGCTGGACGGGTACGTCCTGACCACAGCGCCGCAGCAGGCCGTCACAGAAGGCGCCGCCGCCGCGATCCCGCTGCTCATCGGCGCCACCCGCGACGAGGTACGCGTCTTCCAGGTGATCGGCGGCGATTCCTTCCAGCAGGCTGACGCCTCCACCCTGCACACCGAGATGCGCCGGATCGGCGCCGTGGACCCCGCGGGGCTCCTCGAGGCCTACCGCGGCCGCACCGGCGAGTCCGACCTGGCGGCCCTGCGCACCGCCTTCCTCAGCGACGCCGTCTTCCGGGTGCCGGCCACCCGCTTGGCCCGGGCGCAGGTCACCGCCGGCGGGCGCGCCTACCACTACCTGCTGCTCGACGAGCCGTGCGGCCCGGCCATGGGCGCCTTCCACGGTGCCGACCTGCTGTACATCTTCGACAAGCTACCCCTCGTCGGCGCCGACACCTCTGAACACCTCGCCGTACGCGACACACTCGTCGGCGCGTTGGCTTCCTTCGTCGCCACAGGGGACCCGGGCTGGCCGGTGTACGACGCGGGTACGGAGGGCAACTCCCGGGCCATCGGCGGCTCCCCGGCGTCCGGGGACCGGATGATCACCGAACCCCCGTCGGACGACGTCACCTCGCTTTGGCCCACCAGAACCGCCTGACAGGCGCAGATCCCTGGTGGGCGGAAACAGGGTCGCTCGCCCGATGGGCCGCCGAGCAGCCGATACCGCCGCAGTACCGGATCCGGCTCGCCGCCCCGTCCCATCCCCGGCCGGCATGGGGATCCCGAGCACCGTGAAACCCTGACGGGCGTTCACGGCTCCCCTAGGATGCCGCGGACGGCCGTCGTGACGACCTCACGCAGGGCCGGGATCTGGACGGCGGATGCCTCGCCGGCCGGCGCACAGCAGGCGGTCGGCGCCGGCCTGACGCGGATGGCGACGGCCTCAAGGCGCAGTACGCGACCGTGGCGGTCACGGCCGCGCGAACCAGCACGGACCGAGAGGCGGACATTGAGCGGCCCCACCAGAAGAGGCGACCTGTTCGGCGGCCCGGACGGCGCTCGCCGGTTCACCGGTCCGACGACCGGCGACGAACGGCGCATGCTCGTCGACGTACTGCACGCCCAGCGCGCCACGCTGCAGCTGAAGTGCTCGGACCTGGGCCCCGAGTTGTCCCTGCGGTCCGTGAAGCCGTCCACACTCTCGCTGCTCGGCCTGGTCCGGCACCTCGCCGATGTGGAACGCCGCTGGTTCCGGCAGGTCCTCGCCGGGCAGGATGCGCCGGCCCTGTTCTCCTCGGCTGACGACCCCGACGGGGACTTCGACGGTGCCACGGACGACCCCGGGGTCGTCGCAGCCGCGTGGGAGGCGTGGCGCACCGAGGTGGCCTTCGCCGAACAGTTCGTCACCGACGCCCCCGACCTCGACGTCGAGGGCGACGACTCCTGGCGCGGAACGGTGTCGCTGCGCTGGGTCCTCATCCACATGATCGAGGAGTACGCCCGCCACAACGGCCACGCCGACCTGCTCCGCGAGCGCATCGACGGCGCGATCGGCGTGTGAGGCCGGTACCGTCCCGTCCTGGCAGCTGACGCCGGGCGCATTCCGTGAACCGGCCTCACCGGGCCGTCCCGCCGGTGCGAGGGGCCGGTCGCAGGGGGAGTTCTCAGGCGTCCTGCGGATACCAGCGTAGTTCCACGGTGTTGCCGTCCGGGTCCTGCACATAGAGGGAGACCGCGTTGCCCCGGGCTCCGAAACGTTCGCCGGGACCGTCTAGTACCGTGAAGACGCCGGAATCGATGACCTGCTGCCAGTCGAGCGGCTCGACCACCAAGCAGATGTGGTCGACGTTGGAGCCCTCCGGCCGCTCGGCGGGTGCCTCGACGAGGTCGATGATTCACCCCGTCACCCGCCGCCTCCGCATTCCTCTCGCTGCTGGGCGTGTGCTTGCCGTCCCCGGCCGCCTGACTGCGTTGTCGGTGTTCGGCGGGTCGTCAAATCAGCCCGCCCGCAGGCTGATCGACTCCCTCCCGATGCCCCGGGGCCCCAGGTCGGGTGGGACAGGCCGGCGGTCGGCGTCCCGCTCGACCACAGGCAGCTGCCTCTAGGGTGTTCATCACGGAAGTGACCGATCGGCCCGGAGACGCCATGCCCCTCCAGATGAAGTTGGTTGCGATAACACTCGATTGCCCTGATCCGCTGGCGCTGGCGGCGTTCTATCAGCAGGCCACCGGCCTTGAACCGCACCCGAAGTCGGACGCCGACTTCGCGGGTCTCAACGGTGAGTACGGACTCCTCATCGGTTTTCAGCGGGTTGACGACTACCGGGCTCCCAGCTGGCCCGACCCCATCGTTCCCCAGCAGCTTCACATCTGCTTCAAGGTCGAGCAGGACCTGGACGAAGCCGAAGCCCGGCTGCTGGAGCTGGGTGCGGGCAAGCCGGATCACCAGCCTCATGGGGACAGGGCGCGGGTCCTCACCGATCCGGCTGGGCATCCCTTCTGCATCACCACGCGTTGATGGCCGGGGTCACGAGGGTTCGATCTGTCTGATCGGGACCTCGATGGGTGGTGCTCTCGGATGCAAGAGGCCAAGCATGCCCGCCGCCGTGGCGGGTACGACCCCTCCTGTACGGGGGCGTCGCGGAAGCGGCCGAAGAGCGAGGGGTGTCGGAAGTGATTCGAAAGCTGCAGGCGGTCGCGTTGGACTGCGCCGATCCGGTACGGCTCGCGGAGTTCTACGCGGATCTGCTCGGTGGCCGGGTGGTCGCGGACCCGGAGGAACCCGACTGGGTCGAGGTGCACGGGTTCGAGGGGATACCGCTGGCCTGCCAGCGCGTGGACGGCTACCGACCGCCCGAATGGCCGGGCCAGGAGCGCCCGCAGCAGCTCCACCTGGACTTCGATGTGGACGATCTCGACGGAGAGGAGGAGCGGGCGCTCGCCCTCGGTGCGACCGTACTGGAGCGGACGGACCAGCTCCGCCCGGGGACCAACTGGCGGATCTACGCGGACCCGGCCGGCCATCCGTTCTGCCTGTGCCTCCACTGACTTCCCTCAGGCCCACCTTCCTGCCGCACTGAGTCGGCCTGCTATTCGTTTGCCGCAGGCGAGCCCGGTCGGACAGGAGCTTGCACGCTGAAGGGCAAGAAGGTCTGCTGCGCTCCTCGGCCTGGGTGATGGGCGAGTTCATGGACGAGGTGCTGCTCGGTCTCCTCGTCCGGGACTGGAAGCCGGACTCGAACGGCTAAGAGGCCC
>NZ_PQSR01000178.1 GCF_002920635.1 Streptomyces sp. Ru72 | reverse complement strand
AAGGCCCTGGAGGCCGCCGGTGTTCCGGTGACCCACCGTGTGTTCGAGGGTGCCGACCACTACTTCACGCACATCGGCCCGGTGCCGGCGGGGAGAGAGGCCATCGAACTGATGGCCACCACGCTGCGCACCGCACTCGGTGCCTGACGTCGGCCCACCGTGTTGCTGAAAGGGCCGACAGTGGCCGTGGTGTCACACGAACACGTCCGAGCGCAGAGCCGTGCCGACCACAGGGCATCGCGGCCCAGCGCACCGCCCCGGCCGGTCCGCACCATGAGGGGTGCGCCCGCGACAACCGTCGAGAGGCGAGCCGGGACCATGACCGCTGCCCATGCGGGCGGCGCGCGGGTCGGTGCGGAAGGCGAGTGCGATCATCGGCGGCGTGCGGTGCCGGTTCCATGCCCGTTGCGCAGCCCGGCCCCCTCACACCGCTGATCCGGCCGCACCGCGGGCGTCCACGTCCGAGCTCGCCCCGCGCTGACGTAGGGGCCGAACGCCGCCAGACTGGAGAGGGGCACGGTGAGCAGACACCCGGGCCTGCCGAGCAGGTGACCATCCGCGAGGTGACGGGGAGGCGGAGACGTGACGGTGGGACGTATCGGCCTGGTCGTCCACGGCGGCCGCGCCGAAGCCGTGGACGCGGCGCGGACCGTCCGAGCGTGGTGCGCCGAGCACGCGGTGCAGTACGCGGACATCGACGTGTGGCAGGACGGTGAGCGGCGCCACGCCCGGGACGAGGTGAACTCCGCGGGCGACCCGGATCTCATCGTGACCCTGGGCGGGGACGGGACCTTCCTGCGCGGTGCCCGGCTGGCCGCCGAGAACGACGCCCTGGTCCTGGGGGTCGATGTCGGCCGGGTGGGCTTCCTGACGGAGGTGCCCGTCACGCGAGTGCGCGAGGCGCTCGACGCCGTCCGGCAGAACCGGTTCTCGGTCGACCACCGCATGCTGCTCACCCTGCGCGCCTCGCGCCGGCTGGAGGTACCGGCGGAGATGGAGGCGCTCACAGGGTACGGCCGTGGGCCGCTGCTGCCGCCCCCGCAGGTGCGTGCCCACTGCGAGGTCTGCGACGACTGGGGCATCCCGCTGAACGTCATGGCGCTGAACGACGTCGTACTGGAGAAGCTGGCACGGGACCGGCAGGTGTCGGTGGGCGTCTACCTCGCCGGCCGGCTGCTGGCCTCCTACTCCGCCGACGCGCTGCTGGTGGCCACACCGACGGGCTCGACGGCCTACAGTTTCGCCGCCGGCGGCCCGGTCGTCTCGCCCCGCGCGGAGGCCCTGGTCTTCACGCCCGTCGCCCCGCACATGGCGTTCAACCGCTCGGTCGTGGCGGCCCCCGACGAACCCGTGGCCCTGAAGGTCCTCGAGAGGTCGGGCCAGGCCGCCGTCAGCATCGACGGGCAGCTGCGGGGCGTCCTGTACCCCGGGGACTGGATCGGCGTGTACCCCGCCCCGCGGCGCCTGAGGGCCATCCGGCTGGGCCCGATGGACTTCTACGGCCGCCTGCGCGAGCGGATGAAGCTGACCGACGCCCCGGCGGCCGTCGTCGACGGGACCCCCGCGCCGCTCTGGCCGGTGACCACCCCCCGGCCGGCCGACCTGGCGCACCTGGCACTGCCCATCGGCCCGGCGGCGGACGGCGGGCGCCACACCTGATCGAGCGGCCCCGGCCCGTGACCGACCCCCTTGGGCGGCTCTTGGCGGCTTCCACACCGGGTCTTGGCCGACGCCACAACGGCCCTTGGCCGGCCCCACATCTCCCGTACCGCCGACTTTCACATCGGTGCCACCGGACCCTTTCCTGACGTTTGGTGCTCCTGGAACACTCCCTTCGCGCAGGTTCCCTCACCACCCGGCGTATCGCGCCCCGTCAGGACAAGAGGTCACCCCGTCATGCCTGAAGTGAATCGGCGCCGATTCCTCCAACTCGCGGGCGGCACCGCCGCGTTCACCGCGCTCTCCAGCAGCATCGAGCGTGCCGCGGCCCTTCCCGCCAACCACCGTTCCGGCACCGTCGAGGACGTCGAGCACATCGTCGTCCTGATGCAGGAGAACCGTTCCTTCGACCACTACTTCGGCACCCTCAGAGGAGTCCGGGGCTTCGGTGACCCGCGCCCGGTGACCCTGCAGAACGGCAAGACGGTCTGGCACCAGTCGGACGGCACCAAGGACATCCTGCCGTTCCACCCCGACGCCGACGACCTGGGCCTCGCCTTCATCCAGGACCTGCCGCACGGCTGGAACGACGGACACGCCGCCTTCGACGGGGGCAGGTACGACAAGTGGGTGCCGTCCAAGGGCTCCACGACCATGGCGTACCTGACCCGCGAGGACATCCCCTTCCACTACGCGCTCGCCGACGCCTTCACCGTCTGCGACGCCTACCACTGCTCGTTCATCGGCTCCACCGACCCGAACCGCTACTACATGTGGACGGGCTGCACCGGCAACGACGGCAAGGGCGGCGGCCCGGTCCTCGGCAACGACGAGGCGGGCTACAGCTGGACCACCTACCCCGAGCGGCTGGAGAAGGCGGGCGTCTCCTGGAGGATCTACCAGGACGTCGGCGACGGCCTCGACGCGAACGGCTCCTGGGGCTGGATCCAGGACGCCTACCGCGGCAACTACGGCGACAACTCCCTGCTGTACTTCACCCAGTACCAGAACGCGAAGCCCGGCGACCCCCTCTACGACAAGGCCCGCACCGGCACCGACGCCCGCAAGGGCGAGGGCTTCTTCGACCAGCTCAAGGCCGACGTGAAGTCCGGCAAGCTGCCGCAGATCTCCTGGATCGTCGCCCCCGAGGCCTTCACCGAGCACCCCAACTGGCCCGCCAACTACGGCGCCTGGTACATCTCCCAGGTCCTCGACGCACTCACCTCCGACCCGGCGGTGTGGGCGAAGACGGCCCTGTTCATCACCTACGACGAGAACGACGGCTTCTTCGACCACCTGGTACCGCCCGTCCCGCCCGCCTCCGCCGCGCAGGGCAGGTCCACCGTCGACGTGGGACCGGACCTCTTCAAGGGCGACGGCAGCCATGTCGCCGGCGCCTACGGGCTCGGGCAGCGCGTGCCGATGCTGGTCGTCTCCCCGTGGAGCAAGGGCGGCTACGTCTGCTCCGAGACGTTCGACCACACCTCCGTCATCCGGTTCATGGAGCGCCGCTTCGGTGTGCACGAGCCGAACATCTCGCCCTGGCGGCGTGCCATATCCGGCGATCTGACCTCCGCCTTCGACTTCTCCCGCAAGGACACCAGGCCGGTCGCGCTGCCGTCCACCGACGGCTACCAGCCGCCGGACCGGGACCGCCACCCCGACTATGTGCCGACCCCGCCCGCCGACGGAACCCTGCCCAAGCAGGAGCGCGGCCTGCGGCCCACCCGCCCGCTGAAGTACGCGCCGTCGGTGGACGGTTCGGCGGACACCGCGGCCGGGACGTTCACCCTGACCTTCGCCTCCGGCGCGCACGCGGGTGCCGCCTTCCTGGTCACCTCCGGCAACCGCACCGACGGCCCGTGGACCTACACCACCGAGGCCGGCACGTCGGTCTCGGACACCTGGAACTCCGCGTACTCCAAGGGCTCGTACGACCTGACCGTGCACGGCCCGAACGGCTTCCTGCGCGCCTTCAAGGGCGGCGACAAGACCACCGGTGAGGAGGTCACCGCCCGGCACACGGGTGACGACCTCGAGCTGACGTTCACCAACCGGGGTTCCGGCTCGGTGGAACTGAGGGTCACCAGCGGCTACGGCGGCCGCCCGCAGACGGTCACGGTGCGCCCCGGTGCCACCGTGAAGCACACCGTCGACCTCGGGTCGAGCAGCCGCTGGTACGACCTCACCGTCACCTCCGAGTCCGACCCGTCCTTCCTGCGCCGCTTCGCCGGGCACGTGGAGAACGGGCGGCCGGGTGTGAGCGACCCCGCGATCGTGACGGACTGACGGGGGAGCCCGGTGCGGTGGTTTTCGGGCCGGCTCGCGGTAGTGTGCCCCGGTGACCACGCATTCGAACACGCCTGCAGGCTGGTACCCCGATCCCCACGGCGCACCGCACACGCTGCGCTACTGGGACGGCTCGCAGTGGACGCAGCACACCCACGCCGACCAGCAGGCTCAGGCCGCGTCGCAGGCGCCGCAGCAGGCGCCCGCGGCGCAGCAGCCGCAGGGTCAGCAGGCGTACGGTCAGCAGTCGCAGGGTCAGCAGGCGTACGGTCACCAGGCCGCGGCCCACGACCAGCGCGTCCAGCACCAGGTGCAGCAGCAGGCCGGGGTCGCCCCGAGCGGCCCCGGCGGCGGCACGCTGTTCACCGAACCGGTGCTGGTCGTGAACCAGAAGGCCAAGCTGATCGAGCTGACGAACGAGTACAGCGTCTTCGACCAGAACGGCAACCAGATCGGATCGGTCACGGAGGTCGGGCAGAGCGCGCTGAAGAAGGCTGTGCGCTTCGTCTCCAGTCTCGACCAGTTCATGACCCACAAGCTGGAGATCCGCGACGCCTACGGGCAGCCGCAGCTGGTGCTGACCCGGCCCGCCAAGGTCTTCAAGTCGCGGGTGGTCGTCGAGCGCCCGGACGGTCAGGTCGTGGGCGAGATCGTCCAGCAGAACATGATCGGGAAGATCCACTTCGCGATGAACGTGGACGGCCGGCAGGTCGGCGCGATCAAGGCGGAGAACTGGCGCGCCTGGAACTTCTCGATCGTCGACCACGCCGAGAACGAGGTCGCCCGGATCACCAAGACCTGGGAGGGCCTGGCGAAGACGATGTTCACGACCGCGGACAACTACGTCCTGCAGATCCACTACCAGCTGCCCGAGCCGCTGCTGAGCCTGGTGGTGGCGACCGCACTGACCGTGGACACGGCGCTGAAGCAGGACTCCCGCGGCCTCGGCTGAGGCGGAGCGAGGACGGAAGACACGGCGGTGGCCGGCACGTGCTCACACGTGCCGGCCACCGTTGTGGTCACAGGGTGGTCAGGCGCTCCGGCGCCGCCGGCCGCTGAGCGGGCAACGACGGCTCCAAGGGGGCCGGCCCGGACTCCAGAGCCAGCACCGCGGCGACCGGGTGGTCGTCGTCGACCGGGGCCGGGGCAGCGGGGCCGGACCGCGACAGCGTCACCACGCCCCAGGACGCCAGGCCCGCGCCCGCTGCCGCGAGGAGCAGACCCACCGGGCCTCCCTGGAGGCGTTCGCCCAGCAGGCTGAGGCCGATCATCGCCGCCGCGAGCGGGTTCGCGAGGGTGACGAGCGCGAGCGGCGCGCCGAGGCCGTCCCGGTACGCGGTCTGCGACAGCAGCAGGCCGGCCGTCGCGAACAGCGCCACCAGCAGCGCCACCACGACGACGTGCGCGCTCAGCGGCGGTGCCGATCGGTCCGTCGCCGCCACCGTCACGGTCTGGGTGAGCGCCGAGGCGACACCGGACGCGAAGCCGGAAGCGGTCGCGTGCCGAAGACCCGGGCGTGCACCCGACCGGGAGAGCACGCCGATCACGGCGGTGGTCGCCCCGGCCACGGCCAGCGCCTCGGGCAGGCTCAGGACCTCGTCCGGCTCCGGCCCGGACGCCGTCACCAGCAGCGCGGCCAGGCCGAGCAGCGTCAGGGCCGTGCCCCGCCACTCCACCCCGCGGACCCGGCGCCCCGCCGCCCGCGCGCCCAGCGGCACCGCGGCCACCAGGGTGAGCGCGCCGAGGGGCTGCACCAGCGTCAGCGGGCCGAACTTGAGAGCGGCCACGTGCAACAGCGCGGCGGAGGCGTTCAGCGCGACCGACCACCACCAGGCGCCGTGCGCCAGCAGCCGGACCACACCGGTCCCGCTCTCCCGGGCGGCGAGCCGCTCCTGAGCCACGGCGGCGGCCGCGTACGCGACCGCGGAGAACAGGGACAGGGCGATCGCGAGGACGGCGGCGCTCATCGCCCGGCCCCCACCAGACCGGGGCCGTCGGCCGTCCTGGGCGACGCGGACCTCGCCGCCGGCACCGGGCGCCGCGCAGCCGGCCCGATGCCCTGCGGCTTCGCCGACGGGCTGGGGACCACGGGCAGGGCGATGCCCAGCAGAGCCGTCGCCATGACCGCGTCGAGCCAGTAGTGGTTCGCCGTGCCGACGATCACGAGCAGCGTCACCAGTGGATGCAGCAGCCACAGCCACCGCCATCGGGACCGGGTCGCGGCGATCAGGCCGACCGCGACCATCAGCGCCCAGCCGAAGTGCAGCGAGGGCATGGCGGCGAACTGGTTCGCCATCGAGTCGGTCGCGGGCTTGGCCCCGTACACCGTCGGCCCGTACAGCTGACCGGTGTCCACCAGGTGCGCCAGGTGGAGCATCCGCGGCGGGGCGAGCGGAAAGGTGAGGTGCAGCGCCAGCGCCGCGCCGGTGACCAGGGCGAGGACCCGGCGGGCCCACAGGTAGTGGTCCGGCCGCCGCAGGTACAGCCACACCAGGAACGCCGCGGTGGCCGTGAAGTGCACGGCCACGTAGTAGAGGTTCGCGGCGCGGACAAGGGTGTCGCCGTGCAGCAGTGCGGACTGCACGGCGCCTTCGCCCGGCAGCCGCAGCGCGCGCTCCCAGTCCCAGACGCGGTGCGCGTTGTGGAACGCCTCCGTGGTGTGGCCGTTCGCGAGCTGCCGGCCGAACTTGTAGACCAGGAAGAGCCCGGCGACGAGAAGGAGCTCGCGGACGAGGGGCGGCCGGTGTATCGCGGCTGCCCCTTCTCCGTCGGGCTCGGTGCGGGAATCCATCCCCGCCCCCCTTTGCTGACAGTCGTGCGTGGGGTGGTGCGTGGTGAGCCCAGGAGGGGATCCACTCGACAGAGGAGTGGGTCCTGTCCAAGGCTCATCGATACGTCAGTGTACCGATACGCTCGCGTACCGGTACACTGACGTATCGATACACTGGTGTGAAGCGGCCCACCCGGCCGGCACCACGACCGAGGAGCAGAAGCCATGACGTCGCAGGCAGCGGAGGCACCGCAGTCGGCGGCCGCCTCGCGCCGCTCCAAGCTCACGCCCGAGCGCGAGCAGGAGTTCTTCGACGCCGTGCTGGAGCAGATCCGCGAATGCGGCTACGACGCGGTCACCATGGAGGGCGTCGCCGCCGTCACCCGGTGCAGCAAGTCGACGCTGTACCGGCAGTGGCGGACGAAGCCGCAGTTCGTGGCCGCCGCCCTGAGGGCCAGTCGCTGCCCGCGGTTCGCGGGCGTCGACACCGGTTCGCTCGCCGGGGACCTGCGCGCCGTCGCGCGGACCGCGGCCGAGTGGTCGCGCCGGGACACCAAGCTCCACCAGGCCCTCGGCCACGCCGCGATGCAGGACCCGGAGCTCGCGCGGGCACTGCGCGAAGCACTGGTCGAGCCCGAGGTCCGGGCGTTGCAGGAGATCGTCCGGCGTGGCGTGGAGCGCGGGGAGGTGCCCGCCGGCCATCCGGCGCTCGAGTACATCCCCGCACAGGTGCTGGGCGTGCTGCGGGTCCGCCCCCTCCTGGAAGGGGAGTACGCGGACGAGGAGTACCTGACGCGCTTCGTCGAGGCCGTGGTGCTCCCGTCGCTGGGACTCACCTGAGGACCGGGTCGCCGTCCGTGGGATGACCGGACGTCGGCCCGACCGCGCCGCACCGTGGGGACGGGGGCGGCGCGCATCCCCGGCCGGGCGGGGCTCCTCCGGAGCGGAGGGGAGCCCCGCCCGGCCGCATCGCATCGGCCGGGGCGGCCAGGGGAGTCGTCTGCGAACGAACCCCCTAGACCTTCTGTCCGGGGCCGCCCGCCGACGACTCCTTGATGCCCTCGGCGATCTGGTCCAGGACGGACGGCTTGGGCGCGCCGGACCCGGCGTCGAGGCCGAAGCGCACGACGACGAGCTGCCGGGAGTCGGCGGGCGACGGGAAGACCAGCGACTCGACATAGCCGTCCGTGCCCTTGGCCGTGACCGCCTTCCAGCGGACCATGTAGCCCTTCTGCCCGGCCACGGTCACCGCCCCGGAGGCCAGCACCTGGTGCGAGGTGATTCCGCCGTAGGACGTGCCGCCGTAGGACTCCTGGGCGTTCTTGGCGATGTCCTGCTCGGCCGCCGCCCGGGCGGTCGTGGCCGTCAGCCCCTGCTGTTCGGCCGAGGCCGAGTAGGCCCCGCCGGTGTTGCAGGTCTTCGAGCTGTCACCGGGGCACTTGTAGGTGTCGCTCGACTGGACGGCCGCCCCGCCCTCGACGGTCTGTCCCGTCCATCCGGCGGGCACCGGGATGCTGATGCCGTTGAACGGGTCGGTGGCGTACCCGTCCTCGGTCCCCGGCTGCCCGGGCCGACCGGGCGCGGGCGTCTGGCCGCCCGAACCCCCGGAGCCACCGCCGAAGGGCCCGCCCTGCCCGCCGAACGGACCGCCCTGGCCCCCCTGACCACCTTGGCCCCCCTGGCCCCCCTGACCGCCTTGGCCTTCCTGGCCGCCGAAGCCGCCCGGGCCGCCCGGACCCTGGGCGCCCGCGGAGCGTCCGCTCCCGCTGT
>NZ_PQSR01000177.1 GCF_002920635.1 Streptomyces sp. Ru72 | reverse complement strand
AGGCTGCCGTGCCGATGCTGGTGGACCGGCTGATGCCGGGGCCGCTGGCCGGGCTGGTGTTCGGCGCGATCACGGTGGGCGCGCTGGTCCCCGCCTCGGTGATGTCGATCGCGGCCGCCACGAGTTTCGTACGCAACGTGTACGTCGAGTACGTGCATCCGACGGCCACGCCAAAGCGGCAGGTGCGCATCGCCCGTGCGGTGTCGCTCACCGCGAAGGTGGGCGCGGTGGCATTCGTGTTCGGGCTGCGCGACCAGGACGCCGTCAACCTCCAACTGCTGGGCGGGGTGTGGATCCTGCAGATCTTCCCCGCGGTGGCCGTGGGGCTGTTCACCGGGCGGCTGCACCCCCGGGCGCTGCTCGCCGGGTGGGGCGTGGGCATGGTGACCGGCACCCTCCTGGTGGTGCGGGAGGGCTTCTCCTCCATCGTGCCCCTCGCCACCGGACGGCCGCCGCTGGAGATCTACGCGGGGCTCGCCGCCCTGCTCCTCAACCTGATCGTCGCCGTGGCCGGGACCGCGGCCCTCGAACGCCTCGGCGTCCCGCGCGGCGCCGACATGACCGACCTGCCGTCGCGCCTGACCGTCAGGCGGCGCCCCGAGACGGGAGCCAACAACCCGTGAGACGCAGACAGCACACCCCCGTCACGCTGACGCCGGTGCCCCGGCCCACCGGTCCGGCCGGGCCCCTCGCCCCCGCCGTGAGCGACCCGGACGAGCTGGAACGCGAGGCCGGTGTGGCCCGCCTGTTCGAGCGGCACTACGCCTCGATGCTGCGCCTGGCGGTGCTGCTCGGCGCCGACGATCCGGAGAACGTGGTGGCCGAGGCCTACTACCAGATCTACCGGAAGTGGCGGCGTCTGAAGGACACCGAGGCGGCGGAGGCTTACCTGCGCTCCACCGTCTGCAACCTGACGCGGATGCGCATACGCCACCTCCAAGTGGCCCGCAGGCACGAGGAGAAGCCCACGGAGGAGGTCGTCGCCTCCGCCGAGAGCACCGCACTCCTCCACGACGACCAGCGGGTGCTGATCCGCGCCCTCCAGCAGTTGCCCGCCCGGCAGCGGGAGGCGCTCGTGCTGCGGCACTGGCTCGGACTCAAGGAGCAGGAGATCGCCGCCGCGATGGGGATCTCCTGCGGATCCGTCAAGACCCACACGGCGCGCGGCATCGCGGCCCTGACCCAGGCGATGGAGGCCCGGCGATGACGCATCGAGATGCGACTCCCTCGCGTGGCACCAGTCCGGACCGTACCGAGCGGGAGCTGCGCGAGGCCCTCGCCGCGCTGGCGGACGGGGTGCACGCCGCCCCCGACGCCTACCGGACGGCACGCGGCACGTGGCTGCGCCGCGAGCGCCGGCGCCGTCTCGTCCTCGCCGTACTGGTCGCGGTCGTCTTCACCCTGGCCACGCTGATCGGGCTGTGGGTCTTGAACCAGACCCCGTCGGACCCGGGGGTGATCTTCTCCGGTGCGGGCACCGCGAGCATGGGTACGCACCACGCGGCGTCACTCCCCCGGCCCACCCCCTGATTGCCCCCTCACCCCATCGGGAACCCGCTCCCCGTGCACCCGCGGATCGAGGACTACGCACTCATCGGCGACGAACAGACCGCCGCCCTGGTCGGCCGGGACGGGTCCATCGACTGGCTGTGCCTGCCCCGCTTCGACTCGCCCGCCTGCTTCGCCAGGCTGCTCGGCACCGAGGAGCACGGCCACTGGAGGATCGCGCCCAGGGGCGCCCACCTGTGCACGCGCCGGGCCTACCGTCCCGACACCCTCCTCCTCGACTCCCACTGGGACACCCCGGACGGCACGGTCCGCGTCACCGACTTCATGCCCCAGCGCGACCGCGCTCCCGACGTCGTACGCGTCATCGAGGGCCTGGAGGGCCGGGTCACCGTGCACGGTGAGCTCCGGCTGCGCTTCGACTACGGCTCGATCGTGCCGTGGATGCGACGGAGCGACGATCACCGGGTGGCCGTGGCAGGACCGGACTCGGTGTGGTTGCGCAGCGAGCCCCCCGTGCGCACCTGGGGCGAGGACTTCGCCACCCACTCCGAGTTCACGGTCGGCAAGGGGGACAGGGTCGCCTTCGTCCTGACCTGGCACCCCTCGCACGAGCCCCGCCCGGCCCTCGTCGACCCGTTCGAGGCGCTGGACAGCAGTGTCGAGGACTGGCGCGCATGGGCGTCCCGGTGCCGTTACCGCGGCCCGCACCGGGACGTCGTGGTCCGCTCGCTGATCACCCTCAAGGCGCTCACCTACGCGCCCACCGGCGGTATCGTCGCGGCCCCCACGACCTCCCTGCCGGAGTCCCTGGGCGGCGTACGCAACTGGGACTACCGCTACAGCTGGCTGCGGGACTCCACACTCACCCTCCAGGCCCTGCTGGCGGCCGGCTACCACGAGGAGGCCGAGGCCTGGCGCGACTGGCTGCTGCGCGCGGTCGCCGGCAACCCGGCGGACCTGCAGATCATGTACGGCATCTCGGGCGAGCGGCGGCTGCCCGAGTACGAGCTGCCCTGGCTGCCCGGTTTCCACGGCTCGGCGCCGGTCCGGGTCGGCAACGACGCGGTGAAGCAGTTCCAGCTGGACGTGTACGGCGAGGTGATCGACTCCCTGTCGGTGGCCCGCGGCGCGGGTCTGCCCGTCAGACCGCACATGTGGCGGGTGCAGTGCGCGCTGCTGGAGTTCCTGCGGACGGCCTGGCGGCAGCCGGACTCGGGGCTGTGGGAGGTGCGCGGGCGGCGCCGCCACTTCGTGTACTCGAAGGTGATGGCTTGGGTGGCCGCCGACCGCGCCGTGCGCACCCTGGAGGAGCACCCGCACCTCGACGGCGACCTCGACGGCTGGCGGGCCATGCGGGAGGAGGTGCACCGGGAGGTGTGCGAGCGGGGTTACGACCCCGAGCGGAACACGTTCACCCAGTACTACGGCTCACGTGCGCTCGACGCCTCGCTGCTGCAGATCCCGCTCGTCGGCTTCCTGCCGCCGGACGACCCGCGGGTGACCGGCACGATCGACGCGGTGCGCGCGGAGCTGTCCTGCGACGGCCTGCTGTTGCGGTACGACCTGCGGCACACGGACGTGGATCCGCTGCCGGGTGGGGAGGGCGCGTTCCTCGCGTGCTCGTTCTGGCTCGCGGACGCCCTGCACCTCACCGGCCGCACGCACGAGGCCCGGGAGCTGTTCGAGCGGCTGATCGGGCTCTGCAACGACGTCGGTCTGCTCGCCGAGGAGTACGACCCGGTGACCGGCCGGCAGCTCGGCAACTTCCCGCAGGCGTTCAGCCATCTCGGCCTGGTGGGGACCGCCCTCGCCCTGGACGGGGGCGAGAAGGCAGGATAGGGGCCATGGATCTTGGACTGAAGGACCGGGTGTACGTCGTCACCGGGGCGACCCGCGGGCTGGGCAACGCGGCCGCGCGGGAACTCGTCGCCGACGGGGCGAAGGTGGTGATCACCGGCCGCGACGGGAAGCGGGCCGAGGAGGCGGCGGCGGAGCTGGGCGCGAACGCCGTGGGCGTGGCCGCAGACAATTCCGACCCGCAGGCGGCTGCCCGGCTGATCGCGACGGCCCGTGAGCACTTCGGCGGCTTCGACGGCGTCCTGATCAGCGTCGGCGGACCGCCGGCCGGAAGGGTCGCCGACAACACGGACGAGCAGTGGACGGCGGCGTTCGAGTCGGTGTTCCTGGGCGCGGTGCGGCTGGCGCGCGGGGCCGCCGCGGAGCTGACCGAAGGTGGCGTCATCGGGTTCGTGCTGTCCGGTTCCGTGTACGAGCCGATCCCGGGGCTGACCATCTCCAACGGGCTGCGCCCCGGCCTCGCGGGCTTCGCCAAGTCCATCGCGGACGAGCTGGGCCCGCGCGGCATCAGGGTCGTCGGCCTGCTCCCGGCCCGCATCGACACCGACCGGGTGCGCGAGCTGGACGCCCTGTCCCCCGACCCGGAGGCGGCCCGCGCGGCCAACGAGTCCCGCATCCCGCTGCGCCGCTACGGCACCCCGGAGGAGTTCGGCCGCACGGCCGCGTTCCTGCTGTCCCCGGCGGCGTCCTACCTGACCGGCATCATGGTCCCGGTGGACGGCGGAGCACTCCACGGCTTCTGAGCCGGGTACGGCCGGCCCAGATCCTCGGGCCCGCGCCGGACGCCCCTCGGCTGCCCACCGGCCCGGGGTCCGGCGCCGGGCCCCGGGCGCAGCCGACCGACGGCCCCGGGTCCATGACGAACGCGCCGCCGGCGTACCCCGGCAGGCACAGCCGCCCAGGCCCGCGCGTCCACGGGCCTGGTTCGGCGCACGTTCGGCGCACGTCTATTCGCCGACGCCCGCCAGATCCCGCAGCCGCCGGGCCTGGGCGGCCCGTTCCGCCGCGCGCTGGTCGTCGTAGGTCCGCTCCTGCGCGCCGCGCAGCAGTGCCTTGGTCTCGATCACGGCGTCGCGGGGCGCCGCGAGCAGGGCGGTCGCCAGATCCCCCACCGTCTCGTCGAGCTGGTCGCGCGATACGGCGATGTTCGCGAGCCCGGTGGTCACTGCTTCCTCGGCACCGACGAAGCGGCCCGTCACGCAGATCTCCAGCGCACGGGCATAGCCGACCAGCCCCACCAGCGGATGCGTGCCGGTGAGGTCCGGTACCAGGCCCAGGCTGGTCTCCCGCATGGCGAACTGCACGTCGTCCGCGACGACGCGCAGGTCACACGCGAGGGCGAGCTGGAACCCCGCTCCGATCGCATGCCCCTGGACGGCGGCAACGGACACGATGTCGCTCTGCCGCCACCAGGTGAACGCCTCCTGGTACCCGGCGATGGTGGCGTCCAGCTCCTCGTCGCCGCTGCGCGCGAGGTCGATGAAGGTCGGCTCGCCCTCGATCCCCTCGGGCGTGAACATCTGACGGTCCAGCCCGGCCGAGAACGACTGACCCTCGGCACGCAGCACGACCACGCGGACCGAACCGGGCAGCGCCCGCCCGGCCTCCGTCAGCGCCCGCCACAGAGCGGGGCTCTGCGCGTTGCGCTTGGCCGGGTTGGTCAGCGTCACCGTGGCGATCGCCTCGTCGACGGTGAGCCGTACGCCGTCCTTGTCGAGTACCGGGTCGAGCGAAGCCATGGGGCGCCTCCGATGGGTGCGGTCAGCAGCGGATGCCGTGGCACGGCATCCTAAGTGACTGCACAGTAACCACCCGGTCGGATGGGGGCACCCCCAGGTCCTTAAGGCACTGGGGGACTGACCGACCGGGTGGCCACCACCGAAGCCGATGAGCCGCCCGGCGTCAGGCCGACTGGGCCTTCTTGCCCCGCGTCGCCCCGCCACGCCCTCGGAGCGTGACGCCCGACTCACTGAGCATCCGGTGGACGAAGCCATACGAGCGGCCGGTCTCCTCGGCCAGCGCCCGGATGCTCGCACCGGAGTCGTACTTCTTCTTCAGGTCTGCCGCGAGCTTGTCGCGCGCGGCGCCGGTCACCCGGCTGCCCTTCTTCAGAGTCTCGGCCACCCGTGCCTCCTCATGGGAAGTGCGCTCTGGTCTCCTCATGATCACCCCTCCGGGGCGCGATGGCCACCCATTCGGCAAGGTCCGTGCGACAAGGTTGTGACGACAGGAGCGCGTCCCCACGAGTGGAATCCGGGATTCCGACCGGTCGCGTCCGTACACCCGAACGGGTTCATCGGAGAATCACCAGGTCAGCGACGCGCGACGGCCGAGCTCGCTTCCTGGAGCGACTCGGCCCTCGAATCGGTGCAGGACACACCCGGGTACGAGGAGATCTCACACAGATGAGGGATCACGGATCGGCCGAATGATCCATACGCAGTGGATCAGCCGTTCGATCAAGCGCCCCTGACCGCCCGGCGCGGGGCGGTCAGGCGAGCGTGACGAGGTCGGCGTAGTCCGCGCCCCACAGGTCCTCGACACCGTCCGGCAGCAGGATGATCCGCTCCGGCTGGAGCGCCTCGACCGCGCCCTCGTCGTGGGTGACGAGCACGACCGCGCCCTTGTAGGTGCGCAGCGCGCCGAGGATCTCCTCGCGGCTGGCCGGGTCGAGGTTGTTGGTCGGCTCGTCGAGGAGCAGCACGTTCGCGGACGACACCACGAGCGTGGCGAGGGCGAGACGGGTCTTCTCACCGCCGGAGAGGACGCCGGCGGGCTTGTCCACGTCGTCGCCGGAGAACAGGAACGAGCCGAGCACCTTGCGGACCTCGACCAGATCCATGTCGGGCGCGGCGGAGCGCATGTTCTCCAGCACCGTGCGGTCGGGGTCGAGGGTCTCGTGCTCCTGCGCGTAGTAGCCGAGCTTGAGGCCGTGACCGGGGACGACCTTGCCGGTGTCCGGCTGCTCGACGCCCGCGAGCAGGCGCAGCAGGGTGGTCTTGCCCGCGCCGTTGAGGCCCAGGATGACGACCCGGGAACCCTTGTCGATGGCCAGGTCGACGTCGGTGAAGATCTCCAGGGAGCCGTACGACTTCGACAGCCCCTCGGCCATCAGCGGGGTCCTGCCGCAGGGGGCCGGCTCGGGGAAGCGCAGCTTGGCCACCTTGTCCTGCTGTCGGACCTCGTCCAGGCCGGCCAGCAGCTTCTCGGCGCGGCGGGCCATGTTCTGCGCGGCGACCGTCTTGGTGGCCTTGGCGCGCATCTTGTCGGCCTGGGCGTTGAGCGCGGCGGCCTTCTTCTCGGCGTTGGCGCGCTCCCGCTTGCGGCGCTTCTCGTCGGCCTCGCGCTGCTGCTGGTAGAGCTTCCAGCCCATGTTGTAGACGTCGATCTGCGCGCGGTTGGCGTCCAGGTAGAACACCTTGTTGACGACCGTCTCGACCAGGTCGACGTCGTGCGAGATGACGATGAAGCCGCCGCGGTAGGTCTTCAGGTAGTCCCGCAGCCAGATGATCGAGTCCGCGTCCAGGTGGTTGGTCGGCTCGTCGAGCAGCAGCGTGTCCGCGTCGGAGAACAGGATGCGGGCCAGCTCGATACGGCGGCGCTGACCGCCGGAGAGCGTGTGCAGGGGCTGGCTGAGCACCCGGTCGGGCAGGTTGAGCGCGGCGGCGATGGTCGCGGCCTCGGCCTCGGCGGCGTACCCGCCCTTGGTGAGGAACTCGGTCTCCTGGCGCTCGTACTGCTTGAGAGCCTTCTCGCGGGTGGAGCCCTTGCCGGTGGCGATGCGCTGTTCGTTCTCGCGCATCTTGCGGATCAGGACGTCCAGGCCGCGCGCGGAGAGGATGCGGTCCCGGGCGAGGACGTCCAGGTCGCCGGTGCGCGGGTCCTGCGGCAGGTAGCCGACCTCGCCGGAGCGGGTGACGGTGCCCGCGGCGGGGATGCCCTCGCCGGCAAGGACCTTGGTGAGGGTGGTCTTCCCCGCGCCGTTGCGGCCGACGAGGCCGATGCGGTCGCCCTTGGTGACGCGGAAGGTGGCGTTCTCGATGAGGATGCGGGCACCGGCGCGCAGCTCGATGCCGGAGGCGGAGATCACGGACAGACTCCTGGGCTGGGGGTCCCCGCTGCTCGAGCGAAGTCGAGAGCTCCGGGGAGGTGGCGGGATGGACGGCTGAGGACGTTCCCGCCGTCTAATGCGCGAGGAGAATGGCCATGGGCCCCAGTCTAACGGGGCGGTGCAAGCACTTTTTCCCGTACGCGGCGTCCCGGGGCTGCGACGTCCGTCGTCGCGGGAGGGTGACGGCGGTGGTGTGACGTTCGCTACGCGGCGCGGAGAGTACGCGCCGACACGGCGCACGAGGGCGCGACGCGGCCGGTGTGTCCCCCGTTAGGGCCACGGCCCGGCGTCGTGCGGTGGGGTGGTGCGAGGCTGGCACTCCCGGTGCCGGCCCTGTCGTCGAACTCCCGTCGTCCGTCGCGTTGTCGGTGGCCGGTGCCAGACTGAGCGACAGGCCGGGATTCGGACCGGACACCGGAGGGAGTGACGGCGATGGCGGGCATGGACGGCAGGCGTCCGAGCATCTGCCCGGCGCTGCTGTACGCGGACGCGAAGGCGGCGATCAGGCAGCTCACGGAGGCCTTCGGTTTCACGGAGCTGTCGGTGTACGAGGGCGAGGACGGATCGGTGCTGCACGCCGAGCTGGTGCAGGGCAACGGTGTGGTGATGCTGGGTTCGAAGGGCCGCGGCGGCCCCTTCGACGAGGCGATGAGGGGAGCGGGTCCGTGCGGGGTGTACGTCGTGGTGGACGACGTCGACGCACACCACCAGCGGGCCGTGGAGCACGGCGCGGAGATCCTGATGCCCCCGACGGACCAGGACTACGGGTCGCGGGACTACATGGCCCGGGACGCCGAGGGCAACATCTGGAGTTTCGGCACCTACGCCCCCGAGACAGCCGCCTGACGACCGCTGTTCGAGGTGGTCAGCTGCCTCCGGTGTGGACCTGGAAGGCGGCTCGGCGCACGGCCTTGGCGAGCGCCGGGTCCGGGTGGGCGGCGGCGAGCGCGACCAGGACCTGCACCGTACGGGGGTGTCCGACCGCGCGCACCTCGTCGAGCAGCGCGGGCACGGTGGCCTG
>NZ_PQSR01000176.1 GCF_002920635.1 Streptomyces sp. Ru72 | reverse complement strand
GAGGGAGTCCAGCGAGGTCGTCGGCGAGTCCGGGCGAGACGAGGGGATCCGCGCGGTCGGCGGGGTCCGGCACATAGGCGGCGGTGAAGATCCGCATGAGCTGAGGGCTGAGCAGAGGCTTGGCGACGAGCGACTGCTTGGTGGCCGGGTCGGAGACCTGGTCGAGCGGTGCGGAGTCGAGGATCTGAAGCCGGGGCGAGAAGGTGCCTCGGTCCCGGGCCAGGCGACAGACAGCGGCGGTCAGGCAGGCCCCGGCACTGTGCCCGCCCACCGCAAGGCGGGAACCGTCCCAGCCGCCCGCCGGGCCGTTGGCGGCGACCCATGCGGTGACGTCGTAGGCCTGGGTGACGGGCACGGGGAACCGCCGCTGCGGGGCGACCGCGTAGTCCACGTTGATCACGACGCAGCCGGCCGTGGCGGCAACGTAGCGGCAGATGTGGTCGTCCTGCTCCGGTCGGGCGATCACGAAACCGCCCCCGTGGAAGTTGACGTACACGGGAGCGGGGGCCGCGGAAGTGGTCGGCGGGCGGTAGACCGTGCAGGTCACCGGCCCCGCGCCGGTCTCCACCCGGAGGGCCTCGGTGCGCTTGGGGACATCGGTGAAGCGCAGGTCCTTGTTCACGCGAGACATCATGCGGCCGAGCAGAAGTTGGATACCTCGGGCCTGGATTCCTGGGCTGAACGGCATGACGTGGCCACCCATCGCTACAAGATTAAAACATCAGGATTCCTGATAATGAAGGCCCCTGGCCCCTCGCGCAATGAGGCGGGCAGGTCCTGTTCGAGATGGAGCCGATCCGAACCCGTTCCGCACCCCACCGCGTCCCTACGCGCCGGCGAAGGAGCCCGTCCGTGCGGCGTGACCGCCGATCGCGGCCCTCACCAGCCGCCTCTCGAAGGACCGCAGTATCTGTTCGAGATCCGCCGCGTCGAACGACGTCGCATCCGTCCCGAGACTGATTCCGGCCGTCTCGGACATACCCCACACATCGAAGGACAGCCTTCCGGAGTACGGGTCGACGGGTTTGGGGAATCGTCGGTAACGGCTGGATGCCATGGCTCGCTCCAAGTCCTGCTGTGCCCTGTCCGCGCGAGCCCTGATCAGCGTGCGGGGTGCTATGGGGCGGATGTTGACCACGTACGGGTTGTGTGCGGAGCGGCCCAGTTCGGCGGAGACCTCGTCCAGGGATCTGGCGTAGCGGTCGGGCTCTCGCAGGCTGACGGAGGAAGATCTGACGAGTGCCGCGTCGACGGCCCGGCACAGCGCCGGGAACCGGTCGCCGCCCAGGGAGGTGTCGACCGGGACGAGGGCCCTGCCTGCGATATGGGCCACCGCCTCGCGGGCGAAGGTGGTCTGCCGGTTGGCCATCACGGTGTTGAACACGCAGGTGCCGATGCCGAGGTGCTCGGCGAGCGCGCACGCGTATGCGGCTTGCAGGACGGCGGCCGCGGATGTCCGGTACTGCTTCGCCAGACGGGCTGCCGCGAGTGCGACCGCCGCCGAGTTGAGGCATACGAAGTTGTAGACGGCGTCCCTGTGGCTCCCGGGCACCTTGAGTTCGGGCATGACGGACTGACGGAGCATGGCCCGGTCATGGGTGTCGACACGATGGGCGTGGCGCAGCCCCGAGGGACTGGCTTCGAAGCTCGCGATCTGCCGCGGCTGCCACCCCGCGCCGAGGTCGGCGCCCGGATCGGCGGCCAGTCGGACCAGGCGTTCGGCCACGATCCGGGCGGCCGTCGTGTCCGCCGAGAAGTGGTGCAATGACAGCGCGATGTGGATGGGCCTGCCGTCCACGGTGATGACGGCGGCCCGCAACGGCAGGTCGTCCGGGGCGAATCCGGGCTCGGCCAGCCGGAGGGTGAAGGCGCTCAGCTCGTCGTAGGTCGGCGGGGCGTCGGAGACGTACTCGTCGACCTGGAGCACCCCGGAAGCCACGACGACCGCGCGCGGGTGCCCGTCCGCGTCACGTGGATACAGCGTGCGCAGCGCCTCGAAGTGAGCCATGACCGCGGCGAAGGCATGCAGCACCGCGGCCATGTCGGGTCGGCCCTCCAGTGCCCGCCCCATCCGTATGTTTCTGTTGCGGGGTCCGTGGAGTTGAGGGTGGCATCCTTCGCGTTCATGGGCCTTCTGCGACCAGGTCAGTTCATGCTCACCGGCGGACCCGGCGACGAAGACCACGTCATGGCGTGCGATCTGCCGCATACCCGCCCCGGCCCTCCCTCGGTACGTCGGCGGAGCGCCACGTCTCACGGACGGCACGCGGCAAGTTCGCCGACCGGACGGCGTGGAGGCCCCCGATCCTCCACGCCGTCCGCCGGTACGACGCACGGCGGGAGCGCGGACCCCCGTCCTCAGGCAGAGGATAAATCCGCGCGGACCACGTGCGTCAATGCCCGTAAGGCGTGCAACGCGGCGGTGGCGGATCGTTTTTTCACCGCGTCCCATCGGTGCGTACCACGTCCCACCGGCGCTTACCGCGTCCTCCGGCGATCGCCGCCAGGTGGACGCCGCCCCGCAGAACGAGATGTCGAAGGAGAAGGCGTGGGAAGCGTGGGCGCGCTCTTGCATTCGAAGCGCTTCGACGAGGCCATGACGCCGGGCCATATGTCGATCACAGGTCGCCCGGCCGTCAGAGGCCTTTCCCGGCGTCGGCGTTCCTCTCCGAGAGTCCGCCAAGAAGCGCAGCTCACCTGGGATTGAGCCGCATCGAGGGCAGGGTGAGGGGTCACCTTGACCGCGCCTGTTACCAGAAAGTGACCTGGACGGCCCGTTGTCGTGTCCGGAAACACAGCCTTAGTGTCACCGAAACGTCGAAGCGCATCGACTGCCTTCCTCCCGCCCTCCCGACACCAGGTCACCGGACGACGCAGCGCCGGCCCGCCCGCCGGTCGGATCCACGAAGAAGAAGGGCCGCAACGACATGAGCATCGAGATGAACTGCCGACGTCGGCCACGACCTGCTCACGGAGAACCGGTCGGCCCGGACGGGCTGACGCTCCCCGCCTGTGGCGCGGCGGCGCTGCGCCACGGCTGACACCGTCCGCCCATCCCTCCCGAACCACACCAGAGCCGACGGGACCGCTGCTTGTGCGCAGGCCCCGTACGGACCCGCACCCGAAAGGCAAGGATCCGTCATGACGCATGCCCCGCACCTCTCCCGCCGAGGACTGCTGGCCGCCGGCGCGGCCGCGGCTGCGCTCCCTCTGCTCGTCCCCTCCGCCGCGTCCGCCGCCCCGGCCGGAAAGGCCAGACGTACGCCGTACGTCTTCCGCAACGCTGAGATAGTCGGCGGCGGCTTCGTCACCGGCATCATCTTCAACCAGAGCGAGCCCGGACTGGTGTACGCCCGGACCGACATCGGCGGCGCCTACCGCCTCGACACGGCGACCAAGCGGTGGATCCCCCTCACCGACTGGATCGGCTGGGACGAGTACGGACACACCGGCATCATCAGCATCGCCACCGACGAGGTGGACCCCGACCGCGTCTACCTGGCGGCGGGCACCTACACCATGCCCGACTGGGACCCGAGCATGGCGGCGATCCTGCGGTCGACCGACCGCGGTCGCACCTGGAAGACCACTCCCCTGCCGTTCCGGCTGGGCGGCAACATGCCCGGCCGGGGCATCGGCGAGCGGCTGGTGATCGATCCCAACCGCAACAAGATCCTCTACCTGGGCGTGCGCGGGGGCCACGGGCTGTGGCGCAGCACCGACCACGGCAAGACCTTCGCGAAGGTGACCAGCTTCCCCAACGCGGGCAACTTCGTCATCGACCCCAGCGACCCCGACGGCTACAACGGCGACAACCTGGGCGTACTGCAAGTCGTCTTCGACAAGCGCACCGGCAGAGCGGGCAGGGCCACCCGGACCCTCTACGTCACCGTCGCCGACAAGGACAACATCCTGTACAGGTCCACCGACGCGGGAGCGACCTGGGAACGCGTCCCCGGGCAGCCCACCGGCTTCATCCCGCACCACGCGGTCTTCGACCACGTCGGCGGCTACCTGTACCTGGCGACCAGCAACACCGCCGGCCCCTACGACGGCTCCAAGGGCGACGTGTGGAAGCTGGACACCGCCACCGACACCTGGACCCGCATCAGCCCGGTCCCGTCCACCAGCGACGACAACCAGTGGGGTTACAGCGGTCTGACCATCGACCGGCAGAACCCGGACACCCTGATGGTGTCCACCCAGGTCAAGTGGTGGCCCGACTGCCTCCTCTTCCGCTCCACCGACGGCGGCGCGAGCTGGACCCGCGCGTGGGACATGGGCACGAATTCCGAGCGCACCCTGCGCTACGACATCGACATCTCCGCCGCCCCCTGGCTGACCTGGAACGCCTCGCCCAAGCTGCCCGAGATGGCCCCCAAGCTGGGCTGGATGATGGAGTCCGTCCAGATCGACCCCTTCGACTCCGACCACTTCATGTACGGAACCGGCGCGACGATCTACGGCGCGAACAACCTGACCGACTGGGACAGCGGCGGCACGGTACACCTGTCCGTGCGGGCGCAGGGCCTGGAGGAGTGCTCGATCGGCTGCGTGATCAGCCCGCCCGTCGGTCCCTCTCACCTCTTCTCGGGCGTCGGCGACGTCGGCGGCTTCCGCCACACGGATCTGAACAAGGCGTCGAAGATGTACGACAGCCCGACCTTCGGCGCCACCCCGGCCCTGGACTACGCGGAGCTGGCGCCCCACACCATCGTGCGGGTCGGCAACCCCACCAGCGGCTGGACCCAGCACTTCGCCATCTCCACCGACAGCGGCGACACCTGGAAGCCCTCGGGCAGTGAGCCGTCCGGCGTCACCGGGCCCGGAGTCGACGACCAGGCCGTCGCCATCAGCGCCGACGGCAGGCGGATCGTCTGGGCACCGGCGGGAGCCCCGGTCAGCTGGTCCGACGACAACGGAGCCACCTGGACGGCGTCGGAGGGGCTGCCGGCCGGGGTTTCGGTGCGCTCCGACCGGGTGAACCCGGCGAAGTTCTACGCCTACGACTCCGGCGTCTTCTACCTCAGCACGGACGGCGGCAAGAGCTTCAAGGCCACGACGGCGACCGGTCTGCCCACCGCGGGGAACGTCCGGTTCAAGGCGGTACCGGGCCACGAGGGCGACATCTGGCTGGCCGGCGGCACCAGCAAGCCCACCACCCCCACACCGTACGGGCTGTGGCGGTCGACCGACTCCGGAACGTCCTTCACCAGGTTCGAGGCGGTGGACGAGGGCGACGTCGTCGGCTTCGGCAAGGCCGCACCCGGCGCCACGTACCCCGCCGTCTACACCAGCTCCAAGATCGACGGCGTGCGCGGCATCTTCCGGTCCGACGACGCGGGCCGGACCTGGGTCCGCATCAACGACGACCGACACCAGTACGCCTGGACCGGCAACACCATCACCGGAGACCCCCGGGTCTACGGTCGCGTCTACTTCGGGACCAACGGACGCGGAGTCATCTACGGCGACCCCAGGTGAGGTTGGGCTCCCGGCCGCCTCGCTCCGCACCTGCCGTCCCGAAGGGGAGACCGACGTCGCCCTGCCGCCATAGCAGGGCGACCGACTTCTCCTCTCCTGTGTGATCCCCCCACTCAGCACACAATCCGGAGGGCTGATGAAAATCCGTCTCGGCTGGGCCGCGCTTCTCGCGGCTCTGGCTCTCGTCTTCACCTTGCCGAACTCGGCAGTGGCAGCGTCATCGACGTACTGGTTCAAGCACTACGCGACCGGCGGCAACGCCTCGACGTGGTACAGCGACGACAACAACTGGGGTGTGAACTCCTCGACCGGCACCGGCTTCGTCGCCATGGTCAACGGCAAGGACTGGGGCTGGTCGTCCCCGGTGACCACACTCCCCAAGAAGATCCGCGACGTCAGCCCCAACAACAACACGTGGTTCAGCCAGTCGGCGTGGCCGAAGTCCGGCTCGTACTACGACGCCACGTACGACATCTTCATCGACCCCTACCCCGCACCGACCGACCGCAACTCCAAGACCGAGCTGATGATCTGGCTCAACTGGTACAACACCAAGCCGCTGGCCGACCACTACGACGCGAACGGCAACGCGATCCCGGCCGCGACCAACGTCAGCCTGGGCGGCCGTACCTGGGACATCTACGAGTACACCTGGAGCAACGGCGGCCACACCCTCAGCTTCCTGGACAGGAACAGGTCCGGCTGGTGGTCCGGCA
The DNA here is from genome assembly GCF_002920635.1 of Streptomyces sp. Ru72. Lineage (GTDB taxonomy): Bacteria > Actinomycetota > Actinomycetes > Streptomycetales > Streptomycetaceae > Streptomyces. Next base: position 2,735 of record NZ_PQSR01000176.1, on the reverse strand, counting down.
GCCTCACCCCGTTCTTCAACTACGGCCTGAACAGGGGCTTCTACACCGGCGACCACTACCTCAACAGCGTCATGGCCGGCTGGGAATTCGGGCCGGGCGACTACACGGCTCACTCCTGGGGCGCCGTGGGCTTCTGACGCCGCGACAGACCGAGAAGGCGAACCGGTGACCGACACCTGAAGCAGGGGGCGGGGCGTATGCGCCCCGCCCCCTGCGCACAGGTGACGGTCGCGTACGCCGTCGAAGAAGCCGCGACAGTGAACCCCACATCCGTGCTCGGTTGCCCGTTCAGGCTGTCCTGGCAGGCAGCAAGTACGCGTCTCGGCGACGGCTGAGCCGGCTCGGACGCGACGCCGGAGCCCCGGCGGCTGCGTGCAGCCGCCGGGGCTCCCTTGTGGTCATGTCCTACACCGATGCCCCATAGGGGCGCTGCCGGGGGGAGGGGCGGCTTCACCGACATCTCGTGGCACTTGCAGATGCACTTCTCGGTGTTGTTGGTGTGCGCTCAGAGTCGCGCCTTCTTCCCCGGATCGTCGAAGCTGTCCGCGAGCGAGGCCTGAAGCTGGTCGAAGGTTTTGACGCGGGACCGCAGTAGGAGAGCTCGGGTGGGCGCAGTTCCCGCACCGAGACCAGGGGCCGTCCGCCACGCGGATGACGTCGGCGATGGCGATCGACTTCGCCGGGCGGGCGAGCCGGTAGCCGCCCTTGCCGCCCCGCTGGCTGACCACAAGACCGCCCCGGCGCAGGTCGCCGAGGATGCCCTCAGGAATGTGTGCGGGATGCCCTGCGCCGCGGCGATCGCCTCGGCCTTGAGAGAGGCCTCGCCCCCTGCTGCGGCCGGCTCCAGTGCCGCTGGCACCGCATAGTCCACCCGCGCCGAGATACGCATGCCGCGATTGTCCATCACGGTCGCGTCCGTGCGCTGTTCACGCAGCGCGGGCCCTCGACTCGCAGCGCGGGCGGACTCCCGCCGCTCCGGGAAGTGGAAGCGGCGGGAGTCGTGAGCGGACCGCCCACGGGAGGCGGTTCAGCCATGGAACTGGTTCGCCGGGACCGGGAGCCCGTAGTGCTGGCGCAGGGTCGTGCCCTCGTACTCCTCGCGGAACAGGCCCTTGCCGCGCAGGATCGGCAGCACGTGCTCGACGAAGGCCGCCAGGCCCGACGGCAGGGCGGGCGCCATGATGTTGAACCCGTCCGCGGCACCGCCCTCGAACCAGGCGATGATGGTGTCCGCGATCTGCTCGGGCGTGCCGACGAACTCGAAGTGGCCGCGCCCGCCGCCGAGCCGGGAGATGATCTGGCGAACCGTCAGCTGCTCGCGCACCGCGAGATCGATGATCAGGTCGGAACGGCTCTGCGAGCCTTCCAGCTTCGGCCTGGCGAGGATGAACTCCGGCAGGGGCTTGTCGAGTCGGAAGACCGACGGCTCGGTCTCGAACACGGCGGCCAGCTGGCGCAGCCCGTACTCAGGAATGCGCAGCTCGTCGAACTGCCGCGCGAGCGCCCGGGCCTCCTGCTCGGTCGAGCCGATGTACGGAACGATGCCCGGCAGGACGATCACACCGTCCGGGTCCCGCCCCGCGGCCCTGGTGCGGGCCTTGATGTCGGCGTAGAAGGCGGCCGCGCGCTCGTACGTCGTGTGCGCGGTGAAGACGGCCTCGGCATGACGGGCCGCGAAGTCCTTGCCGTCCTCGGAGGAGCCGGCCTGGACGAGCAGCGGGTGACCCTGCGGCGGACGCTCGACGTTGAGCGGGCCGGCCACCTTGAAGTACCTGCCCTGGTGGCCGAGCCAGTGCAGCCGCTCGGGGTCGGCGTAGCGTCCCGTGGCCCTGTCCGCGAGGACGGCCTCGGACTCCCAGCTGTCCCACAGTGCCTTGGCGACCTTCAGGAACTCGTCGGCGCGGGCGTAGCGTTCGGCGTGGCCCGGGCGGTCGTCGAGGCCGAAGTTGGCCGCCTCGTCGGCCCCGGCCGAGGTGACGATGTTCCAGCCGGCGCGGCCTCCGCTGACGTGGTCGACGGACGCGAGCCGGCGGGCGAGGTTGTACGGCTCGTTGTATGTCGACGACACGGTCGCGATGAGGCCGATCCTGCTGGTCGCCTGGGACAGCGCGGTCAGCAGCGTCAATGGTTCGAGCTGGCCCGGCGGCCGGAACTCGCCGGTGCCGATGAGTGCCGGGCCGTCCGCGAGGAACAGTGAGTCGAACTTGGCGCTCTCGGCGAGCTGCGCCAGCTCGATCCAGTGCCGCAGGTCGAAGTCCGCCCGGGGGTTGCTGTGCGGGAGCCGCCACGCCGCCTCATGGTGACCTGCTTCCATGAGGAAGGCGTTGAGGTGGAGTCGCCGTCTCGCGCTCATGAAGTGACCTTCAGTCTGGAGCTGTCGTAGCCGCCCGGGAGGAGGTTGTCGATGATCGACTTGACGTCGACCTTCTTGGTGATCTGGCCCGCCTCCAGGAAGGCGTCGGCGAGTTTCTGCTCCAGCTCGATGTCCGACTGCTCCACCGGGGTCACCCGATTCGAGTAAGCGGCCAGGGACGCCTTGGCGTCGGCCAGCGGGATGCCCTGTTCCTTCGAGAGCGCCTGCGCGTACTGGTCGGGGTGCTTGACCGCCCAGGCGAACTCTCGGGAGAGCCTCTTCAGGACGTCCGTGAGAGCCGCGCGCTTGGTCTTGTCCTTCAGCGACGTGTCACTGGCGACGTAGTAGCTGCTCGTCTGGTCGATCGGCGGGAGCCCCTTCA
>NZ_PQSR01000175.1 GCF_002920635.1 Streptomyces sp. Ru72 | reverse complement strand
TGCCGCGGCGGCGGCTCGGCGGCTGTCCAGGGACAGGGGCCGCCCCTCGAACTTCGCCGGGACGCGTGCCGCTCCCGCGTGCGGGACGGCCACGTCGATGTCCGGTACCCGGCGGGAGATCTCCGCGACCGTGCGGATCGAGGCGTTGTCGCCGCTGACGTAGACGGTGGGAAGTCCCTGCCCGGACAGTACGAATCCAGTGACCTCGCAGTTGACGTTCCCGTCGGCGTCGAGCTCGCCGTCCTCCGGACCGTGAACGGCCGGAACCGTCAGCACGGTCAGATCTCCGCCCCCGTCCGGGCGCGGCAGGGAGTGGGTCGTCCACGGGGAGAGGCCGACGGCCGGTGAGCCGAGCCGCCCGGCGGCCAGGGGGCCGGTGAGCACCAGCGGCGCGGCCTTCGCGAACGCGCGGCCTCGCTCGTCGAGGTTGTCCGGATGCGTGTCGTGGCTGACCAGGACGAGCTCGACCGGTCCCACCGCGTCCTCGTCGGCGGCGGGTCCGGCGGTCTTGGTGAGATACCCGTGAGGACCCGCCTCGTCGAAGGTCGGATCGCTGACGATGCGCAGGCCGCCGATGTCGATGACGGCCGTCGGGCCGCCCAGGACGGTGACCGCGCATTCCTGCCGGGACAGCCCTGTGCTCATCGTGACCCTCGCGGAATGTCCCTGATCGTTTCGCTCACACCGTCGACGCTAGTGATGGCGCGGTGCCACGTGAAATGCCCGTCATGAGGCAGCCATGCGCGCCATGCATGGCTGCTGCTCACCGTTCGGCCGAGGCGGGCATCACGCCGACGTCGTCTGTACGGCGGCATCCAGGAACCGGCGGATCAGTGTCCGGCGGGCGTCGGGCAGGTGGACGAGGCTGACCGGGATCGTCGGTGCGTTGGTGAGGGCCACGAAGCGAACCGCGGGGTGCTGGGTACGGCGCCGCGCGACCTCCGGGACGATGCCGATGCCCCGTCCCGTGGCCACGGTCTCCAGCCACTCGTCGTAGTTCGCCGTTTCGATGATCTGGGCCGGACGCTGGTCCGCGGGCCATGACCAGGGGCCGGTGGTACCGCTGACCGTGTTGACGACGAGCGGCCAGTACTGGACGTCCGTCCAGTCCAGATGATCGAGGCGGGTCAGATCGCAGTGCTCGGAGCATACGGCGATGCGCGGCTCGTCGAACAGATGCAGAATGCGCGCCCCTCTCGGCGCGTCGACGTCGCCCCGGACGACCGCGATGTCGAGCGAGCGCTGACGCAATGCCTGAAGGGGATCGTCGGTCCTGGTGAGGGCGACCGTCGCTCCCGTGCTCTCCTCGAAGCGGCTGACGGTCCGCTGCGTCCAGGGATCCGGCAGCAGCCAGCTGAAGCCGAGCCGCAGGGTGACGCGATGCCTCGCGACGGCGAGGGCCTGGTCCAGGGTTGAGAGGACCCGCTCGACGTGGACGAGGAACTCCGCGCCGGTGTCCGTCAGTTCGACATGCCGCGAGGACCGGTCGAGCAGGCGGACGCTCAGGTTGCCCTCCAGCTGCGCGATCGTACGGCTCAGCGCCGGCTGAGTGATCAGCAGTTCCTCGGCGGCGCGGGAGAACGAGCGATGGCGGGCCACGGACGCGAAGGCCCGCAGGTGACGGAGTTCGACGTCCATGCCCATCGCGCCAGCCCTGCGCAACGACTTCACCGATCGGTGCGAACCCCTCGCCCCGGCCGGCCACCCCTCGCCCTCGACGCGGCTGATGACCGGCTCGACGCCGACGACTGCGCGCCCCCGGCGCTCGATGAACTTCGCCGGGGCCTGGTCGAGGGACCAGGGTTCGTCGTGGCCCGCTCGTTACGGTAGGCCAGGCGGCGCATCCGTTCCTCGATCCGGGCCGGGTCGTCGTGCACGACCAACTGCCCGTGGGCGTGGGCGGTCACGTGCTTCCGAAAGGGCGCCTGACGAGAGTACGTGCCCCGGGCAGGCGCCTTTTCGCATGTGTCTAGAAGAAGCCCAGCTTCTTCGGCGAGTACGACACCAGCAGGTTCTTCGTCTGCTGGTAGTGCTCCAGCATCATCTTGTGGGTCTCGCGGCCGATGCCCGAGCCCTTGTAGCCGCCGAACGCCGCGTGCGCCGGGTACGCGTGGTAGCAGTTCGTCCAGACACGGCCCGCCTGGATGGCGCGGCCCGCGCGGTACGCGGTGTTGATGTCCCGCGTCCACACCCCCGCCCCGAGCCCGTACAGCGTGTCGTTGGCGATCTTGATGGCGTCGTCGAAGTCGTGGAACGACGTCACCGACACCACCGGCCCGAAGATCTCCTCCTGGAAGATCCGCATCCGGTTGTCGCCCTCGAAGATCGTCGGCTGGACGTAGTACCCGCCCTTCAACTCACCGTCGTACTCGACGCGTTCGCCGCCCGTGAGGACCTTCGCGCCCTCCTGCCGGCCGATGTCCAGGTAGGAGAGGATCTTCTCCAACTGGTCGTTCGACGCCTGGGCGCCGATCATCGTGTCCGTGTCGAGCGGGTGCCCGGTCCTGATCTGCTCCGTGCGGGCGACCGCCGCCTCCATGAACTCGGCGTAGTGGCCCCGCTGCACCAGCGCCCGTGAGGGGCAGGTGCACACCTCGCCCTGGTTGAGCGCGAACATCGTGAAGCCTTCCAGCGCCTTGTCGCGGAAGTCGTCGTTCGCCGACCACACGTCGTCGAAGAAGATGTTCGGGGACTTGCCGCCGAGTTCCAGCGTCACCGGGGTGATGTTCTCGGAGGCGTACTGCATGATCAGCCGCCCCGTCGTGGTCTCACCGGTGAACGCGACCTTCGCCACCCGCGGACTCGACGCCAGCGGTTTGCCCGCCTCCACCCCGAAGCCGTTGACGATGTTCACCACACCCGGCGGCAGCAGATCGGCGACCAGGCTCAGCCAGTAGTGGATGGACGCCGGGGTCTGCTCGGCCGGCTTCAGCACGACCGCGTTGCCCGCGGCGAGCGCCGGCGCCAGCTTCCAGGTGGCCATCAGGATGGGGAAGTTCCACGGGATGATCTGCGCCACCACGCCGAGCGGCTCGTGGAAGTGGTACGCCACCGTGTCGTCGTCGAGCTCGCCCAGCGAACCCTCCTGCGCGCGGAGCGCGCTCGCGAAGTAGCGGAAGTGGTCGATGGCGAGCGGAATGTCCGCGGCCAGGGTCTCCCGGACGGGCTTGCCGTTCTCCCAGCTCTCGGCCACCGCCAACTGCTCCGAGTTGGCCTCCATCCGGTCGGCGATCTTCCGGAGGATGTCGGAGCGCTCGGTCACCGACGTACGGCCCCAGGCGGGCGCGGCGGCGTGCGCCGCGTCCAGCGCGCGCTCCACGTCCTCGGCGGTGCCCCGCGCGATCTCCGTGAACGGCTGCCCGTTGACCGGAGTCGGATTCTCGAAGTACTGGCCACGCGCCGGCGGCACGTACTCTCCGCCGATGAAGTGGTCGTAACGCGCCTGGTAGGAGACGATCGCGCCCTCGGTGCCGGGCGCTGCGTAACGGGTCATTGCGGCTCTGCCTCCTGGGAAGGCGCTGCCCGCCGTTGGGCAGCTCTCGACGCCGAGGCTAGGAACGAAGACGTTGCGAGGACGTTGCGTGCCGGGGCTTACGGACGGACGCCGGTCTTCGTCTCGCGGCGTCAGTGAGGTCGGGGACGCTCCCATCCCGCCGGTGCCGCCAGCTCCGCCTCCAGGTCCTCCAGGCGGGCCCTCGCCGCCGCAGTCGGCCGTACCACCGTAAGGGCCCGCCAGACGTCGATGTCGTCCTCGCCCCACGGGGTGTGGACCCAGTCGGCCAGCAGGTCGGGGTCGCGGCGGGCGATCAGCGCCGACCGCAGCCCGTCGGCGAGTCTGCGGCGCAACCGAGCCACCGCGGGCGCCTGCGAACCGGGCAGCAACGGGCCCCGGTATGCGGCCGCCGCCTCCGCCACCGCCCCGGACGCCAGCCGGCGTTCCACGACGCCGGCATCGGACTCGACCGCCGCCGTGAGCCGGTACGGGCGCGACGCCAGCAGACCGGGGCCGAGGATCCGGCGCAGCCGGGCCAGCTCGGCGCGCAGCGTCACCGGCGTCACCGACTCGTCCTCGTACAGCGCGCACAGCAGTTCGTCCCCGGTCAGCCCCTCCGGGTGCCGGGCCAGCAGCACCAGGATCTCGCTGTGCCTGCGGCTGAGCCGGACGCTTCGGCCGCCGACGAGGAGCCGCGCCTCGTCACGGCCGAGCGCCGTCAGCCGCAGTGTGTCCGCCACGTCCTCGACCGGCGCCAGGAGCGCCAGCTGGGACTCGGCGGCCCGGGCCACCGCCTGCACGAATCCCAGGCTGTGCGGATGCGCGAGCCGGTCCCCGCCGGTGATGTCCAGCGCGCCGAGCACCCGCCCGGTGCGCGGATCGTGCACCGGCGCCGCCGCGCACGTCCACGGCTGGACCTGCCGGACGAAGTGCTCGGCGGCGAACACCTGCACCGGCCGGTCCACCGCGACGGCCGTCCCCGGCGCGTTCGTACCCACCGCGGACTCCGCCCAGCGGGCACCCGGCACGAAGTTCATGCTGTCCGCCCGCCGTCGTGTCGCCGGATGTCCCTCGACCCACAGCAGCCTGCCCTGCGCGTCGCACACCGCCAGCAGATGCTCGCCGTCCGCCGCGAACGGGCCCATCAGTTCACGCACCAGCGGCATCACCCGTGCGAGCGGATGCTCGGCCCGGTACGAGCCGAGATCGCCGTCCGCCAGCTCCACCGGCGCCGTACCGTCCGGTCCGACGCCCGCCAGCGCCGAACGCCGCCACGAGTCGGCCACCACAGGACGGACCCGCCGCGCCACCGTCCCGATCGCCGTGAACGTCTCGTGCGCGCGACGCAGCTCCCGTACCCGTTCGACGGGATCGGCCCCTGGCTCCAGGGCCACCCACGGCTCGGTCAACTCGGCCTCCCGGGAACGGCGGTGCGATGGGTGACATCGTCACTCCGCAGTCGGCCGCCGACAACCGTTTCGACCGGCATGGACCCGAACGGAACCGGCAGTTCGTGCGCGGGCGTCAAGAGGCGTTGACCAGCCTCATGTAGCGCGTCCAGTCCCAGTTCGGTCCGGGGTCGGTGTGATCGGTGCCCGGGACCTCGTAGTGGCCGATGATGTGTGCCCGGTCCTTCGGGATGCCGTGTCGCGCACAGATCGCCGCCGTGAGTCTGGCCGACTTCTCGTACAGGGCGTCCGTGAAATATCCGGGCCGGTCCACCCACCCTTCGTGCTCGATGCCGATGCTGCGTGTGTTGTAGTCCCAGTTGCCCGCGTGCCAGGCGATGTCGTGCTCGCGGACACACTGCGCGATGTGACCGTCCGCCGACCGGACGACATAGTGCGCGGACACGTTCTTCCGCGGGTTCTGGAAGATGCCCAGGGTGCTCGTGTACGTCGCCTGCGTCACGTGGATGACGACGAGGTCGAGCGGGTGGCTGAAGGGCCGGTCGGACGGCGTGTAGTTACGGGGGTCCGCCGACATCCAGTCCGCGAAGGGATGGTCGACGGCCCGGGGCCGGGCGTGGGCCGGTGCGGAGGGAAGCAGTGTGTAGGGAACCGCTGCGAGGGCCGCGCCCTGTAGTAACCGGCGCCTGCTGGTGAGGGGTCTGGCCCGTTCCTGCTCGGTTTGTTTCATGGACGGAGTGCCTTCCGTTCCTGACTTTCGAAGAAGTGCCGATTTTGTTCCTGATCTGCTCAACGCCCCAGCGCGGTCGCCGTTTCGCGCATCCGGGCATGGATTCCTCGGTGCGTCTCGCGTGCCGGCAGCCATTCCTTGCGGAGCTTGGCCACGCACGTGTAGTTGGTGTCGCAGACGTTCGCCAGCGGAGACTCGACCGTCTGGGTGGCGAACTGGTAGGCGTCCAGCTCGCTGAACCCGTAGTCGCGCACCAGCCACTGCACCAGGTCGAGCTGGGATATCCGGAACGCGTCCTCCAGCGGGCGTGCCGAGCCCGTCGAGATGATGTGCGTGTCGGTCTCGATGCGCGGCCAGGGTGTGGCGACGCCCTTGAGCAGCTCGACGATCACCACGCTGTTCATCGCGCACTCGACGGCCACCCCGCAGGTCTCGCCCTCTCCCTGCCGGGCATGCCCGTCGCCCAGGCTGAGCAGGCCGCCCTCGACGTTCACCCCCAGATAACAGGTGGCACCCGCCCGCATCTCCGGAGTGTCCATGTTCCCGCCGTGCGTGTCCGGCACCAGCGCGGAGCGGACCTCCAGGTTGGCCGGTGCCACGCCCACCGTGCCGTGCATGGGATCCATCGGCAGCTCGACGCGGATGTCGCTGTCCCGGGCGGTGAACAGAGCGGTGCGCCGCTCCCGATCCAGTTGCCAGATCCACACGGCTTCCGGCAGCGGCGGCTGCAGTGTCGCGGTGGTGTGCGTCGAGGTCAGCGCGCCGAACAGGGGCACTGTCGTCGAGGCCGCCCAGTCCCTGGCCGGTTCGATCGACACGAAGTGGACCGCGAGGGTGTCCCCCGGCTCGGCGCCCTCCACATGGAACGGACCGGTCTGCGGGTTCAGGAACGGGAACTCGCACACCTGCGACACCAGGTCCTTCTCGGACCGGACCCGTCCGGCGAAACAGTCCTCCGTGTACAGGTCGAGGACCGTGCCCGGCGCGATCCTCGCGACGGGCGGTGCGCCGCCGAAGGTCCAGGCGTATTCGTCCGGCGTGGGCCGCACGGTCAGGATGCGGGGGTCGTTCATGGCTGTACGGCTCCGTTCGGCAGAGAGTCGGGGGTGGGGGAGTCGTCCAGATGGACGCGGGCGGTCTCGGCTATCCGTCCGGGGTGGCGCCGCAGCAGGACGAGCAGCACCACGACCCCCGCGGCCATCCAGACCCCGACGACGGGGCCGGCGTACGACACCGGTGCGGTCAGCGTGGACACGAAGGGGAACACCGGCAGGCCCGCCGCGGTCAGCAGGGCGGGCACGAAGGCGGCCACGCCCAGCAGCGGGAACAGCAGGTGCCGCACCGGGCTGAACGACTCCCGCCCGCGGCGCAGGAAGTAGCCCGCGCACGCCAGGTTGACCACGATGTACACACCTATGACGACCGTCACGATGACGGTGGCCAGCAGAAGGAACGCCGTGACCGGGTCGTAGGCGAGGCCGAGCCCCAGCATGACCCCTACGGCCACCGCACTCTGTACGGCGACACCGGCGGCGGGGGAGCGGTACCTGGGGTGCAGGCGCGCGAAGAGCGGCGGGAACACCCGGATGCGCGCCAGCGCGAAAGCCGTACGCGTCGAGACGTTGGCGCACGCGTTGGCGTTCGCGACCGTCGAGTTGACGACTGCCAGGAACACCAGCACCCAGAAGAGTCCGAAGGATGCCCGCGCCACACCTTCCCAGGACGCCGCTCCGGACGCGCCGAATCCCGCGAAGCGGTCGGGGCCGACGAACACGGTCATCGCGTAGGTCGTGACCACGTAGAACAGTCCGATCGCGAGCGCCGCTCCGAGGACCGCGCGGTGCATCGTCCGTCGCGGATCCCTCGTCTCCTCCGCCAGCGGTGCGGCCGCCTCGAATCCGGCGAAGGCGAGCACCGTGTAGACCGATCCGGCGAAAACGCCGCTCACGCCCTCGTACCCCTTCGCCGTGTGCGAGGTCCCGAACACCGACAGTGTGTTGTGCCCACCCGCTCTGACGATCAGCCAGAGCGCGAAGACCAGGAACACCATCACTTCGAAGACGCCGAGGACGGTGCCGAACCGGGCCGAGGCGCGCACGCCGACGTAACCGGTCACTCCGATGATCACCGCTCCGGCGAGTGCCCACGGCCACCACAGATCGTCCGGATACGCGGACCACTCCTGATGGAGCGTGCCCGCCGTTGTGAAGCCGAGCTGCAGGAGCAGCAGCGGCGGCACCAGCGCCTCCACGAACACGTAGGCCCAGCCGACGAGGAAGCCGACGGCCGGGTGCAGCCCCTGAGCCGCATAGGTGGCCACGGAACCGGCGGCAGGCAGCCGCCGCGCGAGCTCGGCCACGCACGACGCTGTGAACAGACATGCCACCAGTGCGACGAGCACGGACAGCGGCAGGCTGCCGCCCGCGAAGGCCGCGCCGGAGGGAATGGACGCCGCGACCGCTGCCGCCGGCGCCATCGCTGTGATGCTCTGGAACAGGACCTCACGCAGGCCGATCGCCTCACGCCTCAGGCCGAAAGCCGTGTCCCCCGCCATGTGAACCCCCCGATTCCGCCCCGCGCAGCCACTGCCCGGCGGCTGCGCATCGCGTGAATCACGGTACGGCGCGGGGCGGTTGGGCAGGAAGAGGGCGGTGTCGCCGGTGGACAACCAGGAGACTGTGGATATCTCCGTCACCCGTTCGAGGGGGGTGGTGTGACCGTGCTCCCGGCAGCTCCGGGCCAGGCGGTCACATCCGAGCCGCCACCGCCGCAGGATCGTCCAGCACCGCCCGCACCACCGAGTGCGCGGCCCCCAGCAGCGGCCCTTCGGACCCCAGCCGTGAGACGCTCACGGCGCAGGCCGGGCCGGCCGTTCGCCGGGCCAGTTCCCGCTCCAGGGACGGCACGAGCCAGGGCGCGAGAGCGGCCAGGGCTCCACCCAGCACGACCGACTCCGGGTCGAGCAGGTTGACCGCTCCGGTGATCGCGATTCCGAGCGCGGTTCCGGCGCCGCGCAGGGCTCGCAGTACCTCCCGGTCGCCCTGCGCCGCACGCTCGGCGAGGAGCTCGACGCGGTCCTCGCCCGGTGTCAGCCCGGCCGCGCGCAGCACGGCCTCCTCGCCGGCGTACTGCTCCAGACAGCCACGGCCGCCGCAGGCGCACGCGGGACCCTCCGGGCGCACGGGCACATGACCCAGCTCGCCCGCGAATCCACGCGTCCCGCGCAGCAGCCGCCCGTCCACGACCACGGCGCCGCCGATGCCGATCTCCGCCGATACGTCGCAGGAAGTCGCGGGGCGCGTCGTCACCGAGCCACAGC
>NZ_PQSR01000174.1 GCF_002920635.1 Streptomyces sp. Ru72 | reverse complement strand
GCCACGCGGGGGTGCGGCTGCGGCGGGCATCCGTGACCGGTGCGGACGCGGACGCGCCCCGGGGGCCTCAGACCTCGTCCCGCGCCAGCGCCAGCAGGCGGTCCAGGACGCGCGGGCCGCCCGCACGGACACCGTCGTGCTCGAACTCGTCCGTCACCCAGGTGCGCAGGCCGCGGATCGCCCGGGCGGTGTCCAGCGCGTGGGCGGTGTCGACGTACATGTCGTCGTGGTAGATCGCCGCGGCCACCGGGACCTCGTTGGCGGCGAGGCGGGCGCGGTCGTACAGCGGTGTCCAGTCGGTGCGCTCGGCGAGCAGGTGGGCGGTCTCGCTCAGGGGGCGCAGCGCCGGGTCGGTGTCGAACATCCACGGGTGCACGGACTCGCCCGTGAACAGCACCGGCCCGTCGCCCGTGAGCGTCTTCGCCGCGTCGAACTGCGGGAACTCGGCCCGCATCCGCTCCGCCGACCACGCGGTGGGGCGCTCGTCCTGGCCGTAGATGGCCTCGTGGACCAGCGCGTACAGGGGGTGCCCCGCGAACGACAGCAGGTGGTGCACCTCCTCCTGGAAGGCGTCGGAGAGCTCGAGGCCCTGCGGGGTGCGGACGAACGCGTCCTCGAGGAGGAAGTGCAGGCGATGGCTGCCCTCGCTGCCGCCGAGCAGGATGCCGAGTGACTGGAACGCCTCCACGGTGAGCCGGTAGCCGCCGTTCAGGACCGGCTCGTGCCGCAGCAGGTGCTCGGCGATGCGACGTACGCGCTCGACGTCCTGCGGGTAGCGGTCGTAGTGGGCGGCGACCTTGCGTTCGATGCGCGGGTAGGCGGCCCGGTAGACGTCGTCGGCGTGCGCGTCGAGGGCGGGCAGGCCGCCGGTGATCAGTGCGGCGCGCAGGCCTTCGGGGGCCGTCGACAGGTAGGCGACGGTGCAGAAGCCGCCGAAGCTCTGCCCGAGGACCGTCCAGGGGGCGCCGCCGGTGACCTGGGGGCGGATGGCCTCGCAGTCGCGGACGATGGAGTCGGCGCGGAAGTGGGTGAGGTAGTCGGCCTGTTCGCGGGGGCCGCCGCGCAGCGGGAGGGTCTGCCGGTTGGCGGGTGTGGAGGCGCCGGTGCCGCGCTGGTCGAGCAGCAGGACGCGGAACTCCTGAAGGGCGCGGCCGAGCCAGGCCTGCTTGCCGATGAACCGGTTCGCCCCGAAGCCGGGCCCGCCCTGGAGGTAGAGCAGCCAGGGCAGGTCGTCGCCCGCCTTGTCGCTCGCCACCACCTCCCGCGCGTACAGCTCGATGCTCTCGCCGTCGGGGTCGTCGTGGTCCAGGGGCACGGTGAAGCGGCGGTCGGTGAGGACGGTGCCGGGCTGGCGGTAGCTGTGGGTCAACGGGGGCTCCCCGGAACGGACGGATTGCAGGCCGCGTCCCAGTCCAGCACATGCTCAGCGGGCGCGGGCGCCCGGGATCAAGAAATCCGTACCAACCGGTCGTTCAGCCGGTTTCCCGGGGCACCGGGCGCCGGTCAGCGCGCGGACAGGCTGGAGTTGCGCACCACCAACTCCGGTTGGAGCACGACCCGCCGGTGTTCGTGCGGGCGAGTGGTCGACTCGGCCGCCTCGGCCTCGGTCTCCTCCAGGAGGAGTTCGGCGGCGAGGGCACCCATGGTCACGGCGGGCTGCCGTACGGAGGTGAGCGGCACGGCGGCGGCCGCGGCGAACTCGATGTCGTCGTACCCGACGATCGCGAGGTCGTCGGGGACGCTGACGCCGGCCGCGAACATGGCTTGCAGGACACCGAGGGCGAGCAGGTCGTTGGCGCAGAAGACGGCGGTCGGGCGGTCGGCGAGCCCGAGGAGCCGCGCACCGGCGTCGCGGCCGGCGGCGACGTCGAGGCGCTCGGTCGGCAGTTCGCGCAGCGCCTCGGGGCCGAGCCCGGCCTCGGCCAGCGCGTTCAGGGCACCGGTGCGGCGGTCCCTGACCTGGTTCAGGCCGGGCGGCCCGCTGACGTAGGCGATGAAGCGGTGCCCGGCGTCCACGAGGTGCCGCACGGCCAGGGCGCCGCCCGCCACGTCGTCGACCGACACCGAGCACTCGGTGGTGCCCTCGGCCACCCGGTCCACAAGCACGAACGGGATGCCGTGGCGACGGAACGTCTCGATGTTCCGTCCGGTCGCGTCGGCGGGGGTGAGCAGCACGCCCCGCACCCGTTGCTCGGCGAAGAGCGACAGGTACTCGGCCTCCTCGGCGGCGCTCTGCGCGCTGTTGCAGACCATCACGCCGAGCCCGGCGTCCCGGGCGGCCCGCTCGGCGCCGCGGGCCACGTCCACGAAGAACGGGTTGCCCATGTCGAGGACGAGCAGGCCCATGATCCGGCTGCGCCCAGCCCGCAGCTGCCGCGCCGACTCGCTGCGGACGTAGCCGAGGCGGTCTATCACGGACTGCACGCGGGCACGCGTCTCGGAGGCGACGGTCTCGGGACGGTTGATGACGTTCGAGACCGTGCCCACAGACACTCCGGCGGCGCGGGCGACGTCCTTGATACCCACCGACTGAGCCATCAGGCGGGGACCTCCAGGGATACAGGGGCGGCGGGGCGGGCTTCACACTATCGTCACCGCCCCGCGCGGCGGATCAGGTCACGAGGGCAGGGCGAAGTCGACGACGTGGAGTGCCGAGGGTGTCGTACCGCTGGACTTCTCCTGGTACATGAAGGACAGGGTGTTGTCCGCCTTCACGCGCATCTCGTCGATCACGACCTCACCGAAGGCGTTCAGGCCGCTGCCGTCGTACAGCAGTGTCCAGTCCGAGTAGCCGGAGGACTTCGACGCGCCGGCGATGCGCCCGTAGGGGAAGACCGCGTAGGCGTTGTCGTACCTGTCGAGAACCAGCTTGGTGCGCTGGCTGGAGTTCAGGGGGACCGGGATCTCGGTCTTCTGCCACGTGCCGGAGGAGCTCTTGCGGACGTGGAAGGCGCGGCCGTTCGCGGTGCGGTCGGCGACGTAGTCCGTGGTGCACTGGCCGAAGCGGCCGGGGACGTAGGAGATGATCGCGTGCGGCAGGCCGGCCGAGTCGGTGGACTGGCTCTCCTGGTTCATCAGGGAGTGGTCGGGGTTGAGGGGGTCCACGACGAGCCCCGCGTCCGTGACGGCGACCGTGTCGGAGGTTCCGGTGGTGGCGACGAGGGCGCCGGCGTCGTTGCGCCAGGTGCGGCCGCGGTCGGTGGAGTAGACGTAGCCGGTGTCGTGGTTGGTGATGCCCCCGCTGGAGCACATGACGGCGGCGTTCTGCTCGCGCCAGGTGAAGAAGGAGTGCAGGCGGCCGCCCGCGTCGTAGTCGATGCCGTGCAGGTACATGTTGCGGGTCGTGCTGGAGCCGTGGGAACTGGTGTAGGTGCCGGTGGAGCTGGTCCACTCCCCCAGCGCCTTCCAGGACGAGCCGTCGTACTCCGCGAGGGCGTTGCGGCCGTTGCCGGAGATCCCGACCCGGTAGCTCAGTTGCAGCTTGCCCTCGGGGGTGGAGATGAACTGCGGGTAGGTGAACTGCGAGGTGAGCGCCAGTCCGTCGAGGGACGTCTGGATCGCGCCGAAGACGGACGAGGTCCAGGCGGTGGTGCCGGGGTTGTCCATCAGCCCGGCGACGGACTTCACGTAGAAGTAGCCGTCGCTGTGCGAGTCCATGTTGAGGTGGAGGCGGCCGTCGACCTTGGAGACGCCCAGGGAGATGACGTTGTGCGAGTCGTCGGTCTTGAGCTGGTGGGAGAGGGTGACCGTGGACCAGGTGCTCGCCCCGAGCTTGCGGCGGGCGACCACGGCGTTGCGGGTGGAGGTGTACCAGGCGGCGTACTGGTAGCCCTGGTAGGTGAGCAGGCCGTTCTTCTGGAAGGAGTTGTTGTTGACCAGGCCGTCGTACGACACGAAGTAGATCGCCTGGCTGTCGAGCGTGGTGGTGCCGGTCCTGGTGACCGAGGGCCCGGGGGTCGCCGCCTGCGCCCTCCCCGGCGCCACCACGGCGCTCAGCAGGGCGGTCGCCAGCACGGTACGTCGTCTCATGGGTGCGTATCCCGGGTTCAGGCGAGGTGGAACACTTCGGTGAGGGGCTTCATGGCCTCGTCGGGCCGGGCACCGTCCAGCGACTCGAAGAACGGCGCCATCTCGGCCTGCCAGCGGGCGTTGACCTCGGTCGCCTCCATGCCTGCCAGGGCGGCCTCGAAGTCCTCGGTCTCCAGATAGCCGACGAGCAGGCCGTCGTCCCGCAGGAACAGGGAGTAGTTGTGCCAGCCGGTGGCCGAGAGCGCCTGGAGCATCTCCGGCCACACGGCGGCGTGGCGTTCGCGGTACTCGGCGATCCGGTCCTCACGGACCTTGAGCAGGAAACAGACGCGCTGCATGAAGTACCGCTCCTCCAGGGTGAGTCGGCGATCAGAAGTTGAACTGGTCGATGTTCTTGCTGTCGAACACGGTCGGCTTGCCGAGGTTGATCACGCCGTCCTTGCCGATGGTGTACGTGGTGTCGCCGGCCTTGAAGGTCTCGCCCTCCTTGCCGGTGATCTGGCCGGACGCCAGGGCGACGGCGGTGCGGGCGGCCAGGTCGCCGAGCTTGGCCGGGTCCCACAGCTCGAACGCGTCGACGGTGCCGTTCTTGACGTACTGGCGCATGTCGTTCGGGGTGCCGAGGCCGGTCAGCTTGACCTTGCCCTTGTACTTGGAGCCGGACAGGTACTGGGCGGCGGCCTTGATGCCGACGGTGGTCGGGGAGATGATCCCCTTCAGGTCCGGGTACTGCTGGAGCAGGCCCTGGGTCTGCTGGAAGGACTGCTGGGCGTCGTCGTTGCCGTAGGCGACCTTGACGAGCTTGACGTCCTTGTACTTGGGGTCCTTCAGCTCCTCCTTCATGTAGCCGATCCAGGTGTTCTGGTTCGTCGCGGTCTGCGCGGCGGACAGGATCGCGATCTCGCCCTTGTAGCCGATCTGCTGGGCGAGCAGCTGCACCTCGGTACGGCCCAGGTCCTCGGCGGAGGCCTGCGAGACGAAGGCGTTGCGGCAGTCGGGCTTGGTGTCGGAGTCGTAGGTGACGACCTTGATGCCGTTGCTCATGGCCTGCTTGAGCGCGGTGCACAGGGCGCCCGGGTCCTGCGCGGACACGGCCATGGCGTTGACCTGCTGCTGGGTGAGCGTGTTGACGTACGAGACCTGGCCGCTGGTGTCGGTCGCGCTGGACGGGCCGACCTCCTTGTACTTCGAGCCCAGTTCCTCCAGGGCCTTCTTGCCGCCGTTGTCGGCGGAGGTGAAGTACGGGTTGTTGACCTGCTTGGGCAGGAAGCCGACGGTCAGGCCCTTCTTGGTGGCGGCGTTCGGGTTCGCCTCGGCACCCGGGTCGGCGGGGGCGGCGCTCTCGCTCGCGACGTCCTTCTTGGTGGTGCCGCCGCAGGCGGTCGCGGCGAGCGCGAGGGAGGTGACGGCGGCGAGGGCCGCGCAGGTGCGGCGGAGGGATGACTTGCGCATGACGGGTCCTTTTTGAGCGGGTGAGTGGGAGCGCCCCGAAGGAGCGCGGGGCGGTATCGATATGCGGCTCCGCCGCGATCGGGGTCCCCCTGTTCGAGCGAAGCCGAGAACTCGGGGGAGCGACCAGCCGCGGACGGCCGGCAGCTTTTTCGAACGGCCGATCCAGCGGAGCGCTTACGCGGCTCTGCGGCCCGCCCTCGCTACCGAGACCTGGCGCGCGACCCGGGGGCCGAGCACGGAGACGACGAGCAGGACGCCGGTGACGACGATCTGCGACTGTGCGGAGACGTTGACGAGGCTCATCACGTTCTGCAGGGCGCCCAGCAGGAACACTCCCGCGATGGCGCCGCCGAGCGTGCCCTTGCCGCCGTCGAAGTCGATGCCGCCGAGCAGGACGGCCGCGACGACGGAGAGTTCGAGCCCGGTGGCGTTGTCGTAGCGGGCGCTGGCGTAGTGCAGCGCCCAGAAGACGCCGGTGAGGGAGGCCATGAATCCGGTCGCGGTGAACAGGATCAGCTTGGCGCGCTTGACCCGGATGCCGGCGAACCGTGCCGCCTCCTCACTGGCACCGACGGCGAACAGCGAGCGGCCGAACGGGGTGGCGTGCAGGACGACCACGGCGATCGCGAGCAGCACCACGAAGGGCAGGAACGCCTGCGGGAGGAAGCTGTCGCCGATGCGTCCGGCCGCGAAGTTCAGGTACTGGGTGGGGAAGTCGGTCACCGCGTCGGAGCCGAGCACGATCTGGGCGATGCCCCGGTAGGCGGCGAGGGTGCCGATGGTGACGGCCAGCGAGGGCAGCCCGAGGCGGGTCACCAGCAGGCCGTTGACCAGGCCGCACACCACGCCGAGGAGGAGGCAGACCGGGATGATCGTCTCGATCGCCATGCCGTCGTTCCACAGCTTGCCCATCACCGCGCCCGACAGCCCGGCCGTGGAGGCGACGGAAAGGTCGATCTCCCCCGCGACCACGAGCAGGGTCATGGGCAGCGCGATGAGCGCGATCGGCAGGGTGTTGCCGATCAGGAACGACAGGTTGAGGGCGTTGCCGAAGCCGTCGACGAAGCCGAACGACAGCAGCAGGAGGACGACGAGGAGGGCGCCGACGACCGTGTCCCAGCGGATAGCGCGCGTCAAGGAGTCAGGCATGGCGGGCGTTCCCCTTCTTCAGGGCGGTCTTCTTCGCGGTCGTCTTCTTCAGGGCGGAGGCCACCCGCAGCGCGACGATCCGGTCGACCGCGATGGCGAGCAGGAGCAGGACGCCGTTGATGGCGAGCACCCAGACGGAGCTGACGCCGAGGGCGGGCAGCACGCTGTTGACGGAGGTCAGCAGCAGGGCGCCGAGGGCCGCGCCGTAGACGCTGCCGGAGCCGCCGGTGAAGACCACGCCGCCGACCACGACGGCGCTGACGACGGTGAGTTCGTAGCCGTTGCCGGTGCCGGAGTCGACGTTGCCGAACCGGGCCAGGTACAGCGCGCCCGCGAGCCCGGCCAGTCCTCCGCAGAAGGTGTAGGCGGCCAGGATCCGCTTGCGCACCGGGATGCCGGCGAGGCGGGCGGCCTCCGGGTTGGAGCCGAGCGCGTACAGCTCGCGTCCGCTGCCGAAGTGCTTGAGGTAGTACCCGGTCGCGACCAGGACGACCAGGGCGATGAGGGCCAGCCAGGGGACGGCGGAGATGCCGCCGGACCCGAAGTCGACGAACCCGCCGGGCAGGTCGGCCGCCGTGATCTGCCGCGAGCCGACCCAGATGGAGTCGATGCCGCGGATGATGTAGAGCGTGCCGAGGGTGACGACGAGGGCGGGCACCTGGCCGAGGCTGACGAGCAGCCCGTTGAGGACACCGAAGCCGACGCCGAGCAGGATCGCCAGCACCACCCCCACGACGGGGTTGCCGCCGCCGTGCAGATACGTGCCGGCCGCGAAGGCGCTGATGCCCAGGGTGGAACCGACCGACAGGTCGACGTTGCGGGTGATGACGACCAGGGACTGGCCGGTAGCGACCAGCACCAGGATGGTCGCGTTCAGCAGCAGGTCCTTGATGCCCTGCTCGGAGAGGAAGTCGCTGTTGCCGAGCTGGGTGACGACGATCATCACCAGGAAGACGACCAGGATGGCGAGTTCACGCATCTTGAACACGCGGTCGACGAGCCTGGTGCCGCTGGACTTGGGCATGTCGGTCACGGGGGCCTGGTCGGGAGCGGTCACCGTCATGCGGCGGCCCTCCCCGTGGCTGCGGCCATCACGGTTTCCTCGGTGGCTTCGGAGCGCGGGATCTCGGCGGTGAGCCGGCCCTCGTGCATCACGAGCACGCGGTCGGCCATGCCGAGGATCTCGGGCAGGTCGGAGGAGATCATCAGGACGGCCACGCCGTCCGCGGCCAGCTCACTGAGCAGCCGGTGCACCTCGGCCTTCGTGCCGACGTCGATGCCGCGGGTCGGCTCGTCGACGATCAGCACCTTCGGGCCGGTGGCGAGCCACTTGGCGAGGACCACCTTCTGCTGGTTGCCGCCGGACAGCGTGGAGACGGCGTCCGCGATCCGGGCGTACTTCACCTGGAGCCTGACGGCCCAGTCGAGGGACCGGCTGCGTTCGGCGCCGCGGTCGACGAGCCCGGCCTTCACGGTCGTGCGCAGACCGGTCAGACCGATGTTGCGTTCGATGGACATGTCCATCACCAGGCCCTGGGCGCGCCGGTCCTCGGGGACCAGGGCGAGCCCGGCGGCCATCGCGGTGGAGGGCGCGCCGTTGGTGAGGGTCCTGCCGTCGACCTCGACCTCGCCCGCGTCCCAGCGGTCGATGCCGAAGACGGCGCGCGCGACCTCGGTGCGGCCGGCGCCGACGAGCCCGGCGAGCCCGACGATCTCACCGCGCCGCACGTCGAACGACACGTCGGTGAAGACGCCCTCCCGGGTCAGCCGCCGCACGCTCAGCGCGACCTCCCCGGGTTCCACGTCCTGCTTGGGGTACAGCTCGTCGAGGTCGCGGCCGACCATGCGGCGGACGAGGTCGTCCTCGGTCATCCCCTCCAGCGGTTCGCTGGCGATCCAGGCGCCGTCGCGCAGGGTGGTCACCCGCTGGCAGATCTCGAAGATCTCCTCCAGCCGGTGGGAGATGAACAGCACCGCCGCGCCCTGCTCGCGCAGGGTGCGGACCACGCCGAAGAGCCGGGCCACCTCGCTGCCGGTGAGGGCCGCGGTCGGCTCGTCCATGATCAGGACGCGGGCGTCGAAGGAGAGCGCCTTGGCGATCTCCACGATCTGCTGGTCCGCGATGGACAGGCCGCGCGCCGGGCGCTCGGAGTCGAGGTCGACGCCCAGGCGCCGCATCAGGCCCGCGGTGGCCGCGTTCGTGGCCTTGTGGTCGATCCTGCCGAGGGCCTTGCGGGGCTGGCGGCCCATGAAGATGTTCTCGGCGATCGACAGGTCGGGGAAGAGGGTCGGTTCCTGGTAGATCACGGCGATGCCGGCGTCCCGGGCGTCGG
>NZ_PQSR01000173.1 GCF_002920635.1 Streptomyces sp. Ru72 | reverse complement strand
CCCAGTAGACGACCTCGGCCTCGTCGATCGAGAAGCCGTGATCGTCGGACGCGGTCAGGCAGGGCGCCTCGCCGACCGCGCAGTCGACGTCGGCCACGGCGCCGCACGACCGGCACACGACGTGGTGGTGGTTGTCACCGACGCGCCCCTCGAAGCGGGCGGGGCTGCCGGCCGGTTCGATACGGCGTATGAGCCCCGCCGCCGTGAGCGCGTGGAGGGCCTCGTACACGGCTTGAAGCGAGATGTGTCCTACGCGGTCGCGCACTCCGGAGGCGATCGCCTCGACGCCGAGGTGGTCGCCTTCGCGGACGGTCTCCAGCAGCGCGACGCGGGCCGCCGTCACACGCAGGCCGGCACCGCGCAGCTCCTCGGCGGTGGTCGGAGTCCGGGATGCGGTCATGGCGTCGAACCTACCCTCCCAAACACGAATAGTTCAAGAAAACGAGCAAACCAAGTTTGACGCGTCGCGACGGGGGCCGCGCACCCGGCCCGCTTGAAGCCGCCATGACACGAAAAGCTCGCTTCCCACCCCTGGCCCCGGTGACGCGGCGACCGGTATACAGACCCCGGTGAACGTGCGCCGGCCGCCGTCCTACGCGGGCTCCGCGCCGTTCCGGCCTCAGGGGGAGGACTTCCATGGCGCACGCCGGGCTTTCCACGGCGCACGACACGCATTCGGGCGGAGCGGCGGGACGTGGAGCGGCCGGACGCCGCCGATGGCCGCTCGCCGTGGGCGCGGCCCTCGGCGGTTGCGCCCTCTTCGTCACCTCGACGGCACCTGCCGCGGCACACGGCGCGGGACCCGGCCGCGACACGCACTACGTGTCACTCGGGGACTCCTACACCTCCGGCCCCCTCATCCCCCGGCAGGTGGAGGCCGCCTGTGCCCGCTCCGACCACAACTACCCCTCGCTCGTGGCGGCGGAGCGACGCGTGACCGTGTTCAAGGACGTGAGCTGCGCCGGAGCGACGACCGACAACATGTGGAAGGCGCAGGGCACCAACGCGCCCCAGCTCGACGCGGTGCGGCTCGACACCGATCTGGTGACGGTTCAGGTCGGCGGCAACGACATGGGTTTCGGCTCCATCATCGCCACCTGCGCGCGCCTGAGCTCCGAGGACCCGACGGGAGATCCGTGCCGGCGCTTCTACGCCTCATCCGGGACAGACCGGTTGACGCTCGCCGTCGCGCAGACGGCGCCGAAGGTGGACCGTGTCCTGCGGGCCGTGCACGCCAGGGCACCGCACGCGCGGGTGCTCGTCGTCGGCTACCCGGACCTCCTGCCCGACGACGGCAGCGGCTGCTATCCCTCGGTTCCGTTCGCGTCAGGGGACTTCCCCTATCTGCGGGACACCGAGAAGCGACTGAATGTGATGCTCCGTCTGGTGGCCGACTGGAACCGGGCGGAGTACGTCGACACCTACGGTCCCACGCGCGGCCACGACATGTGCAAGGCCCCTGCCGACCGCTGGGTCGAGCCGTTGCAGCCGAGCTCGCCCGCGGCCCCCGCGCACCCCAACGCCCAAGGAGAGGAAGCCATGGCGCGGGCCGTGCTCGAGCGCTTGAGCGAGGGACGCGCACGCCACTGAGGGGGCGCTCCCCCAACCCCGCCCTTGCGGCGGATCCGGACGCTCGGCCGAGGGAGATCGTCCGTGCCGGTGTGACGTTCCCTACTGACCCCGAATGAAACCTGGCGAACGGGCAACGTTCCCCTTCATGCCCGTTCGCACACCCCCGGTAGATGACACGACGACGGCGCCCCGGACAGCGCCCGCCGCCACCGACGAGCCCGCCACAAGGGTCCCTCCCTCCGCTCCGGCGCCCTCGCTGCCGTCCCTCACCGGACTGCGCTGGATGGCCGCGCTGCTGGTCTTCGGACTGCACGTGCGCAACTTCGGCTATTTCGGAGGCTCTGGCGGCCACATCATGACCTGGGCGTTCGACGCCGGGGGCACCGGGGTGTCGTTCTTCTTCATCCTGTCCGGGTTCGTTCTGATGTGGACCGCGCGGCCGAACGATCGCACGCTCTCCTTCTGGCGGCGGCGCATCGCCCGCATCTTTCCCGTCCATCTGGTCACCGCCGGAATCGCGCTGCTCATGGTCTACACGCCGCCCCATCTGGCGAAGCCGACGGTGGCCGAGGGAGTGGCCAACGTGCTGCTGGTGCACTCCTGGCGGCAGTCCTGGTGGCAGACGCTGAACCCGGTCAGCTGGTCGCTGGCCTGCGAGGCCTTCTTCTACGCCGCGTTCCCGCTGATGGTGGTCGTCCTGCGCCGTCTGGGACCCCGGGCGTCGGCGACGCTGGCCGGGGCATCCGTACTGGCGGTCCTGGTCCTCGCCCGGGCGGACGCCCACGAGTGGGTGAGCCAGTCGCTGTACTCCCTCCCCGCCGCCCGCCTGCCCGAGTTCGCCCTCGGCGCCGCCACCGCCCGGCTGGTGCGGCTCGAACGGTGGCGCGGTCCCGGCCTGGAGGCCTCACTCGCCCTGGCGATCATCGGCTACTTCCTCGTGCCGCAGATCACCGACGGGGGTTACCCGGCCACCGCCTGCACCCTCATCGGCTTCGCGCTGCTCATCCCGGCGGCGGCCGTCGCCGACCTGCGCGGGCTGCCCTCGCTGTGGCGGCACCGGCGACTGGTGCGACTGGGGGAACTCTCGTTCGCGTTCTACATGATCCACCTTCTGGTGCTGCGGGCCGGCACCAGCCTGCTCGGCAGTTCTCCCCACTTCGGCCTGCCGACGGCCGTGGTCACCACCGCCATCGCGTTCGGCCTGTCCCTCGGCCTGTCCTGGGTGCTGTACGAGGCGGTGGAACGCCCCGCACGACGGCTGCTGCTCCGCGGCCGCCGCTCCTCCCGCACACAGCCGGCCCCGAAGGCCGCCAGGCCGGAGCCCATCGCGCCCACCCGCGAGGCTCCGGCCGCGGCACCGGACTGACCGGGGCGCCCGCACGGCGCGTGCGCGGCGGCGCTCCCATCGGGGTGACGCCGCGCACGCCCGCATCGGGCTCGCCACTGGGTGGACCTCACCGGGGCCCGGGGGCCGGATCGTCACCGGTGCGGGAGCGGCATCCGTCGTGGACGAGGTCGTCACCGGTGAGCCCGGCCCGCTCCTCGCGGCCTTCCGTCCGGGCCGCTTCGGCCGACCCGGCCCGGAGCGGCAGGGTGCGCCGGAGGCACGCTGCCGCTCCGACGTGCCGGTCCGGCGCCCCAGGCTCTGACACGTCGCCGCGGCACCAGTCGGCCCCACTTGTGGGGCCCGTCCGCTCACTGCCCGGCCGGAGGCTGAACGTCGTAGACGAGCAGGCCGTCCTCGCGCAGGCGCACTCCCTGGCTGAGGGAGTGTGGGACGAGGCGGCCGTCGTGCATCAGATGCAGGACGGGCCGCCCGCGTGCGAGCACCACGAAGTCGGCGATGAGGCGACGGTGGCAGCGCCACCAGACGGCCTCTCCGCACATGACGGCCGTCCGGCGCTGTGCGGCCTCCTCGAGGAGCAGCGTGATCGCGTCGACGAACTCGGCCGTCCGGGTGTGCCCGGCGTATCCACGGAAGGACTCGTTGCGCCACACGGTGTCGGGTGAGTCGTGCGGCACCTTGCGGAATCCGCCCAGTCGCGGCTCCCAGCGGTAGGCGATCCCGCACTCGGGCAGCCATTGCCGCAGCCGCTCCCTGCCGACGTCCGGGTTGCGGCGGCTTCCCGGCGCGGTCCTGACATCCACCACGGCGGCGATCCCCGCCGCGCGCAACAGGTCCGAGAGCCGGTCGCGGTCCGCCGTACCGTGTCCGAAGGTGACGAGCGCCTGTTGCCTCATACGTCCAGGATCGTCCGAACGCCTGGTCCCGCAGCCGCTCCGGCTCGGGGGCCGACCCGGATGGTGGGTCCTCGCCGTGCGGTTCGGTTCACCGTGTCGCCTCGCCTCCCTCCACCAGGGCGTCCAGATGGAAACGTGCCGTGTCGGCGTGGATGCCGAGCCGCTCCGCGACCTCGGTGACGCCCAACGGCCGGCCCGCCGCGCGCAGCGCCTGCAGCACCTGCCGCCTACGAGGGCGCTCGGGCGCACCGCTCACGGGGCCCACCCCCTTCTCCGCCGCGGCCGCGGACCGGCCGCCGGCCGGACACCTCCGACAATTTCTACGAATATCACCTGGAACAATAGAGTTCACCTACGCACCGGACGAACGGCCCTCGATGACTGACCCCTCCGCCCCCGCACCGGACGGCATGCCCGTGGACACCCCCGTTCCACGCCTGTTGTGCGACGTCCGGGCCCTCACCGGCATGGCCCCGGAGTCGGCCGGTGCCGTGTGGAAGCTCGCCGAGTCCGGACGCCAGCTCGACGCCAACCTCATCCGCCTGCCCGCCCGGCAGCGCGTGGACACCCACACCGAGCCGGACCTGGACGTCCTTCTCCTGGTCGTCAGCGGCGACGGCACCCTCGGCGGCCCCGACGGGCCACGCCGTCTCACCGAGGGCACGCTGCTCTGGCTGCCGCGCGACTCCACCCGCAGCGTCACCGCGGGGGAAGACGGCCTGTCCTACCTCACCGTCCACAGACGCCGCCCGGGCATGCAGATCCGCCGCCGCTGAACGATCCCCGGCTCGGCGCCCGTCACGGCGCATCTTTTTCGGGGCTCGGCGGGGCCATACAGGACGAAATCAAGCGATTTGGCGCCACATCGGGCCATGCCGGACCATGGGTCCGCCCCGGCGATCCCGGGCACCAGTTCGATGAAAGGCGCACCACCCCATGCACGTCACCGGAACCGTCCCTCCGTCGGCTCCGGCCCCTCAGGAGGCCCTCGAGGCCCCCGTCCCCGCCGAGGACTCCAGCGGCGACACCGGCAGGCACGTCCGCCGATTCGGGCTGCCCGTCGCCACCACGCTGGTCATGGGCAACATCATCGGCGGCGGCATCTTCCTGCTCCCGGCCTCCGTCGCCCCGTACGGCACGGTCAGCCTGGTCGCCTTCGGCGTCCTGACCGTCGGTGCCATCGCCCTTGCCCTTGTCTTCGGACGGCTCGCCGAGCGCGACCCGCGCACCGGTGGGCCCTACGTCTACGCCCGCGAGGCGTTCGGTGACTTCGCCGGCTTCCTCGCCGCCTGGGCGTACTGGATCACGACATGGGTGTCGAACGCGGCGCTCGCCGTCGCCGCCGTCGGCTACCTCGACGTACTGATCCCGGTGAACGGTCACCGCTGGAGCGCCTGCCTGGCCGCACTCGTCCTGCAGTGGCTGCCCGCCCTGGCCAACTTCGCGGGCACCCGCTACGTGGGCGCCGTGCAGTTGGTGTCCACCGTGCTGAAGTTCGCACCGCTGCTGCTCGTCGCCGTCGGTGGGCTGTTCTTCTTCGACCCGCGCAACCTCGGCCCGTTCCACGCGGGCGGCGGCAGCGCGGTCGGCGCGGTGTCCGCCTCCGCCGCGATCCTGCTCTTCTCCTACCTGGGTGTGGAGTCCGCCGCGGTCAGCGCGGGCGAGGTCAGGAACGCCCGGCGCAACGTGGGACGCGCCACCGTCATCGGCACTCTGGGCGCGGCGCTGGTCTATCTCCTCGGGACCCTGTCCGTCTTCGGCACGGTCGCGCACGACCGCCTGGTGAAGTCCGCCGCGCCCTTCTCGGACGCCGTCAACGCCATGTTCGGCGGCAGTTGGGGAGGCTGGGCCGTAGCGCTCGCCGCGCTCGTGTCGATGACCGGCTGCCTCAACGGCTGGACGCTGCTGAGCGCCCAGACCCCCTACGCCGCGGCCAAGGACGGCCTGTTCCCCGCCCCCTTCGCGCGCCGGCGGCGGGGCGTCCCGACCGTCGGCGTCGCCGTCACCGTCGTCCTCGCCTCGCTGCTCACCGTCTACAACTACACGGCGGGCTCGGCGAAGGTCTTCGAGATCCTGGTCCTCGTCACCACGTTCACCGCGACTGTGCCCTATCTGCTGGCCACCGCCGCGCAGCTCTTCCACCTCGTCTCGGGGCGGCACGGGCCGGTCGACCGGGCGCGGCTGGTGCGGGACGCCCTGGTCGCGTCGGTCGCGGCCGCCTTCTCACTGTGGCTCGTGGCGGGCGCCGGGTACGCGGCGGTGTACCAGGGCGTGCTGTTCCTGTTCGCGGGGGTCGTCGTGTACGCGGTGCTGGCGGCCTGGCGGCAGAGGACGGCCTGATCCCACGGCGGCCGTTGCCGTCGCGGCCCGGCCGGCCCGGATGCCCGAGGGAGTGCCGCCTCTCAGCGGCGGGACCCGGCCGTGCAGACCTTCAAAGGCGGTTGACGCCGATTCCGTCCGGTTGCCTGGCGCAGCGGGGGGTACTCGCGCCCGCAGCGTTTCGCTGGTTGCACTGCTCGGTGACGGTGACGGTGACGGAGGACAGATGAAGGGCCCACGTTCCGGGTTCCGGTCGGCACTGCATGACTCCTCGGAAATGGTGGGGGGCCGATACCGGTTGGGAGCCGGGATCGGCAGGGGAGGCGCCGCCGATGTCCATGAGGCGTTCGACGTCCGCCTGGGTCGGGAGGTGGCCGTCAAACTCTTCCGGCCGGACACCGATCCGCGGATGGAAGAGCGGTTCTCAGAGGAGGCCGTCCTCCTCGCGCGAATGCAGCACCCGGGGCTGGTCACCATCTACGACGCCGGCCGGCACGGGGAGCGCGCCTACCTGGTGATGCAACTGATCAAGGGCGAGACGCTGCGCACGCGTCTGGCCGCCGGGCCGCTGCCCCCGGGGCGCGTCGCCGAGCTCGGTGCCGCCCTCGCGCAGGCGCTCGCCCATGTGCACGGCGCCGGCATCGTGCACCGTGACGTCAAGCCGTCGAATGTCCTGCTGAACGCCTCCGGAGCCCCTCACCTGGCGGACTTCGGCATCGCCCGACTGGTGAACGCCACGCGGCACACGGCCTCCGACATACTGATCGGGACCGCGGCCTATCTGGCCCCGGAGCAGGTCATGGGCAAGGACGTGGGACCGCCCGCCGACGTCTACGCGCTCGGCCTGGTCCTGCTGGAGTGCCTGAAGGGCGAACTGGAGTACGACGGCACCCCGTTGGAGTCCGCCGTGGCCCGCCTTCACCGCGAACCCGCGGTTCCGCCCTCGGTGCCCCACGAGTTGGCCTGCCTGCTGCGCGCCATGACCGCTCAGGACGCCAAGGCCCGTCCCGACGCCGAGCACTGCGCCCAGGCCCTGTCCGCTCTGCGCGCCGATACGCGGGTCCCTGCCCGCACGGGTGGTTCCGCGGTCGGGGGAGCCGAGGAGCTTCCGCTCGAGCCCACGGTCGTACATCCGCGCACCGGAACGGGACATGCCGGCACAACGAAACACACACGCCGCCGTACAGCGGGCGCCGTCCTCACCGCGCTCTCGGCCACGCTGACGGCCACTCTCGTCATGGCTCCGGGCAGCAGCGACACCAACGCCGAACGGCCCGGATCCGGCCCGCCCGCCTTCCCGTCGGCCCAGTCACCGACCAAGACCGCGACCAGGGAAGCACCGTCCACGGCGGTTCCTCGACCGACCGCGTCCACGCTCCCGTCCGACTCGAGGACTTCCCGCTCCCCCGTGTCGAACGGCTCGGACGACGGCAAGGGAACTGACGACCGTACTCCACCAGGGACCGCATTCCGCGACGCCCGAGAACCGAAGCAGAAGACCAAGAAGAGCGCGGATTCCGGGACGCCCACGGATTCCGGGACCCCCACGGATTCCGGCACGGCCGCGGATTCCGGGACGCCCAGGGATTCCGGCACGGCAGGCGCGGCAGGGCAGGTCGGGAAGACCAAGAAGTCCCAGGTGTCCAAGGGACACGAAGACCACGGTTGACCCGTGTGCAGCCGGACGTGGGGAGACATGAGTTCGGTCTGCTGGGCCGCACGGCCCGGCAGACCTGCCCGTCACACTGTCGCCAGTGTCCCGGCAGGCAATGTTTGCCCGTCAAGGAGCGGCGCCCGGCGCGTGCTCTGGGGGTCCCCCTGCTCGAAGAGCTTGGGGGAGTGCCGGCCGGAAGCCCTCGTACTGGACGTACTTGGGCTTTCGGCCGGCGCGGCGAGAGTGGGGGCACCCCCTGCTCGAAGAGCTTGGAGGAGTGCCGGGCGCCGCGACGGGGCGAACGTTGCCTGCTGGGGCACTAGCTGCGACGCCCGGACGGATCGTGCGCGAGCGCGTCCCGGTCCTCGCCGGGCGCGGGCCCGGAACCGACGGATTCGGCGGCCGTTCCGGGCGGCGCTCCCTCCGCGCGGTCACCGTGCCCCGGCCACCACGCCGCGTGGCCGATCAGCGCGGTGAGGCTCGGCGTGAAGAACATCGCCATGACGAAGGCGGCGACCGTGATGCCGAAGGAGACCGCGAAACCCATCTCCGTGAGCAGCGAGTTGCCCGCCAGCATCATGGTGGCGAAGGTCGCCGCCAGGATGAAGCCCGCGGCGGCGACAGTCGGTCCGGCGTGCCTCAGCGCCATGCCGGCCGCCTCGCGTGGCTCGCGGCCCTCCCGGGCCTCCTCGCGGAGCCGGGCGATCATGAGGATGTTGTAGTCGGTGCCGATGGCGACCACGAAGAGATACATGATCACCGGGAGCATGAACATCAGCCCCGGATGCCCCTGCCCCTCCTGGAAGATCCAGACGGTGGCGCCGAGGGTCGCGCCGAAGCCGAGGCCCACCGAGGCGATCAGGTACCAGGGGGCGACCACACTGCGCAGCAGCAGTCCCAGAATGACCATGATCAGGACAGCGGCGACAGGGAAGACCGTCCGGTAGTCGTGGTTGACCGCTGCGTTGATGTCCTTGTAGATCGAGGACATGCCGCCGACGAGGGCCTCGGTGCCCTGTGGAGCGGAGGAGTGGGCGACGTCGCGCACCCTGCCCACGGTGTCGATCGCCTTGTCCGTCGACGCCTCGTACTTGAGCGTGACGGTGAAGTCCGCGGTGGTTGCGTCCTTGTCGACCTGGGTCATACGGGCGCTCGCGACGCCGTCCACGGCGCCGAGCTTCTTCGCGTACGCGTCGAAGGCTGTCTTGACCAGCGGCTTGCCGTCGGTGCTGGAGAGGTAGACGTCGGTGGGGGCGGCGGCGCCCGCCGAGTACG
>NZ_PQSR01000172.1 GCF_002920635.1 Streptomyces sp. Ru72 | reverse complement strand
TCTCAACACGACGCTTATCCGCAGCCTCAAGGCACCCGCCCGCCCCGTGTGGGAGGAGCCGCCCAGCAAGGCCGGACTCACCGCCAAGGGCGGATTCCTTCTGCTGTGCTGTCTGGGGGTCCTCGGTCCGCTGTGGATCGTGATCGTCACCAGCCTCTCGCCCAAACCGGTGATCGACCGGGTCGGCGGTCTGGTCGTGATCCCCCAGGGCATCTCCTTCGTCAACTACAGGGAACTGCTCAGCGGTGGCCAGGTCAGCCGGGCGATCATGGTCTCGGTCGGTGTCACGCTCTGCGGCACGCTGTTCTCGATGACGGTGTCGGTCCTCGCGGCCTACGGTCTGTCCCGGCGGGGCACTCTGGGTCACCGGTTCTTCCTGATGACCATGATGGCGACCATGTTCTTCGGGGCCGGCCTCATCCCGACGTACCTTCTGGTGCAGTCGCTGCATCTCACCGACACCTATCTGTCGCTGATCCTGCCGAGCGCGGTCAGTGTCTTCAACATCCTCGTCCTGCGGGCCTTCTTCATGGGGATCTCCCCCGAACTCACCGAGTCCGCCCGCATCGACGGGGCCAGTGACCTGCGCATCCTGCTGACCATCATCATGCCGCTGTCGAGGGCGGTGCTGGCGGTCATCTCGCTGTTCTACGCGGTCGGGTACTGGAGCGCCTGGTTCAACGCCTCCATCTACCTCACCGACCAGCGGATGATGCCGCTGCAGAACGTGCTCATCCAGTTGGTGCAGAAGAACACCGAGGCGCCGACCGGCCTCCAGCAGGCGGTCCGCACCGGTCAACTCTCCTCGCTGGGACTGCAGATGGCGGTCATGGTCCTCGCCCTGATCCCCGTCGCGATCGCCTCCCCCTTCGTCCAGCGGCACTTCAAGAAGGGCATGCTCACCGGAGCCATCAAGGGCTGAGTCACCCCTTTCGACTCCGCCGCGGCCGACCTGCCCCCATCAGCGGTCGGCCGCGGCGGGCCCAAACCTCCCCCTTGTCCCCACCGCACGGAACGAGGTATGTCATGCCCGCGTCCACTCCGAGCCGACGTGTCGTTCTCGCCGGTACCGCGGCGACCGCCGCGCTCACCGCCGTCCCGTTCGTCCCCGGACAGGCGCTGGCCGCGGCACCGACCGCCACCGCCGCGCCGGCCTACCGCTGGCGCAACGCCGTCATAGGCGGTACCGGTTTCGTCACCGGCGTTCTCTTCCACCCCTCGGTCCGCGGCCTCGCCTACGCCCGTACCGACATCGGCGGCGCCTACCGCTGGGACGACCGCACCGCCCGCTGGACCCCGCTGACCGACCACCTCGGTTCGGACGACTGGAACCTCCTCGGCGTCGAGGCCATCGCCGTCGACCCCGCCCACCCCGACCGCGTCTACCTCGCCCTCGGCACCTACACCCAGTCCTGGGCCGGCAACGGGGCGATCCTGCGGTCCGACGACCGCGGTGCCACCTGGACCCGCACCGACCTCGGCGTCAAGCTCGGCGCCAACGAGGACGGCCGGGGCACGGGCGAGCGGCTGCTCGTCGATCCGCGGGACAGCAACACGCTGTGGCTGGGCACCCGGCACGACGGGCTGCTCAAGTCGACCGACCGGGGCGCGACCTGGGCGGCCGTGACCGGATTCCCGGCGTCCCCGAGCGCCACCGGGCAGGGGGTCACCTTCCTCGTCGCCGCCGGGCGCACCCTCTACGCCGGCTGGGGCGACGGTGACGGCACGGCCGGCGCCAAGAACCTTTACCGCACCGTCGACGGCACCACCTGGGAAGCCGTCCCCGGCCAGCCCTCCGGCACCGCCGCCAAGGTCCCGATCCGGGCCGCCTTCGACCGGGGCACCGGCCACCTGTACGTGACCTACGCCAACGCGCCCGGCCCCAACGGCCAGTCCGACGGCAGCGTGCACAAGCTCTGCACCCTCAACGGCAAGTGGACCGAGGTCACGCCGGTCAAGCCGGGCGGCACCGCCGCCGACGGATCCGCCGACACCTTCGGGTACGGGGGTGTCGCCGTAGACGTCCGCCGCCCGGGCACCGTCGTCGTCTCCACCAACAACCGGTGGGCGGACATCGACACCCTGTACCGGACGACCGACGGCGGCCGCACCTGGACGTCCCTGAAGGACACGGCCGTCTTCGACGTCTCCGAGACCCCCTACCTCAAGTGGGGCCAGGACAAGCCCAAGTTCGGCTGGTGGATCCAGGCCCTCGCCCTCGACCCGTACGACTCGCGGCACATCGTCTACGGCACCGGCGCCACCCTCTACGGCACGCGGGATCTGAAGAACTGGGCCCCGCAGATCCGCGGCCTGGAGGAGACGGCCGTGCGCCTGCTGATCTCGCCCCCGGCCGGGGAGGCGCATCTGATCAGCGGTCTCGGGGACATCGGCGTGATGTACCACGAGTCGCTCACGGCATCGCCCTCGCGCGGCATGGCGTCGAACCCGGTCTTCGGGTCGGCGATGGGGCTAGCCCAGGCCGCGGCCAGGCCGGCCTACGTCGTCCGTACCGGCTGGGGCGACCACGGCAACGGCGCCTACTCGAACGACGGCGGGCAGACCTGGGCGCCCTTCGAGGCCCAGCCCTCCATCGCCAAGGACGCACCGGGGCCGATCGCCACCAACGCCGACGGCAGCGTGCTGCTCTGGGTTTTCGTGCACTCCGACGGCACGAAGTACCCCGCCCACCGCTCCGCGGACAACGGCGCCACCTGGTCCGAGGTCACCTCCTTCCCGAAGGGCGCCACGCCGGTCGCCGACCCGGCCGACCCGACGCTCTTCTACGCGTACGACACCGATACGGGAACGCTGTACGCCAGCACCGACAGTGGCCGTACCTTCACCGCCCGTGCGGCCGGACTGCCCTCCGGGGACAGCCAGTTCAAGCTGGTCGCGGCGCCGGGCAGGTCCGGCGACCTGTGGCTGAGCGCCAATTGGGAGGGCCTGTACCGGTCCACCGACGGCGGCGCGAGCTTCTCGAAGACCGCCGGCGTCGCAGCCTCGGAGTGTCTCGGTTTCGGCAGGGCCGCGGACGGCGCCGACTACCCCGCGATCTACCAGGTGGGCAGGATCGGGACCGTCACCGGCGTCCACCGCTCCGACGACGAGGCCAAGACGTGGGTGCGGATCAACGACGACCAGCACCAGTGGGGCTGGATCGGCACGGCCGTCATCGGTGACCCGCGCGTCCACGGCCGTGTCTACCTCGCCACCAACGGGCGGGGCATCCAGTACGGGGAGCCGTCCTGATGCCGGACCTCAGTACCGCCACCGATGGGCGGATCCTCTTCGGCGGCGACTACAACCCCGAGCAGTGGCCCGAGGAGACCTGGCACGAGGACGTCCGGCTGATGAAGGACGCCGGGGTCAACTCCGTGACGCTCGGTGTCTTCTCCTGGGCGAAGCTCGAACCCCACCCGGGCGCACGGGAGTTCGGCTGGCTGGACGTGCTGATGGACCTGATGCACGACAACGGCATCGGCGTCGTCCTCGCCACCCCCACCTCCTCGCCCCCGCCCTGGATGGGCAGGCTGCACCCGGAGACCCTGCCCCGCGACGACGACGGCCGCATCGAGTGGTGGGGCGGCCGTCAGCACTTCTCGCACTCCAGCGCCACCTACCGGCGCTACGCCGCCGCCATCACCGAGGACCTGGCCGCCCGCTACGCCGGCCATCCGGCCCTCACGATGTGGCACATCAACAACGAGTACTGCACCTTCGACTACGGAGACGAGGCGGCCGCCGCGTTCCGCCGCTGGCTCCGGGCGAAGTACGGCACGCTCGAGGCGCTCAACACCGCCTGGGGCACGGCCTTCTGGAGCCAGGGATACGACAGTTGGGACGGCATCCTGCCGCCCCGGCAGCCCCACTACATGAGGAACCCCACCCAGGTGCTGGACTTCCGGCGCTTCACCTCCGACATGCTCCTGGAGTGCTACCTCGCCGAGCGTGACATCGTGCGCCGTCACACCCCGCACATCCCGGTCACCACCAACTTCATGCCGCTGTGGTTCGGGCAGGACGCGTGGCGCTGGGCCGAGGAGGAGGACGTCGTCTCCGTCGACATCTATCCCGATCCGCGCGACCCGCTGGGCGGCCAGCACGGCGCGCTCGTCCAGGACCTGACCCGCTCACAGGCACGCGGACCCTGGATGCTGATGGAGCAGGCGGCCGGTCCCGTCAACCGCGGTGGCGTCAACCACCCCAAGCCCCCGGGCCTCAACCGCCTGTGGTCCCTGCAGGCCGTCGCCCGCGGTGCCGACGCCGTCTGCTACTTCCAGTGGCGGCAGTCCCGGCAGGGCGCGGAGAAGTTCCACTCGGGCATGGTCAGCCACGCGGGGGAACAGGGCCGCACGTTCCAGGAGGTCAAGCGGCTCGGCGCGGAGCTGGCGCGGCTCGGACCCGAGGTGACGGGAAGTCGCCTCGAGGCCGACGTGGCGATCCTCCACGAGTGGCACTCCTGGTGGGCGGCCGCACAGGACGGGCGCCTCTCCACCGTGATCGACCACTCCGCCGTCCTCCACGCCTGGCACCGCGCCCTCTGGGACGCCCACCTCACCACCGACTTCGCCCACCCCGAGCGCGACCTGTCCGCGTACCGTCTCGTCGTCGTCCCACAGCTCTACCTCCTCGGTGACGCGGCGATCGAGAACCTCCTCGCCTACGTCCGCGGCGGCGGCACCCTCGTCTGCGGCTTCCTGACCGGTGTCGCCGACGAGGACGACCGGATACGGCCCGGCGGCATGGACCCACGGCTGCGGGACCTCTTCGGTATCGGCACCCTGCACGAGTGGTGGCCGCTGGACGCCGGGGAGAGCGTCGAGTGCGACGGCCCCCGAGGCGGCTTCCGCGGCACCCTGTGGTCCGAAGAACTCGAGGCCGCACGTCCGGGCGCCGTGGCCGCCCGCTACAAGGGCGGAGAACTCGACGGACTGCCCGCCGTCCTGCGTACCGGCAGCGCCTGGTACCTGTCCACGCTGCCCGACCCCGAGGCGCTGCGCGACCTGCTCGCGGGCATCGCCGCCGACGCGGGCGCACGGCCCGTGCTCGACGATCTGCCCACCGGGGTCGAGGCCGTCCGGCGCGGCGACCTGCTCTTCGTGCTGAACCACCGGCGCGAGCCGGTCCAGGTCACGGTGCCCGGTACCCACTACGACCTGCTCACCGGCGGGACCGTCACGGACACCCTCGCCCTCGGCCGACACGGAGTGGCGGTGCTGCGCCCATGACCGGTGAGCTCGTCCACGGAACCTGGGAGCCCCGTCCCGCCGCCCGCTGGGAGGACGCCTTCCTGAGCGGCAACGGCCGACACGGCGCCATGATCTTCGGCGACCCGGACGACGACCGGGTCATCGTCACGCACCACACCCTCGTACGCCCCAACGGCAGCGAACACGCCCGGCCGCCCGAGCTGGCCGCCCGGCTCCCCGACCTCCAGGACCGGCTGCTCGCGGGCGAGACCGCGGCCGCCCAGTACTTCACCGACGGGCGGGAACTGAAGTGGGTGCAGCCGTTCCACCCGGCGTTCCAGACGCGGCTGCGGCGGCCCGTGGAGGAGGGCCGGGACCACCGGCGGTCGGTGGACTTCACCACGGGCGTCACGACGGCGCGGTGCGCGGGCTGGAGCAGCCGGGTCTTCGTCTCGCGCGCGGACGACGTGATCGTGCAGTACGTGACCGCCCCCGGACCGGTACTCGAGCTGTCCCTCGACCACCGGCTGCCCGGCGCCCCACGCGACCTGGCCGTCGGCCACGGCACCGCCCTCACCGCCGAGGGCGCGCTCCTCACCCTGCGCGCCCGCTACCCGGGCAGCGACCGCGCCTACACCGGCGTGACGCTGGCCGTCGTCACCGGCGGCACGACCGCCCTCGCCGCGCAGGGCGTCCGCATCACCGACGCCGAGTCGGTCCTGCTGCTGACCCGGGTGCACCGGCACACCGGCGAACTGGACGCCCTCGCGGAGGCACGTGCCCTGCGTGCGCTGCTGCCTCCCGAGGAACCCTTCGCCGGACTTCTCGACCGCCATCTGGCCCTCCACCGCCCGGCCTACCTCCGCGTCACCCTCGATCTCGACGCCGACGCCGCCGAACGCGCCCTGCCCGGCTCCGAGCTGCTCCGGCGCCCCACGAGCGCCGCCCTTCTGGAACGGCTCTTCGCCGCCGGCCGTTACCACCTGCTCAGCTCCAGCGGCATGCTCCCCCCGCGGCTGACCGGCCTGTGGACCGGCGACTGGAACACGGCGTGGTCCGGTGCGTTCACCACCGACGCCAACCTGAACCTGCAGACCGCCTCCGCGTCGGCGGGCGCCCTGCCCGAGGTCACAGCAGCCCACGCGGCGCTGATCCACGGCCAACTCGACCACTGGCGGGAGAACGCCCGCGCCGTCCACGGCGCCCGGGGTGTCGTCGCCCCCGCCCACACCGACGGCGAGTCCGGGTACGCGTACCACTTCAGCCGGGAGTACCCACTGCACCTGTGGACCGCGGGCGCCGACTGGCTGCTCAAGCCGCTCGTCGACCACGACGAGACCTACGGCGGGCGAGACCCGCGCACAGCCGCCGTCCTCGCCGAGGTCGCCGCGTTCTACGAGGACTTCCTCACCCGCACCGACGACGACGGACGGCTCGTCGTCGTCCCCTCCTACTCGCCCGAGAACCGTCCCGCGAACGCGAGCTGGGGCACGGTCAACGCCGCCATGGACCTCTCGGCGGCCCGCCACGCGCTGGTCACGGCCGCCGCCTACCACCCGGAGCGGGCGCAGGAGTGGCTTGCCCTCGCCGACCGCCTCCCGCCGCACCGCGTCAACGCCGACGGCGCCCTCGCCGAATGGGCCTGGCCGGGCCTGGAAGACAGCTACGACCACCGTCACATCAGCCACCTCTACGGCGTGTGGCCGCTCGAAGAGATCAACCCCTATGACACGCCCGGCCTCGCCGAGGCCGCCCACCGGGCGCTCGAACTGCGCGGCGCGGAGAACGACTCGGCGCACGGGCACCTGCACCACGCGCTCGTCGCCGCACGTCTGCGCGACGCGGACCGGGTCGCACACGCCCTCGGCCAGGTACTGGAAGGCGACTACTTCCACGTCTCCCTGATGAGCGCGCACTACCCGCACCTCGCCGTCTACAACGCCGACGCGGCCCACACGCTCCCGGCCGTGCTCATCGAAGCGCTCGTCCAGTCGACGCCCGGCCGGCTGGTGCTGCTGCCCGCGCTGCCCGCCGCCTACCCCCGTGGCCGGCTCCTCGGCGTCCGTACCCGGTTCGGCGCCGAACTCGACCTCACCTGGAGCCCCGAGCGGACGACGGCCGTACTGCGCCCCACTCGCAGTTGCCGCGTCGACCTCAGGACTTCCGCCGGCGAAGTGCCGCTCGACCTCGTCGCCGGCGAAGACTGCGTCCTCACCCAGGGGCCGCAGGATCAGCAGCAACTCCCCCCACCCATGGAAGGGACACCATGGCAATACGCACGCTGAACAGGTTGACCAAGGCGCTGATCGCCCCCGCACTCGCGCTCGGCGCCACCGTCGGCATCGCCTCCGCCCCCGCCCAGGCCGCCGTGTGGAACTCCTGCGACCAGTGGGGCAGCACCACACTGAACGGCTACACGCTCTACAACAACATCTGGGGCTCCGGCGCCGGCAGCCAGTGCATCTGGGCCAACTCCGGCACCAACTGGGGGGTGTGGGCGAACCACCCCGACACCGGCGGCATCAAGTCCTACCCGAACGCCAAGAAGGTGATCAACAAGTCGATCACCTCGCTCTCCTCGCTGTCCAGCAGCTACAACGTCACGGTGCCGTCGACCGGCGCGTACAACACGTCGTACGACATCTGGGACACCGGCTACAAGTACGAGATCATGCTCTGGGTCAACAAGACCGGAGCCGTCGGGCCGCTCGGCACCTCGCAGGGCAACGTCACGCTGGGCGGTCACACCTGGACCGTCTACAAGGGCAACAACGGCTCGAACGAGGTCTTCTCGTTCGTCCGCACCTCCAACTCCAGCTCCGGCACCGTCAACATCCTGCCGATCCTCAAGTGGATCAAGGACACCAAGGGCTGGTTCGGCGACGTGACCATCGGGGACCTGCAGTTCGGCTTCGAGATCACGTCCTCGTCCGGCGGTCTGAACTTCACCACCAACAGCGAGAGCGTCAGCAGCAGCTGAGCCGCAGGACCACATGAGCGTGCGGCCGGCCCCCCGCGGGACCGGCCGCACGTTCGTCACCCGGGCCTCATCCCGCGATCGGCAGCTCGGCCCCGTCACGCAGGAACAGCGGGATGCGGTCCAGCGGAGCGTCGACCGTGACGGACGCGCCGCCCTCGTACGTCTCGCCCGTCCACGCGTCCTTCCAGCGGGCACCGGCCGGGAGGTACGTCGTCCACGTCGTCGCACCCGGCTCCAGCACCGGGGCGACCAGCAGGTCCGGCCCGAACAGGTAGGCGTCGGCCACCTGCCAGGCACGCTCGTCCCCGGGGAACTCCAGGAACAGCGGACGCATCACCGGCAGACCCTCCTCATGTGCCTGCCGCATGACCTTCAGGACGTACGGCTTAAGGCGCTCGCGCAGCCGCAGGTAGCTCTCCAGGATCGCGCCGGCCTCCTCCCCGTACGACCAGACCTCGTTGGGCCCGCCGGTCATCTCGGGGCCCAGCGGCATACCCGGGTCACGGAAGCCGTGCAGGCGCATCAGCGGGGACAGCGCGCCGAACTGGAACCAGCGGACCATCACCTCCCGGTACGCCGGGTCGTCCGGGTCGCCGCCGTGGAAGCCTCCGATGTCCGTGTTCCACCACGGGATGCCGGACAGCGCGGTGTTCAGGCCGGCGGCGATCTGGCGGCGCAGGGTCGCGAAGTCGGTGCCGATGTCGCCGGACCACAGGGCGGCGCCGTAGCGCTGGCTGCCCGCCCACGCCGAGCGGTTGAGGGTGACGACGTCGCTCTCACCGGCCGCGAGCATGCCCTCGTAGAACGTGCGGGCGTTCTCCGCCGGGTACATGTTGCCGACCTCCAGGCCCGGGCCCGCCCAGTAGCGCAGGTTCTCCTGGAAGCCGGGCTTCAGCTCCGGCTCGCAGGCGTCCAGCCAGAACGCCTTGATGCCGTATGGGTCGAGGTAGTTCTCCTTCACCCGTGACCAGACGAACTCCCGGGCGTCCGGGTTCGTGGCGTCGTAGAAGGCCACCTGGAC
>NZ_PQSR01000171.1 GCF_002920635.1 Streptomyces sp. Ru72 | reverse complement strand
AAGAAGGGCACCTCCTCGCGGACGTGCATCCGTGCCTCCGAGCCGCGCAGGTGGCGCATGAGGTCGACGATGCGGTACAGCTCGTCGGCCTCGAAGGCCAGGATCCACTCGTAGTCGCCGAGGGAGAACGACGCCACCGTGTTGGCCCGCACGTCCGGGTAGCCGCGGGCCATCTTGCCGTGGTCCGCGAGCATGCGGCGGCGGTCCTCGTCCGGCAGCAGGTACCAGTCGTAGGAACGCACGAACGGGTAGACGCTGACGTAGTTGCGCGGCGTCTCGTCGGCGAGGAACGCCGGGATGTGCGAGCGGTTGAACTCGGCCGGGCGGTGCAGCGCCATGTTCGACCACACCGGGGTGAGCGCGCGGCCCAGCTTCGTGCGGCGGAAGAGGTTGTACGCCTCCTGGAGCTGGTCGCTCGTCTCGGCGTGCCACCAGATCATGAGGTCGGCGTCGGCGCGCAGGCCGGACACGTCGTACGTGCCGCGGATGGTCACGTCCTTGGCGGCGAGCTGGTCGAACAGCTCCTGGACCTCGTCGGCGTACCCGGCGCGGTCCTCGGGCAGCACGTCCTTCAGTTTGAAGACGGACCACAGCGTGTAGCGGATGACCTCGTTGAGGTCCTTGGCCAGCTTGCCCTTGTTCGGGATCCTGCCGGACTCGGTGGTGGGGGCGTCGTCACTCATGCACCTATTCTCCCGCTCCGCCGTGCAGGCTCTGCACCGGGTTGGCGGTGAGCTCCTCGACACCGCGCAGGTCACCGCTCAGCTGGTCGGCGGCCGCGTACGCGCTCGCGATGCACGCGGGGATGCCGACCCCGTCGTACACCGCACCGCACACCGCGAGCGCCGGCAGCTTCGCGACGTGCGCGCGGATGCGGGCCACGCGCGCGTGGTGACCGACCGGGTACTGGGGCAGGCCGTCGGTCCAGCGGGTGACGCGCGTCTCGATCGGGGCGGCGGCCAGGCCGGTCGCCTCGCGCAGGTCGTGCCGCGAGACGGCCACGAGGTCGGCGTCCTCCCGTCGCAGGATCTCCGTCTCCCCGTACCGCCCCACGGACGTCCTCAGCACCAGCACGTCCGGGCCCTCCTCGGCGATCCAGCCCCATTTGCGGGAGGCGAACGTCGACGCCTTGATCGTGCGTCCGTCGACGGGCGGTACGAGGAAGCCGCTGCCCTCGGGCAGGGTGACGTCGGCGCGGCGGTAGGCCAGGGTGACCAGGGCCATGGAGGCGTACTCGACGGCGCGCAGTTCGGCGGCCGCGTCCGGGGACTCGGCGTCCAGCAGCCGGGCGGCCACGGCGGCGGGCGCCGCGATCACCACCGCGTCAGCCCTCTCCGCACGGCCCCCGACGACGACCTCCCACTCCTCGGACGTGCGGCGCAGTCCGTCCGCCGCGGTCCTCAGCCGGATCTCACCGCCCCGCGAGCGCACCGACTCGGCGACCGCGAGCGGAAGTCGGCCGACGCCTCCCTCGATTCCCATGAAGACCGGTCCGCTCTGCTGCGCCGCGGCGGCCTTCGCCTGGATCTCGCGGACCGCCTCCGTCAGCGAGGCGTGCGCCTTGGCGGCCTCGAAGAGCTGCGGGACCGCCGAGCGCAGGGAGATGCGGTACGCGTCGCCCGCGTACACCCCGCCGAGCAGCGGCTCCACCAGGCGGTCGACGACCTCGCGGCCGAGGCGCGCCGCCACGTACTCCCCCACCGACACGTCGTCGCCGATCTCCGTGCGCGGCAGCTCCGCGTCGCGCTCGATCCGGGCGAGACCCTCGTCGGACAGGACGCCGGACAGTGCGGAGGCCGTGCCGGGGACGCCCATGACGTGCCCCTTCGGCATGGGCCGCAGGGCGCCGCGGGTCCAGATCGAGGCGGTCGCCGTGGCGGGCGGCTGGAGCCGGTCCGTGAGGCCCACCTCCCGGGCGAGCGCCACCGCCTCGGGCCGCCGGGCCAGCATCGACTCCGCCCCGAGGTCGACCCGCACGCCCGCGATGTCGCCGGGCAGCAGTTTGCCGCCGACCCGGTCGGACGCCTCCAGGACCGTGACCCGTGCGCCCCGGTCCAGCAGCCGGTGGGCGGCGGCCAGGCCCGCGATCCCGCCCCCGATGACGACGACATGCCCCGCGCCTCCGCGGGCCTCCACTGCGCTCATGTCCCCAGCCTCTCAGACCTCACTGACAGCCAGGCGGGCACCCGGTGTCCCGTCCGAGTCCCGACCGTGACCGCATCGGGACCGGATCCGGCCAACGTTCCGCGGGGGCCCGGAGTCGAAGAAGCGTCCGTCACGACGACTTCCGGGGGTTCGACCGCATGCACACTCCACGCTCCCCACGCCCGGTGCGGGTACTGGCCGCGACGCTGCTCGCCGCAGCGCTCGCGCTCGCGGGCTGCAGCGCCGACGACACCGGCGCGTCGAGCGACAGCAAGGCCCAGGCCGCCAAGGGCGCGCAGCGGCAGGGCGCCGCCGACAGCGGCACGGGCGGCGGCTCGACGGCACGCGGCAGCACGCCCAAGCTCACCACGAACGCCATCATCCGCACGGCATCGCTGACCGTGCAGGTCAAGGACGTGCCCAAGGCCCTCGACGAGGCGCGCACCACCGTCGAGAACGCGGGCGGGTTCGTCGGCGACGAGTCCACCACCCGCGACACCGAGGGCAACGAACGCACCCGGCTCGTGCTGCGCGTCCCCACCGAGAAGTACGACCAGGTGCTCACCGCGCTCCAGGGCGCGGGAAAGCTCGTCGAGCGCACCGCCAAGGCCGAGGACGTCACCGACCAGGTCGTCGACGTCGAGAGCCGCATCAGGTCGCAGCGCGCCAGCGTCGCCCGGGTGCGGGAGCTGATGGACCGGGCGGGCAAACTCGGTGACGTGGTCGCCCTGGAAGGGGAGTTGAGCTCCCGTGAGGCCGACCTCGAGGCCCTGCTCGCCCGGCAGGCGTCCCTGAAGGACCGCACCAGCCTGGCCACGATCACGCTCTCGTTGTCCGAGACCCCGGTTCAGAGGGCGGCGAAGGACGACCGGCCCGGTTTCCTGGACGCCCTGGCGGGCGGCTGGCACCTCTTCGTCACGCTGCTGCGGTGGATCGCCCTGGCGATCGGCGCCGCCCTCCCCTTCCTGGTGCTCGCGGCGGTCGTGGTGCTGCTCTGGACCCGGGTGGTACGCCCCCGGCTGCCGCGCCGCCCGGACCCGGTACCGGCGGCGACCGCCCTCGGCCCGCTCCCGGTGGCCCGCACGGCGCCGGAGCACGAAAGCCGGGGCGAGCAGGACTGAAATGCGCGCTGCCCGTAGCGTGTTCGCATGAACATGAGCCGTACGAGCCGCCCGCGGGAGCGCCTGGTCGTCATCGGCGGCGATGCGGCGGGCATGTCCGCCGCATCGCAGGCGCGCCGCCTCAAGGGCCCCGACGAACTGGAGATCGTGGCGTTCGAACGCGGTCACTTCTCCTCCTTCTCGGCGTGCGGCATCCCGTACTGGGTGGGTGGCGACGTCGCCACCCGGGACGAGCTGATCGCCCGTACGCCCGAGGAGCACCGGGCGCGCGGCATCGACCTGCGCATGCGAACGGAGGTCACGGAGATCGACGTGGCGGGCGGCCGGGTCCGCGCCCGGAACGTCGATTCCGGGGCCGAGGCGTGGACGTCCTACGACAAGCTGGTCATCGCGACCGGGGCCCGCCCGGTCCGCCCCGACCTGCCCGGCGCCGACTCGCCCGGGGTGCACGGGGTGCAGACCCTGGACGACGGCCAGGCGCTCCTGGACGCCCTCGCCACCGCCAAGGGGCGCAGGGCGGTGGTCGTGGGCGCGGGATACATCGGCGTGGAGATGGCCGAAGCGATGATCAACCGGGGCTACGAGGTCACCGTCGTCAACCGCGGCAGCGAACCCATGAGCACGCTCGACCCGGACATGGGCCGGCTGGTGCACCGGGCCATGGAGGGCCTTGGCATCACCATGGTGAACGACGCCGAGGTCACCAAGATCCTCACCGATGACGACGGCGGGATCCGCGCGGTGGGCACGCAGGACGCCGAGTACCCGGCGGACGTGGTGGTCCTCGGGATCGGCGTGCGGCCCGAGACGGCCTTGGCGCGGGCGGCAGGGCTGCCGCTCGGCGACCACGGCGGGCTGCTCACCGACCTCGCGATGCGCGTGCGCGGTCACGAGAACATCTGGGCCGGCGGCGACTGCGTCGAGGTCCTCGATCTGGTCTCCGGCAGTGAGCGGCACATTCCGCTGGGCACCCACGCCAACAAGCACGGGCAGGTCGTCGGGACCAACGTGGGCGGCGGCTACGCCACGTTCCCCGGCGTCGTCGGCACGGCCGTCAGCAAGGTCTGCGACCTGGAGATCGCCCGCACGGGGCTGCGCGAGAAGGACGCGCGGCGGGCGGGGCTGCGGTACGAGACGGTCACGATCGAGTCGACGAGCCGCGCGGGCTACTACCCGAACGCGGCCCTCATGACGGTCAAGATGCTCGCCGAACGCCGCACGGGCCGCCTGCTGGGCGTCCAGATCGTCGGCCGGGAGGGCGCGGCGAAACGCGTGGACATCGCGGCGGTGGCACTGACAGCGCGGATGACGGTGGAGGAGATGACGGCCCTGGACCTGGGCTACGCCCCGCCGTTCTCACCGGTGTGGGACCCGATCCTGGTGGCCGCCCGCAAGGCGACAGCGGCGGTACGGAGGAACGCCGGGTAGGTGATGGCGCCCCACAGGGGCACGGGAAACTGCGCGACCAGCCGAAGACAACCGGCCTCCGGCCGGCAGTCGCAGCCCCCACGGCGAGCGCCCGGATCAAGCCGTCTCGTGCTGCCCGACCCCGTTGATCCTCTCGATGGCCTGCCGAGCCTGCTCCCCCGGCGGCCGTGACGGCAACGAGGACACGGACGCGCTGGAGGCCACCGCGGGCGGCTGCGGCTGAGCCATCGGCTTCGCGTGTGCGGCAGCGCCCCGCGAGGACCGCAGCCGGTGGCTGACCGCCTCGTCGAGGGTCACGGGCCGCTGCATCTGAGTCGCGAGCCGGGCGGCCTCCTGGCCGAGCCGCGCGACGTCCTCCCAGGGCAGCTGGATCACCAGCGCCAGCTCGGCCTCCCCGTCGGGCAGGGCGTGTATCGGAGGAGTAACTCGGTCGTTCATCGCCTGTTCCTCACGTCGTCCCCGCGGCACGCCTTCCCCGCACCGCGGGCGGTTGAGGAGACATACGCAGTCGTGCACCGCCGCGTTCACCGATTCACCCGGCCGATCCGGGGCAGTACTTCCTTGTGGTCATCCCCGTCCATGATGTGAACCCGGTGCGCCGTACGCCCTATGTGACGTACGCGCTGATCGCGGCCAATGTCGTCGTCTTCCTGTTCACCCCCGGCCTGGCCGGTTCCGTCGCGGGGCAGAGCGACCTGTCCCAGTTCTGCCACCTCCAGGCGTTCCTGGACCACTACGCCGCGGTGCCGCGCGAGTTGATCCACGGCCAGCTGCCGCGGCTCGTGCCCACGGGCGCCGTCGGGGTCGGCCCGCACGGGCCCGGCTGTGTGGTGGCCCCACCGGGCTACGACAAGTCGCCGCCGGTGTCGGTGTTCACCGCGATGTTCCTGCACGGCAGCTGGCTGCATCTGCTCGGCAACATGCTCTTCCTGCTGATCTTCGGCAACAACATCGAGGACCGCCTGGGCCACATTCGTTTCGCGCTGTTCTACGTCGCGTGCGGGTACGCGGCGGGGTACGGCTACGCGTACCTCAACGCAGGCTCGAGCGACCCGCTGATCGGCGCGTCGGGTGCCATCGCGGGCGTGCTCGGCGC
Organism: Streptomyces sp. Ru72; assembly: GCF_002920635.1. Lineage (GTDB taxonomy): Bacteria > Actinomycetota > Actinomycetes > Streptomycetales > Streptomycetaceae > Streptomyces. The sequence continues at coordinate 3,420 of NZ_PQSR01000171.1, read as the reverse complement.
GTACCTGGTGCTCTATCCCAGGGTGCGGGTCTGGATCCTCGTGCCGTTCCTGCTGTTCCTGCCGCTGCGGCTGCCCGCGTGGATCGTGCTCGGCTTCTGGTTCGTGCTGCAGGCCGTCTACTCGTCCGGGAACGGTGTCTCCTCGGCCGGGACCGTGGCCTACGCGGCCCATGTGGTCGGCTTCATCGTGGGCATGATCCTGGCCCTGCCCCTGCGCCAGGGCACCCCGCAGCCACCCGAACCGCGCGGCCTGCTGTGGGGCAGGCAGGCCCGCCACACCTGGTGAGGACGGCGGAGCCGCGCCGCGAGGCGTTTCGCCCCGCACACTCCACGGAACCCGATATGTCCGAAACGCACGTCAGCGGGAGTGATCATGGGCGACCCACGCGAACGTGAACGCGAGCGGCAGTCGCCGCTCGAGCGGGAGACCGGCGAGCCGGACGTCCACCCGGAGGAGCAGGGGCGGTCGAAGCCCGATGCGTCCGGAGGTCCCCCGACCAAGGCCACCGACGCACGGAAGGAAACCGATGAGGGTTCCGATTGAGCCGTGGTCGTCACGGCCGCCCGTCCGACTCGAGGAGGTCTGACGTCCGACCGGCGGGCGGAGCACGCCGCCCCGGCCCCGGGCATGCGCAGCGATGCCGGAGACACAGGTGACGCGGGAGCACGCGGTCGGCCCGAGGACGCGCAGACCCCGGAGGCCGAAGAGGACCGGGCCCCCGGTGCGTCCTTGTTCGAGGAGACCTCAGACGCCCGTCATGCGGCCGACGAGGACACCTCCGCCGAGGCGTTCACCACGCGGGACGAGGACGACCGCGGCCGTCTCGCACCAAAGTTCCAGGAGCCCGGAGGGGCCGGGGAGGAGTCCTCCGGCGGCTGAGGGGCCCGCGCCGACACCGCCGTGCGCGGTGCCGCGGGCGCGGGTCACCAGCCGTTCGCCCGCGCCGGTCAGCGGGCAGTCTGCGTGTGGACGTACTCCACGAGCCGGGTGAGGCTGTCCGGGTCCGTGGACGGCAGGACGCCGTGGCCGAGGTTGAAGACATGACCCTCGAGGCCGGCGGCGGCGTCCAGGACCTCGCGGGTCTTGGCCTCGACGGCCGCGCGCGGGGCGAAGAGCACCGCCGGGTCCAGGTTGCCCTGGAGTGCCTTGCCGGGGCCGACGCGACGGGCCGCCTCGTCCAGCGGGACGCGCCAGTCGACGCCGACGACGTCGGCTCCGGCCTCGCCCATCAGCCCCAGCAGCTCACCGGTGCCGACACCGAAGTGGATGCGGGGGACGCCGTAGCCCTCGACGGCCCGGAAGACCTTGGCCGACGCGGGCAGCACCGAGCGGCGGTAGTCGGCGGGGGCCAGGGCACCGGCCCAGGAGTCGAAGAGCTGGACGGCCGAGGCACCGGCCTCGATCTGGACCTTCAGGAAGGCGGCCGTGATGGCCGCGAGCCGGTCCAGCAGGTCGGACCACAGCTGGGGGTCGCCGTGCATGAGCGCCTTGGTGTGCTCGTACGTACGGGACGGGCCGCCCTCGATGAGGTAGCTCGCGAGGGTGAAGGGCGCGCCCGCGAAACCGATCAGCGGGGTCTCGCCCAGCTCCGCGGTGAGCAGCTCGATCGCCTCGGTGACGTAGGAGACGTCCTCGGGGGTCAGGTCGCGCAGCCGGGCGAGGTCGGTGCGGGTGCGGATCGGCTGCTCGACGACCGGTCCGATTCCTGGCTTGATGTCGAGGTCGACGCCGATCGCCTTCAGGGGCACGACGATGTCGCTGAAGTAGATCGCCGCGTCCACGCCGTGCCGTCGGACCGGCTGGAGGGTGATCTCGGTGACCAGCTCGGGCCGCATGCAGGACTCGAGCATGGGGATGCCCTCACGCACCTTGCGGTACTCGGGCAGCGAGCGCCCGGCCTGCCGCATGAACCACACCGGCGTGTGCGGCACGGGCTCGCGTCGGCACGCCCTGAGGAAGGCGGAGTCGTACGTCGCTGTCGGCTGGCCCGTGGCGGGGCGGTCGTTGACACTCACGCAAAAAGTCTCGCACGCCACCGGAGCGATTCGGCCCCGGGGCGGGAGCGCCCTCGCGGGGGGCGCGGGACTGTGTCCGCGCGCGGCTGAGCCGCCTCGGCGCGCCACGCTTCGAAGGACCCGGCGGCCCTACGACGGGAACCAGCCACGACGAACCCGCGCACGGCAGCCGAACCCCGGGCGGCAACGGGTGTCTCTCCAAGCGGACGCGCTTTCTTCCCCTTAATCTTCCCCGCATGGCTGCGGCTCAGGAACGACTGACGGACGGCGCCGGCGGAATGGACGACGCGGAGGGGGAGGGCGATGCGATGGACACGGCCCCCCTGCCCTTCCGCGCCGCGGTCGACGCCCTGAAGGCCGCACGCCTGCGGCCGGAGATCGAGATCGAGCCGTCGCGCCCGCCGCAGCGGCTCGCCCCGCACACCTACGCGCTGGAGGCCGCAGTGGTCGCCGACGAGGAGGACCTCGCCGACGGGCGCCTCGTCCTGCTGCACGACCCGGCCGGGCACGAGGCCTGGCAGGGCTCCTTCCGCCTGGTGACGCTGGTGCGCGCCGAACTGGAGCCGGAGATGGCGGCGGACCCGCTGCTGCCCGACGTGTGCTGGTCCTGGCTGACCGGCGCGCTTCAGGCCCGCGGGCTGGCGTACGGCGAGCCGAGCGGGACCGTCACGCGCGCGAGCTCGCACTACTTCGGCGGGCTCGCCACCCGCCCGGCCGCCTCCCAGATCGAGATCCGTGCCTCGTGGACGCCCCGGGAGGGCATCGGAGGCGTCCCCGACACCGCGGCGCACCTGGCCTCCTGGTGCGACCTGCTGTGCCAGGTGGCGGGCCTGCCCCCGGCGGGGCCGGGCGACGCCTCGGTGGTGACGCTGCCGCAGCGTCGCGGGCCGCAGCCCCGCTGACCCCGGCGCGCCCACCGGCGCTGTCAATGCCGCCTTTACCTTCCTTGCCATCTCTTTGTCGATACGACCACTTTCAGCCTCGTATTGACCATGGACCGAACCGACTCGATCCCCAGATGATCGCTCGCGCGTCCGAATTGCACGGATTGTTACTCACCAAATCGTGATCATTCTCTAAAGGAGCACGAGTTTGGTGCCGAAGACGACTGTGACCTTGAAACACGGTTCGTCCCGGCCGCTTCCCCGAGCCGGCCCCGTCCCCGCACCCATCCAGGAGGCCTGGTGTCCGTTCTCCTCGAGCAGCCCGCAAGCCTGGTCGCCTACCGCCCCAACAAGCCGACCGCCATGGTCGTCGTGGCCGACCCGCGTGTTCGTTCCACCGTCACCCGCCATCTCTGGGCGCTCGGAGTGCGCGACGTCATCGAGGCGTCGTCCATCGCAGAGGCCCGTCCTCGTATCGGCAACCCGCGCGACATCTGCGTCGCCGACGTCCACCTCCCCG
>NZ_PQSR01000170.1 GCF_002920635.1 Streptomyces sp. Ru72 | reverse complement strand
CCCAAGCCGAGGTCTTGTGGTTCATCAACATCTACACCATCAGTCTGGCCGCGTTGCTCCTGCCGCTCGGCGCAATGGGCGACCGGTGGGGCCGCAGGCCGGTGCTGCTCGCGGGCCTGCTCGTCTTCGGAACAGCGAGTGCGGCGGCCGGCCTTGCCACGTCATCCGAGATCATGCTCGCTGCGCGTTTCCTGAGCGGCGCAGGCGCAGCGATGATCATGCCGGTCACCCTCGCCGTCATCACCTCGATCTTCCCGGACGAGGAGCGCTCCAAGGCGATCGGCGTGTGGACCGGCGTCGCCGGCGGTGGAGGCATCCTGGGGATGTACCTGTCGGCCGTCCTGGTCGATCTGGCGAGCTGGCGGTGGCTCTTCGTCCTGCCGGTCGTGCTCGTCGTCGCCGCCGTCGTCATCGCGCTGCGATCCATCCCGAACTCGCGCGCGGCCTCAGAGCACCGATTCGATGCCGTCGGTTCGCTGTCGTCCGTGGTCGCGGCGGTCGGGCTCGTCCTGTTCCTCCACGAGGGCCCCGCACGAGGCTGGACCGCGCCGGCGACGCTGCTGAGCCTCCTCGTCGGCGTCATCGCAGCCGTCGGATTCGTGGCATGGGAGCTGCGACGGCAGGCTCCACTCCTCGACGTCCGCCTGTTCAGCGAGCGAGGTCTCGCGAGCGGTTCGGTGTCGCTCTTGACGGTCTTCGGCGTGCAGGCAGGGATCTTCGTGGTCCTCTTCCCGTATTTCCAGGCGGTGCTCGGCTGGTCCGGCCTTCGCTCCACTCTGGCGCTGATGCCGATGGCGCTGCTGATGATGTCCGCCTCGGGCCTCGCTCCGCAGGCAGCCGCGCGCATCGGCAGCCGCACGACGATGGCCTCGGGGATCCTCCTGGGCGGAGCGGGACTGGTCCTGATGGCCACCTTCGTCTCCGTCGACGGCGGGTACCTCTCGATCCTCCCCGGCATGCTCGCCATGGGACTCGGTATGGGTTTGACGATGACGCCCTCCACCGAGGCCATCACCACCGCCCTGCCGCGTGAGCGTCAAGGTGTCGCCTCCGCCCTCAACGACGTCACGCGGGAGTTCGGCACCGCGCTCGGTGTCGCGCTGCTCGGAGCGGTCCTGACCTCCGGCTACCGTGGCGCCATCGACTCCCGGCTCGACAAAGTGCCGGGCGACGCCGCCGACACCGCCCGCGAGGGCGTCGCCAACGCCCTCGCGGCCGCGGACGGGGCCGGCCCCCAGGAGCAGACGCTGATCCGAGCCGCCCAGGAGTCCTTCGTCGACGGCTGGCAGCAGGCCATGTGGGCAGGCGCAGCAGTCATGGCGATCCTGTTCGTCTACGTTCTCGCGCGAGGGCCGCAGCAACGGACCCAGGGTGGCGGTGGCAAGAGCCGTGACTCCAACGATGTAGTCGCCGACCTGCGCCGACTCACCGAGGGGAACACCAGCCGTTGAGACGGGGCCCATCCCCGCCAAGTGCGTGTCTCTGATCCCCGCGCCCCTCTGGCTGCCCTCGGGGCCGGCAATCCGAGTGCAGCCGGCGCCACGGTACCGATACGGTCCGCGAGTGAACGTCGCGCGTGCGGCACAGGCTTTGCGGGCTGATGTGACTTCCCGAAGTCGCCAAAGATTGCGGTTCCTGCCAACCTGCTCCGGCTTCGGGGAGCTTGCGGAGCAGGAGATCAGCGGCGCGGCGCGGGCAGTTTCCGTGCCAGGCGGGACGGTTCGATCATGTGGCCCAGCCGGTGCGGGTAGCGGACCCTGAGCGCTGCTGCCGCACAGTGGCGGCGGCCAGGACGATGCTTGCCAGCAGCAGGGGGCTGAGTCCCGGTTCCGAGCAGGGGCCGGGAGATCAGGGGACCGGTGATCTGCCCGGCTCCGTAGCCCGCCGTCAGTAGCGCGACGGCCCATGGCACTTGGAGGTGCTCACCGAGGGCCAGTGCCAGAGAGGTGATGCCCACGAACGTGCCGCCGAAGGCAGCCGCTGCGACGAGCAAGCCCGGTGAGGGCGATACCGGCGGCCTGGAGCAGCAGCGCCACGGCCAGCCGGGTGGGGCGGCTGAACCGCCGAGCCAGGGCTGTCCACAGTGCTGACCCGGGGATCGCGGCCAGTCCGACGACGACCCACGCGCCTGTGCCGACCATTTCCATGAGACCGCGGTCAGCAGCAGCGTGAGGACGGTCGCGATCCACCACGCCATACGCCATGTCGCCACCTCGCGAACGGCCAGCACGATCCCCGCGCCGATACCCCCGAATCCCCAGCCGACCAGGTGCTGGGCCGAACCGGCGCAAGCCGGACAACAGCGCCCCGACCGCGTAGACGAAGGCGAGCGCGCTGGTGAACCCGGCGATGAGGCCGCAGCCCTGACCAGGGGGTGACGTCCTGCGTTGAGCGGCATCAGAGCCAGAGAAGCAGCCATCACGATCATCGAGGCACGCATCACCGAGCGGGAACGGACCAGCCGGGGTGCGAAGCTGCCGGCCAGGCAGCCGACGTAGTTGGCTCGCCAGGTTGGCCCCGCTCGTGGCCGAGAGGCCCGCCTGGTCGTGCGTCAACGGCAGGATCGGGGTGTAGACGAAGCGGCCGACCCCGTTGCCGGCGGCCAGCGCTGCGGCTCCCCGGTGGGCTATGACGCAGGATGCAGGTCCGGGAAGTCGGCGTTCGACCGACGCCCGTTCGAGGGTGAGAGTCACGGAACGGGCCTTTCTGGAAGTGCCTGGCACGGTGCCGCCGGATCGGGCGGCGGCATCGTCGGCGCCAGGTCCGCGGCGGCATCGCCGCCGAGACCCTTCGCGGCCCATAAGTGGCATCAGCAGGGTGGAAAGCCGGGTGTCCGACATCTGGTCCAGGCCTCGCCCGTGCAGCGGGGCGCCTGCTCGTTGCCCGGCCGGCTCCCCCGCCTGGGGTCTGCGAACCGGCCGAAACCGCGGCGGGTGCCGACCGGGCTCAGTGGCGCGGCGTCGTCAGTACGGTGACGGCTCCGGCAATGGGGGTGTCGCCGTCGGCGAGTCCGACTTCGGCTGTGAATTCCCGCCGGCGATCAGATCGCCGCTTCACCGGTGTGGCGCCTGTGGCTCGGACGGTGTCCGTCTGCGCCGCACTGCGGTGCAGACGGACACCTTGTCGTCTCAGCGGGCCTCGGTTTCGTCGACTCCTTCGAGGACGCACACGCGGCAGGCCGCACCAGCTCGGCGGTGGGGCAGCGCTGCCTGGCAGGCCGGGCTCTCGTACCATGCCCGCGCGTTGGCAACGCTCGGGAAGCGATGGGTCAGCACACCGTCGAACGGGGCGCACCCTCCAGGGTTTCGATCGCCCCGTATCCCACGAGAGATGTCACCTCGCGACCTGCCCGGGCCGCCCGGGCCGAGCCGGCGTAGAGGGCCGGCCCGGGCGGGTCACTCACGCGCTCGTGGAGCATGACGACGTAGGCGCTCACACGCCGCCCTTGGTGACCAGCTCGATCAGGGCGTCGGCTGCAGGAGCCGAGGACGCCGGGTTCTGCCCGGTGATCAGCAGACCGTCCTGCAGAACATAGGGCTGCCAGTCGCCGGTCTTGGAGTAGACGCCTCCGAGCCTGGTGAGTTCGTCCTCGACCAGGAAGGGGACGACGTCGGTGAGCTGGACGGCCTCCTCCTCGGAGTTGGCGAATCCGGTGACGTTCCTACCCGAGACCAGCGGGGTGCCGTCCTCGTTGACGGTGTGCCGCAGGACGCCGGGAGCGTGGCACACCAGTCCCACCGGCTTGCCCGAGCGCAGGGTCGACTCGATCAGCCGCGCGGAGTCGGTGTCCTCGGCCAGGTCCCACAGCGGTCCGTGCCCGCCGGGGTAGAAGACCGCGTCGAAGTCGCCGGCCGAGACCGCGCCGAGGCGCACGGTGTCCGCCAGCGCGTTGGTCGCCTCCAGGTCGGCCTCGAAGCGCCGGGTGTCGTCGGTCTGGAAGTCGGGTTCGTTGCTCTTGGGGTCCAGCGGCGGCTGTCCGCCCTTCGGCGAGGCGAGAGTGATCTCCCACTCGGCCTCCTTGAAGCGGTAGTACGGCGCCGCCAGCTCCTCCAGCCAGAACCCGGTCTTGACGCCGGTGTCCCCCAGCTCGTCGTGCGAGGTGAGAACGATCAGAACCTTCATGACACACTCCTTGCGTGCGAGTAGACCAGTCTACTATTAGAGTGAAGAGGCCCCCACGACCAGATCGGGCATGGGGCCTTCTACACGTGGGCCTTTACAGGTGCAGCAGCTTGCGGGTCACCGCTGTGGCGGTGTCGAGCGGGGCCAGGCTGCGATGGATCTTGGCCATGACGCTCGCCCCGAGCCACATGTCGTACAGGGCCTGCGCGACGTCGCGGGCCTCACCGTCGACCGAGAGAGAGCCGTCCTCCAGGCCGCTGGCGATCGTGCGCTCGATGCGGTCGACGATTGCGCTCGTACCCTCCTTCAGTGCCAGACGCATCGACTCCGACAAGTCCGCGACCTCGGCACCGAGTTTCACGGCCAGGCACTTGCCCTGGCACTCCTCGACGCTCTGCGCCTGGCGCCACTGCTGCCAGTAGGCCATCAGCCGCTCGGCCGCCGACTGGCCGGAGTGGGCGAGAACACCGTCCATGTCCGTGAGGTAGTCCGCGAAGTAGCTCTTCAGGATCGCTTCACCGAAGGCGTCCTTCGAGGCGAAGTAGTGATAGAACGACCCCTTCGGCACGCCGGCCTCCGCGAGCACCTCATTGATACCGACAGCCGAGTAACCCTTGCGGGCCATGATCCGCTGGGCGGTATCGAGGATGATCCGACGAGTGTCCGTGGTGCGCGTGGCGACTGGCATGCAAAAAACATAGCATTCGAGTAGACCAGTCGTCTAAAGGCTGGGCTGCCGGCCACTCCGCACCCCTCGACCACACCGTCCGTCGTCCTCACAGCAGCCGCACCAGACCGCATGGCCCTCTACGACCGTCGAGCCCACAGCGCACTGCGCACCCTCGGCATCATCCTCAGCCACGCACCCGGCCCCTACAGCCGCTACAGCCGCTACATAGAAGCAATCGAGGATCTTGCGCAGGGCCTGGATGAAGTTCAGGCGGTTGGTGACCGTCGTGGCCGCGCCGATGACGTGGGCCAAGTCGGTGCTGTCCAGGAGGTTCTTCAGCGCACCTCCGAGGGGGAACCGGCCCCCGCTCCAGAGCTATGGCGGGTTGAGGGCTCAGCTGACGCCGTGGACGACGGTGCTGTCCTGGAAGTTCGTCGTCTTGTGGGGCCGGCTGGGTCGCGATGTCCCCGGCAAGCACCTTGTGCCGGCGGGGCCCGGCGCCGCCAAGCCTTCGGGTGAGGTTCGTGGTGGCCCGGCAGCCCTTTTACCGGGCCACCTCCGATCAGTGGGTGTCAGTACGCTTTTCGAGGCGGGTGCCTTGGCGGAGGGTGATCGACATCAGGTCGCTGGGGGCGTCCAGCTCCAGGCGGTGCCAGCGGCCGCGGGGGACGATCACGGCGGCGCCTGCCTGCAGTTGCACCATGTCCTCGGTCTCGCCGGGCACGTCGGGCCGGAAGTAGAGGCGGATGCCGCCGGTCAGGCAGCACACCGCTTCCTCGGCCTCCGGGTGCATCTCCCAGTGGTCGGCGTGAACGTCGGCGTTGGTCTCCACGTGGAACGCAGCGATCTGCCAGGCGCCGGAGCTGCTGCTCGTCATCTGCCGTTCGACGGCTCGGACGTCGCCGTCGGGGTGGAAATGCAGCGCCGAGGTGAACAGGTCGATGGTCGTGGTCGTCATGACGGAGTTCCTTCCAACTGGTTGTGTGCGGGGTCGGTGGATCGCGGGACAGGGGTGACGGCTCGGCGGCGCGGCAGTACACCGATGGCCACGACTGCCGCGAGTACGAAGACGGCGGAGGCGATGGCCAGGCCCAGGGCGTAGCCGTCGTTGAGTGCGGCGGGGTCGGCGGTCGTGCCGGTGCGGTGCGCGGCGATGGTGGTCAGGGCGGCCAGGCCGATGCAGCCGCCGAGTTGGCGGGAGCTGTTCATGAGGCCGCCGGCCATGCCGGCCTCACGCGGAGCGACGCCGGTGGTCGCGGCGGCGGCAACCGGAGCCAGGACCAGCCCGGCACTGACGCTGGTGACGAGGGACGGGCCGAGCACGTCGGCGAGGAAGCTGCCGTCGGGGCTGATGAGGGCGAACCAGGCCAGGCCCGCGGCGGCGAGCAAGGCGCCGGGCACCAGGGATACGCGGGGGGTGCGGGACGCGGTGAGGCGAGTAGCGACGATGGTTCCCGCGACCAGGCCCAGGGAGAAGGGCAGAAATGCGGTGCCGGCCGCTGCGGCACCCATGCCCAGGACCTGCTGCATGTACAGGGACACGAAGTAGAACGCCGTGAACTGCCCGGCCGCGGCCAGGAATACCAGCACGTTCGCGCCGGCGACCCAGCGGCTGCGCAGCAGACCGAGGCGCAGCAGCGGTGCGGCGACCCTCGTCGCCACGGAAGCGAACGCGCCCAGCATCACGGCTGCGGCAGCGAGGGTCGCCCATGTGGCCGGGGGTTCCAGCTCAGGGTGTCGGAGCGGACGACGCCGAGCACCAACAGCCCGACTCCGCCTGTCACCAGGAGGACGCCCAGTGCGTCCAGCCGCTCGCGCCGGGCAGGTGATGCTCCGGCGGGCACCCCTGCGGGGATGAGCGCAAGAGCCGCCGCGACGATGGGCAGGTTGATCAGCATGACCCAGCGCCATCCCGCGTACTCGGTCAGCAGTCCACCGGCCAGCACGCCCAGTGCGCCGCCCGCGGCGTTCACCGCGCTCCACACGCCCAGTGCCCGGACGCGCTGGGGGCCTTCAGCGAAGGTGGTGGTGAGCATCGCGAGCGCGGCGGGCGCGGCCGCGGCGGCGCCGAGGCCCTGACCGGCGCGTGCGGCGATCAGTTGCCAGGGATCCTGGGCCAGCCCGCCCACCAGCGAGCACAGCCCGAAGACGGTCAGCCCCAGCGCGAACATCCGACGCCGGCCGTACAGGTCGCAGGCGCGTCCCCCCAACAGCAGGAACCCGCCGAACGTGAGCGCATACACGTGCACGGCCCACGACAGGTCGAGCGATGCGAATCCCAGCGCCGTGCGGATCGCCGGTAATGCGACGTTGACCACGGACATGTCCAGGGCCACGACGAACTGGGCGACGGCGGCAGCCGCCAGCACCACTCCGGGCCTCCCGCGGGAGTTTCTATACATGTACGAAAAGTTAGCGCCGGGGTTCGCCGTTGTCGACACCTGGGGAATGATGGGGGCATGCCGCAACCGTCCGAACCACGCAAAACCCTGGGCCGACCTCCCCGCATCTCTCGCGAGGAGATCATTGAGACAGCCCGCCGGATCGTGGATGAGGGAGGCGTGGACCGGCTGACCATGCGGCGGCTGGCCACGGAAGTCGGCAGCACGCCGATGGCGCTCTACCACCACGTCCGCGACAAGGAGGAACTGCTCGTCCTCCTGTTGGACGACTACGCCGCCCGGACCCTGCGCCGACCGGAACTGCCCGCCCACCCTCGTGAGCGGATCATCGTGGCCGCGACCGCAATCCACGAGGCGCTCGCCGCCTGCCCCTGGATCGTAGAAGTACTGACCGCCGACGACTTGCTGTCCACGAGCGCGCTGTGGTTCGTCGAGCAGATCGTCGAAGGCCTGGTCGAATGCGGCCTCTCCCTCGACCGGGCCGTACACGGCTACCGTGCGATCTGGTACTACACCGCCGGAGAGATCGTGGTCAGGGCAACAGCAGCCCGACGGCGCGCACGTGATGACCGTGCGACCTACCGGGAGCAAGTCTTCGCCGAACTCGACCCGAGTGAGCTGCCCCGCTTGGCGCAGGCCGCAGGCCGTTGGGCTCCGCTGACCGCCGAGGACACCTACCGGGACGGGCTCCAGGCCCTGGTGGACGGCCTTCTCGTCAGCCGCTGACAGACTCGCCGCCGACGATGTGCCTGGCCGCTGACACCACGGCTCTCAAGTGTGGCAAACGATCCTTCAACAGCACCTACACACAATGAGGAGAGGTGCTCCGGCTTCTTGTCAGCCAATGAAGCAGGAGCGCCCCATTCCGATCTCCAGCGCCCTACAGGCACTACCGGTTATCGAGGTGCTGGTGGGAGGTTCCCTGCTGCTTGAGCCAGACCTCCAGCCCGGCGGCCGCCGCATGCCGCGCGGTGGTCTCGATCCGGTCCGGGTCGCCGCCCGTGATGCGGATCGCGGTGCAGTGCAGATCTTCGGCGATGACCCGCATCTCCCGCGCGACGACGTCGGCGTCGAAGACAGGGCGGGAGGTATCGCCGTTGGGAAAGGTGCCGGTGTCGTAGTGGATGCCTTTTCCTCGCACGCCGTGCGCCTCCGATGAGAACCCGCGTATCGCCTACAGCGCGATCCTCAAGTCTCCAGCGGCGTCAGAGTCAAGCCCGGCTGGTGATCAGCCGTTTGAACCCGATCGCTGCGGAGGGCTCGGCGGTCGCGGGACTGCGCAAGTGCCGCGTGCAGCACCGTTCGGCGACCCCGAAGCCCTCGAGACAGCATGCGAGTCGCAGGAAGGCTTCCTGGATGCCAGCACTGCGTTCCCAGCGGATGCGCAAGCGTCGGAAGCCATGGGTTGTGCTTCACCCCGACCTACGCATCCCGGGCGAACCCGATCGAGGCACACTTCGGACCGCTGAGGCAGTTCACCATCGCCAACTCCCACCATCCCAACCACACCGTGCAGACCCGGGCGATGCACGCCTACCTGCGCTGGCGCAACGCCAACGCCCGCCACCGCGACGTCCTGGCCGCCGAGCGCAAGGAACGCGCCCGCATCCGCAGCGAGAGAGGCGTCCACTGGGGCGGACGCCCCCTCAAGGCCGCAGCCTGACTGCACCTCCCGCCCAGCACAGCTCCTCGTGAAAGGCTGGGAGCATGATGGGCGAACGGTCGGAGAACCCAGAACTCTGGGCGTTCCTGGAATCACTGCACTACGGTGAGCTCCTTTCCGGCACCGTCACAGCGATCGAACGGTACGGCGTATTCGTAGCGCTGGACGACGGTCCCGACCACCCGGTCTTCCCCGGCGTCGGGTTCATCACGGTCCCCGAACTGTCCTGGCCGCGCTTCGAAGCAGCCTCCGACGTGGTGCAGATCGGACAACGGGTCTCATGCGAGTTCCTCCAGTTCGACACATGGAACCTGGAGGCCAGACTGTCCCTGCGAGCGACGCAACCGGACACCTTCCAGGCATTCGCCGACGGCATCGCGGTGGGGCAGAAACTGCACGGGCAGGTCACCAAGCTGGTCCCATTCGGCGTCTTCGTCCAAGTCGCCGACGGAATCGAGGGACTGGTCCACCTGCGAGAGCTCACCTGGACGCCCGCGCAAACTCCGTCGGATGCCGTCCAGGTCGGCGACGAGGTCACGGTCGTCGTCACCGAGATCGACCGAGAGCGACGCAGGCTGGCCCTCTCCCGACGACAAGCCTCATCCGAGCACCAGTGACCCTTCCGTATTCCAGCGGCGTTTCCCTTGCACGAACGTTCCCGAGCGCCTGCTCCGCGAAAGGTAGGCACACATCCCAACCCGGTGAACCTATGCGGTCACAGCA
>NZ_PQSR01000169.1 GCF_002920635.1 Streptomyces sp. Ru72 | reverse complement strand
AAATGCACGCCCGGAGCCGTCTCTCCGGCTGTAACTCAGGCGAACTGAAGTCGACGATCTGCCGCAAGGGCGGCTACACCAAGGGCATCCGGCCGCCCGTCTCCGTCACGAGTAAGGAAAAGAAGCTGAACGCCGCCTCCTACGGCTACACCGGCCGCCCGGGCGACGCCGATATTGGTAACCCCTCGCCTGAGTCATGGCGCTTCCTGCTCTGCGCATGTTCCTGAGTTCGCTCGAGGGTGGTTGACGGGATCCCGTCCGATCTGATTGAGCGGAAGCTCCCAGAGCAGATCGCGTTCCACTTGGTCCAGCGAGGAGGCGCCCACGATGCGCATCGCCTCGGCCAGTTCCCGCGTGAGTTCGTCGACCAGCCGGGCCACGCCCGCGTCCCCGGCAACGGTCAGTGCCCACAGCACCGGCCGTCCGATGAAAACCGCGCGGGCTCCGAGTGCGAGAGCAGACAACACGTGGGTGCCACGGCACAGCCCGCCGTCCACGTAGACCTCCGTCCCAGTGCCGGCGACCGCGCCGACCACCTCCGGAAGTGCCCACGCCGTGGGTACCAGCCCGTCCAACTGCCGTCCGCCGTGATTGGAGACGAGCAGCCCGGAGGCGCCCGCCGCCGCGAACTCGCGGGCGTCATCGCCCCGTAGCACTCCCTTGACGACCACGGGCAGACCGGTCTGCTCACGCAACCAGCCGATGACCTCCGGGGTGAGGTCGGGAGCATGCTCGGCCGCCTCCCGCGCGGGAATGCCGGTCACGTTGCCGTACAAGTCCTCCGGCTGGACGAAGTCGGCCACGTGCGCACCGGGCTTGCCATGCGAGCCGATCACCGGAGTGTCTGCGGTGAGCACCACCGCCCGCGCTCCGGCGGCCTTCGCCCGCTGCAGCACCTCCACGGTCAACGACCGGTCCCGGGCCACATACACCTGCACCCACCACGGCGCTCCACTCGCCGGCAGGGCCGAGAACGGAACCGCCGTATTCGAGGTCACCGCCAACAGCGACCCGGCGCGGGCGACACCGCGCGCGGTAGCGGCCTCGCCCTCTGGATCCGCCCTGCGCTGCAGCGTACTCGGGGCAACCAGAACAGGCGTAGCAACAGACGTGCCCAACACAGTGGTCGACGTATCGCAGGAAGACACATCGCGCAGCACATGCGGCCGCAGCCGCAGCCGGTCCCAGGCTTCACTCGCTTCCGCCGCGCTTACGCCCGCACCGGCGCCCCGGCAGAAGTAGCCGTAGATGTCAGCAGGCAGGGTCCGCGCTGCCTGCTCCTGCAGACCATCCATCCAGCGAACGAGCTCCGTCACTGCCAGCCCTTCCCAAGAAATCGGTCCTGGCCCCGACTTCCTTGGGTTCCAGCCGTGCCTTGGGCCCAGAAGATCGGAGAACTCTTGATCACAAGTTAAGCCGTGCCGTACGCCCGGCACGAGCCCATCACGGAAGAGAGGGGGATCACGTGATCACCCATCAGGGCGGACCCAGGGTCGACACGACGGGGTCGGCTAGCGTGTTCGCATGCATACGGAGATGCCTCAACTGCCGCTGCTTGATCATGAGCTGACAGCCACCAGCAGTACCGTTGTCTACTCGAACCGCTGGATGACCGTCCGAGAAGACGGGACCCTGCGGCACGACGCAGCTGAGGGCATCTTCGGCGTGGTCGAGAAGCCGGACTTCGCACTTGTCATCCCCTATGCCGACGGTGGCTTCCACCTTGTTGAGCAGTACCGGTATGCGGTCAAGGGCCGCTACTGGGAGTTTCCCCAGGGATCATGGGAGGACAAGCCCGACGCGGATCCGCTCGCCCTCGCACGCGGCGAGCTCGCCAAGGAGACAGGGCTGACCGCGCGGGCGATGACACCGCTTGGGCACCTGTTCGAGGCGTACGGCTTCTGTGATCAGGGCTTTCATATCATTCTCGCGACCGATCTCACCCCGGGCGAGACCGATCTCGACGAGGAGGAAGCCGGCTTGATCAGCCGCTGGTTCTCCGAAGCTGAGGTATGGCAGCTCATCGCTGAGGGCCGGTTCAAGGACGCGCCCTCCGTTGCGGCCCTGGCCCTATTCCAGCGCTATCGTGCCGAACATGGCTGGTAGCTGACGCAACGGCGCCACCTTGACTGGCCATGACCAGACGGGATGCCCGGCCCTTCGTGAATGCCGGCAGGGCGGCGCCCATCCATCGCATCGAAGGAGCCTTGAGTCACCCGGCGTGAGGCATGTACGGGAACTTGGCCCCCAACTTCATTGAGAGCTGGAACTTTTCGATGAGCCCAGAACTGCTGAGCGATCAGGCAGGGAAGCTGCGCAGCGGCTCCACTGTCCGCCGGACTGCGTCCAGGCAGTGGCCGTCTCGGGGCTGATGCCCAGCAGTCGGGTGAGGACTGTGGCCGGGAACTGGGCGGACAGGTCCATCAGCGCGGCGGCGCGGCCGGGGCGGGAGTGGATGCCGAGCTGCTTTCGGTGTGACCGGTGCTCCGGCACCGCCGCCCGGTGCCGTCCGGCAGAAGCTTCATCGTCCGGGCGGTTGCCCGGCCGGCGTACACCGCGTTCGTCGCCGCGTAGATCGTTCCCACGTGCTCGGGCATCACCAGTCGGCCGGAGGCGGTGCGGCGCGGGACGGGGTCAGCGAACGAGACGACGCCGCGTACCCCCTCGGCGAGCAGAGAGTCGAAGCAGCGGGCGAGGAACCGGTTTTACGCGGCTATGGACAGCCAGCACCGCCAGACCAAGCAGGACGGGCTCCGTGATGCGAAAGACCATCTCGGCGTAGGTGCCACAGGTGGTGAGGTTCTGCTGGGAGGAGCGGAAAACCACGGTGCGCGGCGAGTCGCCGTCGAAGGGCCGGTGGGGTGGGCGGGACGCCAGTATGGCGAGGTCGAGCGAGCCCGCGCGCAGCGCCAGGGTTCGGCGCCAGGGCGGACACCAGGCCACCGGCCGAGACCACCGCCATCAGGCGAGGCCGTCAACGAGGCCACCGCGTACGCCGCCGCGCACGGTGGCCCGTTCGACCGCACCAGCCTCACCCCATCAGCTGACTGACACGGCCCACTGATCCCCACCACCCGCACGACCCGCCACCCTCACGAGCACAGGCAGCCATACTGCTGCTGTTTGACGTGAACGAAGCCAATCGGGTTTCTCGGCCGGTTACTGCTTCGTGGTGGCTTCGTCTGTCTCGAGGAACAGCACTTGTCGACCGGTTCGGAAGGCAGTTGTTGATCAACTGGTCCAAGGATGTCGATGAGAAATGACGGCAGTTTGGGGGCGATCCCGTCGACTACGACTACGACTGCAATGTGGCAGGCGCGACTGATGGGCCCTGGATCTCCAGGACGACCGCTGTTCCAGCGACAGTTCGGTCCTCGTGCATGGTTATCACTTGACCGGGCTGAAGCTGCTGCCACTTCGACGGGGAGAGCGGGGCGAGACGCACCGTGGCCTGGCTTCCGGGCTCCATGAAGGGCGTGAACTCCACCCAGAGGGCGGCTATGTAGAGGTCGGGTTCCCCAGTCGGGCTTTTTCCTCCGATGTTCCACATCGGTCGTAGGACGCCGGCTCCAGAGAAGGGTGTTTGCCGGCGGGCCTCGTGGGCTGGTCTGAGGGCGAGGTCGGCTCGGATGATGCCGTTGCGGGTTTCGAAGCAGCGCCAGTGACACCAGGCCGCGCTCCTGTCGAGTTGCATCTGCTCGGCGGCGGTGGCGAGGGTTTGCCAGAAGGCGAGCGGAGGCGGGTGGACATCACCAAGCTCCTCCAGCAGGTCGAGAGCGACTTCCCACTCGTCGTGGGCGAGGTACTCCCAGACGTCGTTCACCGTGATGTAGTTCTCGGTGACGACGGCTTCGGGAACCAGCAGTGAGGCAGCTTCCAGCAGCTTGGGAACGTCCATGCCTCGATTCTGGACGATGCTTGCGTTCGTCGCCGACCACCAGCGCCGCTTCGGCGTGAAGCGGCTGTGCACCATCCTCAACGTCGCCTGCTCAAGCTTCACCATCCCCTTCAACGTCGTGCCCTTGCTGATCTCCTTCGTCATCGGCGTGGCCGCGGCGCTGGCCGGCTCGGCCGCGACCCTGCTGCGCGTCTCGCTGATCCGGCCCATCGAGGTGCTGCGCGAGAGCGCCGTGGAACGCCGCGGTATGACGCCGATCCGCTGGCTGCTGGGGATCGGCATGCTGGCGGGTGCGGTCGCCGCGGGCATCGAGATCGCCCGGACTACGCCGTATCTGGAGGCCACCGTACGCAAGTATGAGGCGGTCCCGGTTCTCTACGTCGGTGCGGTCACCCTGCTCTCCCCGGTCCTGCTGCGTCCGGTCACCCGGCTGCTGATCGGTCCGCTGCGCCGCTCGGCCAAGGCCGGTCCGCTGCTGGTGCGCGAGAACCTCCTCACCTCCCGGCGCCGCACAGCCGCCACCGTGGCGCCGATCGTGGTGGCCGTCGGTCTGGTGGGCACGCTGCTGACGATGCAGAAGTCCGGCGACGCCGCGGTACTCGCCCGGCAGCGGCAGGAGATCCACGCGTCGGCCGTCGTGGTGCCCGGCGGCGATCTGGGGCTCGACGCGAGGACCCTGGACCAGCTCCGGGCCGTGCCCGGCGTCCGGGGCACCCCGGTGGCCGCCATGAACGTCCGGATCGGTACGGCCCACGGCGAGCAGATCGACTCGCTGACGACGAACGCGGTGCCCAGGAAGGCGATGGGCGACACCGTCCGGCCGCCCGTGCTCGCCGACTCTCTCGCCTCGCTGCCCGAGAACTTCCTGGTCATCGACGAGCACGCGGCTGAATCCGACGACCTGTCGGTGGGGCAGCACGTGGTCGCCCTGCTGCCGGCCGGCCGCCGGGTCCCGACCGTCATCGCCGCCGTCGTCGCGCGCGGCCTGCACGGGGACGACACCTACGTCTCTTCCGCGCTGGCCGACACATTGACGACAAGTCAGGTCTACCTCGACTCCGCGGTCGGCACCAGCAGGCAACTCGACGCGCAGCAGACGGCCGCGGTGAACCGGGCACTGGCGGACTCAGGCGCCCACGTCATGACATACGACGCCTACCTCAAGGCCCAGCGTTCGCACGCCGCGCGGCAGACGAACAACGCCGCGGTGGTGGTGATCCTGGGGATCGCGCTGGCGTACGCGCTGATCGCGGTCGCCAACACGCTGATCACGGCGATGGCCGGACGGCGGCGCGAGTTCGCCCTGCTCGCACTCGCCGGCACCGTGCGCGGACAGATCATGAAGGTCGCCGCGGCCGAGTCCGCCGTGGCGGTGGTCGTCGGCACAGCCCTCGCCGCCGTGGCGACCGTACTGGCCGCGGTGACCCATCATGCCTCGCTGAGTAGCCTCGTGACGGCGGCTCCGACGGTGATCCCATGGACCCAGATAGGGGGACCGTCGCGATCTGCGCCCTCGTCGCCCTGGCCACCGCGTCGGCCGCGACCTGGAGAGCAAGCCGTCGGCCTGCGATCGAGGCCGTAGGCATCCGTGAATAGCACACCCTCGGAATACTGCCCCTCCACCAGTTCGCGACCGAGACCGTCGAGCCGCGTGAGTACCGGGTCTGGCTCACTCCTGGCCAGGCGCGGCCGATTGACGGCGTCCAGTACGACGCCGTTCCCCCCTATCCGCTGCGCCGTGAGGAGCCAAGCGCCCAAGCGGCCGACCGGTGGGCCTGGAAGATCCAGCGGGCCCCGGCCGTCGGCGGCCTCGCCAGCACCCGCGCGCTAGCCGAGCAGCCCGTCAAAGCCGGCTGACTCTCTGCAGGTTGGATGGGCCGTCCCACTCGGGACGGCCTGTTGGGCTTTGGGCTCCCCGCCTCAGGGCCTGGCCAGAAGCCCTTTCCTGGTCAGCAGGTTTCGCACCTCTGCCAAGGACGCAGCGCACATGTGTGCTTGCCTGAGCGATTCCTCCGGGTGGGTTGTTGTCAAACCGATCACAGTGCAGCCAGCCGCCACAGCTGCAGTTATGCCCACTGGCGTGTCCTCCACGACCACGCACGCCGAGGTGGCGATGCCAAGTCGGGACGCGGCCAGGGCAAAGCACTCCGGCGCCGGCTTCGCGTGTTCCACGTCGCTGCCATAAACCCGCACAGCAGGGAGGGGGAGGCCCACGGCCGCGAAGCGGGCTTCGACGAAGTCCCCGTCACCAGAGGTCACGATCGCCCACGAGCTGCCGGACAACGCCCCCAGCAGATCCACAGCTCCGTCGACCGGCAGGATGCCGTTCCTCTCCTGGGCCAACAGCTCGTCGAGCACCTGACGCTCGAAGGCTGGGTCCAAATGCGCAGCAGCGTCCTTGACCGTGTCCTCGGGGCGGCGTCCGAAGGTGAGCTGCCACACCTTCTCAGGGTCCAGTCCACGCGTCAGCGACCAAGAGTTCCAGACCCTCCGGTGAGCGGCAGCTGAGTCCAACAGGACTCCGTCCACGTCGAAGAGCACAGCAGAGATTGTCATACCGGCATGCTCCCAGGCGGAGTGAGCCACGGGGCCGAGGACTCAGACACAGAAGTGACGTCACTCCCGTGGACATCTCCGCACCGGGCGACGCGGGCCTGCCGCCCAAACTCATCGACAATCGCTGTCGCCAGAAGTGGACGAAGCCATGCACCTGATGTGCGGCGTTGGTAGTTGCCGGGTTGCCCGCTCCGGGCGGTAACGTCCCATGCATGCGGGTGGTGACTTGGAACGTCTGGGGATGTTTCGGCCCGTGTCGGGACCGTGCGCCACGGCTCCTGGATACTCTGGCCACGCTACGGCCAGACATCGTGTGCCTACAGGAGACATGGAGCCTTTTCCAACCTCCTGTGCGGGCTGGGCAGTTGGCCTGACAAACGGGTGAAGCCCCTGGTAGATGGGTTTTCGACCAAGAGAACCGTCTCCGCCAGAGGCTCCGAATGCTTGTCTACCCGTCCGGCGTCGACGTGTCCAGCTCTACCCTGCGCTTCCTCGCTGCCCGCCTGAGGAACCACCGTCATGCTCTCGGAACTCGGTGGCGGCGCCTGAGCGCGGGCCGACAGGCCCTGCTCACTCTCACCCACCTGCGTAACGGCCAGCCCTACGCCCAGCTCGCGGCCGGTTTCGGGATCGGCACCACCACCGCCTACCGATACGTCACCGAGGCCGTCGAACTCCTGGCCGCACTCGCCTCCACGCTCGCCGAAGCAGTACGGGCCGCATCGATGAAGGCATACCTGATCCTGGACGGAACGCTGCTGCCGATCGACCGGATCGCCGCCGACCGGCCCTTCTACTCGGGCAAACACAAGAAACACGGCATGAACGTGCAGGTCATATCCGACCCGAAGGGCCGTCTCCTGTGGGCTTCACCAGCCCTGGCCGGCGCCGTCCATGACATTCGTGCCGCACGCGACCACGGCATCATCGACGCCCTCGCCCAGGCCGGCATCACCTGCTGGGCAGACAAGGGCTACCAGGGCGCGGGCGGCACGGTCCGCCTCCCGTACCGCGGCCGGTGGGACCGTCTTTCCACCGGCCGGCAGGCTGTCAATCGGACCCATGCGAAGGTGCGGGCACTGGTCGAACAGGCCATCGCCACCCTCAAGTCCTGGCGTCTCCTGCGCAAGCTCCGCTGCTCGACAACCCGAATCACGAGCCGCGTCCAGGCTGTCCTCACCCTCCATCTGGCCAGCTCGGACTAAGGATGGAGAAAAGGCTCACTGTGCCCTGTAGTGCACGCGGCCCCTACTCGCGTCGGTCTCCGTCCTGGAGAACCGTGAACATCGGAACGGGCCTCGATCCGAAACACCTTCCGATCAAGGAGTCCAGATCATGAGCAGCACCGTATCCATCCCGGAGCAGTTGACGCCCGCGCAGGCGGACGACCGCGCCTGCCTTGTCTGCGGTAGCGAGGCAGCGGTCATGCGGCCGGTGGGCGACCGCGCCGGCGTTCAGCTGTTCGCGTGCGTCTCATGCATCGACCGCGCCAGGACTCCCCACGACTCACGGCGGCCGACGGCCGTCCGTACTGTCATTCCATTCGGACTCGTGACCTGCTGCCGGTGGCATCGGTGTCCGACGGGGCCGAGCCGGGCGTGTGACGCGTCAGGGCCCATCCGCCGGACGCGGGTGAGTCCTGTCATACGTGCAGGCCAGGGAGGGGAATGCGATGGGCACACGCGAGGACATTGCGCGGGCAGCGAGCATTTTTGCATCTCACGTTGGCGAGGTGCGCTGCCCGGCCGACCGGGTGCAGCTCAGGCGAGGGCATCGAGACGGTGTGACAGGAACCCCGCCATCGCGCGGACCCCGATCCCGATCGCGTGCTCGTCGGCAGCGAACTCCGGGGAGTGGGGGACCCCGTTGATGCCCGCTTCCGGGTTGGCGACGCCGAGGTAGAACATCGCTCCGGACACCTGGTGCAGGAAGTACGCGAAGTCCTCGCCGTTGAACGGATACGCCGCGTGCAACACCATGACCGCGTCCGCACCCAGGGCGCCTCGCAGGTACGAGGCTGCCGCCGCGTTGAGCTCCGGCGAGCACACCATGGCGGGCAACGGAGGCTCGGTGAACTCCACCCGCCCACGGGGCAGCGCATCCACCCAGTGCCGCACCTCCTCACGGATCTCGGCGTACCGGCTCTCAGGCCAGGCCCGCAGATAGGCGTGCACTCGCGCGCCATCATCGCCCGAGCTCGAATGGGACAGGGCGTAGACAAAGCGTGCCAGCGGGCCGTCCGGGGTCTGCATGTCGTCCATGAACTGCTGGAGCTGTCCGGGCGTCTGCGGGCGCCCGACAGTCGACAATCCGTCGATCATGGCGACGAGTCGCTTGGCGTCGTCGGCGGCGCCCGGCCCCGCCAGCTCGATCCGGAAGCGGTCTTGCCCCGGCTGACCCGGCCCGACCGCGAACGTGCCGACTGCATTGGAGCCGCAGTGCAGCGCGTAGATCTCCCGCGGCGCGGTCCGCTCCAGGACCCCGTCCTCGATCATCGCCCGGGCGCCCTCGCACGTCTCCTCAGCCGGCTGGAAGACGAAGACGACCCGGCCGTTCAGCTGCTTCCGCAGCCGTGCGAGGACCAAGGCGATACCCACCCCGATCGCCGTGTGCAGGTCGTGGCCGCACAGGTGGGCCGCCCCCGGGACCTGCGAGGCGAAGGCACAGTCGAACAGTTCGTCGTCGTCGACGGCGTCCATGTCGGCCCGGTAGGCGACGGTCGGGCCCTCACCCGCACCGTCGAGCACCGCCACCACACCATGGCCGCCCACGCCGGTTACGACGGCCAGACCCGCGGCGCGAAGCCGCTCGGCGACCAGTGCTGATGTGCGCCGCTCCTCACCGGCGAGATCGGGATGCCGGTGGATGTCGCGGCGCATCCCGATCAGCTCATCGTCGATCTCGGCCGCAATCTTGTCGATCATCGCGTGGTCCAGCGCGGAAGACATGCGCCGGAGGCTACATGAGCCGATCTCCAACCGTGCCTAGGCGTTGGACGTGGCGGTGGGTGATGAGGCAGGTGGCGAGGCCGAGGAATGCTTCATGGATGTCGTCGCGTCGCTCCCAGCGGATCCGCAGGCGGCGGAAGCCGTGCAGCCAGGAGATCGTCCGCTCCACGACCCAGCGGAAGGTACCCAGGCCCGTACCGTGTGGCTGGCCGCGTTCGGCGATCACGGGGCGGATGCCCCGCTGCCTGAGCAGCCGCCGGTACTTGTCGTGGTCGTAGCCGCGGTCCGCGAACAGCATGTCGGGCCGGTGCCTGGGCCGGCCCGACGACACCGGCCACGGCTGGGACTTTGTCCAGCAGCGGTATCAGCTGGGTGACGTCGTTGCGGTTGCCGCCGGTCAGCGACACCGCGAGCGGGATGCCCTGGCCATCGGTGAGGAC
>NZ_PQSR01000168.1 GCF_002920635.1 Streptomyces sp. Ru72 | reverse complement strand
GGACACCGTGGAGGCCCGGCTCGCGGACCCGGAGACGGCCCAGCTCCTCCAAGTCCCGCTGCTCAGCCCGATCCTGCACTACACGGGGGTGACCTACGACGGCGACGGGCGCGCGCTGGACGTCGCCGTCATCCACTACCGGGGGGACCGTTTCTCCTTCACGGTCACCCTCGAGGCCACCTGACCACGTCGTACGATGCCCAGCGTGACGCACGACGACGCTCCGCTGCTCGCGGACCTCATGCCGTGGTCCGTCCCACCCCTGCGGCCGGGCCGCGCGTGGCCCTCGGCGCCCGACGCGGCGTCCCTCAAGGCCCGCTGGGACGCCCTGATGAAGGCCGACGGCCCCGACCGGGAGGCTCTGTTCGAGCCGACGCGCTCGCGCACCCTGCACTCGGCGGTCGGCCGGCTGCCCGGCCAGACGAGCGGCACGGAGAAGCTGTCGCGCGCGTCGGGACCCTGTTCGGAGCCGATACGCGTCCTGCTGGCTCCCTTCGACGAGCAGTGGCTGATTCCCGACCACCGCCTGATCGACACCGCGCGGCCGGAGCTGTGGCGGGTGGCGGACGAGCACCAGATCTTCGCCGTGGAGACGGCCACGGACGCGGGCGGCCCCCTCCTGCTCGCGACGTCGCTCGTGCCACTGGCCCGCCCCGGCCGCATCCGCCCGCTGTACCGCCGCCCCGGTGCCGGGGAACCCAACCTGGCCCCCGGCCTGCTGGAGCACCTGGCGTCCCGCCTCGGCCACTCCCCCACCCCCGTGGACGTCCTGGCCTGGATCATCGCGACAGTGCGCCCCGGTCTCACTGTCCCCCTCACCGCGGACCCCGATCTGTGGAGCCGGGGCGTCGAGCTGGGCCGCCGCATGCTGTGGCTGATGCGCCGCGACGGCGACCGCCCGAAGCTCCCCGGCGGGCGCCGCCCCTACGTCCGCGCCCCGCTTCCCTCCAGGCCCCTGACCCTCCACTACGACCGTGACGAGGAGAGCCTGCACCTCGACGAGGGCCGCATCGCCCCGGTACCGCCTCAGGCCTGGGACTTCGAGGTGGCCGGTGTCCGGGTTCTGGAACAGTGGTTCGCGGCCCGTACGGCGGAGGGAGTGCCGGGCGCGCTGACCGCGATCCGCCCGGCGACCTGGCCGCAGACCTGGACGTCGGAGCTGCTGGAACTCATCACGGTCCTGGCCCTGCTGGCGGAAGTACGGCCGCGGCAGGCGCAGTTGCACGTCACGGCACCCGTCACGGCCGCCGAACTACGCGAGGCGGGGCTGCTGCCGGTCCCGGAGGCGGCGCGCCGCCCGGCCTCCGTGCTGGACCACCACGAGGAGGGACCGGAGGGCCAGTTCGCGCTGATCTAGCGCCCGGCCCCTAGGATCTGGGTTCGAAGGCGTCGAGCACCCGTTCCACCACCCGCTGGAACACCTCGTCCAGGTCGACGTCCCCGGCGGCCTGCGTCAGGGCCGCCGCCAGGCGTGGGTAGGCGCCGGTCGCGAGCTGTCCGCCCAGGTAGGCCATGCGGGCCGCCTGCTCCTGCTCCGCCGACCACGGCAGGGTGCGGGCACGCTCGGCCGTGGAGAGCTCGTTGGCGACGGCCGTCGTCACCACGCCGTTCACCATCGCGACGAGCTCCAGCTTCGTGCCGGCGCTCGCCTCCAGCGGTTCCAGGGAGCGCAGGCAGTGCTCCAGGTAGCGCAACGCGTTGGGACTGAAGCCGTAGTGGCCGGAGATCAGGCGCGGCAGCCACGGGTGCCGGTGCATGAGGGCGCGGGTCTGGTGGGCCATGAGCAGCATGTCCGCGCGCCAGTCGCCCGACGGCTCCCACAGCTCGTGCTCGCCGCCGACGGCGTCCATCATCAGCTCGTACAGGTCCTCCTTGCGGGGGACGTAGTTGTACAGCGACATCGTGCCGCAGCCCAGTTCGGTGGCCACGCGTCGCATCGAGACCGCGTCCAGGCCCTCGGTGTCGGCGACACGCACCGCCGCGGCCGCGATGTCGGACCGGGTGTACGCCGGTCTCGGACCGCGGCCCGTGCGCTCGGGGCGCGCCCAGATCACATGGGGTTCGGCCGCTCGGCCCGCCATCGTTCATCACCTCGCCCACCATCGTAGTTACGTACACCGTACGTAGTGCGCTATCGTCGACTCATGACTACTACGTACGCTGTACTTAGTGAGGGGCTGGAAAAGCGTTTCGGGCAGGTGGACGCCGTGCGCGGCCTCGACCTCGCGGTCCCCGAGGGGACGGTCTGCGGGGTGCTCGGGCCGAACGGGGCGGGCAAGACGACGGCCGTACGGCTGCTGACCACCCTGCTGCGACCGGACGCCGGGTCGGCGCGGGTGGCGGGGCACGACCTGGTGCGCGAACCTGCGGCCGTACGCCGGAGGATCGGCGTGACCGGGCAGGACACCTCGGTCGACGGCGACCTCACCGGGCGGCAGAACCTGCGGCTGTTCGCCCGGCTGCACCGGGTCCGGGACGCGGCGGCGCGGGCCGACGAGCTGCTGGAGCGGTTCGGGCTCGCCGAGGCCGCCGACCGGCCGGCGTCCGGCTACTCGGGCGGCATGCGGCGGCGGCTGGACCTGGCGGCGAGCCTGGTGCGCCGACCCGACGTGCTCTTCCTGGACGAGCCCACCACAGGCCTGGACCCCGCCAGCCGCAACCGCATCTGGGACGCCGTGCGCGCCCTCACCGCCGAGGGCACGACGGTCCTGCTCACCACGCAGTACCTGGAGGAGGCCGACCAACTCGCCGGCAGCATCGCCCTGGTGGACCGGGGCCGGGTCGCCCACACCGGCTCACCGGCCGAACTCAAGGCGCTCATCGGGGTGTACGCGGAGGTCGTCGTCATGGACACGGACCTGATGGCGAAGGCGGCGGGCGTCCTCGACCGGCTGACCGGGGCCGAGCCGTCGCTGGACCACGAGCGAGGCGCCGTCGGCGCCGTCACCCGGGACCCGACGCTCACCCTGCCCCACCTGGTGCGCGCACTGGACACGGCGGGCGTGCCGCTGCTCGACGCGAGCCTGAGGCCGCCGACCCTCGACGACGTCTTCCTCCGCCTCACCGACAGCAAGGAGCTCGCGGCATGAGCACACTGGCGTACGACGGCAGCGCGATGCTGGGACGGCAGCTGCAGCGGATCCGCAACAACCCGGGCCTGGTGGTCCTCACCCAGACGATGCCGATCACCATGCTGCTGTTCTTCGGGTACGTCTTCGGCAGCGCGGTCGCGATGCCCGGCGGACAGTACCGGTCCTTCCTGGTCCCCGGGCTGCTGGCGGCCACGGCCGCGGGCGGGGTGACCACGGGGATGCTCCAGGCCTCCCAGGACGCGCACCGGGGTGTGATGGACCGTCTGCGCACGCTGCCGGTGAGCCGGACGGCCGTGCCGCTCGGGCAGGCCGTCGCGGACCTGGTCGTCTCTGCGGTCGGCACGGTGCCGCTGCTGCTGGTCGGGCTCGCGGTGGGCTGGCGGATCGAGGGGTCCGCGGCCCGGGCGGCGGGCGCGCTCGGCCTGCTGCTGCTGTTCCGGTTCGCCTGCACATGGGCCGGGATCCTCCTCGGGCTGCTGCCCCGGAACGAGGAGGCGGCCGGCCAGCTGGCCAGCACGACCTTCGTGCTGCCGCTGCTGTCCACCGCGTACATCCCCGCCGACGGCATGCCCGGCTGGCTGCGCACCCTGGTCGAGTGGAACCCGATCAGCGCGGTCACCACGGCCTTGCGGGACCTCTTCGGGAACACTCCCGTCCCGCACGGCGCCGCCTGGCCGGTGGCGCACCCCGTCGCCGGATCGCTTGCCTGGTGCGCGGTGCTGATCGCGGGCTTCGCGCCGCTCGCCGTCCGCCGGTACGCGCGGCCCCGGTGACCGCCTGCTGACAAGGACGCCGCCGGCGGGTCATGATCCCGCCCATGGACCGTCTGCCGCTGCCCCTGGAGGGCATCACCGTCGTCGCCGTCGAACAGGCCGTCTCGGCACCCTTCGCGACCCGTCAGCTCGCCGATCTCGGCGCCCGGGTCATCAAGGTCGAGCGGGTCGACGGCGGCGACTTCGCGCGCGGCTACGACACCGCCGCCTGCGGCCTCGCCTCCCACTTCGTGTGGTGCAACCGCGGCAAGGAGTCGATCGCCCTGGACCTGAAGGACCCGCGCGGGCTGGACGTCGTACGGCGGCTGATCGCGGACGCGGACGTGTTCGTGCAGAACCTCGCCCAAGGGGCCGCGGCCCGGCTCGGCCTGGACGCGGCCACACTGTGCGCCGCCCATCCCCGACTGGTCGCCGTGGACATCTCGGGATACGGGGCGTCGGGGCCGTACGCGGACAAGCGGGCCTACGACATGCTCGTGCAGTGCGAGGCGGGGCTGGTGTCGGTGACCGGCACGCCGGAACAGCCGGTCAAGGCGGGGATCCCGGCGGCCGACATCGCGGCGGCCATGTACGCGTTCTCGGGGGTGCTCGCGGCGCTCGTACGGCGGGGCACCACCGGGCGCGGCGGGCCGGTGGAGGTCTCGATGCTGGAGGCGCTCGCGGAGTGGATGGGGCATCCGCTGCACCATGCGATGCACGACGGCACTCCCCCGGCGCGTACCGGCCTCGCGCACGCGGTCATCGCGCCCTACGACGCCTATCCGACGGCGGACGGCGGGCGCGTGCTGCTGTCCGTGCAGAACGACCGGGAGTGGCGGCGGCTCGCCGAACAGGTGCTCGGACAGCCGGAGCTGGCGGACGATCCGGCGTACGCCACGAATGCGGCGCGGGTCACTCACCGTGACCGCACGGACGCGCTCGTCGGCAAGGCGCTGGGCGCGCTGGACGCCGATGAGGCGATGACCCGGCTGGAGAGCGCGGGCATCGCCTGCGCGCGCCTGAGGGACCTGTACGAGGTGGCGGAGCACCCCCAGCTGGCGGCCCGGGAGCGGTGGCGGGAGGTGGGGACACCGGTGGGGCCACTGCGGGCGCTGCTGCCGCCGATCACGCTGCCGGGCGGTACGGAGGCTCGGATGGGGGTCGTGCCCGCGCTCGGGGAGCACACCGAGGCGTTGCTGCATGCCGTGGGGATGACGGACGAGGAGATCGCAGCGCTGCGCCGGGACGGTGTGGCGGCCTGAGCGCGGGCCCTGAGGGAACGCGGGTGACGCTCAGCGCCCGCCGAACAGCGAACGGCGCAGCCGGCGCAGCGGTGCGAAGAGCGAGACACCGCTCATGCGTCCACCCCTGCCGCTACGGCCGTGCGCGGCGTCACGCGCGGTGAGCTCACGCATCAGCGAGGTCGCCTCGGCCGCCTCGCGCTGCGGGACGGCGGGGCCGGCCAACACCGAGAGATGGCGGTCGAGGCGCGAACTGGTCGCGCTGCTCCCGCAGGTGATCGCAGGGATCCTGGCCCTGCTGCGCACTGTTATCTGTTCCATGTCACTCCCCACCCGTACGAGTCCACCCGGCCCGGGCAGAGTAACCCTATCGCTCTCTCGTGGCACGCGTGTATCGCGGGCACAGGATTCACCTTCCCCATAAGGGCGTTGACGAACCGTTGACGACTACCCTCCGAAACCGATGGAGCGCAGGGCGAGTTGGACAACCGGCTGGCCGGTGGGCTGCGGTGACCCTCCGTCGGGTTCGACGGTCACGGCGAGTGACGCCGCCGACTTGGTCAGACCACTCGCGACCAGGGGCGTGTCGCCGTCGAAGAGCCCGAGGGAGCGCGGTGGCACGCCCGGGCGCATCAGCCAGAGCTGGTGCACGCGGCCGATGGGCGGTGCGCCCAGTCCGCGGAGCGTGACGACGGCGCGCCCCTCGGATGCGGAGGCGATCACTCCGATTCCTCGGCCCCTGGCATCCCGGTCGCTGGTCGCACGGGCGTCCGGGGCGGCCAGAACGTGTGCGATCTCACGTGCCTGGGCGCGCTCGGCGTCGAGTCGGTCCTGCGCCCGCGTGGCCTGCACGGCGAAGAGCGCGGCGACGACGAGGGCCGCCGCGGCCGTGGCGGTGGCCAGCGGGGCGAACAGGGGGCGCAGCCGGGGCGCACGGGTGCGCGGCGGCGGTGGCGCCGCGCCCCAGACGTGCGGGGGCAGGTGCGGTTCACGGGCGCGGGACGCTCCCTGCGCGGGAACGCGATCCTGCGGGGTGTTCCGTACGGCGGTCAGAACCCGGTCACGCAGGCCGGGCGGGGCCAGGGCCGTGGTCGACCAGGCGAGCCGCACCGCGTCCTCGGACAGGTCCCGCACCTCTGCGGCGCAGCGGTCACAGCTCTTCAGATGCCTCTCGAAGCGGACGCGTTCAGCGGGTTCGAGGGCGTCCAGGGCATAGGGCGCTGCCAGGGAGTGCAGGTCCTCACGGCGCAGCAGTCGGCCGAGGATGCTCATGCGACCCCTCCCAGGCACTGGCGCAGCCGGGTGAGTCCGTCGCGCATCCGCGTCTTGACCGTGCCGAGCGGCAGTGAGAGCCGCTCGGCCACTTCACGGTATGTGTAACCGTCGTAGTAGGCGAGCGTGACCGACTGGCGTTGCAGGGCGGTGAGGCGGTCCAGGCAGCGGCGCACCCATTCGCGTTCCAGACCGGCCTCCACCTCCTCGGCGACCTGGTC
This sequence comes from Streptomyces sp. Ru72, assembly GCF_002920635.1. Lineage (GTDB taxonomy): Bacteria > Actinomycetota > Actinomycetes > Streptomycetales > Streptomycetaceae > Streptomyces. Next base: position 3,432 of record NZ_PQSR01000168.1, on the reverse strand, counting down.
GAAGGCGGGGTGGTGGGCGCGCCGGGCCTCGCGCTGCTCGCGTTCGCCGGCCGCGCGGGCGCTGCGCACCCGGTCGACGGCGCGGCGGTGGGTGAGGGTGAGGATCCAGGACAGGGCGCTGCCGCGACGGGGGTCGAACCTGGGGGCGGAGCGCCACAGTTCGAGCAGCACCTCCTGCGCGACCTCCTCCGACTGTGCCGGATCCCGCAGGATCCGGCGGACCAGGCCGAACACCGGCCCTGACACCAGTCCGTACAGGTCCTCGAAGGCCTTCTGGTCGCCTCCGGCCACGAGCACCAGAAGTTCGTCCGCCTCCACTCGTACCCCCCTCACCGACGCCTCGCACGGCATGTTCGCTCCACTGGGCGTTCGCTGCTGACTCCCCTTCGGAAGGGATACGGATCAGCGGGGCCGAAACGCGGGTGGAGCAGGCAGGAAAAGTTTTTTGCGATCCGACCAAGCCGTCCGGGCGATCCCTCCGTATCCCTGTGCGTCAGGCAAGTTGGCACTGAGGACGGACGGCATGACACCTATCTCCAGGAGCGGCGTGGGTCGTAGGGGTATCGCGACCCTCATCTGTGGTGCGCTGGCCGCGGGCGGGCTCGCAGCCGCCGGCGTGACCGCGCTGGAACCGGGGGCGGCCTCCGCCTCCTCCCACCGGGAGGCCCCGCTGATCTCGGGGCAGCCGCAGTACGACAACACCGACCTGTACGCGTTCGTCAGCCCGGACAAGCCGGACACGACGACGATCATCGCGAACTTCGTCCCGTTCGAGGAGCCGGCCGGCGGTCCGAACTTCTACACGTTCGCGGAGGACGCGCAGTACGACCTCCACGTCGACAACAACGGTGACGCGCAGAGCGAGCTGATCTTCCGCTACACCTTCAGGACGCACGTCAAGAACAAGAACACCTTCCTCTACAACACGGGCCCGGTCGACGGCCTCAAGGACCCCGACCTGAACGTCACTCAGACGTACGACATCGATCTCATCAAGCTGCACAAGCAGAAGCTGGTGGCGAAGACGAGGATCGCGGACAACGTGCCGGTCGCCCCGTCGAACGTCGGCAAGGCGTCGATGCCGGACTACGGCAAGCTGCGCGACGAGGCGGTGTACAAGCTCGCGGGCGGGGCGACGACCTTCGCCGGGCAGGCCGACGACCCGTTCTTCGCCGACCTGCGGGTCTTCGACCTGCTGTACGGCGGGAACCTCTCGGAGGTCGGCAACGACACCCTCAAGGGCTACAACGTCAACTCCCTGGCCCTCCAGGTGCCGAACGACCTGATCCGCGAGTCGTCGCACCAGCCGGTCGTCGGCATCTGGGGCACGGTCCAGCGCAAGGACGCGCGCGGGCACTGGTCGCAGGTCTCGCGGCTGGGCAACCCGCTTGTCAACGAGGTCGTCAACCCGCAGAAGGACAAGGACAAGTTCAACGCGTCCGAGCCGTACGGCGACGCGCAGTTCCTGAAGAACGTGACGAACCCCGAGCTGCCGAAGCTCATCGAGGCGATCTACAAGATCAAGGCGCCGTCGGAGCCGCGCAACGACCTCGTGGACGTGTTCCTCAAGGGCGTGAAGGGCCTCAACCAGCCGCCGTACGTGCGGTCGGCGGAGGAGCTGCGGCTCAACACCTCGATCAAGCCCAGCATGCACCCGAAGCGGCTGGGCGTGCTGGACGGCGACAACGCCGGCTTCCCGAACGGGCGCCGGCTCACCGACGACGTGATCGACGAGGCGCTGCAGGTCGTGGAGGGCGAGCTGGTCGGCTCCAAGAACGACCTGGGTGACGGTGTCGATGAGAACGACCAGAAGTTCGGGCACTCCTTCCCCTATCTCGCCCAGCCGACGTCCGGCTCGCGCGGCCCGCTGGCGAAGGGCACCGGCAACAACGTGCGCAACCAGCTGGGTGACGGGCTGCAGGCGATGGGTGAGGGCACGGACACCACGCTGATCGCGACGTCCGCCGCCGGTGGCGTCGCGGGCGTCCTGCTGATCGGCACGGCCGTGATGTGGTGGCGCCGCCGCACCCGCTACCGCGCGTACTGACAGCCGGTCGCCGTCCCCCGAACCGGCGCGGCCCGCACTTCCCCGTCCCCCACGGCGCGGGCCGCGCCACCCCGTTTTCCGCCCAGCAGATCGAGGAGAGGGCATGTCCTCGCGTACGAACGACAACGCGCCGGAGACCGGCCACGGCGACCGTGAGCAGGCCGCCCCCAGGAGGCCGACGCTCCGCACCGCGGAGACCGGGCCCGAGAAGGCCGTCAGGGAGGCATGGGAGCGCGCCTTCGGCGCCGGGGGCGCCGACGCGCCGGACGAACGAGCCGACGACCCGGGCCCGGCTCCGACCACGGCGGCCGACTCCGCCCGGGACGGCGCTCCGGTCACCGAGCCGGCCGCGCCGAAGGCCGCGGAGGCGGCCTGCGGTGCCCGTACGACGGAGCCGGCGCCCGAGGAGCAGGCATCGGCCGACACGCGGGGCGGCGGACAGACGGCACCTGCGCCACCGGCCGACGGACCGGGGGCCACCGAAGCTGAGGCCACCGAGGCTGAGGCCACCGAAACCGAGGCGGCCGAAGCACAGGTTGCCGCGGCAGCGGAGTCCCCCGGCGCAGCCGACGAGCGGGTCGCCGCCGTGCGGCGGTTCTCCGCCGCCGGGCGGCGGTGGCGGGGTGTGCAGCTCGTGGTCTGTGCCGCTTCCCTGGCCGTCGCGCTCACCGCCGGGGCCGTGGTCGTCGGAGCCGTGCGGGACAGCGGTACGACGCCCGTCGCCTCGGCGCCCAGCGGGGTCTCGCCCGAGCTCCTCGCGGGCGGCGATCTCGACGGCGGCATCCGGGCGCTGCAGGCTCACCTCCGCGCCCAGCCCCGCGACCACGGCAGTTGGGCCGTCCTCGGCCTCGCCTACGTCGAGCAGGCCCGGACCAAGGGCGACCCCTCCCGCTACCCACAGGCGCAGCGCGCGCTGGAGCGTTCGCTGCGGGTCCGGCCCGGCAACGACGCCGCGCTCGCCGGCCGCGCCGCCCTCGCCGCCGCCCGGCACGACTTCACCGGCGCCCTGGACTACGCGGACCAGGCCCTGCAGCAGAACCCCTACAGCGAGCGCGCCCTGTGCTCGCGTATCGACGCGCTCGTCGAACTCGGCCGCTACGCCGACGCCTCCAAGGCCGCCGACCTGGCCGACTCGCGCCACCCGGGCGTCCCCGTCTTCACCCGGTACGCCTACGTCCACGAACTGCGCGGCGACGTGGGCACCGCCCGCCGCGTCCTCGAACAGGCCCTGGGCACGGCCACCTCCCGCGGCGACATCGCGTACGTCGCCACCGCGCTCGGTCAGCTCGCCTGGAACCAGGGCCAGTACCGGACCGCCCTCGACTTCTACGCCCGCGCCCTCGCCACCGACGACACCTACCTCCCCGCCCTCGAGGGCCGCGCCC
>NZ_PQSR01000167.1 GCF_002920635.1 Streptomyces sp. Ru72 | reverse complement strand
CCCGGCAGTCGTAGGACACCTGCGGGCACCTCTGGTCGCGGCCCGCAGGTGCGGCGGCCGTCCCCTACGGCCGCAACCCGTCCGTCAGCAACGACAGATAGCGGCGGATGTCTCTTCCCTGCCCGTTGGCCAGTTCGGACGCCGTCGCCACCCCGTGCGCCAGCCGCAGGATCTCGATCGGCTCCACGTCCCCCCGCAGGGTTCCCTCCTTCTGCGCCGCCTCCACAAGCCGTGCCGCCGCCTCCTTCATCGCGGTGCCGCAGGCGGTGACCGCGGCGGAGCTGCCGTCCGTGACGGCCGAGCCCAGCAGGGCCTTCATCCCGCGCACCTGGATCGTCCCCACGCACAGCTCGTGCAGCCACTCCACCAGCGCCTCGCCCGGCGGAAGTTCTCGCGCGATCTCGTCGGCCCGCGCGGCCATCGCCTCGATGCGGTCGACGTACGCCGCCTCCAACAGGGCCTGACGGTTCGGGAAGTGCCGGTACAGCGTGCCCGACCCGACGCCGGCGCGCTTGGCGATGTCGTCGAGCGACGCATTCTCCCCGTGCTCTGCGAAGGCTTCCGCCGCGGCCTTCAGCAACCGTTCGTAGTTGCGCCTGGCGTCCGCGCGCATGGGCCTGACCTGCGTCATCCAGATACTCCTTGCAAACCGGGGACCCTCTCCGTATCTTAGCGAGCATTAACCGGAGACAGTCCCCGCTTATCGCCGCGGGCGGTCCGCGCTGCCCGTGCGCCGCACCTTCTCACCCGGGGACGCCACAACGGGAGAACTCCATGTCCACCCCGTCCGCACCGTCCACCACCGCCACCGCAGAAGCACTCTCCGCACCACAGCATCCCGCCAGGCTCGGCGCCGTCCTCCTCGTCATCGTCACCGCCTACCTGATGGTCGGCGTCGACTCCACCGTCGTCAATGTCGCGCTGCCCGACATCCAGAATGACCTGGACTTCTCCCCCACCGGCCTGTCCTGGGTCCTCAACGCCTACACCCTCGCTTTCGGCGGCCTGTTGCTGCTCGGCGGTCGCGTCGGCGACATCGCCGGCCGCCGCCGCACCCTCACCGCCGGTGTCCTGGTCTTCGCACTCTCCTCCCTGCTCGGCGGACTCGCCACCGACAACGCCTGGCTGCTGGCGGCCCGCGCACTCCAAGGTGCCGGCGCCGCGCTCACCGCGCCCAGCACCCTCGCGCTGATCACCACCAACTTCCCGGAAGGGCCGCGCCGCCACCACGCCCTGAGCGTCTACTCCTCGATGGCCGGCATCGGCGCCTCCGTCGGCCTGGTCCTCGGCGGCATGCTCACCTCCTGGGCGACCTGGCGCTGGGCCCTGCTCATCAACGTGCCGATCGGTGTCGCCGTGGCCCTGGCCCTCCCCCGTTTCGTCACCGAGACCCCGCGTCACGCGGGCCGTTTCGACGCGGCGGGCGCGCTCATCGGCACGGCCGGGACGACCTCGCTGGTGTACGCGTTCATCCGCGTCTCCGAGCACGGCTGGAGCGACACCCAGGCACTGCTCGGCTTCACAGCGACGGTGGCCCTGCTGACCGGTCTCGTCCTCGTCGAGTCCCGGGCCGAGCAGCCGATCCTGCCACTCGGCCTGTTCGCGAGCCGCAACCGCGCGGGCGGCTACGCGGGCGTCCTGCTGCTGCCCGCGGGCATGTTCGGAGCGTTCTACTTCCTCACCCTGATCAGCCAGCAGGTGCTGGACTACAGCCCGTTGCGCGCCGGACTCGCCTTCCTGCCGATGACCCTGGTGATGTTCACGACCGTGCGCCTCGTACCGCGGCTGCTCGCCCGTCTCGGCGCCAAGCCGGTCCTGCTCACCGGCATGGCCCTGCTCGTCGTCGCGGCCGGTTGGCTCTGGCGGCTGCGGCCCGGTGACGGCTACGCCACCGGGTTGCTGGGCCCCCTGCTGCTGATGGGCCTCGGCGTCGGCCTGAGCTTCATGCCGCTGAACGTGACGATCCTCGCGGGCGTAGAACCGCACGAGGCGGGCGCCGCCTCCGGTCTCCTGCAGACCCTGCAGTGGCTCGGTGGCACCCTCGGTCTGTCGGTCCTGGTCACCGTCTTCGGTACGGCGACCCGACACGCGACCGGCTCCCCGGCCGACATCCTCACCGAGGGTTCGGCCCGCGCGTTCGGCGCCGGCTCTCTGATCGCGCTGACCGCCCTGCTGGTGTCGGCGTTCGTGATCAGCGGCAGAGACCCGGCCGTTGCCCAGGACTGAACGGTCTCGGGTCCCCCTCACGGGAGCCCGAGACCGCGCTGGTCAGTTGCTCGTTCCCGAGCTCTCGCTCGTGGTCTCCTTGCTGTCGAGTCATGGTGTTCATGCGGACGGATGTGTACTTCGTCCTGCAGGACCTGACCGGGTGCCGCGATCTGTACGGGGACGGCCGCGCCCATGCCCGTCATCTGGCAGGCCGCCTGCTGTGCCGGCGGGCACCGGCCGCCGAATCCCAGCCGGGCGCTGCCGCCGGTGGAGCGGCGCGCCGTGCGGATCTACGGCGTGGTCCTGGTGGTCGGAACCACGCTCTGCCTCGCCGGACTGGCGGCCGACACCATCCCGGCGGACCTCCGGCTGGCCGTCACCGCCGTGGCCCGTCTACGCGACGCGCACACCGGCCTCGACCTCGCCGACGCCCTCTTGACCCTGGAATCCCTGGCCACTATCCACGTGCTGTGGCTCACCACGCGCGGGCGCAACCGCCGGTCCCGTCGCCGAAGCTGACCGAAAGGCGTCTCCCCATGTCAGATCCGCTTCCCGCTGCCGGAGGCACGTATCTCGACCAGGAGGCGTACATCGCGGATTTCGAGCGCCGGTTCTGGAACCTCGGCAGTGAGGGCTTCTGGAAGCTGGAGCGGATGCAGAGCTACGACGAGGGGGACTTTCCCAGCTGGCAGGCGCTTCGTCGGGGCGACTGGGAGGAATCCCTACGGCTGATCGAGGAGTTGCGCACCGAGTACGAGGAGTACTACGGCAAGATCAGCGCCGCGGGGTTCGCGCTGCATCGCGTCCGTGTCGTCGAAAGGCCCATCGCGCCCTACATCCAGTGGGAGTTGCACCTCCTGCGGACCAAGTACGAGTACGGAGAGCGCGTCAGTGTGCTGGACGCCACGGAGATCGTGGGGGACGAAACCGGAGGTCCGCTGCCGGAGCTGTGCGTGCTGGGCACCGAGGCGGTGTACGTCCTGGACTACACGCCGGCCGGCGCGCCGAACGGCGCCGTCCGCCACACGGACCCGGCGATGGTGACGCGGGCACGGGCCCTGATCCGCCGGCTGCACTCGGCCGGCGAGCCCTTGGAAAGCTATTTCCGCCGCGAGGTCGCCGAACTGCCCCCTCCCCGCGGCGTGTGACACCCGGTCCGGCGAACCCCGCGACCATGCCAAGCAGGCCCTGCACTGACGAGCTCGCCTGGGCATGAGGTGCCGCTCGTCAGGGTCGCTTCGGAACATCTGCTGCTCCCCGATGACGAGCGGCGACAACGCGGTCGGTTGCGGGTCAGCGCCGCTGCCGCTTCCAGGGCCCCGTGATGGCCAGCATGATGCCGGGCTCCTGGATGTTGGCGTACAGGGTCCTGCCGTCGGGCGAGAAGGTGACGCCGGTGAATTCGCTGTACTCCGGCTTGTCCTCGGTGCCGATGTTCAGTTCGTTGCGGGCGATGGGGTACGTGCGGCCGCTGTCGGTGGCGCCGAAGAGGTGCTGGATGCCGTCGCCGTCCTCGGCGATGACCAGCCCGCCGTGCGGGGAGACGGTGATGTTGTCGGGTCCGTCGAAGTCGCCGTCCTCGGCCGGGGCCGGGTTCACACCGAGCAGGACCTTCAGGGTCAGGGTGCGGCGCTTGGGGTCGTAGAACCAGACCTGGCCGTCGTGCTGGACGGGGCTCTCCTCGCGGGCGTAGGAGGAGACGATATACGCACCGCCGTCACCCCACCACATGCCTTCCAGCTTGCGGGCGCGGGTGATCTCACCGTCGGCGAACTGCTTGCGCACGGGGACCGTCTTCGCGTCGCGGTCCGGGACGTCGATCCAGTCGACGCCGTAGACGGTGCCGATCTTCGTGGCACGGGAGAGGTCGTCGACGAACCTGCCGCCGGAGTCGAAGCACTTGAAGGCCTGCAAGTGGCCTGCGTCGTCCGCGAGGGAGCGCAGCTTGCCGCGGCCGTGCTCGAAGCCCTCCGGCGGGGTCCAGCGGTAGAGCAGGCCGTTCGGGCCGGAGGCGTCCTCGGTCAGGTACAGGTGGCCGCGCTTGGGGTCGACGACGACGGCCTCGTGGGCGTAACGGCCGAGCGCCTTGACGGGCTTGGGGTCGCGGTTGGCGCGCCGGTCGGCGGGGTCCACCTCGAAGACGTAGCCATGGTCCTTGGTCATGCCGTTCTGGCCGGCCTTGTCCTCGGTCTCCTCACAGGTCAGCCAGGTGCCCCAGGGAGTGTCGCCACCGGCGCAGTTGGTGGAGGTGCCGGCGATGCCGACCCACTCGGCGATGTGGTCGTGGCGGACCTCGACGACGGTGCACCCGCCGGACGCGGCCGGGTCGTAGACGAGGCCCTCGGTGAGCGGTACGGGGTACTTCCACTTGGAGCGGGGGCCCTTGAGCTCGTGGTTGTTGACGAGGAGGGTGGCGCCGCGGGGGCCGGGGAAGGTGGAGGTGCCGTCGTGGTTGGACGGGGTGAACTCGCCTGATTCCAGCTTGGTCCTGCCGCTGTAGGTGATGACTCGGTACGAGAACCCGGCGGGCAGGGCGAGGATGCCGTTCGGGTCGGGGACGAGCGGCCCGTAGCCCACGCCGTCGTGCCGCTGCTCCTTGTGGCCGTCCGCGGTCTCGGTGGACGCGAGGGCGTGCGGAGCGGTGGCGAGGGCGCCGACACTGCCGGACAGGGCGATGCCGGCACCGGTGAGCGCGGACCGCCTGGCGAAGTCCCTGCGGGTGAGCGACATGCTGTCTCCTGTGGGAGGGGAGGGAGTCGGTCGGGGGTGGCCAGGGCCTGTTGCGTAAAGTCCCTCCCCCGCTGCCTCAAAGGCTGGGCGGTACCCCCACGGCCCCACACACAGCGTCCGGCACGCGCGCTCGCCGCGTTGTCGGCTCGCCCGCGTACGTCCAGCACGCGGGCGACCCTCGGCGCCTTGCGATCGCAGGCACCGGACGACCGCATCAGCCGCTACCGCGGCGGGCGCGGAGCCGCCGTTCGGGCGGACGACGGGACTTTCGCAACAGGCCCTCGCGGACCTCCGCTGCGCGCACACGCTCGCGCTCGCTCCTGAACTCCCGTTGAACGGCGGCCGACGGCTGGGCACGCATTTCCATGAATCCGCAAAGCACAGCTCTGGCCGGCCGGCGCACACACCAATGCCGGGCAATGCCACGGCAACGTCCTGAGCCGTGACCCACCAGGCAATATCACGACGCCGACGGTCAACTCCCCTGCTGCGACCGTGCCTTGAACGCCGCCTTCCGCGCCTCCTTCGCCACCTTCTTGTCCGGGTGCAGGCGCCCCATCGCCTCCAGGACGTCCGGGGTCGCCGGATGCTCCACCCGCCACGCCGTCGTGAAGAAGCCGCTGTGCTGGGCCGCCAGACCCTCCACCAGGCCCTGGAGTTCCTCCGAGTTGCCCTCGGCCGCCAGTTGCGCGGCCAACGTGTCGATGGTCAGCCAGAACACCATCGACTCCGGCGGTGCCGGCACGTCCGCCGCTCCGTGCTCGGTGAGCCACACCCGTGCCAGGCCGCCCAGTTCCGCGTCGTCCAGCACCTCACGCAGCGCGGGCTCCGCCTGCAGCCCGACGAGGGACAGCGCCTGCTGGCAACGGAGCCGGCGCAGGGGCGCTCCGGCGTCCGACCCCCGTGCTGCGGCCAGCAACTCCCGTGCAGCCGCCAGCGGTTCCCGGCGTGCCAGCCACTGCTCCGTCTCCGCCTGCGCCGCCGCCGGCGGAAACCCCGACGTGCCGTCGAGCAGGGCGTCGGCGCCCTTGTCGGCCAGCTCCCCCACAGCGGGAGCCGTCATCCCGGCCTCCTGCAGCCGGGCCCGCATCCCGTACAGCCCGAGCGGTGTCAGCCGTACCATCCCGTACCGGCTGACGTCCGTCACGTCGACGGCCGCAGTGGACTCGTCCTCGGCGTCGTTCATCAGCGCCTCGTCGACCGGCTGGAAGTCGACGAGTCCGATGGGCTCGAGAATCCGGAACTGGTCGTCCAGCCGCATCATGGCGTCCGAGACCTGCTCCAGGACGTCGTTGGTGGGTTCGCCCATGTCGTCGGGCACGATCATCGACGCGGCGAGTGCGGGCAGCGGCACCGCGCTGTCGCCCGGGCCCTCCTCACTGACCGTCAGCACGTAGAGGTTGCCGAGCACTCCGTCGAGGAACTCGGCCTCCGCCTCCGGGTCCCAGTCGAGGGAGGACAGGTCGATCCCGCCGTCCTCCCCCATGGCGTCGGCGAGCCCGTCCAGCTCGGGCACGCTCGCGTCGGCGAGCACCGCCTCCAGCGCGCCCAGCCACACGCCGAGCACGTCGCTCGGGCTGCCGGAGGTGAGCAGTGCGAGGTCGGCGCCGGTGGCGACCGTCCCCGCCTCCTGGTCGACGACCTGGACGAGGCCGGCGTCGACGGCGACCCGCCATGCCTCGCTCGCGTCGGCGGCGGCGTCCTCACCGGTCAGCCCGAGGGCCTCGGCCGCGGCGGGCAGCTGCTCCTCGACCAGCTCGCCCCCGGGGCCGACGCGCGTGTCGGGTCCGGCCCAGCGGGCGAGCCGGGCGGCGCGGGAGAGCAGGGGTGTGGCGAGCGCGTCCCGTGCGAGCTCCGCCTCGGAACGCAGCCGGACCGGCGGCAGGAGGGAGCTGTGTGACATCGGCTGGGTCTCCTTGGGGACGTACGTGGTGGCCGAGGGGCGCCCCGAAACACACTGCTCAGCCTAGACGGATTTCCACCCATGCCGCCCGGTTCATCTACTCGCCGGTTGCCGTACATGGCCGAAACCTTGACAACTGGCCTGAGGACACAGGAGATTGACGCGCGTAGAAGTCGGGGGACAGCTGTTCACTGAGGTTCGGTGCCGTCCGTCGCCTGCTACGCGCGTCGCCACCGCCCCACCGGTCGCGGCCCCCGGTTCCACGCTCCACTTCGTCCCGGCGCCCACGTATCTCCCCGGAGGGATTCCGTTGCCGAGCAAGTCTTCCTCGCGGCTCGCCGCGCTCACCGTCGCCGCCGTCTGCTCCGCCGTGTCCGGTGTGGTCCTCACCTCTCCCGCGCACGCGGACACCGTGCGCATCCACGACATCCAGGGCACCACCCGGACATCGCCGCTCGCGGGCCAGAAGGTCACGGACGTGGCCGGAATCGTCACGGGCGTGCGGACGTACGGCTCGTCGAGAGGGTTCTGGATGCAGGACCCCACCCCGGACGACGACCCGGCCACCAGTGAGGGCGTCTTCGTCTTCACCAGCTCCGTCCCGAAGGTCGCGGTCGGCGACGCGGTGACGGTGACGGGCACGGTCTCGGAGTACGTCCCGGGCGGCACCTCGTCCGGCAACCAGTCGGTCACCGAGATCACCAAGCCGACGGTGACGGTGCGTTCCAGCGGCAACGCCGTCCCGGCGCCGGTCGTGATCGACGAGGACTCCGTGCCGGACCAGTACACCCCGGCGGGCGACCCGGCCGCGAACGGCTCGATCAACGGCCTGGCGCTTCGGCCGTCGACGTACGCCCTGGACTACTACGAGTCCCTGGAGGGCATGAACGTCCAGGTCGCCGACGCCCGCGTGGTCACCGCCACCGACCCGTACAGCGAGCTGTGGGTCACGGTGAAGCCGCACGAGAACGCCAATCGCCGCGGCGGCACGGTCTACGGCTCCTACGACTCCCAGAACACCGGCCGGCTCCAGATCCAGTCCCTCGGCTCCACCGCCGACTTCCCGCAGGCGAACGTCGGTGACACGCTCGCCGGCACGACGACCGGCCCGCTGGACTACAACCAGTTCGGCGGCTACACCCTGGTCGCCGGCCGGCTCGGCACGCTCGAGAGTGGCGGGCTGCAGCGGGAGACCACCCGCAAGCAGGAGCGCGGCGAGCTCGCCGTGGCGACCTACAACGTGGAGAACCTGGACCCGTCGGACACCACGTTCGCGGCCCACGCCTCCGCCATCGTGAACAACCTGCAGTCGCCCGACATCGTGTCCCTGGAGGAGATCCAGGACGACAACGGCGCCACGGACGACGGCACGGTCGACGCGAGCCAGACGGTGAACAAGCTGATCGACGCGATCGTCGCGGCGGGCGGCCCGAAGTACGACTGGCGCTCGATCGACCCGGTCAACGACCAGGACGGCGGCCAGCCGGGCGGCAACATCCGTCAGGTGTTCCTCTTCAACCCGCAGCGGGTCTCCTTCACCGACCGCCCGGGCGGCGACTCCACGACCGCCGTGGGCGTCACCAAGGTGCACGGCAAGGCGCAGCTGACGGTGTCGCCCGGTCGTATCGACCCGGCCGACGACGCATGGAAGTCCAGCCGCAAGCCGCTGGTCGGCGAGTTCGTCTTCCGCGGCAGGACGGTGTTCGTGATCGCCAACCACCTCACCTCCAAGGGCGGCGACCAGTCGCTGCACGCGCAGTACCAGCCGCCGACCCGCAGTTCGGAGGTTCAGCGCCATCTGCAGGCCACCGAGGTGAACACCTTCGTCAAGGACATCCTCGACACGCAGAAGAACGCCGCCGTCGTCGCGCTCGGCGACATGAACGACTTCGAGTTCTCCGACACCGCCAAGATCCTCGAGGGTGACGGCGAGCTGTGGTCGGCGATCAAGTCGCTGCCGAGGAGCGAGCGGTACACCTACGACTACCAGGGCAACGAGCAGGTCCTGGACCAGATCCTGGTCAGCCCGTCGATCCGCCGCGGCTGCGACCTCGACTACGACAGCGTGCACATCAACTCGGAGTTCCACGACCAGATCAGCGACCACGACCCGCAGGTGCTGCGGTTCCGGCCGTAGTCGTCCCTCGGGCTCAGGGCTGGCTGAACACCCCGTCCAGCCAGCCCTGCCAGGCGGCCTCGTTCGCCTTGGCGTCGGCGTCCGGTGCGAAGTCGTGGACGCTGATGCCGACCGGCGCGCCCCAGTGGTTGCGGCCGAAGAAGCGGATGAGGGCGTCGTCGGTGCGCAGTCCGATGAAGTACGGATTGCGGAAGTCGAGTACGGCGTCGAGGAGTCGGCCCTCGGGGCCGCGGGCCCGGACGCGTGCCCCGTCGGGGGTGTCGCCGGTGATTCCGAGGGCCCGTCCGACGGCGGTGAAGGCGTCGGGCGCGGTGGACGCGACCGGCCCGTTCAGGGTCGCGAAGGCGACCGGGCGGGGCGCGAAGTGGGTCAGGTACTCGCGCAGGGTGTGCAGGTAGAAGTCGGTGTGCTTGCTCGCGCCGTCGTACTGGTTGTCCCAGTCGTCGGTGAAGATGCCGCTGTGCACGTACCGCACCCAGGCACGGCGGCCCTCGTCACGCGGCTCGATGGTGTGGTCGAGCTGGTTGACCGACTGGACGGGGAAGCCGACGTCCTCGCTGCGGTTGGTGTAGCGGTGCGGTGGGTCCCAGGCGGTGACCGTGGATCCGAAGGGCCCGCTGCCTCCCACACGGGGCTCGGGCGGGTCCATCGGCCACAGATAACCGCCTGTGCCGGTGGTGATCGCCTCCCACACCTCCTCGGGCGTGGCGTCGACCTCGAACTCGCGGACGATCTCGAATTCCTTGGACATGACGGGGCTCCTGCTCACTGGGATTCTTGCGGAGAGTCGAGTTCCGGGGCGGTCCCGGTGCGGTCCTTGACCGTGGGGTGGACGGCGACGACGATCCTGTGGTCGCGGCCGCCCTCGGCGCCGGGGGCGTCGTACTTGCGGATCAGGGCGCTGACGCCCGCGGTCAGCTCCTGGACGAACGCGGCGCGGTCGGCGGCCGACGCGAAGCGGACCTCGCCGTCGAGGGCGTACGTCGCGAGCCGTTTGCGGGCCTTGGCCGCGCCGGTGATGAGCGAGCCGACGTCGCGGACCAGCCGGGCGCCGAGGGCGAGCAGCCAGCGCGCCGAGAGCTGGTCACGGAAACGGTCCGGGTCGGGCTGCACGGAGGCGAGCGCCAGCGGACTGATCACATACGACGCCGCGGTGGCCCGCATCAGCCGCTCGGTGACATTGCCCTTGCGGCGCTCGCCGGCCAGCTCGACCAGGCCGTGCCGCTCCAGGGTCTTGAGGTGGTAGTTCACCTTCTGCCGGGGCAGCCCGACCTTTCCGGCCAGCATGGCGGCCGACGCGGGCCCCGCCGCCAGCTCGGCGAGCAGCCGGGCGCGGACGGGGTCCAGCGAGACCGCCGCGGCCTCGGGATCCTCGATCACGGTGACGTCCAACATGGCTCCACCCTTTCACCGAAAAGTTTTTTT
>NZ_PQSR01000166.1 GCF_002920635.1 Streptomyces sp. Ru72 | reverse complement strand
GGTCAACGCGTTCCGGGCCGACCGGCAACCCGAGCTCCTCTGAACTTGCGGCCATCGCTGGAGGCTGTGCCGCACTCGCCGTCGTCTCGACGGTGGACCTGGTGGTCATCCTCCGCCGTCGCCGCAGCGAGCGTCCTCCCCGCCACACCGCCATGCGATGACTACGTGAGGGAGGTGCTGGTGCGTGGCCGGCTCGTTTTCGCCCCAGAACGTGACCGAGGTGCCCGGGCGCTGGACTGGGCGGGGTGTTCGTCAACGGAACGCTCGGTGGGGTGCTGCACGGAGCCGCCGCTTGGACCTTTTCGGATTCCTGGTCATCGGCATCGTCTCCGGCCTGGGCGGCGGTGTCCTGCGCGACACCCTGCTGCAGCACGGCACGCCCGTGGCCTTGACCGACTACACTTGTCGCGCCGTCGCCACCGGCGGCACCCTGCTGGCCTTCGTGGCCGACCTGAGCCACCACACCTCCGGCTGGGCCTTCAACCTGCTGGATGCCCTGGCGCTCAGTGTCTGGGCGGCAGCGGGGGCGCAGAAGACCCTCGCCGTGGGTCTGGGCCGGCTGCCGGGCCGTACTGCAGGGCACGGTCACGGCGGTCGGCGGGGGCGCGATCCGGGACCTGCTGCTGACTCGTACCCCCGCGTCAGGATCGCTTCGCTGCGTCCGCGCCTCAAGATCGCGCTGTGCAACATGGGTGGCGGGCTGCGCCATGACTCCTCCTTCCGGGGAACCGACAGTCGGGGGGCTATGCCACCGTCACACGCGGCCTTGCCGCATACCATCGGGCCCCGCACCCATTTCCGCAGGTGCCCGATGCCCACGACCGGCCGAGTGGGACCTGCCCGTCGCCGCAGCGGAGCCAGTACAGCCGCCCTGCGGGGCGGCGGCCGGTGAGCGGGACATGCCGGTCACGGGACTGCCTGCTTGGCCTGCTGGCAGTGGGCGCAGTAGTGGACCTGCGGAACGATCATCAGCCGTTCCCGCTCGATGGGACGTCGGCACAGACGGCAGACGCCGTAGGAGCCCTCGTCCATGCGTTTGAGGGCTGCTTCGACGTCGGAGAGGACCATGCGGGCGGAGGCGGCGAGCTTGACGTAAACCTCGACCTGCCCGGCGGCGCGCTGCTGGAGCCGGTCCTCGACGCGGGAGGCGACCGGGCCGGCGAGCTGCTGCAGTTGCTCCTGGCGGAACAGGCGCTGCTCATGCAGGTTCTCGCGCAGCGCCGCAAGATCCTCGGCCGACAGGTGCGTCGCGCTCTCGACGATGATCTGGTGGTTCACTACTTCACCCCTTCTGAGGGCAGGGCGCAGAACGGAGTCGGTACGGGCAGTGGTCAGGCGGCGCGGCGCCGGCAGGCCACGCAGTGTCGCGTGTAGGGGAGGATCTCCAGCCGCTCCGCAGGAATGGGTCTGCCGCAGGCCAGGCAGGTTCCGTAGGAACCGTCCTCGACGCGGTCGAAGGCTTCCTCGATCTCTTCGAGGACCCGTTCCATGGCGGTCTTCTGCTCGGACAGCAGGTGATCCTCCGTGGTTTGCCTGGTCTCGGTGAGGGCCTGCAACTGCGAGAGCTGGGACGTGCGGGCGTGTTCCAGGCGCTGACGAGCGTCGTGGAGAGGTGTGGCCCGGTTGACATCGAGCGACATGGTCGATCCCTTTCTCGGCGGCATACGGCACGCCGGATTTCGCGCGGGTTCCGTGACGGGGCTGCGAGCGGCCCGGCGGCGTTTCGGGGCCCGCCCGTCCACTGAGGGTGTGGTTCCTTTGTGTCTCCTCCACCCTGGCCGGGCCCGTGGCGGATACCTATCGGGCGGCAGCCCCATTTGTGCCGGGTCAAGGGATCCATGCAGCAGCGTCGCGGACAGTGCGCGCCCTGGGGAAAGGGGGTCCAGGTGCCATCGACGGGGCACTCGGGAGGGGGCAGGCCGGCCGCAGGCCCGGCTCTCCGGACCGCGCGGCTGGGTGATGTCCGGCAGTGGGGGTCGACCGAGACGGGGAGGCGCAGGGCTGGTGTCCTTGTTCTGGCGGATCTTCGCCCTCAACGCCGTGGTGTTGGGCACGGCCACGGCGCTGCTCCTGTGGACTCCGGTCACCGTGTCCGTGCCCGTTCTGCTTACCGAGGCGATCATCCTGGTCGTCGGTATGGCGGTGATGCTGGTCGCCAACGCCGCGCTGCTGAGGCTCGGTCTGGCCCCCCTGGACCGGCTCACCAAGCTGATGACCACCGTAGACCTGCTGCGTCCTGGCCAGCGCCTGCCCGTTTCCGGCGGTGGTGAGATCGCCGAGGTGATCCGTACGTTCAACGCCATGCTGGAGCGCCTGGAGACGGAGAGGGGCTGCGAGCAGTGCCCGGGCTCTGCTGGCCCAGGAGGCCGAACGCCGACGCATCGCGCAAGAGCTGCACGACGAGGTCGGCCAGAGCATGACAGCGATCCTGCTGGGGCTCAAACGGGCCGCAGACGACGCTCCGCCGCGGCTGCGCAAGGAGCTGCATGAGGTGCAGGAGATCACCCGGGAGAGCCTGGACGAGGTCCGCCGCCTGGTACGCCGGCTGCGTCCGGGTGTACTGGACGACCTCGGCCTGGTCAGCGCACTGACCTCGCTCACCGAGGACTTCGCCGCCCACACCGGGCTGCAGGTCACCCGCCGCTTCGACGCCGACCTGCCCGATCTTGCGCCGGAGACGGAACTGGTCCTCTACCGCGTTGCCCAGGAATCGCTGACAAACGTCGCCCGCCACGCGAACGCCGAACGGGTCGCCGTCGCGCTGCAGCACACCGACGACGGCGTGGCACTGACGGTCACCGACGACGGCTCCGGCATCAAGGCCCCCCGTGAGGGCGCCGGAATCCGCGGCATGCGCGAGCGGGCCCTGCTCATCGGGGGCAGCCTGGAGATCACCCCGGCACCCCCCACCGGCACCCGGGTCCAGCTCACCGCACCCGTGTCCAGGAAGCAGCCCTGACATGCCCGACACCACGACTTCGCGTACGGGAACGAGCACGATCCGCATCCTGCTCGCCGACGACCACGCGCTGGTCCGCCGCGGTGTGCGGCTCATCCTCGACCAGGAACCCGACCTTCAAGTCGTCGCCGAGGCCGGTGACGGTGCCGAGGCCATCGAACTGGCCCGCACCCACGACGTCGACCTGGCCGTACTCGACATCGCCATGCCCCGCATGACCGGACTGCAGGCCGCCCGAGAACTGGCCGCCCTCAAGCCCGACCTGCGGATCCTGATGCTCACCATGCACGACAACGAGCAGTACTTCTTCCAGGCCCTGAAGGCCGGGGCCAGCGGGTACGTACTGAAGTCCGTCGCCGACCGCGACCTGGTCGCCGCGTGCCGGGCCGCGATGCGCGACGAGCCTTTCCTGTATCCCGGCGCGGTCACCGCGCTGATCCGCAACTACCTCGACCGGGCCCGCAACGGCGACGAATCCCCCGACCAGATCCTCACTCCCCGCGAGGAAGAGGTCCTGAAGCTGGTGGCCGAGGGACACTCGTCCAAGGAGATCGCCGAGCTGCTGGTCATCAGCGTGAAGACCGTCCAACGGCACCGCGCCAACCTGCTCCAGAAGCTCGGCCTGCGTGACCGCCTGGAACTCACCCGCTACGCCATCCGCGCCGGCCTGATCGAACCCTGACCTACCGGTTCGACGACGACATCGGGGAGTGCCGGCCCCACCGCACACCACGACGAAGGGGGATCGGTGCATGCACCATCCTGTGCGCGCCGCCCTGCAGCTGCCGGAACGCTTCGGTCGAGTGCACGAGCGCCAAAAGTCTTCACGCCCGCACGGCCGCTACGTCGCCACCTTCGACCGGCTGGACGCTGATTCCCGGCGGCAGCACTCCCACCACTCGCCGGATCGACGGGGTGCACCTGTCTGCTGCGGCTGAATGGCGAATCGTCGCCGTGCCGCTCAGCGTAGACGTCTATGAGAGCAGAACGGGCAAATCCTATGGGGAAGAGAGATTCGGCCCCGCATGTCGTCGTGGGTGTCGACGGCTCGCCTTCGTCGCATGCCGCGCTTCGGTGGGCGGTCCGGTATGCAGGACTGATCGGCGGAGATGTGGTGGCAGTTGCAGCCTGGGAACTACCTTGGGCGTACGGCTGGTCCGCTCCCGCGGTGGACCCCACTATGGACAGAACCATCGCCGAGCGCGGCCTTGCCGACCAGGTGGACCAGGTTCTCGGCGAATCCGGCGCTGCCCAGGTGCGAAAGCGTCTGGTCAATGGCAATCCCGTCGAGGTACTGCTCAGCGAGGCGGAGGGCGCCGAGGCCCTCGTCGTGGGCAGCCGGGGCATGGGCGGATTCCGTCGAATGCTGCTGGGATCCGTGAGTCAGCAGTGTGCGCTGCACGCCACGTGTCCGGTCGTCATCGTTCGTGCGGCCGTCGAAATGACCGAGGCTGAAGGGGAACCGGGCGGCAGCGGGCAGGCGCCTCGAGCCGGAAGATCGTGAAAGAGGATCCGGCGACACTGAGCGTTCCGCGGGCGGCGAAGCCGTCGATCGACACGGGAATGCTCCTCATGCTTGTGACGCCCGGGCAGGAGTGAGGGCCCGGAGGCCGCCCAGGCCGATGACCCGGGTGCGCGAGCCCACGGCGAGCCGGTTCCAGGTGTTGATCGCCGCAATGGCGAAGGTGCGTGCCGCGCTGTCCCCCTGCGCACGGCACCAGCAGATGCCATGCCCACGCCCGGAGGCGCTACGCAGGACGACATGTGGGGCGACGGCCCCGATGTCAGGCTGTGGCCGGTCCCCTCCCCCTGTCGTCCACGGCGTAGTCGATCATCGGCCTGACCGTGACCACCCCCTCCACCCCGCGGGCGAGCCGTTCGGCGATCTGGGCGGTGCTCTGGTTCTCGACCTCGCCACGCAGGGTGACCACCCCTTCGTGGACCTGTACCTGCACCTCCTCTTCCTCCAGTCCCAGCATTCCCTCAAGTACGTCGTCGTTGATCTCCTCGTAGATCTCCTCGTCCGGGCGCAGGTAGACGTGGAGCAGGTCCGAGCGGCTGACGATGCCGATGATGCGGTCGGTCTCGTCCACGACCAGCAGCCGCTTGACCCGGTGCCGGTCCATCGCCCGGGCCGCCTGGGCGACCGGCCAGTCGGCGTGAGCGGTGACGACGGGGGTGGTCATCAGCCCGGCGGCGTTCTCCGCACGTGCCTTGGACTTCTCACGGGGCCATCCGGGCGCGGCCTGCTGTCCGCCGACGGGCTGTTCGGCCTGTTTGCGGAGCAGGTCGGCTTCGGACACCACCCCCACGGGTGCCCCTCGGGCGTCGGCCACGGGCACGGCGCTGATGCCGTGGCGGGACAGGACGGATGCGATCTCCTTGAACGGGGTGTCCGGACGGACGGTGACGACATCGCGCGTCATCACCTCACTCACCGTGCTGTGCTGGGCGGTCATCGTTGCAGCTCCTTCCTGACTGCGCGGCGCGCAACACGTTTTACGGGCGTCCCTCGCCTCCACCACGCTGTCCGGTTCCTGCCAGAGCCGGTCAACCCCGGATTTTGCGCCCATTTGGGACCCACGAGAAGCGGTCGTCCCACGGCGCCTGCTCCATGCCGTGGAAAGTCTCGGGTACCCTCCCGGCGGCGTCACTCACGGGTGCCCCGGTTGCTTGGCAACGACGAAAAGCGCGGGCCCCTGCGGCACCGAGTTCGCCGCCGTGGGTCCGCACCCGGGCACCACGGTCAGGACGTGAAGGCGAGGACGGCGTCCGCGACCGCCCGCGGGTTCTCCAGCAGCATGGCGTGCGTGCCGTCGATCGGGGCGACGGTCACATTGGGCCGCTCCTCGACGAGGGCGGTCAGGTCGCGGGCGAGCCCGCTGGCGTAGGCGAGCATCATCGGATCGAACCAGTCCAGGCCGGGGACGGAGGGCACCTGCCGCTGGGCCCGGCCGAGGAGCAGCGGCGCGGTCATCCTGCGGAACAGGGCGAACAGGTCCAGCGAGTCGATGACCTCGAGCATCTGCAGCGCCTGTTCCCGTCCCGGCCGCAGCTCCAGAGCCCCGTCGTCCCGCTCCCGCACGGACCGCCGGATGCCGGCCTCCAGCAGTTCGTAGGGGATGCCGAGGCGCTCGGAGATCGCGCGCTGTTCGGCGAGGAGGTCCTTGAGCCCGTCCGGGGGCAGCTTCCCGCCCTGGCCGGCCGCGTGCAACTCCCGTACCTGGGCGAGATGCTGCGCCACATAGTCCGCGTCCAGGCCCACGTACTGGTCCGGGCGTCCCCAGCCGAACCCGTCGAGGTTCACGGCCCCGGGGGTGACGTCCCGGTGCTCCAGCGCGTACACCACGGCGAGGATGCCGCCGAAGGAGTGCCCGACGGGCAGAGCGTTCGGCATGCCGTGCGCCGTCAGGACCTCCTCGAGGTCGCCGAGCACCTCGGGCAGGCGCCAGGGCCCGTCCGGCGAGAGGCCGTGGCCGCGCAGGTCGACGGCGAGCACGCGGTGCCGGGCCACGAGGAGCGGGGCCACGGCCGCCCAGTCGGCGAGCGTGCGCCCGGCACCGTGCAGGAGCAGCAGGGGCGGCCCGTCACCCCCGTGGTCGTGCACGGCCAGCGCGATACGGTCTGCGGTCATGGCACGACAGTAGAGCGTCGGGTCGGCATACGCCCTGGTGAAACGGGCCCTCCGTCAGGGGCGCGGCGTGAGGAGGTCCAGTGCGCGCTCCCAGCGGAACCGCGGGCGGGTGCCGTCCTCGGCCGCCTCTCCGGCGTACGGGTCACCGAACCGCACCCCCATGCCGGTGAGCCGTTCGAGGCTCGCGCGGTAGGCGGGGTGGGCCGCCAGCGCCTCGCTCACGCAGGGCAGGACGGCGATCGGGACGCCGAGCCCGTACGCCTCGCACAGGGTGCCGAGGGCCAGGGTGTCGGCTGCGCCGGCGGCCCACTTGTTGATCGTGTTGAAGGTGGCGGGGGCCACGACCACCGCGTCGGGGTCCGGGAACGGCCGGGGGTCACCCGGGGCGCGCCAGGCGGACCGGATGGGGCGGCCGGTCCGCTCCTCGACGGCGGCCGTGTCGAAGAACCGGAGGGCGAGCGGGGTGGCGATGACGCCCACCTCCCAGTCCCCTTCCTGCGCGGCCGTGATCAGTTCGAGGACGTCCTGCGCGACGCCGGCGGCGCAGACGACGACGTAGAGGAAGGGTGTGCTGTCGTGTCGGGTCACGCCCGCACCTTAGTGATCACGGCGGGGGGCCGGGTGGCCAGTTCGGTCAGTTCCTTCCGGGCCTGCGCGAGGGAGGCGTCCGCCAGGTCCCGGAAACGGGCCAGGTGGGGAACGAGAGAGGCGAGGGCCATCTCGGCCTGCACGAAGTGGAGGTTCTCCTCGGCGACGCCGTGCTCTGTGAACCAGGCGCGCAGATGGGGCCGCTGGAAGTCGAAGGCCCGGCGAGGCGTGCCCGGCCCGTAGGCACCGCCGCGGGCCATGACCACCACGACCCGGGTGTGGCGAAGCGCGCTGCCGCCGGTCCCCGGGTCGAGGAAGGCGCCGGGGAAGGTCACCCGGTCGATCCACGCCTTCAGCGCGGCGGGCACGGAGAAGTTGTACATCGGCACGCCGAGCAGCACGGTGCCCGCGGCCCGCAGTTCGCGGATCAGCGGCAGGGTGAGCGCCCACTCACGTCGCTCGTCCGGAGTCCCGGTGTGGGCGCCGACCTCCTCGGGCGGGACGACTCCGCAGCGCTCCAGGCGCCGGCCGAGGACGACGTAGGCGGGGCCCAGCGGCGGCACCGGGTCGGCGGCGAGGTCGCGGTGGCGGTAGCCGTCGACGCCGTGGCGGTCGCACCAGATGTCCGCGAACAGCGTGGTCAGCCGGCGGGTGAGAGACTCGGCGGCGGGGCCGGCGCTGGAGTCCAGGTGCAGCAGCCGCGGTCGGGGGTCTGCCATGGTTCTCTCCTGTCACTTCATGGGACTTCGGTACGTCAGGTAGGTGACGGCGCACGGCAGGGAAAGGTGACCGATGAGCGGGCAGAAGGAGCTGGCCGAGCGGTTCGAGGCGCAGCGCGGCCGGCTGCGGGCGGTGGCGTACCGCATGCTCGGTTCGCTCGGTGAGGCGGAGGACGCCGTCCAGGAGACCTGGCTGCGGCTGGCCAGGACCGACGCCGACGAGGTGGAGAACCTGCCCGGCTGGCTGCGCACCGTGATCTCGCGGATCTGTCTCGACATGCTGCGTTCGCGCGCGTCCCGACGCGAGGACCCCGAGCCGGTGTCCGACGAGGTGGGGGTGGACGGCGGTGCGTCCGGTCCCGAGGAGGAGGCACTGCTCGCGGACTCGGTGGGTCTGGCGCTGCTCGTCGTGCTCGACCGGCTCTCCCCCGCCGAGCGGGTGGCGTTCGTGTTGCACGACTCGTTCGGCGTGCCGTTCGAGCAGATCGCGGCCGTCGTGGGCCGCTCGACCGTCACCACCAAGAAGCTCGCGAGCCGCGCCCGGCACAAGGTCCGTGGCACCTCCGCGCCGCCGGCCGCCGAGCTGGACGGGCACCGGCGGGTCGTCGAGGCGTTCCTCGCGGCGGCACGCGGCGGTGACCTCGGCGGACTGCTGGCGGTGCTGGCGCCCGATGTCGTACGGCGGGCCGACGCCGCAGCTCTGCCGCCGGGCGGGGCGCCGGAGCTGCGCGGGGCGCGGGCCGTGGCGGAGCAGACGGTGCTGCTGCGCGGGCGGGCACGGTTCGCCGAGGTGGCGCTGGTGGACGGGACCGTGGGCGCCGTGGTGGCGCCGCGCGGCCGACTGCGCCTGGTGCTGAAGGTGACGGTCGAGGGCGGGAGGATCACCTCCTACGAGGCGATCGCCGATCCCGTGCGGCTGCGCGGGCTCGCAGTCGCCGTCCTCGATACGGCGATCACGGGGCGGTGAGGAGTCAGCTCCCCTTCTCCGAGACGGTGATGGCGCCCACCGGGCAGGCGCGCGCCGCCTCCCGCACCAGTGGGTCGCCGCCGCCGTCCTCCTTGCCGGGCAGCACCTGGCTGAAGCCGTCGTCGTCCTGGGTGAACACTGCGGGGGCGGTCAGGGCGCACTGGCCGGCGCCGATGCAGACGTCGGGGTCGATGGAGATGGAGATGTCGGTCATGGCCGCAGCCTCCTACCAGCTGACGGGGAGTTCCAGCATCCCCTGGACCGTGTCGCCCGGTTTGAAGGGGATTTCCTCCGCCGGGGCGGCGAGCCGCAGTCCGGGCAGCCTGTCGAAGAGGGTGCGCAGGGCGATCTCCAGCTCGGCCCGCGCCAGGTTCTGGCCGAGGCACTGGTGGATGCCGAACCCGAAGGCGACGTGGTGACGGGCCGGGCGGTGCCAGTCGAGGGTGTCCGGCTCGGGGAAGGCGGTGGTGTCGCGGTTGATGACGGAGGTGGAGAACAGCACACCCTCGTCGGCCCGGATCCTCGTCCCCTCGATCTCGATGTCCTCGGTGGCCACCCGCACCAGCCCGTCGGCGATGGACAGGAAACGCAGCAGCTCCTCCACCGCGGCGGACATCAGACCCGGGTCGGCGCGCAGTTCGGCCAGCTGTTCGGGGTGGTGCAGCAGGGTGAAGGTCCCGAGGGAGATCATGTTGGCGGTCGTCTCGTGCCCGGCGACCAGCAGGAGCGTGGCCAGGGAGACCAACTCGTCCCGGTCCAGGGCGCCCTTGCGCAGTTGCTCCTGGATCAGCTCGTCGAGCAGTCCGTCCCCCGGTTCCGCGCGCTTGCGGTCGATCAGCTCCTCGAAATAGGTGTTCAGCCGGTCGCGGGCGTCCTGGGTGTCGGCCACGGACGGACCGCGCAGCAGCCTGCGCGACTGCTCCTCGAAGAAGTCGTGGTCGGCGTACGGCACGCCGAGCAGCGCGCAGATCACCATCGACGGCAGCGGCAGCGCGAAGGCGCTCACCAGTTCGACCGGCGGGCCCGCGGCCTCCATGGCGTCCAGGAGCCGGTCGACGATGGCCTGGATGCGCGGGCGCAGTGCCGTGGCCCGCTTGAGCGTGAAGCTCGGCACCAGCATGCGGCGCTGGGTGCGGTGTTCGGGGTCGTCGACGCCCAGCAGGGCGAGCCTGCGGTTGCGGGCGGCGGCGAAACGCGCGGTGACGGCGGGGAACGCGGACCGGGTCCGGTCCGAGGACAGGCGCGGGTCGGCGAGCAGCGCACGGGCGGTGGCGTGCCCGGTGACCACCCATACGTCGCGGCCGTCGTAGAGGGTGACCCGGGTCAGGGGCCGGGCCGAGCGGAGCGGTTCGTAGGCGGCGGGCGGGTGGTAGGGGCAGGTGCGGTCCTGGGGGAAGGCCACAGGCTCCGACACGGTCGTACCGGTTTTCGTCATGAATGACCTCGCACGAAGATTCCCTTTGCCGATCATCATTAGATGCCTCGGGCATCTACAGGGCCACGCGAAGTTCGGCCATATGCGCCCGCCGTCGCATATGGCCGAAGTAATTCGCTTGCCCGTGCGCCGCCGGTCGTCCAGGCTCTGCGCATGCCGATTGCCGAAGCCCTTCTGCCGCCGTCCTCCGCCGCCGCCGTTCGCCGGGCCGGGGAGCGACAGCAGTGGTGCGGCCGGCCGCGGAGGACCGTGCCCCACCTGCCATGACCGCCGCACTCGTCGCCGGCCTGGTCGCGGGCTACGGCATCGCGGTGCCCGTCGGCGCGGTCGGGACCTACCTGGTGTCCCTGACCGCCCGTACGTCCCTGCGGACCGGAGCGTGCGCCGCGCTCGGTGTCGCCACCGCCGACGGGCTCTACGCCCTGGTGGCGACCGCCGGCGGCAGCGCCCTCGCCGCGTCGCTCCAGCC
>NZ_PQSR01000165.1 GCF_002920635.1 Streptomyces sp. Ru72 | reverse complement strand
ACGGCACCACGGCGGCAGGATCGCGGATGAGAACCGCTTACGCTCGCCGGTCTCATCGTCGACGCGCCTGTCGTTCACCCGCGGCGCCTTCACCTCTACCACGCCGGCCGCGGTGGTGACCTGCCGGGGCCGGTGATAGCCGTTGCGGACCACCAGGCGGCGCCCCGTGTCGTCACGCTCATGACCAACTCGGGTATGTAGGCGTTGACTTCGGCCTCCAGCGCTGCGGCCAGCATTCGCCGCGCACGGGGCGCACGGGTGCGCGGCGGCGGTGGCGGACGATCTCATCCAGCAGTGAACTGCTACTCGGGGTGGTGTCGTCCTCGTTGACTACCGTAAGCACCTGCGTGCCTTCCCGACCGACCCGGCAACCTCGGCCTTGCTCGATGACCTAGCGATCGATCCCGCGGGAAGGTACGCCTTCTTCCGTCAGGAGTGATCCACAGGTACTGAGCATTACTCCAGGGGCCGGTGGGCCGGCCTCAAGGCGCGTTGCGACCGTGACGGTGGGAGGCAACGGCCCGAGATACGGATTCGGTCTCAGCCCGTGACGCCCGCGACATCGAGCAGTTGGTGCATGAGTTCGGCGGGCAGCGCGGGGTTGCGGGCCGCCGCTCGCGGCATCCCGTCCTCGCCGAGCAGTTCGACGAGCCTTGGGAGGGGCAGGCGCGGGTCGGCCGCTGCGTGGCGGCGCACCATGTCCTCCGCGTCGTGGGAGAGCCGTTCGACGAGTTCTGGTGCGGCCCGTGGGTCGAAGAGGGCCGCATACCGCAGTCGGCGGTTCGGGTTGTTGGCGAAGCGGGCCAGGCCGGGGCGCGGGAAGTTGCGGCGGTAGGCCAGCATGCCCCAGCTCAGTCCGTCCCAGTCGGCGAACATTTCCACGAGCAGTTCGTGTGGGGCATGGTCGTTCTCGCACAGCATCAGCTTGACGTAGTAATCGTCGTCGGTTGCCAACCGCTCGATCACATCGGCGGGCAGTTCTGGTGCGCACGTGACGCCCCGGCGCAGGAGGACGTGGCTGGAGGCCGCGATCTCCCGCAGTGCGTCCGGGTCGCTGGAGCGTTCCTCCACCCAGGCCGGTACCGGATGGCGGCCCGGGGGGATGGTGTAGTCGATCGCCGCCCGCTGCTCCTCGCTCACATCCGCGCGAAGGGACACCGCGAGACGGACGGAGGGCTCGGGGTCGGTGGCCAGTGCGAGGGCGAGTGCCTTCGGCACGTGGGGGTTGGCAGCGGCCCTGCGACGTATCGAACCGTCCTCGTGGGCCACGAGCAGGGCTGCCAGGGCCGCGTCGACGGGTGCGGTCAAAGCGGCGGCGCGGCGGCGTTCGTCCGTCTCGGCGAGGAAGTCCTCCACCGTCGTCGGAAGGGGTACGTCGATGTGGGTGGCGCGTGCGATCGCCCTGCGCACCCGGGGATCGGGGTCGGCCTTGGCCGCGGCCCGAACCTCAGGGCGCAGCCTGGGCCAGCTCCCGGAGTTGATGGCGGCGGAGCGGACGCGAGGGTCGGGATCCTCGGCCAGAGAGAGCAGCGTCTCGTCCGGCAGGCCGGGCAGCGCGGTGGCGACGTACCTCACACCGGCATCCGGGCCAGTGGCGAGCCGCACGGTCAGTTCTGTCGGCAGTTCGACATCGCGCTCACACGCCATCACCACCGCGACGCGTCGAACCTTCGGATCCGGATCCTCGGCCAGCGCGGCGAGCGCATCCGACGGCAGGTGCGGATTCTCCGCGAGGATCTTACGAACCTTCGGATCGGGGTGTGCGACGGCGGCCCTTGCCGCCGCAGGCGAGAGCGCGCGATAGGCAAGCCAGTACTGAGCGTCGGGCAGAGGATCGAGTGTGAACACGCGCCGCAGCACCTCATCCGGTGCAGCGCTGTTCATGGCCAGCCCCGCAATCCACTCCGCGTGCAGAGCAGTGTCGGCCTCCAGCAGCCCCAGGGCATCAGCGCGAGCCACGTCCGTCGCCTCCGACACTCCGAACGCCACGCATGTCAGGCGATCATCCTTGTGCACCATGGAGTGATCTTCTCAAGGCCCCGCAGAGCGGGACACCCAGGACCGCCCACCTAAACAGCAGAGCCTGCCTTTTGGACGACGCCGTGCCCAAGCTGTCCTGGGTGGAGATCACGGGAACCACGCGGCGATGCGACTGACCGCCGCCGGGGGCCGCCGGAGCCCCACGACTTGCGCAGGATCAGGGACGACGTAGCACGGCGGTGAGACACCATATTCCCTGATCGACATCCAGCCAGACACACTCGCGAACAGTCCAACAGTGCATCACCGAAGTGGGACGGTTACCGGGTACAGCTCGCCGTGTACGCGGGCGGCCGGGTACTGCTGCGTTCCCGGCAGGGCACGGATATGACGGCGTCGTTCCCCGAGATCCGCGCGGCGGCCCTCGCGCGGCTGCCGGCGGACACCGGGTTGGACGGCGAGCTGGTGGTATGGGAGCGCGACCGGCTGGCGTTCGAGCGGCTTCAGCAGCGGCTCGCGCGGCGCGGGTCCGCTGCGGCTGAGGCAGCTCGCCAGTGGCCGGCCCACTACGTGGTCTTCGACTTGATCCACACGGGGGCGGACCTGACCGGCTGGCCGTACGAGCGGCGGCGTGCGGCGCTTGAGGCGCTGTTCACGGACCACGGACTGGAGGCGCCGTTGACGCTGTGTCCCTCGACCACCGACCCGGTTGTGGCGCGAGGGTGGCTGGAGTGGACGGCAGCCGGGGTGGAGGGGCTGTGCTTCAAGCGGCTGGACGAGCCCTACGTCGGGGGCGCTCGATCGTGGCGGAAGTACAAATGACCAGTTGGGGTTGAAGCCCAGGCCTTTACTGATCGTTTCAGAATGAGATCTTGGTCTTACGTCTCGACTGAGATGGTGCTCAGTGGGCGATGGAACGGGTTGCCCTGGCGGCGCGTTGACTCGACAGGACTCTGGGAGGAGCACCTTGTCGAGTTTGAGCTTCCCGCCGGCGCGGGCGGTTGGACGCGGGGCGGCCTGGTACCGCGGGGACTGCCACGTCCACTCCATCCACTCGGACGGGGAACTCACCCCCGAAGAGTTGGTCGTCCGGGCGCGCGCGGCCAGGCTCGACTTCATCGCGACGACGGAGCACAACTCAGCCGCGGCCCCGGATGCCTGGGGGCATCTGGCCGCCGATGACTTCTTGATCCTTCTCGGCGAAGAGGTGACCACGAACACCGGGCACTGGCTCGCGCTCGGCATCAATCCCGGCGAGGTCGTCGACTGGAACCACCAGGTCAGGGACGGACTGGTGGGCATGTGCCTGGAACAGGTCCACCGAGCAGGGGGCCTGTGCGTTGCCGCACACCCGCACGCGCCCTACCCCTCGGGGGACTTCATGTTCCCCTTCATCGGCTTCGACGTGGTGGAGGCGTGGAACGGACTGTGGACTTCGGATCGGCCCTGGAACGCTGACAACGAGGCGGCGCTGGCGGAGTGGGGGCGGAGCCTCGCGGCGGACCTGCAGACGGGCTCGTGGCGGCCGGCGATGGGCAACAGCGACACACACTTGGAAGGGCAGATCGGTATCCCTCACACCGTGGTCTTCGCCGAAGAACTGAGCACCGAGGCAGTCCTGGCCGGAATCCGTGCCGGCCGCAGCTGGATCGCCGAGTCGGCGGACGTGGACGTGTCGTTCACCGCCAATGCCGATGGTCGCGTTGTCGGGGTGGGAGAACGGCTCGCAGCTCGTGGTGGGCAGGTGGAAGTGCAGGCAGCAGTACGAGGTGTGCCGGCGGGGGCCGTCAGCTTCCACACCGATCGAGGAAGGGTCCACCGGGGTCATCGCCTGCGCCAGCGAAGTTCGGGTGGGTGCCCCCGAGTGTCGACGAGCGCGGCTCGTTTGTGACACTCGTCCCCATGACCAGCAGCAACGCCCTTGGCTTCACCCAGATCGTTGACCCGCACGAGATCACTGACGAGCTGAAGCAGGCCCTCGTGGACTGCTGGACCGAGGTGAGCAATGCGGGTGGGGCGGGTTCCCCTTTCCGCCGGTGGATGCCGCCGAGGTCACCGCTGTCCTTGACCGCATCATCGAGAAGCTTGCCCCAACGACCAGCCGCCTTCTGATCGCCCTGGCCGATGGCACCGTCGCCGGCTGGCTGAACATCCGCTGCGATCCCCACCCGCCCGTCGCGCACTGGGGCACGATTCACCACGTTCAAACCCGTCTCGGCGTCCGGGGCCAGGGGATCGGCGCGGCATTGATGAGCCGGGTCCGTGAGGTCGCCCGCGACGAGATGGGCCTGGAGCAGCTGCACCTTGCCGCCCGCGGTGGTGTCGGTCTCGAAGAGTTCTATGGCCGACTCGGCTGGAAGGAGATTGGCAGGTGGCCCGGCGCTCTGCGGCTGGCCTCCGACGACAATCGCGATGAGGTCCTCATGATGTTGTCGCCTTTGTGACAGTCAGCATCCTGATCCTGGCCCAGGTAGGGCACGACGACAGGGGCAGCAAGGTTGTCATGCCGAGAGGGGCTGCGTGCGCTCGATGAGCTGTCCGCGTTCGAAGCGGGCTCCGGCGCGAACGAGGGCGACGAGGTGAGGTGAGTTCACGGCCGCCAGCATTACCAGGTCGTCGTTGACGCTGACACCCGGCTCGTCGTGGTGGTCGGCCAGCCTCTGCCGGGCAACCGCAACGACTGCAAAGCGTGGGAGCTGCCCGGCGCGGTCGTGGCGGAGGCGGCGGAGAGAGTGCTCGGCCCGTAAGTGTCATCGGCGGCGCAGCGACGCTCCCCAGCCAGCCGGTGCCGGTGCCGGTGAGGGGATGGCCGGCCGGGCACGCGGTCCGCCACGGTTCCTCGGGCGGCACGGAGAACCGGTACGCGGGACGGGTTATGGGCAGGCCCGTGCCGCAGCCCCACAGCACAGCGGCAATGATGATCAGAATGGTCCCCACCTGCGGGAGCTTAGACCGACCGGCAAATGGATCACTTGAGGCGGCGTGTGGTGGGACGCTGATCCCAGCGGTAGTGAACGGCGCCGTGGCGGATCAGCATGCGGAGAGTGACGAGTGCTGCGGCCAGGTGGAGGTAGAACGCGACGACGGTGCTGTTCTTCTCGGTGCAGCGTCGTAGCTTGCCGTAGCTGTTCATCCACGAGTGCGTTCGTTCCACGACCCACCGCTTGCCGGCCTGGATCGGGGCGGGCACGCCCTTGCGGGCGACCTCACTGGTGAAGCCCAACTCCCGGAGCAGAGCGCGGGACGTGTTGCTGTCATAGCCGCGATCGAGGTTGACGTTCACGGTCTCCGGCAGTGGCCTGACCCGGTCCAATGGCTGCGTGGAGAGTCGGTCCAAGCAGAGGCGAGCCGTGGCGGTTGGCTCCCGCCGAGACCAGGCCGAGCGGGACGCCGCGGGCATCAGTGGCAACCGAGCGTTTCAGGCCCTGCTTCCCGCGATCGACCGGGGACCGGCCCGCACTCCGGCCGCCACACGGGGCCTTGGTGATGCAACCATCCACGGATATCTCGGATAGCTCCAGGCCGATCATCCTGTCGTACGCTTCCAGCGCGAGAACGTGCACTATTTCGGATATTCCCCTGCTCGGCCCACTCTTTGACACGTCGACGGATGGTCCGGTCAGAGCATCCGGGGCTGGATACCCGTTCGTAGCCCGAGCCGTGGACCAAAGCGAGCAGCACATGCTCGAACACAGTCCGCTCGGGGACACGGCGGCGGTGACAGCCAAGCGGGTGGCCCGCGGAGAATTCCTCCCGAGCGGGCAGGAGCGCCACGAACTGGTTCCAGAGGGGTTCGAGCAGGCAAGATGGAAGTGCGGGCACGGCTGTCCTTCGCGATCACCGAGCGTAGAGGACTCCATGATCGCGTGGGCCCGTGGCCACTCGGAGCCCCGCCACCTCCGGGGCACCTGCTGCCCGGTCGGCCTGAGAAAGAAGCTCAGTCGCCCGTCGCCCCATCGATCCGCTCCCGGAGGAAGTCGGCGTGGCCGTTGTGGCGGGCGTACTCCTGGATCATCAACACGTAGACCCAGCGCAGGCTGAGGGAGACTCCGCGAGAGGACATGAAGGTCTCGTCGAGGTCGTGTCCGGCCGCCGCCGCGTCGCACGCGTTGACCTCGGTCTGGAACAGTCCGAAGTCTCTCTCCGCATCGGCTGCGTGCACTCCGTCGAGTCCCTCATTGCCATCTGACGGGCCGGTGAAGACATCGCCGATATCCTCACCCGCAAAGCTTCGTCGGAACCACCATCGCTCTACCTCCGCCATGTGCCGGACCAAGCCCAGGAGGGTGAGGTTCGACGGCTCTACGGTCGTCCGCGCCAATTGGGCCGGCTCAAGCCCGGCGCATTTGGCCAGCAACGTTTCCCCCGGTGCCAGTTCAGCCAACCCTCCAGCATCTGACGCTCAGTTACGGTACCCAGGTCGCCAAGCTGCTTGGTGCGCTCGACTGGTGGTGCTGTCCATGTCATGGATATACCCTGCACTGCCCTCTGGGAGGGATCAAACACGCACTATGGCAGTGCGGCCGGGCGGTCCTTTGCGATTACCGAGCGTAGAGAACTCCGTGATCACGTAGCCCCTTGCCGCTCGGATGCCCTCCACCTCCGGGCCAGCCTATTGCCGGTCGGTCTTAGGAGTTCGATCACCGCGGTCGCGACCAGGCCTCATGCGTCCTCGACCTCAGGGAACCGAGGATGCTGCCTGATGGCCAAGCGGAACCCCAACGGCGAGGGCACCATCTACCGCCGCAAGGACGGCCGTTCCGAGGGAGCGGGCTACGTCCTGATGCCGGACGGCACTTACAAGCGCCGACGGGTCTACGGCAGGACCTGGGAGGAGGCCCGGAAGAAGCTCACCGAGCTGCTCGCGAAGAGCGACCAGGGCATTCCTGCGGCCGACACGACCGAGAGTCTCGGCACCTACCTCGCCTACTGGCTTGAGCACATCGTGAGCCACAAGGTGCGGCCTTCGACGGTCTACAGCTACAGCAAGTGCGTGAATGCGTACATCGTGCCCCGGCTCGGAAAGAAGAAGCTCGCCCGGCTCTCCGTCAAGGACGTACGCCTCTTCCTCGACAGGGCTCGGCAGGCATGCCAGTGCTGTACTCAAGGACGTGATGCCGCTCGTCCGGCCGGTGAGCACCGTTGCTGTGCCGCCACTCCCAAACGGTGCTGCGAGCATCGGCTGTCGCCTCGCATGGTCCAGTACCTTCACGCCGTGCTGCGGAACGCCCTCCAGCACGCGGTCCGCGAGGAGCTGGTGCAGGTCTAGACCCCGCGGTACCGCGTCGGCCGCGGCCTGTCTGTCGCCGAGGCGAAGGAGCTTTTGGCCGACGTGCGTGACGACAGGCTGCGTGCGGCGTACGTTCTGGCGCTTTACCTCGGGCTTCGACGGGGTGAGCTGCTGGGCCTCCACTGGTCGGACGTTGACCTGGACGGGGATCGCTGGAGATCCGTACGGCCCTGCAACGGGTCAACGGAGAGCTGACGCTCAGCACGCCCAAGGCGCGTCGCGGTCAGATCGTCGTACCGGACCTGTCGCTGGGACCACCCCCCGCGGGAGCGGGGAGCAGCCGAACGTCGGCGCAACCCGGTCCTGAAGCGAATGCACTGCTCCCCGCGCCCGCGGGGATGCTCCCGAGCTGTTCGGTGTGGTCGTGGCCACCCCAGCGGCTCCCCGCACCCGCGGGGATGGTCCCGAGTACGCGCCCCTGCTGCGCCGCCGCTCCCCCTGCTCCCCGCGCCCGCGCCCGCGCCCGCGCCCGCGCCCGCGCCCGCGAGGATGGTCCCGCACCTATGTGAACCGGGTGGAAACGCCAGCTTGCCTGCTCCCCCGCGCGTCCGCGGAAACGGTCGTGCGTTGACCGGCGAACCGACGGAAATCGCAGACTGAGAAACAGGGCGCAGCCGGGTGAGGATCCCGCGTATGGGTGGAGACGCAGGGCCGCCGACCAACTCTCGGCCCTTCGGAACGGGCGTGCGGAGCATCCGTATGCTCCGCGTATGAGATTCCTCTGGCTGCGCCGCGGAAATGATGCCGGGCAGAAAGCGGCATCCCCGCTGGCTAAGGCCTGGGCCCTGTTCAAGGCAGGTTGCTATGCCGAGGCGGAGGCCGAGGCCCGGGCAGTGGCCGCGGCCCGGGCCGGGGTATGCGATGAGCCCCTGGCGTCGGTGGCGTTGTTCCTTGCCGCGCTCGCGGTGACCGGTCAAGGTCGCGCCGCGGAAGCCGTGGCCGAATACGACGGGCTGCTGCCAGTTTTTGGAAGGATCTTCGGCGCCGAGCACCCGCGGATCATGAGGCTGCGCTCCAACCGTGCCCAGGTGCTGGCAACGCTCGGCCGGCACGCCGAGTGCGAGGCGGAGTGCGCGGCCGTGATGCGGATCGCGACTCGCGCCCAAGGGCCGCGCATGGCGTCGATCGCAACCTCCGCCCGGAACGGACTGGTCTATGCCCTCAACGGGCAGGGCCGTCACAAGGAAGCGGAGGAACTCGCCCGCGAAGCGCTGACCCTTGTTCCGCATGGCAAGTCCACCGTGGCCCTCCGCAGCAATCTGGCCCGTAGCCTCAATGGTCAAGCCCGCCATGAGGAGGCACTCGCCGAGGCCGAACGCGCTGACGAGGAGCGCCGCGGCCTGCCTGAGGATCGGCGCCGCGCGGTTACCGGCGTCGTGGAACTGACCATGGCCACCACCCACCTCGCCCTGGGCGACACGGCCCGGGCCCGCACCTTGGCCAAAGCCGCCGACGACGCCTGCCTGGCCGCCTTCGGTCCTCACCACTACCGCACCATCGAGGCTCGAGCCCTCCTCGACCGCATCGACCGCGCTTGACCGAGCTCGCAAGGGCCCCTGTCCAGCTGGCCGCACGGCGCACCGTGGGCAGCTCATCCCGCCACTGTGATGAGCCGGGGAAGCCAACTCGCGTCCGACGCAACCAATGCAGCAGGCCGCGAACTGCTCGCCGTTCCCGCGGGGGTGGCCCCTGGGACATGGTGTACGGATACTGGTCGGCAAGCTGTTCCTCGCGCCGGGGTCCCCGGATCTGAGAGGACATTCTGAACCGGTATGCCCGATTCCCGCAGTTGGCTTGGGTCAGGCACCGTCCTGGCGGTCACGTGACCCTTCGGCGGCTTCTACAGTGTCCCGAGGTAAAGGGAGGGGCGGTAATCAGAAGGGCTGACTCAGGAACGTGGTGCGGATCGAGCGATTGGCGGACCTGAAGCCCGTCCACCAGCGTCAGGCAGCCGTCCTGGCCCTGTGGCGGTGGCGCGCGCCGATACTCGCGTTCGAATTGGATGCAGAGTGGGGCGTCGACCAGTCCGTGCTGGAGTCGCTGTTCCGACTGGCAGCATCACCCGCTGGTGAACAGTCGGATCTCGCATACCGGCGAGCAATCGCCGAGCTGTGCACGACCCCGCTCTTCACGTCTGAAGTCGACCCGGACACGGTCCAGCTCCTCCAGCTGGAGACCATCAGCAACCTGCTGGCCTTCGGCGAGCTGCTGGACAAGCCTGGCGTGGACGACGTCGAGCGAGTGGTCGAAGCCTCGGCCGGCCTGGCGAACTACCTCGACGGTCTCGTCGAGGGCTCCTTCTACTCTCACCCCGCGGAGGAAGCCCACCGCCAGTACCTCGCCGACCTGGCGGATCGGGCGAACGAGGGCTATTTCGCGTCGCGCCACTTCGCTGTCGAGACCGCCTGCCCCGGCGATGTTCCGCCGAGCGCGGTTGCAGGAGATGAGTGCCCCCACCAGAGCGAGGCTGTCAGTCCTCGTTCATACGATCACGGCATGTCTGATGCCTTCACCGTCTTGTGGACCCATGACACGTGCCGCGCTCTGCGTAAAGCGGGGCGCGTGGGAGAGCGCCCGCCGGTCGCCTTCAGCGGCGCGCATTCCTCCTTGCCCGCCTGGTCGGGTGCTCGAGCCGGGGACGAGGTGTATGCACTACACGTCAACCGGTGCGTCGTGTACGTCGTGAGCCGGATGCGCGTGATCGACATGGAGCGGCGCGACTGCTGCGGCACCGTGCCCATGAGGTGGCAGGACCCGGCGTTTCCCGGGCACGGCGATTGGTCGATGCTTGGTGCCGGCGGCTGCAGCGCCACGGCAGTGCACGTGGACGCGACACCCGTGCGCTTCGACATGCCGATACCTGGTGATCTTTTGGCAAGGCTCACCTGGCGTAACCGTCGAGGCCAGACCCGCGGTCTGAAGTACGTGGCGGATGGCCGCCTCGAGCGCTCCGTCAGCCTCCAAGGCTTCTACAGGCTGACCTCCGAGTCGGCTGACGACTTGGCGGTGGTCGTCAGCAACACCATGCCTTGATCCAGACGGATGAGTCCTCAAGACCGTCAGCCGTCCGAAGAACACCACCGGCTTCGTGATCCTGCCCCGGCGCTGGGTGGTCGAACGCTCGCTGGCGTGGATCATGCACGCCCACCGACACGCCCGGGACTACAAACGCCTTATCCAGCACTCGGAATCGTTGATCACCTGGGCCGCGATCACGCTCATGACCAGGCGCATCACCCGCCGGTCCTCCCGCAGGAGCGGACAGCCCGCTTCCCGTGAAGCGCAGCGAGACTGATCGTTCTGAAGGCGGTAGTCACCACCTTCACTCAGTGGCGCCGTAGTCATCGGCCGAAGACCACTCTCCCACGGAAGAACTTGGCCCGGGTCCCGGCAGCCTGCCGCCAGCTGCCAGCTGCCAGAGCACACCTGGCGAGCCCGGTGACCGTTTCCTTACCCGGTCTCAC
The DNA here is from genome assembly GCF_002920635.1 of Streptomyces sp. Ru72. Classification (GTDB taxonomy): domain Bacteria; phylum Actinomycetota; class Actinomycetes; order Streptomycetales; family Streptomycetaceae; genus Streptomyces. The sequence continues at coordinate 86 of NZ_PQSR01000165.1, read as the reverse complement.
CTCGTACTAGTTGACTGGTGTTCTGCTTAACCGAAACAATCCTGGTTAATTGAGGGGAGAGGTACGAGACGTGATCGACTTCCATA
>NZ_PQSR01000164.1 GCF_002920635.1 Streptomyces sp. Ru72 | reverse complement strand
CGATCTGCTCCCGGGTGAGCCGTGCCGACTGTGCGGCGGCGGCCAGCTCCACGTGGAACCGGCCGTAGAGGCGACTGCGCGCCGCCGCGTCCCCGGCCGCCGCGAACTCCTCCAGGGTGCGCCGCAGGTGCTGAAGGTCGTCCGGTTCGGTGCGCTCGGCCGCGAGCCGGGCGGAGGCACCGGAGACGGCCGCCCAGTGGTCGCCGAGGTCGCGCAGCTCCTCGGTGCTCCAGCCGGCCAGCCGCTGCCGGATCCGCTCCTCGGCCGGGTCCGCGGGCAGCGAGACGAAGCTGCCGCCGCCGCGCCCCCGCCGGGTGGTGACCAGCCCCTGCTGCCGTAGCGCCATCAGCGCCTCCCGCAGGGTCACGGTGGACACGCCGAGCTGCCCGGCCAGCTCCGCCTCCCCGGGCAGCTGCTCCCCGTCGGCGAGCAGCCCCAGCTCGATGGCGTCTCCGAGCCGGCGGACGACCGTCTCGACGCGCGCCCGGGTGTCCACCGGAGCGAACACGGCTCTCCGGGCGGCGCCGTCCCTGTTCTGCTTCACGGCCACCACCTTGTGCGTTGACTCAACCTTTACCTTAAGAGGGTCTTGAGATTTGAACTATGACTTCATATCTTTACGGCCCAGGGTAAGAACGGAAGACTGCTCCAGAAAGGTTCCCGTCCATGGAGGGCAGCGCGATCCGGCTGCAGGGCCTGCGGAAGGAGTTCGGCGGCAGCACCGCCGTGGCCGGGGTCGACCTGGAGATATCCGACGGGGAGTTCTTCTCGATGCTGGGCCCGTCCGGCTCCGGCAAGACGACCGTCCTGCGCATGATCGCGGGCTTCGAGAGCCCCACCTCCGGCACCGTGGAGCTGGCCGGTCAGGACGTCACCGGCCTCGCCCCCTTCGAGCGGGACGTCCACACCGTCTTCCAGGACTACGCGCTCTTCCCGCACATGACCGTCGAGCAGAACGTCGCCTACGGCCTCAAGGTCCGCAAGGTGCCCAAGGCCGAACGACTCCAGCGGGCCCGCGAGGCGCTCGCCGACGTACGCCTCGAAGGCTTCGGCAAGCGGCGGCCGAGCCAGCTCTCCGGCGGCCAGCGGCAGCGGGTCGCACTCGCCCGCGCCCTCGTCGGACGCCCCCGCCTCCTGCTGCTCGACGAGCCGCTCGGCGCCCTCGACCTCAAGCTGCGCGAGCAGATGCAGGTCGAGCTCAAGGCTCTCCAGCGCGAGGTCGGGATCACCTTCGTGTTCGTCACCCACGACCAGGAGGAGGCCCTAACGATGAGCGACCGCATCGCCGTCTTCAACCAGGGCCGCGTCGAACAGGTCGGCACCCCCGCCGAGATCTACGAGCGCCCCGCGACCGCCTTCGTCGCCTCCTTCGTCGGCACCTCGAACCTCTTGCAGGGCGAGGCCGCCGAGCGGGTCACCGGAGCCCCGGGCACATACAGCATCCGCCCCGAGAAGATCCGGGTGCTGAAGGAGTTCTCGCTCGCCGACGAGCCCGAGCACTCCAGCGCAACCGGCACCGTCGCCGAAGTGGTCTACCTCGGCGACGCCACCCGCTTCCTCGTCGACCTCGACGCGGGCGGCCGTCTCACCGCGCTCCAGCAGAACCTGGAGACCTCCTCGGAGGACGTCGCCGCCTACCGGGGCACCCGGGTGCGCCTGACGTGGCACCGCCGCCACGCCGTCCAGGTCCCCGCCGCCCGCTGACCATCCCCCACACCAGGTCACCGTCACGTATGGAGAACGTCGTGCTTCTCACCCGTACCTTGAAAGCCACCGCCGCCGCCGCGGTGCTGCTCGCGGCCACCGCCTGCGGCTCGTCCGGCTCCGGCTCGGGCGGCTCCTCCTCGTCCACCGGCCTCAACCCGCCCGACCTCAAAGCGCAGTCGAAGCTGGGCAAGAACGAGGGACAGGTCAACCTGATCGCCTGGGCCGGCTATGTCGAGGACGGCTCCAACGACCCCAAGGTGAACTGGGTCGGCGACTTCGAGAAGCAGACGGGCTGTCAGGTCCACTCCAAGGTGGCGGCCAGCTCGGACGAGATGGTCAAGCTGATGAAGACCGGTGAGTACGACGCCGTCTCCGCCTCCGGCGACGCCTCCCTGCGCCTGATCGCCTCCGGTGACGCCGCCCCGGTCAACACCGACCTCGTGCCGAACTACAAGGACGTCTTCAGCGACCTGAAGCTGCAGGCCTGGAACTCCGTCAAGGGCAAGGCGTACGGCATCCCGCACGGCCGCGGCGCCAATCTGCTCATGTACAACACGGAGAAGGTCAAGCCCGCGCCGACCTCCTGGTCCGCCGTCTTCGACGACGCCGCCAAGTACAAGGGCCATGTGACGGCGTACGACTCCCCGATCTACATCGCCGACGCGGCGCTGTACCTAAAGGCCACCAAGCCCGAGCTGAAGATCAAGGACCCGTACGCGCTCGACCAGAAGCAGTTCGACGCGGCGGTCGACCTGCTGAAGAAGCAGAACGCGAACATCGGCGAGTACTGGAGCGACTACCTCAAGGAGATCTCCGCCTTCAAGAGCGGCGACTCCGTGGTCGGCACCACCTGGCAGGTCATCGCCAACCTGGCGAAGAGCGAGGGCGCCAAGGTCGGCGCCGTCGTGCCCAAGGAGGGTTCGACCGGCTGGTCCGACACCTGGATGCTCTACTCCAAGGCCAAGCACCCCAACTGCGCCTACCAGTGGATGAACTGGATCATCTCCCCGAAGGTCAACGCTCAGGTCGCCGAGTACTTCGGTGAGGCCCCGGCCAACGCGAAGGCGTGCGAGCAGACCAGCGACAAGAACTTCTGCACCACTTTCCACGCCGCCGACACGGCGTACTGGAAGAACATCGCCTTCTGGAACACGCCCATCGAGCAGTGCCTCGACGGCCGCACGGACGTGAAGTGCGTGCCGTACGCCAAGTGGGTCCAGGCCTGGACCGAGATCAAGGGCTGAGGATCCGACGATGACCGCGACCGCGCAGGCCGCCGGACGGGCCCCCGTCCGGCGGCTCGCCGGGATGCTGCACCGCCGACCGCGGCTGCGGCTGTCCCTGCTGCTCACCGCCCCCCTGCTGTGGCTGGCCGTGCTCTACCTCGGCTCGCTGGCCGCGCTGTTCGTCTCGGCGTTCTGGACGACGAACTCCTTCACCTCCGAGGTGGTGAAGGTCTGGTCGGCCGACAACTTCCACGCTCTGCTGACGACCCCCGTCTTCCGCCAGGTCATCTGGCGCAGCATCGTCGTGGCCCTGTCGGTCACCGCCCTGTGCGCGGTGATCGCCTTCCCGCTCGCCTTCTACACGGCGCGCGTCGCGGGGCCCAGGTGGCGACCGCTGCTGGTCGTCGCCATCCTCACCCCGCTGTGGGCGAGTTACCTGGTCAAGGTGTACGCGTGGCGGCTGATCCTGTCCGAGGGCGGGCTCGCCGACTGGATGCTGAAGCCGTTCGGGCTGAGCGGACCCGGGTTCGGTCTCCCGGCTGCGATCGTCACGCTGACGTACCTGTGGCTGCCGTACATGATCCTGCCCATCCACACGGCACTGGCGCAGCTGCCCGCCAACCTGCTGGACGCCTCCGCCGACCTGGGGGCGCGACCCGGCCGCACCTTCCGTTCGGTCGTCCTGCCGATGGTGCTGCCGTCCGTCGCCGCCGGCTCGGTCTTCACCTTCTCGCTCAGCCTCGGCGACTACATCACCGTGCAGATCGTCGGCGGCAAGACCCAGCTGATCGGCAACCTCGTCTACTCCAACATCGAGCTCAACCTGCCCATGGCCGCCGCGCTGGGCACGGTGCCGGTGGTGGTCATCGTGCTGTACCTGCTGGCGATGCGCCGCACCGGCGCGCTCAGCAGCCTCTAGAACAGGTCCGCTGTCATGCAACTGTCCCGTTCCGCGCGCATCGCGCTGCGCATCGCCGCCGGGCTCGGCTTCGCGGTCGTCTACGTCCCGCTCGCACTCGTCCTGGTCAACTCCTTCAACCCGGACCGCAGCGCGAGCTGGCCCCCGCCCGGGTGGACGTTCCACTGGTGGTCGGTGGCCTGGGAGAACGCGGGCGCCCGCGGCGCGCTGTGGGTCTCGGTGAAGGCGGGCCTCGGCGCCACGGCCATCGCCCTGGTGCTGGGTACGCTCATCGCGTTCGCGGTGGCCCGGCACCGCTTCTTCGGCCGCGGCACCATCTCGTTCGTGGTCGTCCTGCCGATCGCGCTGCCCGGCATCGTCACCGGCATCGCCCTCAACTCGGCGTTCAGCACGGTCCTTCAGCCGCTCGGCGTCGGTCTCGGTCTGTTCACCGTGATCGTCGGGCACGCCACCTTCTGCATCGTCGTCGTCTTCAACAACGTGGTCGCACGGCTGCGCCGCACCTCGGGCTCCTACGAGGAGGCGGCGATGGACCTGGGGGCCGACACGTTCCGCGCCTTCGTCGACGTGACGTTCCCCCTGGTGCGCTCGGCGCTGTTCGCGGGTGGGCTGCTCGCGTTCGCGCTGTCCTTCGACGAGATCGTGGTGACGACGTTCACCGCGGGCCCCGGCATCGAGACCCTGCCGATCTGGATCTTCAACAACATGACACGCCCTCAGCAGGCCCCGGTGGTGAACGTGGTCGCCGCGGTGCTCGTCCTGCTGTCGGTGATCCCGATCTATGTCGCCCAGCGGCTGTCGGCGGACACGGCGACGGAGAGCCGGATCTAGGACCGGGGCCACCGCGGGCCCCGGCCAAGGGGTTCGCGCGGTCAGAGATCGAGCACCAGCCGGGCGCCCCGGCACCGGGAGACGCAGATCATCATCGTCTCGCCGGAGTCCCGTTCCTCGTCCGTCAGCACCGAGTCCCGGTGGTCCGGAGTGCCCTCCAGGACGTCGGTCTCACATGTGCCGCAGGTGCCCTCGGTGCAGGAGTAGAGCACCTCGACGCCGGCGGCGCGCACGGTGTCCAGCACGGACACGTTCGCGGGGACCGTCAGCGTGCGGCCCGAGCGGGAGAGCACGACCTCGAACTCGCTGTCGCCATCGGTCTGTTGCACCTTGGGCTGGAAGCGCTCGACGTGCAGCGCCCCGGACGGGCAGCGCTCCTCCACCGCGTCCAGCAGCGGGCCGGGGCCGCAGCAGTAGACGAGCGTGCCGTCGGGGAGGTCGTCGAGCACCGAGGCGAGGTCCGGCAGTCCGGTCTCGTCCTGCGGGGCTACGGTGACCCGGTCCCCGTAGCGCGACAGCTCCTCGGTGAACGCCATGGACCCGCGGGTGCGGCCCCCGTACAGCAGCGTCCACTCGGCGCCGGCCGCGTCCGCCGCGGCGAGCATCGGCAGAAGGGGGGTGATGCCGATACCGCCCGCGACGAACCGGTAGCGGGCGGAGGGGCGCAGCGGGAAGTGGTTGCGCGGTCCCCGTACCCGGACCTTGTCCCCCTCGCGCACCTGCTCGTGGACGTGCGCCGACCCGCCCCGTCCGTCCAGTTCCCGGAGCACGGCGATCCGCCACGCGTGCCGGTCCGCGGGATCACCGCACAGCGAGTACTGCCGCTCCAGGCCGGGCCCGAGGACGACATCGATGTGGGCGCCCGGCTCCCATGCCGGAAGCTCCTCGCCGAGCGGGTGGCGCAGGGTGAGGGCGAGCACGCCCTCGGCCGCCGACTCGCGGCGGTCGACGACGAGTTCGGCTTCGTACGCGGTCATGTGGTGGTTCCTTGCGGCTCGTGTCCTTCGGGGTGCGCGAGCATCCACTCCCACATCTCCACCGGGTCCTGGGCGGTGTGCTCGGCGCCGCAGTGGCAGGTGCCGTGCAGGATGTCCGTGCCCGGCACCCAGTCGATGCGGTAGATCTCGCCGGTCGTGAAAGGGGTGCTCACTGGACCTTCTCCACGGGCTTCTCGCCCTCCTCGACGAGCCGGGCCAGGATGCGGCGGGCGGCGAGACCGCCGGTGTCGATGTTGATGCTCAGCTCCTGGTAGCCCTGACGCTCGGTGCCGAGGGTCTTCTGCAGCAGGTTGAGCGCGGTGACGTCCTGCATGACGACCGTGTGGTTGTTCCCGCGCAGGAACTCGGTGACCTCGTCGTCGTCCGTCGCCCAGTCGCGTGAGACCGCCCAGAAGTCGTACACCTTGCCGTCGGCGGACGGAGTGATCGCGTACGTGATCTCGGTGTGGAAGCCGTTCGGGTCGCCGCCGTCCGGCTCGGGCAGGACGCCGACCGGTGCGATCCGGCTGTGCAGCAGGTAGAGGCAGGGGGCGTGGTACTCGATGTCCTGCCAGCGGGTGATGCGGCCCTCGATACCGGTGGAGCGGGCGTAGAAGGGCGGGCACTCGGCGTCGTCCATGTGCCGGCTGACCCGCACGATGCCGGCGCCCTCGTCGACCTCGGTGGTGATCGGTGTCTCGGCGACTTCCGGGGTGCCGATGTAACCGCCGTGCAGGTACGTCTCGTGGGACAGGTCGAGGAGGTTGTCGACCAGCAGGCCGTAGTCGCAGTCGATCGGTTCCATGCCGCGGACGGTGACCCAGCCGGGGGAGTCCAGGTGCTTGGCGCGTGGGATGGCCAGCGGGTCGGCGAGCGCCGGGTCGCCGATCCACACCCACACCAGGGAGTCCTGCTCGACCACCGGGTAGGAGGCGACGCGCGCCGTGCGCGGGACGCGCTTCTGGCCCGGCACGTACACACAGGCGCCGGTGGTGTCGTAGGTGAAGCCGTGGTAGCCGCACACGATCCGGTCGCCGTCGAGGCGTGTCGGCTTCTCCGACAGCGGGTAACGGCGGTGCACACAACGGTCGTGGAGGACGACGGGCTTGCCGTCCTCCTCGGTGCGGTAGAGGACGAGCGGCTCACCGAGGATCGTACGGCCGAGCAGGTCGCGCCCGACCTCGTGGCTGTAGGCGGCGACGTACCACTGGTTCCTGGCGAAGGCGGTCATGTGAGGCATGGGGTTCCCGTCCCTGTCGGCGGGGCGTCTTCGCCCCGCGTGCCGTGGTTGGACTCAGAGTCCTGACGGGTGTGGTTGCCGCGCAAGGCGGCTTCTGTCAGGCGGAAGCGTCTCTGTGAAGGAGCTGGTCAGGGCCTTGTCGTGCGTCTTTCTCAGCGCTGGAAGGGGCTGCGGAGTGACGCCGATGGGTGGATCCACAGCTCAAGTGCTGTTGCAAGGTCGTGCCGGGGCGAATCCAGTCGGAATCGGCCCGTCTGCGTGTCCGCAATGCAAGACCTGTCCGGGAAGTCCTTGACCAACCTGGCGGACGTCTGCTGGACTCCCGTTCCATGAACCCGCGCGTGGACCTGACCCGGCGGCGCCACATCGATCTGGCGCACGTCTCCAGCGCGTTTTGTTGTCGCTGATCCGGGAAGTGCTCCCCCGGCGGCGGCCGGTGTGCGCCCATGGCGCGTGACTGGCAGCGGCGGTGTAAAGCCGCCGACACTGCGATGCCTCCCCGCGGGATCGTCGTCTCCACCTCCTGAGGGCTCCCCGTCTCGTCCCCTTCTCGTGTGAGCCAGGAGCCCGTCCGCGCACGCCGACGCAGCCACTGAGAACGCGGCTTCAGCGGTCCTGCGGCCACGTGTTCTTCTCTCCGGTCCGCCCAGGCCGGCGTTCCGCGTGCGGTCGATCAGTCCTGCGCAGTACCGGCCCATTTACCCAACACCCCGATTTCCAGCACTCCTTTGGCGTGCCTCATCTGTCCGGGAGGGACCCCCTCATGCCTCCGTCCATCCGCAAACTCACTGGCCGCATCGGCGCGGTCGTCGAGGGCGTCGACCTCACCGCGCCGCCCGGCCCGTTGACGGTCACGGCGCTGCGTGACGCCCTCAACGAGCACAAGGCGATCGTGTTCGACGACGTGAACCTCGACAATGCCGGTCAGGAGCGTGTGGCCGGGTGGTTCGGCGACCTCACCACCGCTCACCCGAACGTGCCGGCCGCCGACGGTACGACGAACGTGCTCGCCGTCGACAGCGAGACGTCCAAGGCCAACGAGTGGCACACGGACGTCTCCTTCGTGGTCAACCCGCCGCAGGCCACCACGCTGCGGTCGGTCGTGACCACGCCGTACGGCGGCGAGACGCTCATCGCCAACGCCGCCGCGGCGTACCGCGACCTGCCCGAACCGCTGCGCGCCCTCGCGGACTCGCTGCGCGTCGTGCACACCAACCAGTACGACTACGCCCGCCCTTCGGCCACGACGGCGCAGCGGCAGGAGTACGACCGCGTCTTCGTCTCGAAGCCGTACGAGGCCGAGCACCCGGTCGTGCGGGTGCACCCGCTGACGGGTGAACGCGGGCTGTTCATCGGTGGGTTCGCCAAGCGGATCGTCGGTCTGTCGAGCAGTGACTCGGCGGATCTGCTGCGCATCTTCCAGTCGTACGTGACGCGTCCGGAGAACATCCTGCGCTGGACCTGGTCCCCGAACCAGCTGCTGATCTTCGACAACCGGATCACCCAGCACTACGGGGTGGACAACTACGACGACCACCCGCGCCGCCTCAACCGGGTGACGATCGCCGGAGACGTTCCGGTCGGCGTCGACGGCCGCCGCAGCGAGCAACTCGTCGGCGACGCCTCGCACTACAGCAGCGTGCTGGAGGTGGCGGCATGACCGAGCTCAGCCTCAAGGCGTCGGCCGTCACCAAAAGCCCCGACGCCGAGCCGACGGGCGCGTGGGAACGCGAGGTGTTCGTACCGCGCCACGCCCGCCGCCGTACGCCGCTCAGCACACTTCGCGAGCGCCTGCGCTGGCCGCTGGGCATCTACACGACTCCCGTCGTGATCCTCGTCGCCTGGGAGGTACTCGCCCGGGCCGGAGCGGTGTCGAAGACCTACGCTCCGGCACCGACCTCGATCGTGAAGTCCGCCGCCGATTTGTGGCAGCAGGGCGTCCTCGGGCCGGACCTGGCCATCTCGCTGCAGCGGGCCGGCATCGGTCTCGCCATCGGTCTGACGGGGGGCATCGTCACCGGGGTGCTCGGCGGGCTGCTGCGCAGCGGGGAGTACCTGTTCAACGGCCTGGTGCAGGTGCTCAACACGATCCCCCTCCTCGCGGTGCTGCCGCTGATGATCGTGTGGTTCGGCATCGACGAACTCACCAAGGTCCTGCTGATCTCCTTCGGAGCCGGTCTCCCGATGTATCTCAATCTCTTCTCCGCGATCCGGGGCGTCGACCAGCGGCTGATCGAGATGGCACGCACGGCGGGCGCCGGCACCTGGCGCCTGGTGACGCGCGTGCTGGTACCCGGAGCCCTGCCGGGGTTCCTGGTCGGCCTCCGGTTCTCCCTCGCGTACAGCGTCCTGGGACTCGTCGCCGCCGAAACGGTCAACGCCGACAAGGGACTCGGCTTCCTCATCACTCAGGGGCAGACCTATCTCCAGACCAACCAGGTCTTCGTGGGGCTGGTGATCTACTCGCTCCTCGGTCTGCTCGCCGACCAGTTCGTCCGGGCTCTCGAGCGGGTGCTGCTGCGGTGGCGACCCGGTTATGAGGCGTCATGAGCAGCGCAATCGCGACCGAGCCCCGTCGGCATACCGGGGTCGCCGTCGAGCAGGTGGTCCGTCAGTTCGGTGACCGGGTGGTGCTCGACCACCTCGACCTCACCATCGCCGACGAGGAACTGGTGATCCTGCTCGGCCCGTCGGGCTGCGGCAAAAGCACCCTGCTGCGTCTGCTCGCCGGACTCGACCACCCCGACTCAGGGCGCGTGGAGGTTCCGGCACGGCGTGCGATCGTCTTCCAGGCCGACCGGCTGCTGCCGTGGCAGCGGGTCCTGCGCAACGTCACGCTCGGCCTGCGCGGGCCCGACGCGGAACAGCGGGCCCGCGACGTGCTCGCCGAGGTCGGGCTATCGGGCCGTGAGAAGGCGTGGCCCAAGGAGCTCTCCGGCGGCGAGGCCCAGCGGGTGTCGCTCGCGCGAGCACTGGTCTCGGAGCCCGAACTCGTGCTGCTCGACGAGCCGTTCGCGGCCCTCGACGCCATCACCCGGCTGCGCATGCACGACCTCGTGCGAGCGCTGCGGACCAAGCACCACGCCGCCATGCTGCTCGTCACCCACGACGTCGACGAGGCGATCGCCCTGGCGGACCGCATCGTCGTCATGAGCAACGGCCGCATCGGCACCTCGCACGAGGTGCACCTCTCCGCCGCGGAGCGTGAGGCGAGCGTCGCACGTGAGGAACTCCGCGCCCGGCTCTTGGAGGACCTCGGCCTCGCCGGCCAGCACTGACTTCCCCGAACACCCTCACCCAGCACGGAAAGCACGACAACCCATGCGAAAGAGAACCACCAGAATCATCGGTGCCGTCGGCTCGCTTGCCCTGGCGGGCACGCTCGTCGCCTGCGGATCGTCGTCGTCGGACACCGACGCGCCGCTGAGCAACGCCGCCGACACGAGCGACGTCAAGCACCCCGAGTGGAGCAAGTACACCTTCACCGTCGGCGACAACGGCGGTGACGGCAGCCAGGAGCTGGCGAAGATCACCGGCGTGTTCGACAACGCACCCTACAAGGTGAAGTTCGCCCGCTTCACCTACGGCCCGCCGCTCGTGCAGGCCGCCGCCTCGGGCGACATCGACCTCGGCAGCGTCGGCGACGTACCGCCGATCACCGGTGCCGCGAAGGAGTACGGCTTCAAGGTCGTCGCCGTCAACCGCTCGCTCACGCCCGACCAGGCGGTGGAGAACATCATCGTGCCGAAGGGCTCGAAGCTGAAGACGGCCGCCGACCTCAAGGGCAAGAAGATCGCTGTCCCGCAGGGCAGTTCGGCCCACGGTCTGGCCCTGAACGCCCTGAAGAGCGTCGGCCTCACCCCCAAGGACGCCAAGCTGGTCTTCCTCGACCCGGCGGCCGGCGCGACCGCGTTCAACACCGGCAAGGTGGACGCCTGGTCGATCTGGAACCCGCAGTCGGCGATCGCGGTCAAGAACGGCGCACGGATCCTGG
>NZ_PQSR01000163.1 GCF_002920635.1 Streptomyces sp. Ru72 | reverse complement strand
ACCGCACCCAGGCACGTGGTCAGCGCGCGATGGCGGATCTGCCGGATCAGGGGCGCCCCGAGTACCCGTGGCACCCCGTCCACGGATGCGACGCCCTCCTCCCCGTCCTGCTCCCCGTCCCGCTCCCCCGCCGTGGGCTCCTGCCGCTGCGGCGTCACCGCCACCGCCATGGCCGGGAACAGGTCCGTGAACAGGTTCACCAGCAGCATCTGACGCGTACTCAGCGGTGCGGTCCCCGACAGCAGGGTGCCGATGGCGCCGAAGCCGATCTCGCCCGCGTTCCCGCCGATCAGGATGGCGACGGCGTCGGCGACGCTGCGCCACAGGGCGCGGCCCTCGCGGACCGCCTCGACCAGGACGGTGAGATCGTCGTCGGTGAGCACCAGGTCGGCGGCGTTGCGGGCGGCGGCCGATCCCCGGGCGCTGATCCCCACGCCGACGTCGGCGGCACGGATCGCCGCGGCGTCGTTGGCGCCGTCGCCCACCATCCCGACCACCCGGCCGGCGTCCCGCAGGGCCTCGACGACCTGGAGCTTCTGCTCCGGCGCCACCCGGGCCACGACGCCCGCGCCGGCCAGCATCCGGACCCTCACCGACCGGTCCGCGGACGCCAGTTCGTCCCCGGTGACCACGACGGTGTCCTCGGGCCAGCCCAGTTCGGTCGCGATCGCCCGGGCGGTCTGCGGATGGTCACCGGTCAGCATGACCGGCCGTACGCCGGCGTCCCGCAGACCGCGGACCAGGGCCGTGGACGTCTCGCGCGGCGCGTCGGAGAGCGCCAGCAGACCGGCGAACTCCAGCCGGTCCAGCGGTCGTTCGATGACGTCGGCCTCCTTCTCGTGCTCGTCCAGGGTGCGCCGTGCGACCGCCAGGACACGCAGGCCCTCGGCGGCGAGCGTGCGGGCCGTGGCGGACGCGTGGTCCGGCAGTGCGGAGCAGGCGGGCAGGACGGTCTCCGGGGCTCCCTTGACCACGAGCGTGCGCGGGCCGTCCGCGTCGCGGCCGACCGCCGCGGCGTACCCGCGGGCCGCCTCGAACGGCAGGCCCTCGGCCTGCTCCCACCGCGGATCGGCCCCGGCCGCGTCCAGGACGGCCGCGTCGGTCGCGTGCACCGGCCGCTCGGAGCCGCCGTTCAGTCGAGGGCAGGCACGCGCGGCGTCCCGGACGATGCACGCGACCGCCGCCTCCGCCACCCGGTGGACCGTGCCGCCGGTGTCGGCGACACGGGTCAGGCGCAGCCGGTTCTGCGTGAGGGTGCCGGTCTTGTCGAAGCAGACGGTGTCCATGCGGCCCAGGGCCTCCAGCGTGCGCGGGGTGCGCACCAGGACACCGCGGTGGCCGAGCCGCCGGGCGGCGGCGAGCTGCGCGACCGTGGCCACCAGGGGCAGACCCTCGGGTACGGCGGCCACGGCGACGGCCACGCCGCCGCTCACCGCCTCCCGGACGGGCGTGCCGCGCAGCAACGCCAGTCCGGTCACCGCCGCTCCGCCGCCCAGGGTGAGCGGGAGTGCCTTGCGGGTGAGTTCCTGCAGCCTGGCCTGCACCCCGGCGGAGGGCGGGGTGCGCGCGGCGAGCGTCACGGCGCGGGCCGCCTCGGTGCTCTCACCGGTCTGCACCACGACGGCCCGTGCGTGTCCCGCCACCACGGTGGTGCCCTCGAAGACCATGCAACTGCGGTCGGCGACAGGGGCGCCCGGGGTCGGATCGACCTGCTTCACGACGGGCAGGGACTCCCCGGTCAGCGCCGACTCGTCGACCTCCAGGCCGTCCTGCCACAGCAGGCGGGCATCGGCGGGTACGACGTCGTCCGCCTTGAGCTGGATCACGTCGCCGGGCCTGAGCCGGGCGGCGTCCACCGTCCGCGCGGGTTCCGCCGGGTCCTTGTGCGCGGGTGCCACGCGCGCCTTCTGCTTCTGCTCGGCGAGCAGGCCGGACAGCGCCCGTTCGGCCCGCAGCCGCTGGATGCCGCCGACCAGCGCGTTGAGGTCGAGCGCGCCGACGACGAGCGCCGCGTCGACGACGGAGCCGAGGATGGCGGAGGCGGCGGAGCCGACCGCCAGGACCGGCGTGAGCGGATCGTCGAGTTCGCCGCGCACCGCCCGGGCGAGTTGGACCGTCCAGCGCGCCGGGGCCAGGGTGGGCAACCGTCCGGCGGTGCGTGTCGCCTTGCGCAGCCGGGCCGTGGCCAGGTCGACCGGGTCCGGTTCGCGGGCCCGTTCGGTTGCCAGCCGGGCCTGGGCCTCCTGGGGCGGCAGCTCGTGCCAGGGCACGCGCGGGCGGGGGTGCGGGGCGCGGGCCGCCGCGACGCCCAGCGCCGCCCGCGCCCCGGACACCAGGGCCGTCGCCGCGCTCACGTCGACCGGAACGTGCCGCAGGCCGGGCAGCAGACCGCGCCGCCCCCGGCCGCCCTTGGACTCGCCCACGGCCACCAGCAGACCGGAGAGCGCGGCACCGGAGCGGGCCAGGGTCTGCGCGCGGCGCCCGACGGCGCGGGCCGCGGGGACCGCGATCAGCAGCCGCCACACGTCGGCGAGACCGTGCACGGCCAGGACGTCCGCTCCCCATACGACGGCGGCGTCCCCGTCCGTGAGGGCGACGGCGACGTCGCCGGCGAGCAGCCCGGCCAGCACGGTGCGTTCGTCGGCCGAGCCGAGCCGGGCCACGGTGACGACGCCGCCGGAGTCGCCGCGCAGCCCGTGCACCACGTCGTCCAGGGGACGCCGCGCGTCCACGACCTGGTCGGCGAGGCCGGTGAACTCCTCCAGCGCGGGGTCGTCCACGACCACGACCCGCAGCCCGGCCCGGCGCGCGGCGTCCAGTACCGCCTCGGCCCAGGGGTCCGCCGCGCCGCTCTCGGTGCGCAGCGCGCTCGGGTGCAGCACGACCGTGCCGGCCGTCTCGAGTTGCCGCAGCCGCTGCGGATCGCGCACCAGCACCCCTTCCCGTGACAGCGCGCCGCTCAGGACGGCCTGGAAGGCGGCGGGTCCGTAGCGCGCGGCCTTCGGCGAGCCCGCCAGCACCGCCTCGGCGGCCTCGTTGAGGTTGCGCTTGACGAGCAGCGTCACCGCCGCTCCGACCAGGCTGCCGGTGGAGGCGCGGGAGGCGTACTCCTCGGCCGGGGTCGTGCGCAGCGGCGGGCGCGGAACCTCGTCGGCGGGCACGCCGGCCCGCTCCGGTGTGCACACCTCGTCGTGGACCGCGTCGAAGGCGGCGGCGCGCGCGACCGTCTCCGCCAACTGGCACGACCGCAGCGCTCCGTCGAGCACCAGGGACGTGGGTGTCTGGCCGGCGCCGTGTGCGGCCGCGTTCGCCCAGGCCAGCGCCAGATCCATGCCGGTGCGGCCGAGACGGGCGCGCAACAGGCCGCGAAAGCGCGGGTTCTCCCGCAGCAGGGTCACGGCCGCGGTCACCAGGCGCGGCGACGGCGGCAGGCGCAGAGCCGACCCGATCACGGCGGCCGCGGTGCCTGCCACGTCGGCCGCCAGCGCGGTCGCGGCGGCCCGTACCCCTGCGGGCCCGGCCGGATGCGGGAACTCCTCCGGCAGGTCGTCCGCCCGGACCAGCCCGTGGCGTTCCGCGAGGCCGGTCGCGTCCTCCACCACACGGTCGGTGACCGCTTCCTCGGTCGCGGCCACCACCAGGCGGGCCAATCCACCGTCCCAGTACGCGAAGGCCACGTCGGGGTGTTCCGCCAGCGCCGCGGCCACCCGGCGCGCCCGCGTTGCGATTCCGTCCGCCCGCCGCTCCTCCCCCGGAACCGTCTGCCGCAGCGCGAGATGCGCCCGCGTGCCGGACCGCCACGGGCGGGGGCGGCCCGGCAGCGCGTGACGGACGACACGGGCGACACGGACCGCGGCGTCCGCGCTCCGCACCCCCGCCCGCGCCGTCCGGGCCACGGCTCCCGCGGACGCGCCCACGGCGGTCGGAGCCGACCGTTCGAACAGGTGGACCGCCGCCGGCACGATACGTCCAGCAGTGGTGGCAGGCCTCGTCAGCAGCGCAAGAGCCATGACGCCCCCTCAGCCGGCGGTACGCGCGCGGCGCGTGCCGGAGCCATCCCGCCCGGAGGACGCCGAAGGCTTCTTCGAGCGCGCGGGCCCGGGTGCCGAGGCCGGGGGCTTCTTCGCCCGGGACGCCCTTGGCCGGGGCGCGGCGGAGGCTGTCGCCTCGCTCTCGGACACCTGGGCCGGGGCCTGCCCGGATGCCTGCGGCCGGGACTGCGTGAGCCAGGCCACCGCCGCGCCGGTGAGTGCGAGGGGCCACTCGACCACGCCCACGGCGCCCAGCACTCCGGCCCCGGCGTAGACCGCGAGGCGCCGCCCCCGCGGCGACACGGCGCCGACCTTCTCGAGTGTTCCCTCGGCCGCCCTGCCCACCATCTGGGCGCCGGGAAGCCGGCCCAGGACCGAGGCCGCGTCGCGCACCGGCCGGGCAACGGCCCTCAGTGGCATCGGCGGGGACGACGACTTCTGCTCTGCCATGACTCACCTCATCCGTGGTGACATCGCCTTCTTGCGGGCCCCGGGTTCCCGCGTCGACGCCGGCCATCCCCAGGTCTTGGTCATGTGCGATGTGCGCGGCGACGGGTCGGGTGAGCAGCAGCCCGGCGAGGGGTCGTTGAGCAGAAGCGCGGCGACGGGTCAGGTGATGTGCCGCAGCAGCGCGGCGACGGCGGGCGGCGTCTGTCCCTGCGGGTGGACCACTCTCACCGTCCACTGCGGTGCCTGTCCGGCGAACGGGCGTACCGGCAGATCGGGGAATCGGGAGGCGAGGGACGGGGGCATGATGCACACGCCCAGGCCGTGCCGGACCAGGTCGGTCGCCGCCAGCACGTCGTTCACCTCGAAGGCGGTGGGGCGTTCGAGCGAGGCAGACCGGAAGGCCTTGTCGACCTCGTGCCGGATCGCCCAGCCCGGGGGGAAGTCCACCAGCGGCAGCCGGGCCGCTTCGGCCAGCGTCACCGGCCGCCGGGGCGGCGGGGCACCGGTGGGGGGGCCTGTCACCAGCACCATGTCCTCCTGGGCCAGCAGCCGGGCTGTGAGTCCCCGCAGTTGGGGTGTGTCGAGGGCGACGACGGCCAGGTCCACGCTGCCGTCGCGCAGCGTCTGCGGGATGTCGCCGACCGGGGCCTGGCGCAGCCTGAGCGTCACGGCGGGGTACTCGCGGTGGAAGTCGGCCAGTGCCTGGGCAAGACCGGTGAACAGGCCCTGCATCACACCGACGGTGATCTCGCCGCGCAGTGCGTCCTTGAACGGATCGACGGCCGTACGGGCCTGTTGGGCGGCCTGCAGGGTGGCCCGCGCGGCCGGCAGGAAGGCCTCTCCCGCGGGGGTCAGCGACACCCGGTGGGTGGTGCGGTGGAACAGCGGTGTGCCCAGCTCGCGTTCCAGGGACTGCACCGTGGTGGACACCGCGGACTGCACCACGTGCAACCGCCGTGCCGCCGCGCTGAACCCGCCTTCTTCGGCGACCGCGACAACGACCTCCATCTGCCGAAGATCCATGGTCGCCTCCTCCGGTCACCGCGTTCGGTCACCTCGTTCGCTCATGCCCTCGTGGATGACCGTCATATCAGGCGCCGCGCAGCGCGGGTCACCATCACGCCGGGCACCGCATCGGCCGTCGAGCGGCTGCCGCCCGGGCCGCGGCCGGACGCCGGTACGGCTTCTCCCCCGCGCCGCAGCGGTGTCGACTCGGCGTCAGGTGCCGGACGCTCGGTGAGCCTCGGGGGCGTGCTTCTCGGTGGCGAGGTAGATGCGGGTGGTCGTGCCGGCCGGACCGGTGTGCAGCCGGACCAGGTCGGCGAGGACGTTCACCAGCAGCAGGCCCCGGCCGCCGGGCCGGGCGCCGGGCGGAGGGATGCGCCCGGCCAGCGGATCGGTGTGCACGCCGGCGTCGTTGACCTCGCACACCAGCTGCCGCCCCTCCGCCCACAGGCGCAGGGTGCCCCGGCCGCCGCCGTGCACCACGCTGTTCGTGGTCAGCTCGGCCACCGCCAGCTCCAGGTCCGCCGTCCGGTCCTTCGCCAGGCCCAGCCGCGCCGCCTGCTCGGTGGCGAAGCGGCGGGCGCCGGGCAGTGCGGCGGCGTCGAAGGGGAACTGGGCGGCGTCGGACGGTGCGGGAGGCAGGGGCTGGTTGTACCGGCTGACGACCTGCTCGGGCGCGTAGGCTCCGCTGGGGCGCTCCTGGCCGCGCTCGATGACCGTCGGGTGGGTGGCGTGCGCGTCCGCGAGCACCGCGGGATCCAGCCGGGAGATGTCGTACGGGCACAGGATGCTCACGGCCCGGCCCTGGAAGGCCGCGTTGATCAGGGCCTCGTGCTGCACACACGCGGGGTACTCGGTCGCGGTGCGTCCGGCCCAGATGGGCTCCCCGATGATCCGTACCCGGCCCGTGGTGTGGGCGTCCGCGAAGCCGCGCAGCACCCGGGGGATGATCCGCCCCGGGTTGCGCCCGGCCTCGGTCATGTCCAGGAACTGCACGGCCTCGCCCTGTTCGCCGAGAGCCGCCCGCAGCAGACGCAGATTGTCGCCCGGCACGGCCACTGCCACCGGCTCCCCGGCGGCCAGCCCTTCCTGCACGAACGACACGGTGCCGGCCAGGTAGTCGTCGTGGTCGGAGTAGAACAGGGCGGGGTGCCAGAACCGGTCGTCCACCTTCGTCCCCGTCATGACTGCGCCACCTCGATCACCGACAGCTCGGGCCAGAACAACTCCAGCGTCCGCCGCAGACTCGCCGGTGGCTGCCACAGCACGATGCGCCGCCCTTCCCCCAGAGTTCGGGCCGCCGCCGCGAGCGAGGCTGCGCCGCGGACATCGATGAAGGTGACCGCGGACAGCTCCAGATGGCACACCGGCTCGTCCCCGTCCACGAGTTCCTCCAGCAGACGCTCCCACACCGGCTGCGTCGCCAGGCTGATTTCACCCACCGCCCGCATTCCGGCCCGGTCCCGCAGCGGGCCGCTCTCCAACACGGCCGTAGGCAGAGGCTCGGTGGCCGCCTGCCGCGTGCCTTGTGGTGTGTCCATCTCTCCACCTCGTGCGGCTGCTCCGGAACCCAGCCAGTATGGCCTACGGCCGAGCGGGGCCATGCGGCGGTGTTCCGTGGGCGGGTTCACGGCATGGCCGCAGCGGTCACGGCGGCGCTTGTCATCACCCGGCCGTCGTGCCGCGCACGTCGTCCGCCGGGGCACCGAGAGCGGCGGTCGCCGCCGCGTGGCGGCCGATGGCGGGCGCCGGTCAGAAGAGTGCGCGGTAGGCGACCGAGCCGACCGCCCCGGCCGGCAGGCCTTTGGTCACGGGCCACATACCGAGTACTCCCCTGGGCTGTGAGCGAGATGGAGACCGGACAGATCTTTCGAGTTCCCCGGGCGCGGCACACAAACGCCGCCGGTCCAGCGACGGCCGATCGGGTGCCGTCCGTGGCCGGGAGACCGCGCACCGCCGCGGGCTTCAGCGCGGTACGCGGCCTGTGCCGTGCGACCGAGCTCCACGAGCACGGGTGCGACCGCCTCTCAACCGGTACGAGCGTCGCCGACGGCGCCGCAGCAGGGCCCGGTGGGCGGTGGTAAGCGGAATGCATGAGACCCTCGCGTATCGCCGCCCGTCTGTGCTCACTTCTCACCGCCGTCTGCACCCTCACCGCAACTCCCACGGCACACGCCGCGCCTCGGGGGTACGCCACCGGGTACGTCGCCCTCGGCGACTCCTATTCCGCCGGTGTCGGTGCCGGCAGCTATCTCACCTCGAGCACCGACTGTCTGCGCAGCAGCCACTCGTTCCCCGCGTTGTGGGCCGCGGCCCACGCGCCGTCCAGCTTCGACTTCACCGCCTGCAACGGCGCCCGCGCCCTCGACGTGCTGAGCCGCCAGCTGGGGTCGCTCAACGCCCGCACCGGGCTGGTCACCATCACCGTCGGCGGCAGTGACGCCGGCTTCGGCCATGTGATGACGACCTGTGTGCTGCACGGCTCGGGGACCTGCCTGGACGCCGTCGAGGAAGCGCTCGGCCGCATCGACGGCGCCCTCCCCGGCGACCTCGACCGCCTCTACTCCGCCATCCGGGCCAAAGCCCCGCACGCCCATGTCGTCGTCCTCGGCTACCCGCACCTGTACCAGCTCAACGGCAGCTGCAAGGCGGGGTTGGCGGACACGACCCGTTCCGCGCTCAACGGTGCTGTCGACCGCCTCGACAAGGTCATCGACGAACGGGCCACGCACCACGGGTTCACCTACGTCGATGTCACCGGCGCCTTCACCGGCCACGAGATCTGTTCCGCCGCACCATGGCTCCACAGCGTCAACTGGCTCGCCCCGACCGAGTCGTACCACCCCACCGAACAGGGACAGTCCCAGGCGTACCTGCCCGCCCTGAGCCGCACCGCCTGAACCTCGGTCGGGTGCCGCCGTACGCCGGGCGACGGCCCGGAGCGCCGCTGTCGCCCGCGCCGCTGCGCGACCCGCGAACGCGTCGCGGCGACCGGCGTTCCCGGTCCGGCCGCCACACGGAGGGCGGCGCATGGAGACGTCGCCACCACGAATGACCCAAAACTGGGTGAATGCACCTGAATGGGGGAACTCTGTATGTAAGTAAAAAATCAATCCTCATCGAGAGGCACAGCGATGTCGTATCCGCAGCAATCCGG
Organism: Streptomyces sp. Ru72; assembly: GCF_002920635.1. GTDB lineage: Bacteria > Actinomycetota > Actinomycetes > Streptomycetales > Streptomycetaceae > Streptomyces. Next base: position 2,881 of record NZ_PQSR01000163.1, on the reverse strand, counting down.
TGGAATGGGCACGCATCCCGAGATAGCGGAGATGCGGGAACGGCTCGAGCGCACGGCGGCCAGCGGCGGGGCGATCGCCCTTGAAGGGATGATCCTCCTGGCGGGTGTCTACGCCGCGATATCGCCCTGGGTCGTGCACTTTTCCGGTGCGCCCTTCATCACCGTCAACAACCTGATCGTCGGCATCACCGTCGGCCTGATCGGGCTCGGTATGACCCTGGTGCCCGAGCGCATGTTCCGCCTTGCGTGGGTGGTCGCCCCGCTCGGTGTGTGGCTCATCATCTCGCCCTGGGTGGTCACCGCCACGCACAGCGCGGGGGCCGGCATCATCGCGAACAACGTCGCGGTGGGTGCGGTGACGGCTGCGCTGGGCCTGGCAGCCATGGGCCTGACCATCGGCGTCGCCCGCCGCGCTCCTCAGTGAGGACCGCGGTACGGCACAGCCCGTGGTGAGCGTGCCGGTGTACGTGACTCGCGCGCACCGGCACGTTTCGGGGTGCCTCGGCGCCCGACGCTCGGCTCGGCCGCCCGCCGGGACGCGTCAGACGGTCGAGGCGTCCCGGAGCTCCATCACCCGCGTCAGGACGTCCGCGCGGAACAGTGTGCGGGCGTGGGCGACGCGGCGGTCCCGGTCGGGACCGGGGGTCGTGAGGCGGTTCAGCGCGTCGAGCAGCTCGGACTCCGTCGTGGCCACCTCGGTCAGACCGAGCGCGGCCATCCGGTGGACGCCTTCCTCACCGTGGCCCGGCAGGGGGCGGTATCCCACCACCGGCAGACCCGCGGCGAGAGCCTGTACGGCGGTCTGACCCGCGGCGTTGTCCACCAGGGCACCGGCCGCGCGCATCAGGTCGGGCATGTCGGCGACCCAGCCGAGCGCGAGAACGCCCGGGATCTCGGCGAGGTGCCTGCGGAGCACCTCGTTGCGGCCGCACAGCACGACCGGGAGAAAGTGGTGCGCGGCCAGCAGGCCGGCGGTGGCGGAGAGACGTGAGCCCGCTCCCCAGGCACCCGCGGAGAGGATCACCGGGGCCCGCCCGGGAGCAGACCGGGCGAGGCGGCGGGACCACTGCGTGGCGGCCTGGGCCGGGGCGAGGAACTCTGGAGCCACGGCCGGTCCGGTGGTCTCGGCGGGGATGGCGATGTCCTCCCGTACCTCGTCGGCGGCCTCGTCGGTGAGGCAGAAGTAGTGGTCGTTGCCCGGATGGAGCCACTGCCGGTGCACCGCGAAGTCGATCACGAAGACGGCGCTCGGCACCCGCAGCCGGCCCCGGGACCGGAGGTGGCCGGTCAGTTGCGCCGCCAGGTGGAAAACGGGCAGGACGACATCCGCGCCCGTGCCCTCCACGAGGTCGGTCAGGCGGCTGCCCGCGAGGCGGGCCAGCGGGACACCGCTCGGGCGGCGGCCGGGACCCCGACGCAGGAACGTGCGGTAGAGGAAGGCGTACACCCAGGGGAAGTGCCTGACCGAGGACTGGTAGAAGCGGCGCAGACCCGCGCCCAGGCCGTACGGCAGGAGGGCGAGGACGTCGACGACGTCCGCCTCGTGGCCGCGCTCCCGTGCGCGACGGGCGAGTTCACGGGCGACCGTGTCGTGTCCGGCGCCCATGCTCGCGCTCACGATCAGGATCCGCCGGGAGCCGTCAGGGGACGGCGGCTGGACCGCTGGGGCGGGGGCCGGTCCCGCCGAACGGGCTACTCCGGCCGCCGGGCGGCGGGCCGAGTTCATGGCCGTTCGCGTCGCTCGCCGTCGAGGCACGGGGGAAAATGCACGCACTGGTACTGATTGTCCCGAGCCGCACTTTCCAAACGCGCCTGTGTTGCGGGTTTCGGGGCGCGGCGAGCGGGATACTCACCGTCCGCTTCGTCCGCTTCAACCCTCTCAGCGCAGGAGTGCTCGAAGCCAGGAGCACCCGACCAACCGCCGTCGCCACCCGTCCGTCCGGTGTTCGCCGTCGCAGCCGAGCCGAGGTCGCCGCCATGTCCCATGCTCCCTCCCCTCCTCGATCAGACCCCGCCCTCTCCGCGGACGCTCCGTCCCACCCCGCGGGCGCCGCGCCCCGGCCCACCGGTGACCGGACGTCCCACCCGGCCACGGCACTGGTGACCGGCGCATCCTCCGGCATCGGGGCCGCCGTCGCGCGGCGGCTGGCCGCTGAGGGCGGCTGGCGTCTGGTGCTGAACGGGCGGGACGCGACCCGTCTCGCGCAGGTCGCCGACCGGGCTGCGGCCACCGGCTACCCCGCGGATCTCACCCGTCCCGGAGCCGGCCGGCAGCTGGCCGAGTTCGCCCTGCAGCGGATGGGCCGCGTGGATCTGCTCGTGGCGTGCGCCGGGATCGGCTGGGCCGGCGAGTTCAGCAGCATGCCGCCACGCGCCATCGACGAGGTGATCGACGTCGACCTGCTCGCCACACTGCATCTGGTGCGGCAGCTCGTCCCCCATATGGTCCAAGCGGGCTCAGGGCGTGTGGTGATCGTCGGATCGCTGGCGGGCGCGGTCGGAGTGCGCGGAGAGGCCGTCTACTCCGCGGCAAAGGCGGCGCTTGCTGCGTTCGCCGACGCCCTGCGCTACGAACTGCGCGGTACCGGGGTGCGGGTCAGCCTCGTGGTCCCCGGTGTGGTGGACACCCCCTTCTTCGAGCGCCGGGGTGCGCCCTATCGCAGGTCCAGGCCGAAACTGGTGCCGCCCGAGCGGGTGGCGGACGCCGTCTGGTGTGCGGTGAGCAGGGGCCGGGACGAGGTGTACGTGCCTCGCTGGCTTCGGCTGCCCGCCCGGATCCGTGGTGCGGCACCCGGCCTGTACCGGCGGCTCGCCGCCACGTTCGGATGAGTGGCGGGTGAGCGCTCTCACCGTCGTACTCGCGCTGCTCACGGCGCTGTCC
>NZ_PQSR01000162.1 GCF_002920635.1 Streptomyces sp. Ru72 | reverse complement strand
CATCGCACGCACGCCGGCATGATCGTCTCCATCTCGTCCTTGCGGACGCGGCGGACGTGCGGATCGGGGGCGATGCCGTCGGGCATGCGGTCGGTGACCATGAGCGGCTGATGGGCGCGCACCTCGCGGGCGGGGCCCCAGGTCGGCTCCAGCAGCCGCCACAACTGGGCGGTGGATTCGGCGGGGCCGACGATCGAGGAGCAGCGGCGGCCGGAGCGCCGGGCGCGGTCGGCGAAGGCCCGCACCGCGCGGGGGGTGGCGCAGATCGGGACGAGGTTGGCGCCGGCGTAGCACAGCGAGGTCAGCATGCCGTCCTCGTACCAGCCCCACATCTCCCCGCCCAGACGCCAGGGATCGAGGCCCGCGACATGGACGCGGGACGTGACGAAGGCGTTCGCGACCGGCTCGCGGTCGAGGACGGCGAGTGCGGCGTCCAGGTCACTCGGTCCGAGGACCCGGGTGGTCGTCTGCGTCAACAAGTGCGGGAGCCTCACCCTTGGGTCTGCTGATCTCCGCACTGTACCTGCCGCGCCTGGACGGTGCCCCCCGGTGGGGGGCTGCTGTGGCTTATGGGACCACCGTGACTCACTGCCGAGCGGTGAACCCTATGAACGCCTCCCAGGACGCGGACGGGATCATGAGGGTGGGGCCGGTCTCGGGGGTGTGCTTGGAGTCGCGGATGTGGACGGTGGAGGGGATCGTGGCGACCTCGACGCACTGGCCTCCCTGTCCGTCGCTGTAGCTGCTCTTGAACCACTTCAGCCTGGACCGGTCTTCGACGTTCATGTCTCCCCCAGCAGCTTTTCCACGAAGGCCAACGATTCGCGTGGCGTCAGAGCTTGCGCACGCAGGACGCCATATTGCTCTTCGAGCTCCCTGACGGTTCCGCGATCGGTGAACAGGCGGCTGTATTTATACGCCTCCACGTAGGCGATCCTGCGCCCTTCCTTCGTCTCGATCAAGGTGAACGGGCCAGTGAGTGCGGCATGTTCTTCACGGTCGGTCGGCATGACCTGGATCTCCACATGCCGTCGCTGCCCGATGAGCAGGATCTGTTCCAGCTGCCCCCGTGTGACCGTCCGCCCTCCGAGGCGTCTGCGCAGGACCGACTCCTCGATCACGAAGCTGGTGGTGGGCAGCGGCTTCCTGGAGAAGAACTGTTGTCGGGCCAGACGGGCCGACACGCGCTGGCCAATCGTCTCCTCATCCAGCACAGGGCGGTGCATGGTGAACACCGACCGTGCGTAATCCTCCGTCTGCAACAGGCCATTGACGACCCTGGTGTCGTACACGTGCCACTCCACCGCCTCCCTCTCCAGCTTCGCCGCGTCCCGGAAGAACGGCGGATACTGCGCCCTCTCCATCTCCTCGACCAACTCCAGCAACACCCCGTGCGCCCCGAGCACTTCGTCCGCCCGCGCGATGAACTCCGCCGACGGGATCCGCCTCCCCTGCTCGAACGACGCGATGGTCGACTCGGAGTAGCCCGTCCGCGACCCCAGTTCGGCCCGCCCCATCTCCGCCCGAAGATGTGCGGTACGCCTGTCCCCTGCTCCTCGCTCATGCACTCCTCACCGCTCTCGCGCAGCCGTGGTCACGGCTCGCCGCGCGTACAGACGCCGCCCTCCCGCGTACAACCAACGGTGGTCCCGGCTGAGCCCCTGTCCAACGCTACGCAGCGTGCGCGACCGTGAGCACCATGAAGTCGGCAAGCTCCTCCAACTGGCATATTCAGGACCGCACCGCGCCCGCACACGAGTTCGCCATGCGGTTCACGTCCACTCCGCGCGGCGCGCGGCTCGCCAGGCGCCTGGTCTCCCACCGTCTGGACGAGTGGGGGCACCCCTACGGCAGTCCCCTCAACGAGACCGTCACGCTCATCGCCTCCGAACTGGCCGCCAACGCCGTACGGCACGGTCATGTGCCGGGGCGGGACTTCCACGTTCGGCTCACCGAGACGCCGGAGGTGGTGCGTCTGGAGGTCTGCGACACGCGTACGGAGCGGCTGCCCGCGTCCCGGCCTCCGCAGGACCCGGCGAACGACGAGTCCGGACGCGGGCTCCTGCTCGTGGAGGCTCTGGCCGACCTGTGGGGCGTCGTACCGCGCAACCCGGGGAAAGGCGTCTGGGCGGAAGTACGACGAAGTCCCGCCACCGACGGGTGACGGGACTCCGGGAAGAAAGGAGCGGTGCTCAGCCGGCGACCGACACCGACGGCTCGCCGGAGGCCGCGCCGTCCTTCTGCATCTGCTCGGCGAGCTTCATGGCCTCCTCGATGAGGGTCTCCACGATCTTCGACTCGGGCACGGTCTTGATGACCTCGCCCTTGACGAAGATCTGGCCCTTGCCGTTGCCGGACGCGACGCCGAGGTCCGCCTCGCGGGCCTCGCCCGGGCCGTTCACCACGCAGCCCATGACCGCGACGCGCAGCGGCACGTCCATGCCGGTCAGGCCCGCGGTGACCTCCTCGGCCAGCTTGTAGACGTCGACCTGGGCGCGCCCGCAGGAGGGGCAGGAGACGATCTCCAGGCCGCGCTCGCGCAGGCCGAGGGACTCCAGGATCTGGATGCCGACCTTGACCTCCTCGACCGGAGGCGCGGACAGGGACACGCGGATGGTGTCCCCGATGCCCTGGGACAGCAGCGCACCGAAGGCGACCGCCGACTTGATGGTGCCCTGGAAGGCGGGACCGGCCTCGGTGACGCCCAGGTGCAGCGGGTAGTCGCACTGGGCGGCGAGCTGCCGGTAGGCCTCGATCATCACGACCGGGTCGTTGTGCTTGACCGAGATCTTGATGTCCCGGAAGTCGTGCTCCTCGAAGAGGGACGCCTCCCACAGGGCGGACTCGACGAGCGCCTCGGGGGTCGCCTTGCCGTACTTCTGGAGCAGCCGCCTGTCCAGGGAGCCCGCGTTGACGCCGATCCGGATGGGAGTGCCGTGGTCCTTGGCGGCCTTGGCGATCTCCTTGACCTTGTCGTCGAACTGCTTGATGTTGCCCGGGTTGACGCGGACGGCGGCGCAGCCGGCCTCGATGGCGGCGAAGACGTACTTCGGCTGGAAGTGGATGTCCGCGATCACCGGGATCTGCGACTTCTTCGCGATGGTCGCGAGGGCGTCCGCGTCGTCCTGCGTGGGGCACGCGACGCGGACGATCTGGCAGCCCGACGCCGTCAGCTCCGCGATCTGCTGGAGGGTGGCGCCGATGTCCGACGTACGGGTCGTCGTCATCGACTGCACGGACACCGGGGCGTCTCCGCCCACCGCCACAGGTCCGACCTGGATCTGCCGGCTCTTCCGGCGCTCGGCGAGCTTGGTCGGAACGGACGGCATGCCGAGTGAAATCGCAGTCATCTGCTGTGCAACCCCAAGTTGTGGATCAAGGTGCGGTCCCGGAAAACGGCGGGCTCCAGGCTCCGAGATTACGCCACGTACATGAACGCGGAGACACAGCATCCCAGGAGTCCACCCGATGGTGGTCCCGGGTGTGGCGGCCGTCCTCGCCACACTCGGGGCCACCCGGGGGCGTCAACCGGCCGGGGCGTAGGCGTTGGCCTGGATCGAGTACAGGTCGGCATAGCGGCCGCCGAGCAGGACCAGTTCCTCGTGGGTGCCCGCCTCGATGAGTCGGCCGCGGTCCAGGACCAGGATCAGGTCGGCGCCGGTGACCGTGGAGAAGCGGTGCGAGACGATCACGGTGACCGCGCCGGTGCGGGTGGCCAGGTCCCGGGCCCGCTGCATGTAGCGGGCGAAGATGGCGTCCTCGCTGGGTGCGTCCAGGGAGGCGGTCGGCTCGTCGAGGACGAACAGCAGCGGATCGGGCCGCATGGAGGCGCGGGCGAGCGCGGTCTTCTGCCACTGGCCCTCGGAGAGGTCCACACCGTCGAACTCCCGGCCCAGCTGGCTGTCCAGCCCGTCGGGCAGCCGGGCCACGAGCGACTCGGCGTCGGCGGCGCGCACCGCCTCGGCGATGCGTTCGCGGTCCTCGACATGGGCGAGGTCGCCGAGCCCCACCGCCTCGGCGAAGGAGGTGTGCAGGCGGCCGAAGTCCTGGAAGGCGGCGCTGGAGCGGGAGCGCCAGTCCTCGGTGTCCAGCCCGGCGAGGTCCCTTCCGTCCACCGTGATGCGGCCGCTGTCCGGGCGGTAGAACTTGGCCAGCAGCTTGACCAGCGTCGTCTTGCCCGACCCGTACTCACCGACGATCGCGACCACCGAGCCCGCGGGCAGGGTGACGTCGACTCCGTCCAGGGCGAGCCGGTCGGTGCCGGGGTAGGCGTAGCTGACGTTCTCGAAGGCGATGCCCGCGCGCAGTACCTCGGGTGCCTTCTCGCCGCCCCGGACCCGGGCGCGGTCGGCCGTGACCCAGTCGCGCAACCACAGGTACGGTTCGATGAGCCGGCTCGCGCTCGCTGTGTCGGTGGCCCGGACGACGGCGAAGTGCACGGACTCACGCAGGTTGTTGGCCACCGCGACGGTGAGCATGATGTCACCGACCGTGCCGTGGCCGCGCGCCACCCGGTGGGCGACGAGCGCCAGTCCGGCGACGAAGCCCGCGGTGAACAGTCCCCATCCCGACATCTTCCACACCGCGGCGCTGATCCGTGCCCTGGCGCGGCCGCGCATCGCCTCGTCCCAGGCCTGCCGCTGGAGCCGGGCCAGCTGGGGTCCGGATCCGGCCACTCGCAGTTCCTTGCCCGCCGAGGGCGAGGTCGCCAGCTCGAACAGATGCCGCTGCAGCCGGAACGCCTCCGCCGTCGCCGTCTCCGCCTCCTTCACCGCCCGCAGGCCGCGCTGGTCGAACCACAGCGGTACGGCGGCGAAGGGGAGCAGGAACAGCAGCCAGGGGTTCATGGTGCCCAGCAACACCAGCGCGACGATCACTTCCACGACGTTGAACACCGCGTCAACCGAGGCCCACAGGCTGTCGGCGATACCCCAGGCGGAGTTGCGGACGACGGTGACGCGGTCCAGGAAGTCCGTACGCTCCAGGTGGTCCAGGCCCTCGACGGTGGCGATGTCCCGGTGGATCTGCTGCAGGAGGTCGGTCAGCCCGACCTTTTCCACCAGCAGGATCCGCAGGCTCCCCGTCGCGCCGCGCAGGAGGGAGGTGACACCGTAGGTGAGCGCCGCACCCAGGGCGGCTGCCACGGCCTGGCCCGCGTGGTGGGCGAGGGCCGCGTCGACGGCCTCGCGCAGGCAGAGAGCGGAGGCGGCGACGGCGGCGACGGAGGCCGTCCGGGCCGCCAACAGGCCCCCGACCAGCCGTGGCTCCTTCCGCCAGGACAGCCGGAAGAGTTCGGCCCACAGGCCCAGATAGCGCTTCACTCGAGCTCCCCGTCCTCGATGCGGTCGTCGAAGCCGGCGACGAAGCGCTCGGCCTGGATGGCGAACATCTCGGCGTAGGAGCCGCCGAGGGCCATCAGTTCCTCATGGGTGCCCGACTCGGTGATCCGGCCGCCGTCGAGCACGACGATGCGGTCGGCCTGGCGGACCGTGGACAGCCGGTGGGAGATCAGCACCACACTGCTGCTGCCCCGGTGCGCCGCCAGCCGGGAGAAGACATCGAACTCGGTGCGCACGTCCAGGTGCGCGGTCGGCTCATCCAGCACCAGCAGCCGGGCTCCGCTGCGTACGGCGTACAGCGCGCGGGCGAGCACCACCTGCTGCCACTGGCCGCCGGAGAGGTCCACCCCGCCAGTGCGTGAACGGGCCACCGGGGTGTCCCAGCCGTGGGGCAGCCGGGCCAGCACCTCGTCAAGCCCCGCGTCCCGGGCGGCGGCTTCGGCACGGGTGAGGTCGGGGGCGGTGCCGTCGGCCTGTCCGAGGGTCACATTGTCGGCAAGGGTGAGGTGGTAGCGGACGAAGTCCTGGAAGACGACGGAGATCCGGCGGCGCCACTCGGCCGGCCCGAGCTCGGCGAGATCGGTGCCGTCGGCAGTGATCCGGCCGGCGGTGGGTTCGTACAGCGAGGAGAGCAGCTTGATCAGAGTGGACTTGCCGGCGCCGTTCAAGCCGACGACGGCCAGCAGTTCGCCGGGGCGGATCTCCAGGTCCAGACCGTCGAGGACCTTGCGCTCGGTGCCGGGGTAGGTGAACTCCACCTGCTGGAAGCGGACCAGGGGAGCATCCTGGGGTCGGTTTGCGGGGGCCGCGGCGGCCGGGGCAGCGGGAGCCCCGAGCTCCTTATCCAGCTTCCGGGCCGCCTGAAGAACCGGCAGGGCACCGAGGCGGTTGCGCCAGTCGAGGCCGTCGAGGGCGGTGAACACCGACCAGCCCGCCGCGAACACAGCGGTCTCGACCGCCACCGTCGTCGTGCCGTGGGCGGCGTCCAGTGCCACCGGCACATAGGCCGCGACCAGGCCCAGCACCGTCAGGGCGAGTCTGCCCCACTGCCGGTTGAGATCGCGCACGCTCGCCGCCCAAGCGCGGTCGAACATGCCGTGGATGTGGTGCTGCTCGCGTTGCACCCCCCACTCGGCGAAACCGAAGACACGCACCTCCTTCGCCTCCGCCGGCCGGGTGAGCACCTCCTGCCACATATGGGCGCGACGTCCGTGCGGGACACCGGCCAGCCACAGACGGACGAAGGCCAGGCCCTGCCGGTACCCGACGGACCGGGTGGCGACCGCGGCGAGGAGCACAACCGGGACCAGCCACCAGGCATAGCGGGCGAGCACCAGGCAGGAGGCGGTGATGCCCAGGATGCGGATGAACTCGCCGAGCTGCGCCAAGGCGCCCTGGCCAGGAGTGCGTTCGGTCCAGTTGTCCGGGTCGGCGCGGGCCAGCCGGATCCGCTCTTGGACCTCCGGCCGTTCCAGGGCGCCGATGGTGGGGCTGCCTGCCGCGAGCAGGGCGATGTGCGCCCGGTGCGCACCGTCCATCCGGGCCTCGGCGACGAATCGCAGCGGCTCCGCCAGCGCGTCGACCACATGCCCGGCGAGCAGGACCGCGCCGAAAGCGAGCAGTGGCCCCAAGGCGACGGCCAAGACCTCGCCACTGCCGCTGGTGCCGAGCCGTGAGACCAGCAGCGCCATGGTGACCGCGGTCGCGGCGGGCACCAGGGCCTCCGCGATCTTCAGCAGAACGAAACCGACAAGTAGCGGACCTCCGGCGTCTCGTAATGGTCGCAGAAGCATCCATCGCTCACGAACGGTCAGACCCACAGTGCCTCCGACAGGCCGGGAAGGCTCCCGATGCTTGTGTCGAACACCTTCCGCCGCAAGTGGGTTTACGGTGACCGCAGGCCGGACAGGGCGGCTCCGGCTCGTGATCTTCGCCGTTGGCGGTCATGTGGCGGCGGCTGCGGTGACCTCGTTCCAGCGGCGGTGGCAGGTGGCACGAGGCGCCGTACGAAAAAAGTGCGTGCTCTTCACTCGCGTGAGTTACGCAAGGGAAGAGCACGCACAGGGCCACCGCAACAGAAGTGACCGTTTGCTAGCTGATCTTGACCGGATTCACGACATCCGCGATCAGGACCAAGATCGTAAAGCAGATGAACACACCGGCCACCACATACGCCACCGGCATCAGCTTCGCCACGTCGAAGGGCCCCGGGTCCGGGCGGCGCAGCAGCTTGGCCAGGTTGCGGCGCAGCGACTCCCACAGGGCGCCCGCGATGTGCCCGCCATCCAGCGGGAGCAGCGGAAGCATGTTGAACAGGAACAGGGACAGGTTGAAGCCCGCGACGAGCATGAGCATCATCGCGATCTGCTGGGACGGCGGGATGTCGAGGGTGAAGACCTCGCCGCCGACCCGGGCCGCGCCGACCACGCCCATCGGGGAGTCCGGCTGGCGCGGGGCGTTGCCGAAGGCGGCGTCCCACAGGCCGGGGATCTTGCCGGGCAGGGAGACGATGGACTCGACGCCGTTCTCCATCATGTCGCCCATGCGCTGCACGGACTGGTCGAGGGACTGCTGCACGATGCCGGTGGCCGGGGTGAAGCCGAGGAAGCCGGCGTAGACGTACTTGCCCTCGAGGTAGCCGCCGTTGCCGTCCGTCTTGCTGACCTGGTTCTTGATCAGGTGGGCGTGCAGGTCGACCGTCTGGCCCTTGCGCTCGACGGTGATCGTGACGTCCTTGCCGGGGTTGGCGCGGATGTCGGACTGGAGGGTGGACCAGTCCTTCACCTGCTTCCCGTCGAACCCGACGATCTTGTCACCCGGCTTCAGACCGGCGGCCAGGGCGGGCGCGGCCGGGTCGCCCTTCTCGCACTTGGTGCGGTTCTCGCTCTGCTGGATGACGCAGTCGGAGATCTTGGAGACCGTGGTGGTCTGGGTCTGGACCCCGAAGGTCATCATCACGCCGAGGAAGACCACCACGGCGAGGATCAGGTTCATGAAGGGGCCCGCGAACATGACGATGACGCGCTTCCACGGCTTGCGCGTGTAGAAGAGCCGCGACTCGTCACCGGGCTGCAGCTCCTCGAAGGACTGCGCCCGGGCGTCCTCGATCATCCCGCGCCACGGCGAGGTGGAGCGTGCCTCGATCCGGCCGTCGGGACCGGGCGGGAACATGCCGATCATGCGGATGTAGCCGCCGAGCGGGACCGCCTTGACGCCGTACTCGGTCTCGCCCTTCTTCCGCGACCAGATGGTCGGGCCGAAGCCGACCATGTACTGCGGCACGCGGATGCCGAAGAGCTTGGCCGTCGACAGATGCCCGAGCTCGTGCCACGCGATCGAGAACAGCAGGCCGACCACGAAGACGACTATGCCGAGGATCATCATCAGAGTCGTCATGCACGAGCCTCCGCCGTTGCCGTCTGCGCCGTCAGTTCCCTGGCCCGGGCGCGCGCCCAGGTCTCCGCTTCGAGGACGTCCGCGACGGTCAGGGAAGTTCCCCGACGAGGGGTGCCGTGCTCCTCGACCACCCGTGTGACCGTATCCATGATCCCGAGGTACGGCAGGCCGCCGTTCAGGAACGCGTCCACGCACTCCTCGTTTGCCGCATTGAACACCGCCGGGGCCGTGCCCGCGAGCTGCCCGACGTGCCGGGCGAGTCCCACCGACGGGAACGCCTCGGTGTCGAGCGGGAAGAACTCCCAGGTCGACGCCTTGCTCCAGTCGAAGGCGGGTGCTGCGTCGGGCACCCGTTCGGGCCAGCCGAGTCCGATGGCGATCGGCCCCCGCATGTCGGGGGGCGTCGCCTGCGCCAGGGTCGATCCATCCGTGAATTCCACCATCGAGTGGACATACGACTGCGGGTGTACGACCACCTCAATACGATCGAAGGGAATGTCGTACAGCAGGTGCGCCTCGATCACTTCAAGGCCCTTGTTGACGAGCGTCGCGGAGTTGACCGTGATGACCGGGCCCATGGCCCAGGTGGGGTGGGCGAGCGCGTCCTTGGGGGTCACGTTCGCGAGCTCCGCCTTGGTGCGGCCCCGGAACGGCCCGCCCGAGGCGGTGACCACGAGCTTGCGCACGTCGGCCCGGGTGCCGGAGGTGAGGGCCTGGAACAGGGCCGCGTGCTCCGAGTCGACCGGGATGATCTGGCCGGGCTTGGCCAGGGCCTTCACCAGCGGGCCGCCGACGATGAGCGACTCCTTGTTGGCGAGCGCGAGTGTGCGGCCCGCCTCGAGGGCGGCGAGGGTGGGCGCGAGACCGATCGAGCCGGTGATGCCGTTCAGGACGGTGTGGCAGTCGGAGCCGGCGAGCCGGGTGGCCGCGTCGGGTCCGGCGACTATCTCGGGCAGAACCTCCCCCGGCCCGTACTGTGCGCTCAGGGCCTCCCTCAGGGCCGGTACGACGTCCTCGCGGGCGACCGCCACCGTGCGCACGCGCAGGCGGTGGGCCTGCTCGGCGAGCAGGCCGACGCGGCCGCCGTTGGCGGAGAGCCCGGTGACGCGGAACCGGTCGGGGTTGCGCAGCACGAGGTCGATGGCCTGGGTGCCGATCGAGCCGGTGGAGCCGAGGATCACGACGTCCCGCACTCCGTCCACGGGGTCGAAGACGAGATGGGGGTCGGCAAGAGGGGCTGGGCTGTCGCTCATCCCTCCATTGTGGCCGTAGGGGGTGTGCGGGCGGTCAGGGTGTCCCTCTCTGGGCGGTGTCGTCGTCGGGCCCCTGAGCCCGGGCGGCGCTGGACGACCGGGCACCGACGCGGGCACGGGCCGTGCAGCAGGAGCTCACCGGCGAAGGGGTGCCACCGCTCGGCGAACGCGGCCGATCTGCTGGCCGCCGCGACCGCCGAGCTGCAGGGTCTCACCGTGCCGCACCCTGACAACGACTTGGAGACCATCGCTTCGGTGACCGGCCGGCCGACCCGGTGGCTGACGCCCCCGGGCGGCCTGTAGCCGTCGGTCACCGGATGGGACGGTGGACGTTCTCCTTCCGGGACGGGCCGGGTGTCGCGTCCGCGATCCACGGGCCGTCGCCGGACGGGTCGATGATGCCCTGCTCCAGCCACTCGTACGTGCCGGTCAGCACGCCCTTGACCACCTTGCGGTCCAGGTCGTCCGTGTTCGTCCACAGGCGGTCGAACAGTTCGTCGACACGGATGCGGGACTGCCGGCAGAAGGCGTCGGCCAGCTGGTACGCCTCGCGGCCGTGGTCCCCGGTCCTGCGCAGGTGCTCGGCGCGTACGCAGGCGGCGGCCATCGCGAACAGCTCGGCGCCGATGTCCACGACTCGGCCCAGGAAGCCCTGCTTGGTCTCCATGCGACCCTGCCAGCGGGACATGCCGTAGAAGGTGGAACGGGCCAGCTTGCGGGCGCTGCGCTCGACGTAGCGAAGGTGCCCCGAGAGGTCGACCTCCCGGCGGAACTCCCCGAACGCGCCCGGCACCTGCCCCTGTCCGGCGACCAGCTTCGGCAGCCACTTGGCGTAGAAGACGCCCGCGTTGGCGCCCGCCCTCGCCTTGTCGGACAGGGACTTCTCCGGATCGATCAGGTCACCGGCCACCGACAGGTGGGCGTCGACCGCCTCCCGCGCGATCAGCAGGTGCATGATCTCCGTGGAGCCCTCGAAGATGCGGTTGATGCGCAGGTCGCGCAGCATCTGCTCGGCCGGCACGCCCCGCTCGCCGCGGGCCTGGAGGGACTCCGCCGTCTCGAAGCCGCGCCCGCCGCGGATCTGGACCAGCTCGTCGGCCATCAGCCAGGCCATCTCGGAGCCGTACAGCTTGGCGAGGGCGGCCTCGATGCGGATGTCGTTGCGGTCCTCGTCGGCCATCTGGGACGACAGGTCGACGACGGCCTCCAGGGCGAAGGTGGTCGCCGCGATGAAGGAGATCTTCGAGCCGACCGCCTCGTGCAGCGCGACCGGTTTGCCCCACTGCTCGCGGGCCGCCGACCACTCTCGGGCGATCTTCAGGCACCACTTGCCCGCGCCCACGCACATCGCGGGCAGGGAGAGCCGGCCGGTGTTCAGTGTGGTGAGGGCGATCTTGAGGCCCTGGCCCTCCTCGCCGATGCGGTTGGCCGCCGGGACGCGCACGCGGTGGAAGCGGGTCACGCCGTTCTCCAGGCCCCGCAGACCCATGAAGGCGTTGCGGTTCTCGACGGTGACGCCCTCGGAGGCCGACTCGACGACGAACGCCGTGATGCCGCCCTTGTGGCCCTCGGACTTCGGCACCCGCGCCATGACGACCAGCAGGTCGGCGACCACGCCGTTGGTGGTCCACAGCTTCACCCCGTCGAGGACGTAGTCGTCGCCGTCGGGGACGGCCGTGGTGGCCAGACGGGCCGGGTCGGAGCCCACGTCCGGCTCGGTGAGCAGGAA
>NZ_PQSR01000161.1 GCF_002920635.1 Streptomyces sp. Ru72 | reverse complement strand
TCGATCAACAACTTCTGTTAGGACCTCTAAGCCTTCGCCTGTTGCCTCCGAGCCTGTCGTTCCTCCTTTGACGCGGCCGCAGTCGGCCGAGGCTCGGCGTGTGCGGGCGGCTGAGTTGTTCGAGCAAGGACGCTCGAGTGCTGAGATCGCACGGATGCTGGGGGTCAGCGACGAAAGCGTACGGCGGTGGAAACGGGTGTGGGAGGAAGGCGGCGCTGATGCCTTGCGGCGACGCCCGGCCACCGGTCGTCCGCCGAAACTGGACGATGCCCAGGTCGAACAGGTGCGGACCGCGCTGGAACAGGGCGCCCAGGCGCATGGCTTCGAGGCTGATCTGTGGACGCTGGAGCGGGTTGGTCTGGTGGTCGAGCGGGTGGCAGGGGTGTCATTGTCGCGGGCGTCGGTCTGGCGTCTGCTGACCAGTCGGTTGGGCTGGAGCCTGCAGCGGCCGGAGCGTCGGGCGGTGGAGCGGGACGAGTCCGAGATCGCCCGCTGGATCGCTCATGAGTGGCCACGCATCGAAAAGGGGCGATGAACAAACGTGCCTGGATCGTCTTCCTCGACGAATCGGGCGTCTCGCTGCTGCCCCAGGTCCGCCGCACCTATGCACCCCGCGGCCGCACCCCGCTCCTGCGACATCGGCTGAACTGGAAGCGCGCCTCAATGGCCGCGGCTCTCGGCTACCACGCCTCAGACCGCGACCGCGGGCCTCGCCTGTGCTTCCACCTCAAGCCCGGCAGTTATGACACCGCCGCTCTGATCGAGGTCCTTCAACAGCTCAAGGTGTTCTACCGCGGAGAGCGGGTGGTGCTGGTCTGGGACGGACTGTCCGCCCACTGGAGCCGGACCATGCGGGCTTGGGTCGCCGAACAGGACTGGCTGACCCTTGAACGATTACCGGCTTACGCGCCTGAGCTCAACCCGGTGGAGCTGCTGTGGTCGTCGCTCAAGAAACGCGAACTCGCCAACCTCGCCGGCGACCACCTCGCAGACGTCGCCGACGCCACCGAACAAGGCATTCGCCGCATCAACCAGAACGATCAACTCCCCTGGTCCTTCCTCACCCACACCAGACTCACCATCCACCCAACCCCACAGAACTAACGAAAAGATCAGTAAGCCGACCAGGTCGCCACCGCCTGCGGCGAGGCCGATTCCGGTGGTCGTCCGCCCGGCCTCGACAGCGAGGTCTACAAGCAGCGCAACACTGTCGAGCGGTGTATCAACCGCCTCAAGCAGTGGCGCGGTCTGGCCACACGAACCGACAAGCTCCTGATCGCCTACCAGGCCGCACTCCACCTCGCGGGCATCCTCATGTGGACCCGACGCTGACCAAAGAGGCAAAACCTAGGTGCTGCCTCTTTGAGGTGGGGTGAGTGCACGGATGACGTGGTCGATCAAGGTGTCGAGATACTCGGGCTCTGGCAGGCCGAGGTGGAAGACCAGGCGGTGGTACAGCGGGCCGTAGAACAAATCGAGGGCGACGTCCAGATTCGCGTCCGGGTGGAGTTGGCCCTGTTCTTGAGCACGCCGCATACGCTGCTCAAACTCCTCGATACGCGGCCGAATCAGGCGCTCACGCACATGGTCTGCCAGTTCCGGGTCACGGAGAGCGTCGGCGATCAGCCCTGCGAGGGGGGCGTGCGACGGTGGGGAGAGGAAGCCGATGACAGCGGCTAGCTGGGTGCGCATGTCGGTGGCGAGGTCGCCGGTGTCGGGGTGGGGGGCCGAGATGTCGGCTGCCTCGTGGAGGGCTTCGAGGACGACGGCGCCTTTGGACGGCCACCACCGGTAGATCGTCTTCTTGCTGACGCCGGCGCGGGCCGCGATGCCTTCGATCGTCACTCGGCCGTAGCCCTCTTCGCCACACAGATCGAGCGCCGCGGTGAGGATCGCGTCATGGCTCTTTTGGCTGCGCCGCTGCGGGTTGGGGGGCTTGGTCACGGCACAACGGTAACAGGACACGACACGTAGCGTGTTGACAGATGCACGACCGCGCGGGCAGTCTCTGCGACACAGGCGACACGCTACGTGTCGTGTCCAAATGAGGGTCGGGGCTTTGCGTCCTGTGTGCTGCATGAACGTGAGTGAGGTTTCCTATGGACAAGGTGTTCTCGGCCGATGGCACGGTCATCGCCTACGAACAGCAGGGGTCGGGCCCTGCAGTGGTGCTCGTCGGCGGTGCGTTCATGACCCGCGGCGATTCCGCCGAGCTGGCAGGCCGGCTGGCCGAACGCTTCACGGTGATCACGTACGACCGCCGTGGGCGCGGTGACAGCGGGGACGCTCCGACATACGACGTGCAGCGCGAGGTCGAGGACCTGGACGCGCTGATCGGGCACGCGGGCGGCAAGGCCATGGTCTTCGGTATGTCCTCCGGCGCCGTGCTGGCTCTGGAGGCCACCGCCCGGGGCAGCGCCGTGACACGGCTGGCCCTGTACGAACCGCCCTTCATCACCGATGCCAGCCGTCCGCCGCTGCCCACCAACTATGTCGCTCACCTCAAGGAACTCGTGGCGCAGGGCGCGTACGGCGATGCCGTGGCCTACTTCATGACGGCCGCGGTGGGCCTGCCGCCCGAGGCCGTCGCCGGCATGCGCCAGGCCCGGTTCTGGGCCGCCATGGAGGCCACCGCCCGGACCCTGCCCTACGACGGCCAGGTCATGGGCGACACCATGTCCGGCCGCCCCCTGCCCGCCGACCGCTGGCAGTCCGTGACGATCCCCGTCCTCGTCGGCAGCGGAGACGCCGGCGCACCGCACATGCTTACCGGTGCCCGAGAACTCGCCTCCCTGGCAGACAATTTCTCCCTGCACACCTTCCCCGGCCAAGAGCACGACATTGACCCCAAGCTCCTCGCTCCCGTTCTGACCGACTTCTTCACCACCGGGGCGCAGGCATGAGTAAGGTCTTCGCTGCCCTGGGCATGTCCATCGACGGCTTCGTCGCCGGCCCCAACGCCCGTCCCGACAACCCGCTCGGCGACGGCGGAACCGGTATCCACGAATGGATCTACGGCGTCGAGACTTGGCGAGCCCGCCAGAACATCGACGGCGGGCAGACCAACCAGGACGACGACATCGTCCGGGAGAATTTCGCCCGCGCAGGCGCCTACATCATGGGACGACACATGTTCGCCGAAGGGGAGGTCGGCTGGCCCGACCCGCCACCCTTCCGTGCACCCGTCTTCGTCCTCACCCGCAACCCGCGGGACCCCTGGGTCAGACAGGGCGGCACCACCTTCACTTTCGTCGCCGAAGGCATCCACAGCGCGCTGGACCAGGCCCGCAAAGCAGCCGGGAACAAGGACGTGCAGATCTCCGGCGGCGCCGACACCGTACGGCAGTTCCTCGCCGACGGCCTCCTGGACGAACTCCAGATCCACCTCGCGCCCCTCGTGCTCGGCGCGGGCGTCCGGCTCTTCGACGGCGTCTCGCCCGAACTCGGCCTCATACCCACGCGGGTGATCGGCTCCCCGCAGGTCACCCACCTCACGTACCAGATTGGGGAGCGAGAGGCGCAGGCCGGCGAGCAAGCAAGGGCGGCCGTGACCTGACGGCGGCGGCCATGTGTTCGTAACGGAGGCCAAGACTTTGCTGCGCTTGTGCCTAATAGCGAGACAGAACCTAAGGGTCTGAACTGCTTGAGCTTGTCGATGGCTCTCTCCGCCGTATTGCGATCCTTAGAGACCATCTCAACTGGGACGGGTGCGGTTCGTTTCGAGTGAAGGTCGCGGTCAAGCGATGAGGGTGTAAGTCCGCTGGTTGGGGGCGGGATAGAGGCGCTCGTGCTCGCGTGCGAGATGGAATCGCCAGTAGGCGTCGGAGTCGCCGTTGGAGATGAGAGTGCGGAGTCGCAGGATGGCTTCGACTCCGGGCAGGCCCCAGCGGCCTCCGGTGATGTCGAGGCGGTCGCCGATCAGGTGGCGGCAGGCGCCCCTCGACCGCGCCGGTGGCGATTGGCCACCCCTTGTCGAGGGCGGTGTCGTAGCGGAGTTGGTCGAGGTGGCCGGCCAGGTAACGATGACAGGCGTCGACGGCCTCGCGGCGGGCGGCTGACAGTCTTTCCTGGTGAGCTTGAGCTGTCATCTCTTGGGCGGTGCGGGCGGCCTGGCCTGCGAGGATCGCGGTCAGGTTGTCTGCGGCCCAGGTTTCTGCCTCGGCGGTGCCGGGTTTGTGGAAGGCGTGGGCGGCCGCCCAGGCATACTCCGCAACGTGGACGAAGTCCAGCAGCACGTGGACCGTGACGTCGCGTCGGCTGGGTGCTGATCAGATCGAGCTGGTGACGGGCGCCGTCGACCAGGACGATCCAGGGCCGCAGGTGCTTCGGGTCGCGGGCGTGGGCCTGGTCGAATGTGTCGGCGATGACCTGTTCGGGCGGGCGGATCAGGGAGGCTGTGCACCACTTGCTCTCGGCCTTCGGTCCGGGGCGGGCCCGGCGCTCGCCGCTTCGACCGCCGGCGGGTGGATCACGTCGTGAGGGCGCCTCGGCGCGGGTCGGATGTCGAAGACGCAGGCCACGGTGGCCATCCGCTTCCGGTTCGGCTTCTCGCCCGGCGCGAGCCGTGCGCGATGGCCGCCTGCGGCTTTCGCGGCGGCCCGGCGGGTGGCCTCGCGCAGGGCCTCTGGGCGCATGACCACGCCCTTGCCGTCGACCTGGACCACCAGCGGCATGTCCCGACTGCACGGCAGCGGGATCCTCGCATGGTAGAAGTCGTCGACGTCGACCGCGGCCGCGACCACCAGTTCTTCGAGTCGGCGTTTGCCCAGCACCTTCCCGCAGCGACGCTCGACCGCCTGCTGGGCTTGGTCGAACGACCCGCGCAGGGATTCGGTGACCGCGAGTCGGCGCAGGCCCATCGAGTGCCGGCTTGCCGGCAGCGACAGCGCCGCGTCGGTGGGGTGGACGTTGCAGACGCCGGGGCCTCGGTGGGCGACCCGGGTGACGCGGACCAGACCGAACACGCTGGCCAGCCAGCGCGAGTGCCCCGTCTCCCGCCAGGGCCGCAGCTGTCCCTCCGGCCCCTCACCACAGGTCTGCCACTGGCACGGATCTGTTCCTCTTCCCGTCGGGCGCGTAGGTCAAGGTGGTCCTGCAGCAGCTGCCGTAACAGTTCCCGCCCGGCCGCGTCGAGGTGTTCCTCCAGCTCGGCGTGGGTCCACGCGCTCGCATCACCGCCCGACAGGGTCTGCATCAGCGATTCGAAGGCGCTGACCGAGCGAGCAAGGGGTCAGTGGTGGCATGAGTGTCGTACGGTGTCATCTCCAGGGCTCTTCCTGTCCTGCATCCGATATGGGTCGCACCTTTGAATGTAGGCGGAAGCGCCCTTCTGTCAGCGGGAGTTGGGTGAAGCAGCCGTCCGGCGGCGGGCCGGGGCGAACAACCCGGGGGCCTCTTCGTCGAGCCAGCCCCGCTCCACCAGCCGTTTGAGCTTCGACCGGGTGCCCTCGATCTTCCCGGTCTCGGCCGGCAGCCCGATCCTCGGCACGATCTGCTTGGCGCGGATCGGCCCCGGCGCATCGGCCACCACTTCCACGATGTCGCGGTACACCGACGGCAGCGCGTCCGGCATCATGCCGGGTTGCCAGTTCGGCACGGTCAGCACCTCGATGACCTGCCGCTCGGCCCCCGCATACGCCGACACCACCCGCTCACCCAATTGCGACGGTCCGGCGTCTGCCACCACGGGCATCTCGGGCTCCATCTCCGCGAGAACCTCGGTGACCGTCTCCCGTGTGATCCGCAGGCGCTCCAGCCGCTTACGGGCCAGCTCCAGCTTCCCGGACAGCTCAGCAAGCTCGGCTTCCAGCTCTTCCACCCGAGCCCGAGCGGCTGCCTCGCGGGCTTCCAACTCCTCGAACAGCGAGCCCATCTGCCACCCTCCTCCACCACCACGGTAGAGACGAGCGGCCGCGAATACAGCCCAGACGGAGGTCGGATGTCGGCGGCAGGGACTAATGTCCGTGCTCGCCGTCGATGGGAGAGCCGTGAACACGCACATGCAGTGGTCGGGAGTTCGGGAACGCGTCATCGCAGTGGAGGAGGCCGAGTGCCGAGACCGTGGCCGTGGGCCATCTCCATACCCGACATTCGAACCCGTCCTGACTCCCGCCGAGATCGCCGAGGTCGAAGCACAGTTCGGTGTCGCGCTCCCCGACGAGTACCGCACGTTTCTGGCGGAGGTCGGATCCGGCGGCCCCGGACCGGCACTCGAGCTCACGTCGTTGCGCCGAATCGACGGGAAGTGGGGATGGGTCTGGGAGAACGACGAGGACCATCCCTGGCTGCTGGACCCCAGTGGGCCGTTTGTCGAGACGGAAGATTGGGCCGACCAGCAGATAGCGACCCTTCGCGCCGCCGGGTACGAACCCACTACCCGTGACGAAGACGACGACTATCTGGACGACTACCGCAAGGCTTTCGGCGACGCCGGCGACGAGGTCTGGCACCTGGAACGCGGGCGGGGTGCGATCCACATCAGCGACAACGGATGTGGGATGACCGGCTGGCTCATCGTCGTCGGCCCGCACCGCGGGGAACTCCGGGACCGGGACTGCGCGGTCAACCCGCCCTTCGAGCCGTATGTCGATGCAAGCGGAAACCGTCATACCTTCCGCACCTGGTACCTCGAGTGGCTTGAGCAACGTGAGAGGGCAGCTCGATGATCAAGGGCTGGTAACCCGGGCCCGCCTTACACACAGCGGCCTACTCAACCCTTCCCTTCAAAGGAACTGCACCCAAGTTCTTTTGGCTCCAGCTTGATCGACATTGGATTCGGCCCCACATGCCCGGCTAGGTGACGACATGCCCTCGTCGGAGTGAATACTGTGGGCCGCCTGCCCGATCCCGACAGGGTGTGTCCGTCGTTCACGGTCATGTCGGAGGCCGTGCCGTTGGTCGTGGCCGTGTCGAAAGGCCAGGGTGGGCTTGTCGCGTGTCGAGCTGTTCGAACACATCCGCCGGGATGTGCGTCTTGATCCGTCGCTGTCGCAGTGGGCCTTGGCGAAGAAGTACGGGGTCCACCGGCGGACGGTGAAGCAGGCGATCGCGTCGGCGGTCCCGCCGCCGCGGAAGGTGCCTCGTCGGAAGTTCCGCATCTTGGATCCGGCGGTGGGGTGGATCGACGCGATGGTGCGGGAGGACCTGAAGGCCCCGCGCAAGCAGAAGCACACCGTCGAACGGATCGTGAAGCGGGTGGCGGAGGAACACGACTTCGACCAGGCGTCGTACTCGTCGGTGCGGAACTACGTGCGCAAACGCCGTCCGGAGATCGCGGCCGAGGAGAAGGAAGGCAGCCGCCACCTGGAGGGGATGGTCCCGCAGATGCACCTGCCCGGCGAGGAGGCCGAGGTCGATTTCGCGGACGTGTGGGTGCGGGTGGCCGGCGAGGCGGTCAAGTGCCACCTGTTCACGCTGCGGCTGTCCTACTCCGGCAAGGCGGTGCACCGGGTGTTCGCCTCGCAGGCCCAGGAGTCGTTCCTGGAAGGTCATGCGGAGGCTTTGCGCGTCCTGGGCGGGGTCCCGACCAGGCACATCCGTTAGACAACCTCAAGCCCGCCGTCCGGCGGGTCTGCACCTGCCGCAGCCGGGTGGAGTCCGAGCGATGGACTCTGTTCCGCTCGCACTACGGCTTCGACGCCTTCTACTGCATGCCCGGCGAGGACGGCGCCCACGAGAAGGGCGGGGTCGAGCAGGAGGGCGGCCGCTTCCGTCGGGCCCACCTGGTCCCGGTCCCCGACGTCGCCTCGCTGGAAGAGCTCAACGCCCGCCTGACGACGATCGACGAGGCCGGGGACCAGCGGATGCTGCGGGGCAAGCTGACCACGGTCGGCTTCAACTCCCGCATCGAGCAGGACGAACTGGCTCCGCTGCCGGCCGAGGAGTTCGAGTGCGGGATCACACTGACGCCGAAGGTCGAGCGGACCAGAAGGATCACCGTCCGCCAGTGCTACTACTCGGTGCCGGTCCGCTTCATCGGCCAGCGGGTACGCGTTCTGCTGCGGGGCAACGAGCTGCTGGTCTTCAACAAGCGAGAGCTCGTCGCCCGGCATTCACGACTGACCCGGCGGGGCGCCTACCGGGATGTCCTCGATCACTACCTGGAGATCCGGCTGGTCAAGCCTGGCGCCATGCGGGGATCGACCGCGCTGGCCGCCGCCCGGGCCGAGGGCACGTTCACCGCCGCCCATGAAGCGTTCTGGGCGGCCGCCCTCAAGGCTCATGGCGACGCGGCGGGCACCAGAGCGTTGATCGAGGTCCTGCTGCTGCACCGGCGGCTTCCCGCCGAGGCGGTCCAGGCCGGCATCGCTGCCGCCGTCAAGTCGGGTTCCACCAGCCCGGAGGTGGTGGCCATCGAGGCCCGCAAGGCCGAGGCCGCCGCCCGGGACCCCGAGCCGGAGGACGACGCGAACGATCCTCCGCCCTGGACCGAGGAGAACGTCGGACGGGTGCTGTCGCGCTGCCCCAACGACGGGCCACTCAGCCCGAGGACCGGCGCCTACCGCCGACGGTGGACCGCTATGACCAGCTGCTGACCCGCCATCCGAGAGGTTCCGCCTGACCGACAACACCGCCCTCTTCGACGTCGGGGTCCCGCAGCCCCGCAAGGACGCGGCCGCGGCCGGCGCGGTCGAGACCGTGATCGATGAAGCCTGCCGGACCCTGCACCTGCCCACGATCCGCTCCCGCTGGGAGGAACTGGCCGCCACCGCGCTGAAGGAACGGCTCACTTTCAAGGACTTCCTGGCCGACCTGCTGGAAGCCGAGTGCCTCCAGCGCGAGGAACGCAAGAAGGCCCGGCTGGTCCGGGAGGCGAACTTCCCCCGCCCCAAGCGGCTGGAGGACTTCGAGTTCGACAAGAACCGAAACATCGTCCCCGAGCAGGTCAACACGCTAGCCGACCCGGCCTGGGTGAAGGCCGGCCTGCCGCTCTGCCTGATCGGCGACTCCGGCACCGGCAAGTCCCACCTGCTGATCGGGATCGGCACCGCGATCGCCGAGGCGGGCCTCCGGGTCCGCTACACGACGACGGCGAACCTCGTGAACGAGCTGGCCGAGGCCGCAGACGAGAAGAAGCTGGCCCGCACTCTTGCCCGATACGTGCGTGTTGACCTGCTCTGCCTGGACGAGTTCGGATATCTCGACCTGGACAAGACCGGCGCGAAGCTGCTGTTCCAGGTCTTCACCGAACGCGAGGAACGACGGGCGATCGCCATCGCGTCGAACGCCCCGTTCTCGGAATGGAAGCAGACCTTCACCGACCCGCGGCTCTGCTCGGCGATCGTGGACCGGGTCACCTTCAACGCGCACATCGTCGAGACCGGCACCGACAGCTTCCGTCTGGCCCAGACCCAGAAGAGACACCGCCAAGGCTGACAGGGCCGGTCAAACACAATCCCATCATGCGTGAGCGCGCGTCGGCCCCGGGAAACAGGCTCCGGGAGCGGGTTCGTGGGCGACATACTGGCCGCTGTGACGACTTACGAGACCAAGACGCGATGAGCACACCGACCCTGGTCGTCGTGAGCGGCGGCCCCGGCACAGGGAAGACCACGCTCGCCCACGAACTCGCCCGTGTCCTCGGATGCCCCGCGATCATCCGCGACGAGATCAAACAAGGCATGGTCATGTCCCATCCTGGCTACCAGAGCGGCGGCGACGATCCCCTCAACTACCCGACCCTGGACGCCTTCTTCGGAGTACTGAAGGTGCTCCTGAAGGTCGGCGTCACGGTGGTCGCTGAAGCGGCCTTCCAGGACCGGCTGTGGCGGCCGAACCTCGAGCCGCTCACCGGCCTCGCACATCTCCGCGTCATCCGCTGCACCACCGACGCCGACATTGCCCACGACCGCATCATCCAGCGCGCCAAGGAAGACGCCCACCGGGCCGCCCACGGCGACCAAGACCTGCTCGACTCCATCGCCGCCGGAGGACACTCTCTCGACTCCTTCGTCCCGATCTCCTTGGACGTCCCCACCCTGACCGTGAACACCTCACACGGCTACCAGCCAGCTTTGCCGGACATCGCAGCCTTCGCCCGCGCATCCGTCCACGATGGTGCGTCACCCGAACGCATGATGGAAAGCTAACGTGCCGCTCAGAGCGGAGTTACTGACGATCTTTGCGTTATATCGCCGAACGGTTAGAAGAACAGCTGGCCAGATCCCATGCAGCCGCCCGGCATCACGACCGGAATCTCAGTAACCGACAAGCTCCCGCACAGAGGCGGACGCCCCTCGGGGACGCCGGCCTCTTCCATGCTGAGCCCGCCCGTTCTCCGCCGACCGAGCCAATGCCCGTCCTCGTCGTCCACCGCGGATCGGAGAATCCGACGGTCCCGGATCGAACACGGGTCGAGATCCTGCGGTCCGTCGAGCCTGTCGGGGGCCCTCCGTCCGGTCCGGATCCGATGCGATTCACGCTACCGTCCAATCGTTCAATGTAACTCCCGATCATGGGAGATGCATCGGTGACCAGTGAGAACGTAGCCGAGCACGAGGCAGGCGAGTCGGCAGCGGCTGTGTCGGCGAAGGCCGTGGACGACCAGCTGATCGACGAGCTGGTGAGCCGGGCCCAGGCCGAGGGCCTGCAGCTGACCGGTGAGGGCGGGCTGCTGCCGCAGCTGACCAAGCGGCTGCTGGAGTCCGCCCTCGAAGGTGAGATCACCGATCACCTCGGCTATGACAAGCACGATCCGGCGGGCAAGGATGGCGGTAACTCCCGCAACGGCAAACGCTCCAAGACCGTGCTGACCGACGTGGGACCGGTGGAGATAGCCTTGCACCGCGACGGGGACGGCTCCTTCGAGGCGAAGACCGTCAAGAAGCGACAGAAGCGCCTGACCGGAGTCGACGAGACGGTGATCTCGCTGGCCGCGAAGGGCCTGACCACCGGTGAGGTCCAGGCCCACCTTGCGGAGGTCTATGGCGCCGGGGTCTCCCGGCAGACCATCTCCACCATCACCGACAAGGTCCTCGAGGGCATGGCCGAATGGCAGAGCCGACCCCTCGACGCCGTCTATCCAGTGGTCTTCATCGACGCCATCCACGTGAAGATCCGCGACGGCGCGGTCGCCAACCGCCCCATCTGTGTGGCGCTGGCCGTCACGACCGAGTGTCGGCGGGAGATTCTCTAGCTGTGGGCCGGCGACGGCGGCGAGGGCGCCAAGCACTGGCTGCACATCCTCACCGAGATCAAGAACCGCGGCGTGAGCGACGTGCTGATGCTGGTCTGCGACGGGCTCAAAGGCCTGCCCGAAGCAGTGGAGACGGTCTGGCCTCGCACCATCGTGCAGACCTGCGTGGTCCACCTGCTGCGGAATTCCTTCCGTTATGCGGCCCGCCAGGACTGGGACAAGATCGCCAGGCTCCTCAAGCCCGTCTACACCGCTCCGACCGAGGAGGCCGCCCTGGACCGGTTCGCGGAGTTCGCCGACGCGTGAGGCAGGAAGTATCCGGCGATCGTGAAACTGTGGGAGAACGCGTGGGAGGAGTTCACTCCGTTCCTGCGGTTCGACACCGAGATCCGCCGGATCATCTGCACCACCAACGCGATCGAGTCGGTCAACGCGCGGATCCGGCGAGCGGTCAAGGCCCGCGGACACTTCCCCAACGAGCAGGCCGCCCTGAAGTGCGTCTACATGGCCATCATGTCGCTCGACCCCACCGGCAAGGGCCAGGCCCGCTGGACCATGCGCTGGAAGACCGCGTTGAACGCCTTCGACATCACCTTCGACGGCCGACT
>NZ_PQSR01000160.1 GCF_002920635.1 Streptomyces sp. Ru72 | reverse complement strand
GGAGATCCCCGAGGACCTCGCCGAGCAGATCCTCCAGCTGTTCCGGGAACTGGCCGGGGTGACCCAGCTGTCGCTCGACGTGGAACGCGAGTGCCGTCCCGAGGACCGGTCCGCCGAGGGGGACACCGCGGGGTTCCTCGACCGGCTGGTCTGTTTCGCCGAGGAGCGCGTGTACCGAGAGAACGCGGAGAGGTTTCCCGGCCTGTTCGCCTCCCTCGGCGTGGACGGGGACTCCTTCGGACGTCTCCGCAAGCATGTGGCGGGCCTGAGTGAGCGGCCCTTCTGCCTGCTGCACGCCGATCTGCACCGGGAGAACTTCATCGTCGACGACCGGCGGCGGCTGTGGACCATCGACTGGGAACTGGCGCTGCTCGGCGACCCGCTTTACGACCTGGCCACCCATCTGCACCTGATGCGCTACCCGCAGGCGCAGCACCAGCTGATGGCCGAGCGGTGGTGCCAGGTGATGGAGGAGGCGAGGCCCGGCAGCGCGCGCGGCTGGGAGGAGGACCTGCCGCGGCTGCTCGACTTCAAGCGAGCCCAGTCCGTGTTCACCGACATCGTCCGCGCCACCCAGTTCCTCGACACCCGTTCGGGTTCCGGCGAACTGGCCCTCCGGCAGGAAGCCCTGAGAGTGCGACAGGCGCTGACCGCTGCCGCGGAGCCCCTCGGCCTGGAATCCGTTCCGCCTCTGGACGACATCGCGGCGGTGCTCCGCGGCTGGCAGGGCACGGCCCGGCGACCCACCCCGTCCACGGCGCTCCCTACGTTCGCTCCCTGAGCGGGCCCGGGTGCGGGAGCGCGGGCGGCGGGAAGCGGTCGCCCCGTGGACAGGGCGGTCCCGGCATCGGGGAAGGGCGCCCACCGGCGTGGCGATCAGCGGGCGGGGTGATGCCGACGAGGTGGTCCGGGAGGGTGATCCCGAGGTGGTCCGAGGCAGGGTGATCCCGTCGGGGTGATCCCGTCGGGGTGATCCCGTCGGGGTGATCCCGTCGGGGTGATCCCGTCGGGGTGATCCCGTCGGGGTGATCCCGTCGGGGTGATCCCGGCAAGGTGACTCCGACAGAGGTTCCTACGGGGCATTCCTGACGGGGTGGCCCCGTGGGGGTCGCCCCGGCGAAACCACGCAGGCACCGAGGCGGTCCGCCGGCCGGCGTGGCTGGGGCGTGGTCATCCCAGCAGTGGGAGCAACTGCTCCTCCTCGTAGGTCAGATGGGCCTCCAGCTCGCCGGTGAGGCGTTCCACCTCGGTCAGGGCACGGGTCCCGTCCGCGTCGGGGGCCGACACGACCCGGCGCAGGTCGTCGAGGAGGGCGGCGATCCGCTCGTGTTCGCGGCGCAGCCGCTCGAAGGCCGGCGCCAGCTCGGGGTGGCGGCCTTCGAGGGACGGGAAGAGGACGATGTCCTCGCCGGCGTGGTGGTTGCCCAGGCCCTTGCAGAGGGTCAGGCAGTTGATCCGGAGCTGGGCGCCCGGGGCCGAGCCGCTTCCTGAGGCCGCGAACTCCTTCCTGATCAGGGCCAGCTCGCGACGGAAGAGGTCATGGACCGCCCTGATGGCCTCGCCCGGAGAGGCCGCCTCGATGCGCGGCGGGCCCGGCCTGGGATTCTCCCGGAGAGCCACGACAGGGATGACACGATCCGTCTTCGCCTGGTACTCGGCCCAGCCGGGGTTCGACTCGACGGCGCGCGCGAAGGCCTCGTCGCGCGCGGCGCGGTCCAGGACGATCGCGGTCGCCTCGTAGGTGAACACGCCGGTCTCCACGGTGACCTGGGGATGCGCCACGAGGTTGTGGAACCAGTCGGGGTGCCGCGACGCGCCCCCGGCCGAGGCGATCACGAGGACGCGCTCGCCGCCGTCGGGGTAGTAGCCGAGGGGGGTGGTGTGCGGGGTGCCGGTGCGTGCGCCGGTGGTGGTGAGGAGCAGTAAGCGGGCGCCCTCGAAGGGGCCGCCCACGCGGCCGTGGTGGGCGCGGAACTCGTCGATGATCTGCTGGTTGAAGGGGTTGGGCATGCTCTGCTGTCTCTGCCTTCTTCTGTTCGGCGTGAGGGGATGGCGATACGCGTCGGAACAGAAGAAGAGCGGCGGGCCTCTCGCCCGCCCCCGCCTCACTCGGAGGCCGGGTGCCCCACTCGTGAACGGCCCAAGGCCGACCCGGCAGTCATGGGCGGCACGTTATCGGGGTACGCGCCCCGGTGCCAACGGTTTTTGACGTCACCCGTCCGAGCACCAGCGCCTCCCACAGTCCCGGGCTCGGCGGGTGTGGGATGGACGGCGGTGGTGCGACGCCTTGGGCGGTTGCCCGGGGCTCTCCCCGTGGCGTGGCGTCCCGAGTGGCGTGGCGCACTTTTGCAAGCGGGCTGCTTGCAATTGTTAGCGCTCCTGCGGCAAGGTAGAGGCATGGCATCGCTGAACGTCGGCAACCTCGGTGAGTATCTGCGTGAGCAGCGGCGCAACGCGCAGCTGTCGCTCAGGCAGCTCGCCGACGCCGCCGGCGTGTCCAATCCGTATCTGAGCCAGATCGAGCGCGGGCTGCGCAAGCCGAGCGCGGAGGTGCTGCAGCAGGTCGCCAAGGCGCTGCGGATCTCCGCCGAGACGCTGTACGTGCGGGCCGGAATCCTCGACGCCGAGCGGGACCGGGACGAGGTGGAGACGCGCGCCGTCATCCTCGCCGATCCCACGCTGACCGAGCGGCAGAAGCAGGTACTGCTGCAGATCTACGAGTCGTTCCGCAAGGAGAACGGATTCGAGATGGCCCGGTCGGGCGCGGCGGAGGAGGAGGGCCAGGCGGTTCAGGAGGCTCGGACTCGTCAGGCTCAGCAGTCTCAGGAGGCGCACGGCATGGACGACGCCCAGGACACCGCCGACGCCGGCCCCCGCACGGCCGACGGCAGCGATGCCGGTCCGCGGCAGGCAGCCGGCTGACCGGGTCCACGTACAGCGACCGGACCACCGGGACGACGGCTCGACGTCCCGCGGACCGCCCAAAACCCTCAACGAAGCCGAAACGGGAGGACCATCCCATGGCCATCACCGACGACCTGCGCAAGACCCTCAGCGACCCCACGCCGCTCTACTTCGCCGCCGGCACCGCCGACCTGGCCCTGAAGCAGGCCAAGAAGGTGCCCGCGCTGGTCGAGCAGCTGCGTGCCGAGGCCCCGGCCCGCCTCGAGGCGGTCCGCAACACCGACCCGAAGGCGGTCCAGGAGAAGGCCGCGGCCCGCGCGAAGGAGGCCGGCGCCCGCGTCAAGGAGACGCAGTCGACCATCCAGGCCAAGGTGGGCGAGTTCTTCGGCAGCCTCGACTCGGACCTCAAGAAGTTCGGCAGCAGCCTGGACGCCGACCTGAAGAAGCTCGGCGAGAGCGCCCAGGACCTCGCGCTGCGGGGTGTGGGTGTCGCCGCCGAGTACGCGGTCAAGGCCCGGGAGACCTACGAGAAGGTGGCCGAGCACGGCGAGCAGGCCGTGAAGACCTGGCGCGGCGAGGCCGCCGAGGAGATCGAGGAACTGGCCGTCGCGGTGGAGGGCAAGCCCGAGCCGGTCGAGGTCAGGACCGAGCCGAAGCCGGCCGAGGCCCCCAAGGCCGAGTCTGCCGAGGACAAGAAGCCGGTGGCGAAGAAGACGGCCCCGGCGGCCCGCAAGCCGGGGGCGGCGAAGAAGACCACGCCTCCGGCCAAGTGAGTCACGCGTGACCCCTGCGGGGGCCACGTGACGGATGACGATGACGGACGACGGGCCGGGCACTTCCGAGGTGCCCGGCCCGTTGTACGGGTACGCGGTGACCGCAGGCGGGTACGGTTGGCCGTAGAGACGACTCGACTCGGGTGGTGGGCATTGTGCTGATGACGGCATTCGGCGGCCTGATGTGGCTGCTCTTCACCGCCATGCTGGTGCTCGCCGTGGTGGCGCTGGTCATGGCCGTGCTGTACCGGGAGGACGCGTACCGCGCCGCCGACAAGCAGAACAAGGGCTTCTGGCTGATCATCCTCGGCATCGCGGTCGCGGTGAACCTGTTCGTGCCGATGCTCTTCCTGCAGCTCGCCGGCCTCGTCGCCACGATCGTCTTCTTCGTGGACGTCCGCCCCGCCCTCAAGCAGGTCTCGGGCGGCGGCTGGGGCGGTCGCCGCCGGGGGAGCAGCAGCGACGGTCCATACGGGCCGTACAACGGCGGGCGGTAGACGGCGGGCGGCCCGGGCGGGCCGTGCAGCGGCGGGCGGTTCGGGTGAGGCGCGCAACCGCGGGCGGTAGGAGCGGTCCCCTGTGGTCCGACCTGCCGCCGTGGCTCACGGCGCCCGGTCGAGCAGGACCACGGCCACGTCGTCCGCCAGTTCCCCTCCGTTGAGGTCGCGGACCTCGTTGACCGTCGCGCGCAGCAGGTCCTCACCCGTCAGGCCCTCGGCCAGTCGACGGCGGACCAGTTCCACCATGCCGTCCTGCCCCAGGCGCTCCCCGTCCTGCCCGACCCGGCCCTCGATCAGTCCGTCGGTGTAGAGCATCAGGCTCCAGACCGGTCCCAGCTCCACCTGCATCCGCGGCCAGCGCGCCCCCGGCAGCAGGCCGAGTGCGGGCCCGTTGTTGTCGTACGGCAGCAGCTCGGCGATGGGGGTCCCCCCGGCTCGAGCGGAGCCGAGAGCTTGGGGGATGCTGGGGCGGGCGATCAGCGGGGCCGGGTGGCCGGCCAGGCAGAGCCCGGCGCGGCGGCCGTCCGGCGCGATGTCCACCGTGCACAGCGTGGCGAAGATCTCGTCGTTGTCCCGCTCGTGCTCCAGGACCTGCTGCAACGTGGACAGCAGCTCGTCCCCGCACAGCCCCGCCAGCGTCAGGGCACGCCAGGCGATGCGCAGCTCCACGCCGAGCGCCGCCTCGTCGGGGCCGTGCCCGCAGACGTCACCGATCATCGCGTGCACTGTGCCGTCCGGCGTGCGCACCGTGTCGTAGAAGTCACCGCCGAGCAGGGCACGCGAACGGCCGGGCCGGTAGCGGGCGGCGAAACGCAGCGAGGACCCGTCGAGCAGCGGCGTGGGCAGCAGGCCGCGCTCCAGGCGGGCGTTCTCCTGCGCGCGCAGCTTGGACTCGGTCAGCCGCCGCTCGGCCGTGTCGGACCGCTTGCGTTCGACCGCGTACCGGATCGCTCGGCTCAGCAGCCGCCCGTCCAGTTCCTCGCGCAACAGGTAGTCCTGGGCGCCCACGCGCACGGCCTCGGCACCCCGCTCCGCGTCACCGGACGCGGTGAGTGCGAGCACGGCATGGCGGGGCGCGAGCTGCAGCACGTGCCGCAGCACGGCCAGCTCGTCGTCGTCCTCGGCGGCCCGGCCGGGCGCCGGCAGTGCGAGGTCCAGCAGGATGCAGTGGACGTCGTCGGTGAGCAGCCGCTCTGCCTCGGTGAGATTGCGGGCGGTGCGCAGCCGTATGGGGCGGCCTGCCGAGTCGAGCAGTTCGGGCACGATCGGCGAACCGGCCGGATCGTCCTCGATCACGAGCAGGGTGAGCGTGTCGTTCTGGGCCTTCGCACGGGCGGACGGCCCTTGAGCGGTCTGAGCGGTCTGAGCGCCGGGCAGGGACGCGGCTTGAGCCTGACCACCCTCCACGGCCGGGATCGCTCGGGGCCGCGGCACGGGTACGGGCATCGTCTTGGGTTCCTTCCCTCCCCCCGAGGGCACGACGGGACGAGGGACTCGACCCGTCGACGGGGACCATAGCGGTAGCCGAGGCCGCAATGGAATGCCCGACGGGGTGGGGTGGTGCAACCGGCCATCGTCATATGCCGCATCCCCTACCGCAGTTGGACACGGAACCGTCCCGGCAAGAATGACGAAAGTCACGTCCCGGACAGGTTTCAACCGGAGGGAGGGTGGGCCGCGTCACGTGGGGCGGGTCACCGTCATGACGCGGCTCTGTCTTCGGGCGGCGCCCCGTTCAGTCGGCGTCAGGGCGCACCACACCGAGGATCGGCATGGACCCGGCTCCCGCGATCGTCACCGTCCGCCCCGGGCGCGGGGCGTGGACGATCGCGCCGTCGCCGATGTACATCGCCACATGGCTGGCGTCGGAGAAGTAGATGATCAGGTCTCCGGGGCGCATGTCCTTGATGTCCACGTGCTTGAGCTGCTTCCACTGCTCCTGCGAGGTCCGGGGGATGGGTGCGCCGGCCGCGGCCCAGGCCTGGGACGTCAGGCCCGAGCAGTCGTATGATTTCGGCCCTTCTGCCCCCCATACATACGGTTTGCCGATCTGATCGGTCGCGAACCGTACGGCTTTTCGCCCCTCTTCGGACGCTCTGCCGCGAATCTCCTTCAGTATTCCGGAGTCGAGCCACGCGGTCTGTGCCTGGTGGGCGGCCTGCTCCTCCAACTTCTGCAGTCGCTCCCGCTCCTGCTCCTTCAGCCGGGACTGCAGCTCCTCGGCGGCGGCGATCTGCTTCTCGATCTCCTTCTTGGCCTCGGCCTTGGCCTTGCGGTTGGCGTCGAGCCTCTTCCACTCGTCGGCGGCATCGCTCGCGTACTGCTTCAAGTCCTCCTGCGTACGCGTCAACTCGGCGATCAGTCCCGTGGTCGCGTGTTCGCCCTGGCGGACCGTGCCCGCGTCGTCCAGGAACTCCTGAGGGTCACGGCTCAGCCAGAGCCGCATCCCGGGCGGCAGCCCGCCGCCGCGGTACTGGGCGCGGGCCGCGGCGCCCGCACGGTCCTTCAACTCGGCCAGCCGCTCCTGGCCCTTGACGATCTCCCGGGCCAGCCGGACGATCTGCGCCGACTGCTTCTCGGCCTTCTCCTCGGCCGCGTTGTAGGCATCGGTGGCGACCGCCGCGTCGTGGTACAGCTCGTCCAGTTTTGCGCGGACCGTTTCGAGAACCTCGTCGGAGGCCGACACCGACGCCGGCGCGGTGGCCGAGCTGTCGGACGGGGTGGGTCTCGGGTCCGGCCGCTCCGGGCTCGCGTACGCCGCGCCCGGTGTGCCGAGCACGGTGACCGTGCAGGCCAGAGCGATGGCCGCCGTGATCAGGGTCCGCTTCCCGGATCCCATACCTTTCCCCCAAAGCTGATTTACCGTCAGTAACCTACGAGACGTCTGGGGATCGTGCCACGCTCGGGCGCAAAGTGACAGAGGCGGGACTTAACCGCGCAGAAAACTCCCCCACCTGCCGCACCTTGTACGACGATCTCCCTCCCCTGTCACCGGCCCGTGTACGGCGATCTTCCCGCGAGTGTGACGAAGGACTCAGAAAGATCGTTCCCCGCAGGTCGGGCAGGGGTCATGTGCGGGGCGCCAAGGCCCCCCAGGCCACGGTGACTTCCCCCTGGCGCCAGCGCGCCGGGCCGTCGGTGACCGGCCAGTCCGCCGTCAGCCGGCGGACGGTGCGTATCCAGCGCTGGCGCGCGCCGTACGCGGCGTAGGGCGCGGCGGCGGCCCAGGCGCGGTCGAAGTCGCGCAGGAAGGCGTGCACGGGCTCGCCCTGGACGTTGCGATGGATGAGTGCCTTCGGCAGCCGCTCGGCCAGGTCGGACGGGCGGTCCAGGGAACCGAGCCGGGTGGCGAACGTCACGGTGCGCGGACCCTCGGGGCCGAGGGCGACCCACACGTGACGGCGGCCGATCTCGTCGCACGTACCCTCGACGAGCAGGCCGCCGCGGGAGCCGGACGCCTGGTCGGCGGGGGCGAGCCGGGCGCACAGCCGCTCCCAGACGGCGGCGACCTCGCCCTCCTCGTACTGCCGCAGGACGTTCGCCGCCCGGATGAGCGAGGGGCGCCCCGGCACTGGCACCTCGAACCCGCCGTGCCGGAAGACCAGCCCCTCACGGGCGTACGGCTGAGCGGCCGCGACCCGGGCGGGCTCGATCTCCACCCCCACGACCCGGGTACGGGGCGCGGCGGCGCGCAGCCGTCGCAGCAACTCGACCGCGGTCCACGGCGCGGCGCCGTACCCCAGGTCCACGGCCAGGGGCTCCGCCGCACGGCGAAGCTCGGCCCCATGGACCGCTGCGATCCAGCGATCCATCCGGCGCAGCCGGTTCGGATTGGTCGTCCCGCGCGTCACCGTACCCACGGGGCGGGACGCGACGCGGGTTGACATGCCTACGAGAGTAAGGGGCCGGGACGGATCGCCGTCCGGCCTGTGGACAACCATGGCGCCGTGGCTGTCCCCCGGGCCGGTAAAGGATTCGGCATCTACAGTTCAACGATCTTGTCCTGTGCATGACCCAGTGGGTGGGATGTGCGGAGACCACTTCTTGCCACTCCGGACCACTCAGGGGGATCCATGCACATAGCCCGTACCGGACGGGGTGCCGCGGCTTCCACGGCCGCCACCGCCGCCCTCGCCGTCGCCGCGCTGGCGACCGCTCCACTGGCCGGCGTCACCACCGCCGCGCCCGCCGCCGTACCGCACACCAAAGCGGTTCCGGCCGTCGTCGGGCACACGCTCGTCCACGGTGTGGCCAGCCCGCTATCCAGCGAGCAGTGCCAGGCCAAGTGGCACATCGCCTGCTACAACCCGCTCCAGTACCGCACCGCGTACAACCTCGACCCGCTGTACAAGAAGGGCATCACGGGCAAGGGGCGCACCATCGTCATCGTCGACTCGTTCGGCTCCCCGACGGTCCAGCACGACCTCGACGTCTACAGCAAGCAGTTCGGCCTGCCCAGCACCAAGATCAAGGTGGTCAAGTGGGGCAAGGTGCCCCCCTTCGACCCGAAGAACTCCGACATGACCGGCTGGGCCGGCGAGACCTCGCTGGACGTCGAGATGGCGCACGCCGTGGCGCCCGACGCCAAGATCGTCCTGGTGGAGACGGCGGTCTCCGAGACCGAAGGCACCACCGGTCTTCCGGAGATGATGAGCGCCGAGAAGTACCTGATCGACCACGGGGTCGGCGACGTCATCAGCCAGAGCTTCGGCGCCACCGAGAACACGTTCCCCGGTTTCGACAAGGGCGACTTCTCCAGCATCAAGAACCTGCGCTACGCCTTCCAGGACGCGAACTGCAAGCACGTGACGGTCCTCGCCTCCTCCGGTGACGGCGGCGCCACGGACCTCATGGCGGACGGCAAGACCTACTACAAGAAGCGCGTCAACTCCTGGCCCTCCTCGGACCCGCTGGTCACCTCCATCGGCGGCACCCAGCTCCACCTGGACGACAAGGGACAGCGCGTCAAGCCGGACAGCGTCTACAACGACTACGGCTCGGGCGGCGGCGGCCAGTCCCACGTCTTCACCCGTCCGGCCTTCCAGAACGGCGTGAAGAACGTCGTCGGCACCCGCCGCGGCACCCCGGACGTGTCGATGGCCGCCGCGGTCAACGGCGGCGCCTGGGTCTACTCCAGCTTCGACCCGACCGCCACCGGCTGGGACGTCTCCGGCGGCACCAGCGAGGCCAGCCCGCTCTTCTCCGGCATCATCGCCCTCGCCGACCAGGCGGCCGGCCACCGGGTGGGCAACATCAACGGGGCGCTGTACAGCCTCCTCAAGCAGAAGAACTCCGGCATCGTCGACGTCAACGACGGCACGGACAACAGCTATGAGGGCGTCACCGGCTACAAGGCCGTCAAGGGCTACGACATGGCCACCGGCGTGGGCACGGTGGACGCCCTCCGCTTCGTGCAGGCTCTCGCCCGGAGCCGCCGCGGCTGACGCCTCGGTGCCGCTGCAGGGGGACGCCGCCTGCGGGTCCCCGGGACGGCCCGAGTCGCGCACTCGGGCCGTCCGCTGCCGCAGCGGTCGGCTGACGGCCTGGAGGCAGGCACGATGCTCCCGCCTGCGATAGTGGGCCCGTGCTTCTGGAGCCTGAGAAAACTCTGTTCGTCCGTGGTGCCACGCCCGTGCTTCTGCTGGCCGACGCGCCTGTCCACCATGTCCTTCCGGCCCTGACCGCGCCGGACGGGCCAGTGCCCCTGTGTGAAGGCTGGAGCATCCTGCCCAGGCTCACGCTGTGTGTCGTGGACGGACCGGGCGAGCACGGACTCGTCGTCCCTGCTCTTGCCGCCCCCGTGCTCGGCGGAGCGGAGGGCGGCACTGCCCCCGGTGACATGGCCGACTGGTGCGCGGACGTCGAAGGGGCCGGCGGAGCGGTCGTCCTGTCCATGGACCGACTGCCCGAGGTGCTCGATTGGCCTTTCCTGCTGGGCTCGGGCACCTCACGGGGTGGCTTCGTACCGGCCCTGACCTGACCTGGTCCACGTGCTGCAGGGCTGACCGCTGCCGAGCGGCCTCGGACGGCCCAAAGACGGGTCCGGTTCAATCGCGAGCCCAGTCGAAAGGCATCGGCTCACCCTGCGGAATCACCCAAGGGTGGGGATAGCGAGCCCGACAACCGGTGCAGCGCGCAACCGAGGTCGGTGGCAGTCCTGATGGGTGGGTCAACCTCGCCCGGCCTCGTCCACGGTCTCGAAAACCGTCGTGGAGCGAGCCACCGTGGGGCACGTCCCACACGCACGGTCAGGCGTCGGCCAGGCGGAAGTGGACGATGGCGATGTCATCGGCGGAACCGATGTCGGAGTAGTGGTACCGCAGTCTCTCGTGGAGTTCTGCGAGATCGCGGAACCCGTCGGCGATGGCGTCCTGCTCGGTCAGCTCGCCGACCTTCTTCGACGTGATCTGCGTGACGTCACCCTCCAGCACCACCTCCTCGTCCAGCTCGAAGACCATGTCGACCGGCCCCGTGGCAACCGGGTCCCGGAACCGTACGGTCGTCGTCTTCCGTCCCGCGCGGACGGCGTCGAGATAGTCCCGATGGAAGGACAAGGACTGCCTGGCCGGCGCAGGACCGCCCGCTTCGGAGGAGACGGCGTGCTCCGCCCACACATAGCTGTGCGGCAGGAGGTCGGCTATCGAGATGCTGCGGACTCCTTCGGGCGTCGGAACCAGGACGCGGATGCCTGGATGGTGGTCGAGGAGGACTTGCCGGTCACGACCGCACGGCGCGAGCACACCGCGGCCCCGGTCACCGACCGCAACGATCGTCGTCAGGTCACGCGCCCCCGCCGCACGGGCATGCCCGAGCGCCACGAGCTCCGCACAGGGCCCGCCCGTGAAGTGGTAGAGGTTGATGCCACCGAACATCCGTCCCCGGGCATCCCGGACAGCAGCGCCGACCGTGTGCACCTCCCCGTCGCCATTGGCCTCCACAATGCGCCGGGCCAACTCGATCAGTTCCATGTCTTCTTGCGTCGGCAAGTGCGGCGTCCCGTTCACGCACAGCACCCTACGACCAGCACGCAGAAGCGACGAAGAAGTGCCTCGTCGAGCCAAGCACTCTTGACCGCCATGTTCTTTGCATCGCAAAGTAGGCGGCTGCGGCGGCCATTCGGCACTCCGCTTCACCAGCGTTGCCAAAGCGCCAACCATCAGGGGGACACATGGGGACATCTGCACCAAGCAGTGCGGCATCCGAACCCAGGGCGGATGCGGCCGCCTTGTTGGCCGCGACCGAGGGGCTCCGGGCCAGGACCCGCACGCAGATGAACGGCGCATGGACTCCCCTGCTCGGCTTCGGACTCCTCGCACTGGCGGCCGCTCCGATCGCCCGGTTCGCCTTCAACTTCGGAGCGCACGGGCGCTACATCGGGTCCTATCCGTCTTTCGCCTACGCCGAGCTGACCGGCTTGTGCGTCGTCCACGAACCAGGAACCCCCTGCCTGAAGGGCGAGTTCGACGGCGCCGTCCTGCGCTTCGCGGCTTGGGGCGTGTGGTTCGCGCTCCTCCCCCTCGCATGGTTCGTCCTCGCCCGCTGGTATCGCCTGCGTGGCGAGGCCCGGGGCATCGTCCCCCGGCGCGGCGTGTGGGTCCGCGCGACCGCCACAGCCACCACGGCGATAACGGCAGCGCTGATGACTCTCCTGTTCGGCAGGGACCAGCCGTGGGAGGCCGTGCTGCTGGAGAACAGCTACGCCTCACCGTGGTACCTGGTCGGCATCGGTCTCCTCGCCCTCGGCATCGCCGAACGCAGCTGGATCACCGTAGCGGCGGGCACCGCTCACGCCCTGCTGCTGACCGGGTACCTGGGGGCCTCCTGGGGCAGCGGATGGCTCCCCTGGCAGCACCCCGTAGACCCCGGCTGGACCGACGGACCGCAGGCCAAAGCCCTCCTGCTTGCCACCATCTTGCTCCTCGCCGGCCTGTGCGAGTGGGCCGTGGCCCGCCGCCGGGACGCGTCCGGTGTCGCCCGTGCGGGTACGGTCATCTCATGAGCGTCGGGGACTCGACCGCTGCGCGGGACGACCAGGAGGGACTGCATCCCACCCAGGCGCTGGACGACACCGTCCATCAGCGGGTGCGGCTCGGCGTCCTCACCATTGCCCGCGAAGCCGACCGGGTCGAGTTCGGCTTCCTGAAAAAGCAACTGGCCGTCA
>NZ_PQSR01000159.1 GCF_002920635.1 Streptomyces sp. Ru72 | reverse complement strand
GATGAACGACCACAGTTCGTCCGACACAATCCACGGTCGCGACTGACGCTTCCCCACGCCCCGACCAACGAGCCGACAAGCCAACGGTCACTTGATCAACAACTTCTGTTAGGGCCTCTAAGTCTCCGAAGATCAGTGAGGTGATGCCACTGCTCTACCTGTACGGTTTGTCCTCCGGCGATTTCGTGCCCGCCCTGGAGCAGTTCCTCGGCTCCGTTGCCGGGCTGTCCCCGGCAACGGTCACCCGGCTGACCCAGCAGTGGCAGGCCGACCAAGCCGCGTTTATGGACCGTGACCTGTCCGAGGTCGACTACGTGTACCTGTGGGCCGACGGCATCCACCTCAACGTCCGCCTGGAGGAGGCCGAGGCGTGCGTGCTCGTGCTCGTCGGCGTGCGCGTGGACGGCTCGAAGGAGCTGGTCGCACTCAAGGACGGCTACCGCGAATCGGGCGAGTCGTGGGCGGACCTGCTGCGGGACTGCGCCCGCCGGGGCATGCGCGCCCCGGTGCTCGCGGTCGGGGACGGCGCCCTGGGCTTTGGGAAGGCCCTGGCCGAGGTGTTCCCCGACCCCCGCGAGCAAAGGTGTTGGGTTCACAAAACCGCAAACGTGCTTGACTCGATGCCGAAGGCCGCGCAGCCGGGCGCGAAGAAGGCCATCCAGGACATCTACAACGCCGAGGACCGCGACCACGCCGAGGCGGCGATCAAAACGTTCGCCCAGCTCTACGGCGCGAAGTTCCCCAAGGCCGTCAAGAAGATCACTGACGACCAAGAGGAGCTGCTGGCGTTCTTCGGCTTCCCGGCCGAGCACTGGATCCACTTGCGGACCACGAACCCGATCGAGTCCACCTTGGCCACCGTCCGGCTGCGGACCAAGGTCACCCGCGGCGCCGGTTCCCGCACCGCCGCCTTGACTATGGTCTTCAAACTCCTCGAATCCGCCCAGCAGCGGTGGCGGGCGGTGAACGCGCCCCACCTCGTCGCCCTCGTCCGTGCCGGAGCCCGCTTCGAACGCGGCCGGCTCGTCGAACGCCCGTCGGCGGTCGCGGGCGTGAGGACCCTCGCGGCCCAGGCCATCAGTACCAGGCCGCTGGGCCTGCTGCCGCTGCACGTCGCGCATGCCGGGGAGATGGCCGCGGTGCTGTCCTGTTCGGTCCCGGGAAGCCCATGAGGTGGTCAGTCGACCTCCGCTCCTGCGATCAGCGCATCGAGCGCCGTGCGCAGCGCGGCCAGTTCGGCCGGGGTGGGATCAGCTGGTTCGTGCGGCACCAGCGCTGCGGGGTTCATCACGGGGACGGTGCCCTCCGGACCAGGTGCGGCCGTGGCGCGGGCAAGGAACGCGCCGTTGTCGGGCGGCGGGGTGCCAAGGCCGTCGACGAGCCTTCGCAGTGCGGGCGCGAGTGGGCGGTGCGGGAAGGGGAAGTCTGCGGGGAGCAGCCGGGCCTGCTGGGTGTGGTCGTCGCCGCGGAAGTCCAGGACCCAGTTCTCCCAGCCCGGCAGCGGCCAGTTGTGGATGCCGGCCACATTCTGCACGGCCCAGAGCGAGACGGTGCGGGCCTCCGGGTCGAAATGGACGCCGCCGTACGGCATGTCGGTGAGCGCAGGGGTGTTCGGCGACGCGACGATCAGGTCGATCAGGCCCGGGCCGCCGGCGAGATGCTCGATGGGCTCCCAGTCGCTGCCCCACGCGCGAACGCTGCCGTCGGGCAGGCGCAGGGAGGCGACGGAGCAGGGCTCGGTGTATTCGGTGGCCGCGAACCCGGAAGGCTCGAAGGTCTCGAACCAGCCCGGCGAACGGGTCAGGTCCCTGCCGAGGCCCAGGTGGTCGGTCAGATCACCCATGCCGTCGTGCGCGAAGCGGACGTCCCAGCCGGGCCATGTCCGGGCCAGTACGGCACGGGCGGCAAGGTGGTCGGCCCAGCTGTCCGCGAAGGCGAACCACAGCAGGATTCGGCGGTCGTGGTCGACGAGTGCGGCGCCCTCGCACCACACGTCGTCGAGCCATTCGTCGATCTCCGGGTTGGCGCGGAAGCAGCGTGTCGCCGCGGCCGGACCGGGCAGCAGATCATCGACCACCCGCTTGGCGGCCCAGTGCGAGTAATACCGCTGCCAGGTGCGGTTCTCGACCACCACGTACTGCGCTCGTGCTCCCATGATCAGCGAGGCTAGCGCCGCTGGACGACGGGCGACGAACGCTTTTCAGGCGACCAGCTCGGGCTGGTCGCCTGCGCCTCGGTGAGTGCCTTGCTTGGCAGCCTCCTGGCTGGCCTGGCCCCCTACTGTGTGAGCGCAGCATGCGTCCGTCGAGGTTGGTCGAGTTCTACGAGCTGCAGCAGAGCAAACGCCGAATTCAGCTCGCCCACAACTCTTGACCATGGCTCGGTGGGTGGGGATGGCGTACGGAAGAGTTCGGGGAGTCGCAGAAGTCGCACGAGGGCATTGCGGAAGCGGTCCTCGCCGACGGCATTCCGGTGTACCTGGACACATCGGCAGCGGTACTGCGGGGCGCACAACGAGCGAATGGTGGGCGTACGACGAAACGATGCGGCGGCCGAAGGCAGCCGCCGTCCGGGGTTCTTGCTCGTGCGGCTGGCGCGGTCAGAGCCATCCGATCGACTGGGACAAGGTGAAGAACGACCGCCTGGACGAGCTGGACGTCAGCGGCCCGTACGACGACTGGTGCGAGCACATCTGTGCCGTCGAACACCAGACCGTGCCGCTGCCGGCCGACCTCGCACAGCTCATGGACCAGTTGGAGGAGCATCTGACCGAGCTCGCCGAGCAGGCGCCGGTGGCCGCGCTGAAGGCGGTCGCGAGGCTGGAACGCCTCGCCGCCTTGGCGGGCCGGGAAGCCGCTTACGCGGCGGAGGTCGACGAGTTGTCGCCGGAGACGATCGGCAAGGCCCTCGGCGTCAGCGCCGGCAAAGCACGCTCCCGCATGACCCACTACCTCCTGCGCCATTGACCCGGCGGCCTTCCGGCGTACGCGGAAAACCGGGTGGGATCACTGAGGTGAGGGCGTCTATGGTCTGGGGACCGGGATCGCGCGGTCCCGGCAGGCTGCGGCGCCGTGGCAGAGCGGTCCATTGCAATCGTCGTGCGGAAGGCCCTCCGCGCGACGACTGATGAGGCCCGGGCGGGCCTGTCCGTCCTCGTCCGCGGGTTCGAATCCCGTCGGCGTCTGCAGCCGCCCCCTCTCGAACTTCGGCTCCGCCTTGAGCAACGTCAGAAGGCGGCGCGTGAGGCTCCCCGTCGCCCAGCTGACTGATATCAGCCCGCTCAAACTCAACGCCCGCTCCTGTGGGTGAAGCTGCTCAAATCGGAGTGCATGGGTGCGTGCCCTGTGCTTGTATGGCGCCAACGCGACGTGGAAACACTCGAGCTGACCACCGGGTGCCCCTGCGCCCCGGCTGAACTCGCCGGGTGCTGCAGATTCATCGACGACGTCTATCTCGTCGAGTACGAGCCGGAACACGAACCGTTCCCCGAAGCTCCGTTAACTGTCCCGTAGGCGAGAGTAGGCTGAAGGCCCTGGCGCCTGGCCGGGAACCGGCTGGCTGCTGAGTCAGGCGGCGGAGGATTCCGCAGCCGCGCCGGTGTCAGTTGAGCCGGCTGCGAATCCGCCAGAAGCTCAGGACAGCCAGTAGCCCGGCGAGGGCCGTGAAGACCGTGGTCTCCAGCCACTGGAAGGTCCAGTAGCGGCTGGCCGGCTGCTCGGAGACGTCCACGTGGAGGTTGCCCTTCGCCAGGCAACTCGGCATCTCCGTTAGCGACTTGTTGTTGGTGCAGTCCTGGAACCATGCCGTGTGGCCGACCTCCTTGCCCTTGGAGTCGAGCATGGCGGTGGTCTCCACCACCCAGGGCCCACCGGGCACCCGCAGCCCGCCGATGTCGCCGTAGGTGCCGATCTTCGTCAGGCCGCTGATCAGCTGTGCGGTGAGCGGCACCGAGGTGCGGACTGGCGATTCGTAGTGCGGCCGGATGGCGGTGGGTACGACGATCTGAAGCACGGCGAAGACCACCAGGGTCGCTCCCATGGCGGGCACGATGTGGCGGACGAACAGCCCGAGCGCGGTCCCCAGCACGAAGGCGAACGCCGCATAGCCCAGCGGCACGATGTTGCGCGACGCGAACAGCACCGGTTCGAAGCGGTTGTTCAGGACGGTGTTGACCGGGCCGGTGGCCCAGGTCAACAGCAGGCTGTACAGCCCGACCAAGGCCATGCTCAGCAGACCGACCATTCCCAGCTTGACCGCCAGCCACCGGCTGCGGGTCACGCTCTGGTTCCACACCAGCCGGTGGGTTCCGGCCTCCAGCTCACGACTGATCAGCGGGGCGCCCCAGAAGATGCCGATGACGCCGGGGACAACCAGCAGCAGGTAGCTGAGCAGGTCGACCTGGAGGCTGTAGTTGTCGGCGAAGGCGCCCAGTGTGCTGGAGCAGTTGCCGTGGCCGGTGCAGTGCGTAAGCGTGTCGTCGTAGCTGCTGTGGATCTGCTGGCCGAGGATCACCAAATAGATCCCGAGCAGCAGGAGGGCACCGAAGCCCACCAGCGCCTGAAGGCGGAACTGGCGCCAAGTCAGCCAGATCATCGCTGTGCCTCCATGGCCGTCGGGGCGGGCTGGGCGGCGGCTTCGTTCGCCCGGGCCATGTAGGCCAGGACCAGCTCCTTCAGATCGAGCGTCTCCACGCTCCAGGAGCCGTCGGCCAACTGCCGCTGATCCGCACGCACGATCGCCGTGCTCTCCCGCAAAGCGTGTTCCATGCGGACCACTTCCACGCCGACGGGCAGCTCACCGATATCCTGGCGGCCTCCGACG
Source organism: Streptomyces sp. Ru72 (assembly GCF_002920635.1). Classification (GTDB taxonomy): domain Bacteria; phylum Actinomycetota; class Actinomycetes; order Streptomycetales; family Streptomycetaceae; genus Streptomyces. The sequence goes on along the minus strand of NZ_PQSR01000159.1, from coordinate 7,623 downwards.
AGCCGGTGGTGGTAGGCCAGCAGTTCGGACACGTCGCCGGCCACCTGGATCCGGGAGCCGGCCAGCACGATCAGGTAGTCGCAGACCCGCTCCACATCGGGGAGCGCGTGCGAGGAGAGGATGGCGCTGGCCCTCAGGTCGGTGACGAACTCCATGAGGTTGTCCAGGAAGCCCGCACGGGCCAGGGGGTCGAGCGCGGCGGCGGGCTCGTCGAAGATCAGCAGCTCGGGCCGCTTGGCCGCCGCTATGGTCAGGGCGAGCTGAGCGCGCCGGCCTCCCGAGAGACGGCCCGCCTTGTGCTTCGGGTCCAGTCCGATCTGGGCGATCCGCCGCTGCGCGAGCGGCCCGTCCCACCTGGGGTTCAGCTTCGCACCCATGCGCAGGTGGTCCGCGACCGACAGATCGGCGTACACCGGCGTGTCCTGCGCGACGAAGCCGACCTTGGCCAGGTGGGCCGGACTCGCGGCGGGTTCGGCGCCCAGCACGCGGATCGTGCCCGAGGTGGGCCTGATCAGCCCACAGGACATGTTGAGCAGAGTTGACTTTCCGGCGCCGTTGGGACCGACCAGGCCGATCACGCGCCCCTGGGGGATGCTCAGGTCGCAGTCGATCAGCGCTTGGTGGCGGCCGTAGCGCTTACCCAGCTTCACGGCTTCCAGTACTGGTGTCATGTGTTTCCTCGATCGAGGTAGCGAAGTGGTCAGGGCGTTGCACGACGACCCCGGTCAGCCGCGCGCCCCTCGGCTGCCGCGCCACTTCTTGACGCTCCAGTAGACGGCGTAGACAACCCCGGCGAAGACGATCAGGTTGAGGGCCCACCAGGCGTACAGCAGAGGGCTCCGCACGGTCTTCTCGGCCAGCGTCGAGACGGCGAGGACGTGGGGAGCGGAGGAGATCGGATCAGCCATGTCCTCAGAATGCTGAGCAGGCGTCGGCCGTCACACCAGCCGAAAGAACACTCCGACTCGTACTTTCGGCCGGTACGGCGGTCCGCTGGCGATCGCGTAGCGTGCACTGGGTGAAAACCGCACTTCGACCGGCCTGGGGGCCGAAGGTTGCAGTCAACACAGCACTGGGGGTCTTGTTCGCCGCTGTGCTGCTGTTCATGGCCGCTCAGTACATGAGCCAGGGCCGCCCCTGGGCCTTCGACACCGGGGTCGGCCTGGCCGTGTGCCTGATCGCTCTCGGGCGCGCTCGGCACCGGGGCTGGGCGGCGGCCATCGGCCTGGCGATCGCGGGCGGCGCCGGTCTTGTCGCCAGGCTCACGAACCTGCCCGGCGAGCCAGGCGCCGGCGCGGTACTGGCGCTGCTGGTCCTCGGCGGCTCCGCCATCCGGGCGCTGCCTCGCTGGCAGGCCGGCGGAATCGCGGCCGCCGGGTTCGCGCTGATGACCGTCGGCTGGCTGACCACAGACGCCCCCAGCACTCCGGTCCGGGTCGGTACGGATGTCTGGATTCTCGCCCTCGGGACCGGTCTCGGCCTGCGTTTCCTGGACTACCGCCGCCGGATGGCCACCGAGGCTGTCCGGCGCGATGAACGCCTGACCCTGGCCCGGGAACTGCATGACGTGGTCGCCCATCACATCACGGGCATCGTGGTGCAGGCCCAGGCCGCGCGGATCGTGGGTAGGCGGCAGCCCGAGACGCTGGAACAAGCCATGGCAGGCATCGAGGAGGCCGGCAGCGAGGCGCTGGCCGCCATGCGCCGTGTGGTCGGACTGCTGCGCGACACCGACGACGCGGCCACCACCTCTCCCACCACGCCGGGCCCAGAGCAACTGGCCGAGATCATTCGGCGGTTCGACAGGCACGGACCTGACGTGAAGCTCCGGCTGCCCGAGGACCAGGCGCCCTGGCCACCCGAGGTCACCACCACCGTCTACCGGATCGTCCAGGAATCCCTGACGAACATCGCCCGGCACGCCTCGCACGCCCGCTCGGCCACCGTCGACATCGCCCAGGACCCGACCGGCGTCACCGTCACGATCACCGACGACGCGCCTCCCGGTCACACCCGACACCTGCCGAAGGGCGGGTTCGGCCTGATCGGCATGCGTGAGCGGGTCGAGGCCCTCGGCGGCACCCTGACTGTGGGGCCCGAGCCCGGAGTCGGCTGGTCGGTGCTCGCCAAGGTGCCGATGCCCCTGCAGGAGAGCCGGTGACGATCAAGGTCATGCTGGCCGACGACCAGGCGATGATTCGCGGCGGCCTGAGACTCATCCTGGAGGACCAAGAGGACATCACCGTGGTCGGCGAGGCCGCCGACGGCGCCGAGGCGGTCGACCTCGCCCGACGACTGCGCCCCGATGTCTGCCTGATCGACATCCGCATGCCGAAGCTGGACGGCATCGAGGTCACCCGCGCCCTGGCCGGGCCAGGCGTGCCAGACCCCCTGAAGGTGGTCATCGTCACCACCTTCGACCTTGACGAGTACGTCTACGGCGCGCTGCACGCCGGGGCAGTCGGCTTCGTCCTCAAGGACGCCGGGCCGACCTTGCTGGTCGAGGCGGCGCGCGCGGCGAGCGTTGGCGACGCACTCATCTCTCCGTCGATCACGCTGCGGCTGCTGCGCAACCTCGGGCCAGCCCGGAGGGCGACCGTGCCGAGGCCGACGCAGCCGCTCTCGGAGCGCGAGACGGAAGTGATCCGAGCCATCGCGCGAGGTCGCACCAACCAGGAGATCGCCGCCGAGCTATTCATCTCGCTGAGCACAGTCAAGAGCCACCTGGCGACGATCCAGAACAAGCTTCAGGTCCGCAATCGGGTCGAGATCGCAGCCTGGGCGTGGGAGAGCCGACTCATGGACAACGCCCAGTGACCTTCCTGAGTGGCTGCTCCTGATGCGGGCAGCCAAGCAGGTCGACGCGGCCGTAGCGGGCGATCGTCTTGGTCAGCTGCTTCTCATCCGCGGCTTCGACCAGCTCGTTGACCAGCTTGGTCGCCAGGACGTACTTGACTCGGTAGCCGGCCATCGCGGCCTCGGTGCCCAGTGCGATCAGCAGGTGGGACTTGCCCGTGCCGGAGTCGCCGATGAGACAGAGGGCAGGCCCTTCTTGATCCATTCGCACTTGGCGAGGGTGTGGATCATGGCTGCGTCGATGTTGGGGTTGGCCTCGAAGTCGAACTTCAGCAGCGACTTGTCGCGGGGGAAGCCTGCCGCCTTGATGCGGCGCTCGCAGCGGCGGCGGGCCCGGTCGTCGCACTCGGCCAGCAAGAGCTCGGCGAGGAAGCCGAGGTAGGACATCTGCTCACGGCTTGCCGTCTAGGCGAGGTCCGGGGAACTGGGAGCGGATGGTGGGCAGCCGGAGCATGCGGCATGCCTGGTCGACGGCGGTGGTGGCGGCCTGCTCAATGAGTCCTCGCTGGCGGGGAAGGGTCGCGGCGTTCTCCTCTTTCACGGGGTGGGGTGGTCGGGTCGGCGGAGCCGCAGGAGCTGGTCGTAGGGGGCGACGGAGGGCAGGGGCCGCTTGTCGGGTGGCAGGTTGGCCCTGACAGCCGCGGGCAGCGGGGCGATGGCGGTCTGGCTGGTGGTGGACGGCGGCTGCGGGAGTTCTTCGAGTCCGGTGTCGGCGTCGGCTGCCTTGCGGGCTTCGAGAGCGACGGCATCGGCGGTGAGGGCACCGGTCTGCAGAGCTGCGGCGAGGCCGGTGACGAGGTGTTCGTGGGGCAGGTGGCGGCTGAGGAGGAGGACCTCGGTCAGAGCCCGGGTGCCGTCGCGTTGACCGTGCGCTTTGACGGCGGCTTCCCACAGCCGCTCATGGCGGGCGACTTCCTCACGGCCGTCGTAGACCACGAGCTCGGAGGCGTGGAGCATGACGCGGACGGTGCGGCCGATCAGCCGCACCGGCACCGAGTAGCGGTTCATCCGGGCGCGCCCCCGGAACCCCAGCCGCCGCGTGGCCTGCGGCTGAGGCGGGCACCCGCGCACCCGTCCGGCGCATGTGATCGCCGACCGGGCGTACTCCTCCCGCCGTAACCGCGTCTACCTGCGACGACGGCAGATTCCGCACACGATCCCGGAGAAGCGTGACCAGGCTGGCCACCGACTGCGGCCGCGTGCCAAGGGCGGAAGGCCGCCCGGTTTTGACCGCGAGCGCTACAAGCGCCGCCACAACAACGAACCAGGGATGGTTGCTCGTCGGCAAACTGAGCGACGAAGAAATGCTCCGTCCCGATGCACCGCTTGCCGTTCCACTGCACATCACGGTCGACGAGCACCGACCGGTCAAGGACGGCAGCCGGGTCGAGTCCGGTTTCCTCTGCCAGTTCACGTCGTGCCGCCACCAGCGGTGTCTCGCCAGGCTCGATGCCGCCACCGGGCGGCTCCCAGAGCCAGGTTCCCGTCGAAAGGATCCTGCCAGTGCAGAAGCAGCAGGCGGTGGGAAGCGTCCAGGCAGATGACCCGGGCGGCGGGCCGGTGCGTTGTTTCCACCGTTCTGACGCTATGCGGTGCTCGAAATGTCGATCAAGACCTGCGTTGATCGACATCTCAAACACGGCCTAGTCCGGCACCCGGACATCGCGGTGCGCTACCTGCCCGCGGCCAAAGGACTGAACGTGTGCGGCGACTGGTACGACGTCGTCGACCTGCCCGACGACCGTTTCGCCGTGGCCGTCGGCGATGTGGTCGGCCACGGCCTGCAAGCCGCCGCGGCCATGGGCATGCTCCGCAGCGCACTCTCCGCCGCCGTCCGCGCCCTGTGCGAACCCGGCCCGGCGATGGACGTACTGGGCCTGTACGCCCGCTCGGTGGAAGGAGCGCTGGCCACCACCGCGGTCAAAGCAGTCATCGACACCCGCCGCCACCACATCACCTACAGCAGTGCCGGCCACCTGCCCCCGGTCCTGTGGTCCATCCCGACGGCACTTTCGTGCTGCTCGACCAGGCCACCGACCCCCCGCTGGGAGCCCGCCCGACCACGTCCCGCGCCCCCAGGCGGCCGTGCCCTACCTTGCTGGCGGCACACTCGTGCTCTACACCGACGGGCTCGTCGAGCGCCGCGGGGAGGACATCGACACCAGTGTGCAGCGGCTCACCGGCATCCTCGCCGGCCATGCCCGCCTCAGACCGCACCACCTGGCCGACACCCTGCTCTCCGCCTCGGCGTCACCAGCGGCGGCGACGACATGGCGCTGATCGTCGCCCGCCTGTAGCCGTCCGTGCAGCCGCAGTACCGCACCGACGTCAGGGTCAGCGGTCTGGGCAAAAGCCCTCATCGGCCCCGTTCAGCAGCGTTGGGTTTATGGCGCCGCCTTTGCGACTTCAGTAACGGACGGACGGCCTGCGCTTCATACAGCAGAGGCCAAGTCTGTGGTGGGTGACCGCCCCGTTTGGTTCACCCGCATGGAGTAACGGGCGTGTGCGGTTGCCCGTGCATCAGGGCCGCTGTCGCGGCAGGTAGGTGGTCGGACTGCCGCTTGCCCGAGCAAGCAGCTCGCGGAGCGATCTTCGGCACGAGTGCGCAGGATGGGTTCCGGTTGCCTGGCCCCTGCAGGGGACGGCGGGCGGCTCTTCTTCGTGCGTGGTGTGATGCCCGCACCGATCTCACCTGGAGCAACTGATGGCAGCGATGACGGATGTGCTGGTACCGGCGTTGGAGGACGCCCGTGAGGCTCACGCCGCGGTCGTCGACCGGTTCCGGACGGATGTGACCATCACACCGCCCGGTGCTCGTCGGCAAAGACTCGAGCGCCAGGTCGCTGAAGCGGAGGACCACCTGGAGCGCATCGAGGACCGGGTACGCGAGATGCGGCCTCCTCGCGGAGCGTGGTCCGCTGCCGCGCAGTTCGTGCGGTTCGCGGCGCGCGGCGCTGTGCGGGTGACCATGCTGCCGGTGGAGGTCGCGGTGGCGGCGATGACGGAGATGGCGGACGGCGAGCGGCTGGCCCGTGAGCGCCGTCTGCTGAAGAACGCCGAGGACGAGTATGCGGCGGCAGCGCGGGCGCTGGCGGCGTGTCAGGCGGGAGAGAGGATCGCCGAACAGCTCCATGACCGGGAGACCGCCGACCTGCTGCGCCTGCTGCGCCGGCAGGACGAGGAGCTGCTGGAGAGTCTCGAGGAGAATCTCGCTGAGCGGGCCGGGGCCGTGGCGGTGGCCACCAACGGCCAGCGTCCCCTCGAGGCTGAGGCTGCCGAGGGTGGCGGCCTGCTGGATGCGGTCATGCGCACGGTGCGGGCGGCCGTGGCCCGGCTGCGGCAAGCATTCCGACGCAGCACCAGGCGGGTGAGGGGCACGGCTGAGGGCGCCTGGCGGGAGATGCCCGATGCGACCCGCATGGCCGAGGAGGTCCAGGGCGCGGTCACCCGCGAGGAAGACCTGCCGATCCCCGGCTTCAGCCAGCTCGGCATCACGGAGGTCCAGCAGCGTCTGCGGGGTCTGTCGCAGACGGAGCTGACGGTGATCGAGGGCTATGAGCGCGCACACGCGGGCCGTCCCGGAGTGCTGAACGCCATCGAGCGCCTGCGTGAGCCGGAGCCGTGGGCCGGCTATGACGAGATGGACCCCGAACGCATCAAGATGCACCTGCCGAACGTGTCCGACCGCGTGGTGCGGCAGGTACTCGAGTACGAGCGGCACCACCGGCAGCGCGACACGGTGATCCACGCGGCCGGGAATGCGCTTCCGGCGGTGCCCGAGGCCACCCACAGGCCTGGCGGGGAGGTCCTGGGCGCGGTCACCCGCGAGGAGGACCTGCCGATCCCCGGCTTCAGCCAGCTCGGCATCATGGAGATCCAGCAGCGTCTGCGCGGACTGTCCCCGTTGCAGCTCACGGTGATCGAGACCTGGGAGCGCGGGCATTCCAACCGGCAGGCGGTCCTGGACGCCATCGATCAAGCCCGCCGCAGCAAACCCTGAGCCGGAAGGCGCCGACCGCCCCAGGAGCGAGCGAGCGCACACGGGTCGGCGTGGCCCGGACTGAGGAACGCGTGCCTGTGTGACCATGGCCGTGGATCTCCCGCGCACGGAGACGACCCAAGAGTCCCCTTCTGGAGATGCGCCCTCACCCACTTCAGCAGGGGACTCGCGGGCGTCCCCATGCCGGAGACGAGGCGGCTGTCACCGGCTGCGGCAGCCGTGGGCCCGGCCCGGCCCGTGACGGCAGCCGGCCGTAAAGAAGATCTTCAGCCCCGTCCCACACCCTAACTAGGGTCGTCGTTCCTCGCTGACGAAGGAAAAGGAAGGACCACCATGGCCAGTAGCACGGAAACCGGCAACGTCACCGGTACCAAGGACAAGGACTACAACCTCATCTGGTTCATCGAGGCCTGCCTGAGCAACGCCCTGCGGATGGAGAGCTACATCCAGGACGCGGAACGAGAGAACGACACCGAGGTCGTCGAACTGTTCCGCAAGGCCCAGGCCGACAGCCGCAAGGGCGCCGAACTCGGCAAACAACTCCTGCGCACCCGGCTCAGCAGCTGACACAGCTGGTCCAACCACTCGCGGACCGACGACTGTCGGTTCAAGCAGGCTGCCGCAGCGACGCCCCGCGAAACGGCGCCCAGCCCTTCATCGACGCCCTGCTCAGGCTGGCCCAGGCACTTGCCGGCAGCTTCGATTCTGTTTCGGGGCGGTGGCCGGTTGGCCGGTATGGTCGCTGAGTTCGGTGCTTTAAGAGGCCC
>NZ_PQSR01000158.1 GCF_002920635.1 Streptomyces sp. Ru72 | reverse complement strand
GGCCGCGAGCCGCGCCACGAGGTGCTCCCGCACGGTGGCCCATTCCCCGTCGAACGGCAGCCGCACGCGGACGGGGTCGACCCCGCTGCGCTGCGGCAGGGGAGAGGGCGGGGTACGGGGGCGGCGTCTCATGGGGCTCCAGCGTACGAGGCGGCCGGAGCGGGCCGCGAAAGGCTAGGCGGTCGCCTCCTGCACCGCCGCCTCCGGTACGGGGGACGAAACGGGAGTCCGCCTCCGGTACGCCCGGTAGGCGGCGCCTGCTGCGACCGTCGCCGCGAGGAACAGCAGCGTGAACCACCGGAAGTACCAGTGCCCGCCCGTGGGGTCGTACACGGCGGCTCGGGGCCAGGCCAGGTTGACGGTCATCAGGAGGCCGTAGAGAAGGGCGAGGGCGTTCACCGGGATGCCCCAGCGGCCCAGCGAGAACAGCGGGGCGCCCACCTCGTCCGTGCCGCCGGCCTCGAAGCCTCCGCGCAGCCGCCGTAGCAGAAGAGGGCCCGTCACCATGGCGTAGGCCAGGTACAGCATCACGATGCAGGTGGTGCCGATCGCCAGGAAGGCGTCCGGCGAGGCGAAGTTGAGCAGCAGGAGGGCGGCGGCGAGGACGCCGACCACCAGGGCGGGCGCGCTCGGCATGCCCGTGCGCGGATTGACCCGTGCCAGGCGCCGTGCGAACGGCAGCCGGCCGTCGCGTGCCATGGAGAACAGCATCCGGCAGGCCGCCGTCTGGATCGCCAGCGTCGCCACCGCGATCGCCACCACCACGTCGGCGAGCAGCACCCGGCCGACCCCGTCGCCGAGGCTGCTGGTCAGGACGTAGCTGAGACCGTCGGTGCCGAGCCGGCCGTCCGTCAGGCTCGGCGCGGCCAGAATGCCGCCGAGGACGATGAGCCCGCCGAGCAGGCCCGCCGCGCCGAGCGCGGTCAGGATGGTGCGCGGCGCGGTGCGGCGCGGGTTGTGGGTCTCCTCGCTCATCTCGCCGGCGCTGTCGAACCCGATCATCACGTACGCCGCCGTGAACGACCCGACGAGCAGCGCACCGAGCAGCCCGCCCGTGCCGGAGGCGGTGTGGAAGGTGATGCCGGGGGAGCGCCGGGAATGGGTGAGCAGCAGCACGACGATCAGGCAGGCACCGATGATCTCGGCGGTGACCCCGATGCGGTTGACCGCGGACATCACCCGGTTGTCGACGACGTTCACGAGCGTGGTGAGCGCCAGCAGGATGACGCCGAGGACCGCCGCGTTCGCCGCACCGGTGGGCGAGGTGGGCGACGGGTCGCCGCCCACCAGCTGGAAGCCGGACCACAGCGGCGGCATCACCATCTGCAGCGCCAGCGCGGCCGCGGCGACCACCACGATCTGCCCGATCACCATGATCCAGCCGGCGAACCAGCCGAAGGTGGCGTTCGACAGGCGCGAGGACCACTGGTAGATGGCGCCGGAGATCGGGTAGCGGGCGGCCAGCTCGGCGAAGCACGCGGCCACCAGCACCTGGCCCGCCATCACTGCGGGCCAGGTCCAGAAGAAGACGGGCCCGCCGAACGCGTACCCGAACGCGAAGAACTGGAAGACGGTCGTCAGGACGGAGATGAAGGAGAACCCGGCCGCGAAGGAGGCGTACCGGCCCAGGCTGCGGTGCAGTTCCTGGCGGTAGCCGAAGCGCGCCAGGTCGGCGGCTCCCTCGGGGCCCGGAGGGTCGGGGCGGACGTCGGCGGGGGCGGTGCTCGTCATGGCGGCAACCTGCTTTCGCACTGCGCGCGAGAGTTCCTGTCGGGCGACAGAAATTGCTGTCGGGCGACCGAACGTAGGGAGCACCTGTTTCACCGGCGTCACGCCGCGGTGTCGGGGTCGGACCCAAGTCCTCACGCCTTCGCGAGAGCACCGCACGACAGGGCGGCGGCACCCGGGTATCCCCGGAGTGCCGCCGCCCTGGGTGTCCGACCGCGGTGTCCTACGCTGCGGACGCGCCCTCCTGCTCCGCCTCTATGCGCGCGTTCCACTCCCGCTTCGACGCCTGCCAGCCGTCCTCGTCGTGTCCGAGGCGCCAGTAGCCGGAGATGGAGAGGTCCTCGCGCGGCATCCCGTGCTCGACGCGCAGCAGCCGGCGCAGTTCCTTCACGAAACCGGCCTCGCCGTGCACGAACGCGTGCACCCGGCCCTCGGGGAACTGGAGCGCCCGTACGGCCTCGACCAGCGCCGCGCCGACCGGCCGCCCCCCGCGGTGCAGCCAGACCACCTCCACATCGGAGTCGATCTTCTGTTCCTCCCCGGGGCCGGCGACCTCCACGAACGCGTGCGCCCGGGCGCCGTCCGGCAGGGACTCCAGGGCCGCCGCGATCGCGGGCAGCGCGCTCTCGTCACCGGCGAGCAGATGCCAGTCGGCGCTCGCGTCCGGGGCGTAGGCGCCGCCCGGCCCCATGAACCGCACGGTCTCGCCCGGCTGCACCCGGGACGCCCACGGTCCGGCGAGCCCCTCGTCGCCGTGGATCACGAAGTCCAGGGTCAGCTCGCGGTGCTCCGGATCCCAGGCGCGCACGGTGTACGTCCGGGTCACAGGCCACTGCTCGCGCGGCAACTCCTCGCGGATGCGCTGCAGATCGAAGGGTTCCGGATAGGTGACGCCCTCGGCCGGAGGGAAGAGCAGCTTCACATAGTGGTCGGTACAGCCGCCCGCCGCGAAGCCGGCGAGACCCTCACCGCCGAGCACCACCCGCTGCATGTGCGGGGTCAGCCGCTGCGTGCGCACGACCTGCGCGGTGTGGGCCCTGCGCGCCTTGCCTGCGGGGCGCTCTGCCATGACGGCCTCCCGGTTCCCTGGGTTAGGTTCACCTAAGTTAGCATCTCCTGCCGGTCGACACCTCTTTCCCGACTCTCCCCCGGGAACGGGATGACACGTCTTCCCGGACCCGTCACACCCCGAGCGTGGTGAGCAGCCTCCGCAGTGAGCCGCCCAGACCCCAGCGGGTCTGAAGAGCGTCCAGTGCGGCCGGGTCGCGCGGCGTGCGCGGCAGCGCCGTGTCGACCTCCGGCAGCGGTACGTCCTCGGCGACCCGGACGACCGAGGGCGCGACCGCCACATACGGCCGTGCCTCGGCGAGCCGCCTGCGCTGGGCCGGCGTGAGCTTCGACGCCGGGTCGTCGACCGCCGCCATGATCCCGGCCAGGTCGCCGAACTCGGCGAGCAGCTTCGCGGCCGTCTTCTCGCCGATGCCCGCGACACCCGGCAGCCCGTCGCTGGGGTCGCCCCGCAGCAGCGCCAGGTCCGCGTAGCCCCGCCCGCCCACGCCGTACTTCTCACGCAGCGCCGCCTCGTCGGTGAGGTGCAGCGTGCCGACGCCCTTGACCGGGTACAGCACCCGCACCCCGCGCGCGTCGTCGACCAGCTGGAACAGGTCCCGGTCGCCGGTGACGATGTCGACCGGGCCCTTGGCGCGCGCCGTGAAGGTGCCGATCACGTCGTCCGCCTCGTACCCCGCGACCCCCACGCGCGCGATGCCCAGCGCGTCCAGGACGTCCTCGATCACCGGCACCTGCGGGGACAGCGTGTCCGGCACCTCCTCCACGTCCGGTTCCGCCTCGTGGGCCTCGGCCACGCGGTGCGCCTTGTAGGAGGGGATCAGCTCCACCCGCCAGTGCGGGCGCCAGTCCGCGTCCATGCAGGCCACCAGATCGTCAGGACGGTGGTCCTTCACCAGGCGGTCGATGAAGTCGAGCAGCCCGCGCACGGCGTTCACGGGCGTGCCGTCGGGTGCCTTCACGGACTCCGGCACGCCGTAGTAGGCGCGGAAGTACAGCGAGGCGGTGTCGAGGAGCATGAGCCGTCGAGTTCTCTGCGTCACGTTCCGCATCATGCCGTACGGCGCCGACAGTCCCCCTTGCGTGGGCGTTGCGTGCACATGCGTGGCAGTAGTAAACGCCTTGTGAACTGGGCCACCCCTGCGTTTGGCCTTGATGATCGGGGGCAGGGGCGCCTCGAAGCGATGCCGGTTGCAGATTCAACGTTTGCAGCGGCTCGGAGGCTTCGAGACGAGAGGTACCTGTGTCTTCCAGGCTTGAGGCCGAGCACCTGTACAAGGTGTTCGGCAGACGACCGGATCGGGCGGTGGAACGGCTCCGGCAGGGGGCCGGCCGTGAGGAACTACGCGCCGACGGGACCACCGCGGCCGTGATCGACGCGTCCTTCACGGTGGAGCCGGGCCAGATCTTCGTCGTGATGGGCCTGTCCGGATCCGGCAAGTCCACGCTGCTGCGCATGCTCAACGGCCTGCTCGAGCCGACCGCCGGACACGTCCGCTTCGACGGCCAGGACCTCACCGCCCTCGGCCCCCGCGAGCTGCGTGAGGTCCGCGCACGGAAGATCAGCATGGTCTTCCAGCACTTCGCGCTCTTCCCGCACCGCAGCGTCCGCGAGAACGCCGCCTACGGCCTGGAAGTGCAGGGCGTGCCCCGCGCCGAGCGCCTGAAGCGCGCCGACGAGGCGCTCGCCCTGTGCGGCCTGGCCGGCTGGGAGAAGTCGTGGCCCGACGAGCTGTCCGGCGGCATGCAGCAGCGCGTGGGGCTCGCCCGGGCGCTCGCCACGGACGCCGACCTGCTGCTGATGGACGAGTCGTTCAGCGCGCTCGACCCGCTGATCCGCCGCGACATGCAGGACCAGCTGCTACAGCTGCAGCAGACCCTGAAGAAGACCATCGTCTTCATCACCCACGACCTCAACGAGGCCATGCGCCTGGGCGACCGCATCGCCGTGATGCGGGACGGCCGCATCGTGCAGATCGGCACCGCCGAGGACATCCTGGTCCGCCCCGCCGACGACTATGTCGCCTCCTTCACCCAGGACGTCGACCGCTCCCGGGTGCTCACCGCCGGCGCGGTCATGGACACCACGGTCACCGGCGACGCCCCGGGCTGCGGCTGTGAGACCGCGACCCCCGACACGCCGTTCGCCGAGCTGTGCGGGATCAGCGCCCGGCTCTCCCATCCCGTCGGGGTGGTCGACGAGGGCAACCGGCTCATCGGTGTCGTACCGCGGGAGCGGCTGGTGGGCTTCCTGGGGAACGAGGCCGCCGACCCCGCACCCTGCGACAACCGGCGCGACGCCCACGGCGGGAAGGCGGTCGCCCGTGCCTAGGATCCCGTTCGGCGACTGGGTCAACTCCCTGGTCGACTGGCTGCTGCACCACATGGCGTGGCTGTTCGACTTCTGCAAGACCGTCTTCCTGGGCGCCTTCGACGGCATCAACGCCGTGCTGCAGGCCCCCGAGCCGCTGCTGCTCGCGGGGATCTTCGCCGTGATCGCGTTCTGGCTGCGCGGCACCGCCGCCGGTGTCCTCGCCTTCGCCGGCTTCGCCTTCATCGACTCCCTTCAGCTGTGGGACGACGCGATGGTGACCCTGTCGCTCGTCCTCGTGGCGACGCTCATCGCGCTCGTCGTGTCCGTGCCCGTAGGCATCTGGGCGGCCCGCTCCAGCCGGGTCGGCGGCCTTGTGCGGCCGGTGCTCGACTTCATGCAGACGCTGCCCGCGATGATCTACCTCATCCCGGCGATCCTGTTCTTCGGCACCGGTGCGCCCGCCGGCATCGTGGCCACCCTGATCTTCGCCCTCGCGCCCGGCGTCCGCATGACCGAGCTGGGCATCCGCCAGGTCGACAAGGAGCTGGTGGAGGCCGCGGAGGCGTTCGGCACCACCCCGCGCGACACGCTGCTGCGCGTCCAGCTGCCCCTCGCCCTGCCGACCGTCATGGCCGGCGTCAACCAGGTGATCATGCTTGGCCTGTCCATGGCGGCCATCGCCGGCATGGTCGGCACCGGCGGCCTCGGTGGCGACGTCAACGAGGCCATCGGCCAGCTCGACGTGGGCCTCGGCTCCGAGGCCGGTGTCGCCATCGTCATCCTGGCGATCTACCTGGACCGCATGACGAGCGCGCTGGGCACCCAGGTCTCCCCGCTGGGCCGCCGCGCCGCCGCCCGGCTGCGCGCCGCGCAGGGCCTGAAGATCTGGTCCTACCGGCCCCGGCCCGCCGTGGCCGTGATCGGCGTGGTCGTGCTCGCGCTGGTCGCCGGCGGCATGGGCGTTTTCGCGGGCGGCGGCAAGTCCGCCACCGCGGCCGACGCGCAGAACGTCGGCCAGGGCAAGAAGATCACCATCGGCTACATCCCGTGGGACGAGGGCGTCGCCTCCACGTTCCTGTGGAAGGAGGTCCTGGAGCAGCGCGGTTTCCAGGTCGACGTCAAACAGTTCGACGCCGGTCCGCTCTACACCTCGCTCGCGCAGGGCGACATCGACTTCGAGACCGACTCCTGGCTGCCCACCACGCACCAGCAGTACTGGAAGAAGTACGGCAGCCGGCTCGACGACCTCGGCTCCTGGTACGGGCCGACGTCGCTGGAGCTGACCGTGCCCTCCTATGTGAAGGGCGTCGACTCGCTGGAGGACCTCCAGGGCAAGGCCGCCACCTTCGGCGGGAAGATCACCGGCATCGAGTCCAGCGCCGGTGAGATGGGCCTGCTCAAGAGCACGGTCCTCAAGAAGTACGGCCTGGACAAGGAGTACCAGGTCGTCGACAGCTCCACGCCCGCGATGCTCGCCGAGCTCAAGCGCGCCTACGAGCAGAAGAAGCCGATCGTCGTCACGCTCTGGTCGCCGCACTGGGCGTACAACGACTACGACCTGAAGAAGCTCAAGGACCCCGAGGGCGCCTGGGGCAAGGGCGACTCGGTGCACACGCTCGCCCGCAAGGGCTTCGCCCAGGACAACCCGGTCGTGGGGACCTGGCTGAAGAACTTCAGGATGGACGAGAAGCAGCTCACCGGCCTGGAAGCCGCGATCAACAAGGCCGGGAAGGGCAGGCAGCAGGACGCCGTGCGGGCCTGGCTGAAGAAGAACCCGGGCGTCGTCGACAGGCTCGCCCCGGTGCGGAAGTCCGCGGCGGGCAGCCCGGCCGAGGCGAAGCGGCCGCTGAACGTCGCCTGGTTCCCCTGGGACGAGGACGTCGCCGTCACCTACCTGTGGAAGAACGTCCTCCAGCGGCGCGGCTACCGGCTCGAGCTGAAGCAGATGGACGTCGGCCCCGTCTACACGGGACTGGCGGGCGGCGACCTCGACCTCAACTTCGACGCCTGGCTGCCGTACGCCCAGAAGAACTACTGGGACAAGACGAAGGACAGGCTCACGGACCTGGGCACCTGGTACCGGCCGACCTCGCTGGAGATCGCCGTGCCCTCCTACGTCAATGGCGTGAGGTCCCTGGAGGACCTCAAGGGCAAGGCGAGCACCTTCGACGGGAAGATCATCGGCATCGAGCCCGGCACCGGCGAGATGAACCTGCTCAAGACGAAGGTCCTGCCCGGCTACGGTCTCGACAAGGAGTACCAGGTCGTCGACGGCTCCACGCCGGCGATGCTCGCCGAGCTGAAGCGTGCCTACGCGCAGAAGAAGCCGGTCGCCGTCGTCCTGTGGTCGCCGCACTGGGCGTACAGCGAGTACAAGCTCACCAAGCTCGCGGACGACAAGAAGCTGTTCGGCGAGGGCAACACGATCCGTACCATCGCCGCCCGAACGTTCCCGGACCGGTACCCCCAGCTCACCAAGTGGATCAGGAATTTCACGATGAGCGAGGCGGAGCTGGGCAGCCTGGAGAGCGAGATCAAGAACCGCGGCCAGGGCCATGAGGAGGCCGCCGTGGCCGCGTGGGTGCAGCGGCACCCGGACATCGTGCAGCGGATGACCCCCCAGTAACCCGCCCGTAGCCCTCCGGGACGACAGCCGGAGCACTCCCCGGACCGCGAGCCGCCCGGCGCCCTGCGCGCCGGGCGGCTCCGTACTTCCGTACGAGCGCCGAACGAGGCCGTGCGCAGCCGTACGAGAGGAATCCGGACAACCCCGCAACGGCCCAATGCGCCGATCGTGACCGTACGGCTCTCTTCGCTGACCGGCTCCCGACGCCTACGGCACCTCGCGTGGGCCGCCCCGCGCCCCTGGTCAGCCGTTTTCTCGCAGGTGAGCGCGGCGTGCGCGGGGAGGCGGGACGGCTTGTCCGGTGGCGCGAACCCTGACCTTCACCACTCTTGTATATGACACCGATGTGACGGGCGCATGAAACGGTTTGCCGAACATGCGTAGGGTGCAGACAACTCAGAAGAAGCAGTGGACCGACGAGCGAGGGAGGGAGCCGGAGCGATGGGCGACCACAAAGAGCAGCCCCTTCGGGTGGGCGCGGCCGTACGGCGGCGGCGCCGCGCGCTGGAGCTCACCCTCGCCGTCGTGGCCGAGCGCAGCGGGCTGTCGGTGCCCTTCCTGAGCCAGGTGGAGAACGAGCGGGCGCGTCCCAGCCGGCCCTCCCTGGAGCGGATCGCCGACGCCCTGCGGACCACCGCCGTCGACCTGCTGGCCGCGGCCGACCCGGCGTGCAGCGTGGACGTGCTGCGCGCCGACGACGAAGCGGTCCCGCCGGGGCAGGCCCGGGTGCGCCCGCTGGTGCGCGGGCACCACCAGCTGCACGCGATGGAGTTCATCGGGGACCACGACGAGGGACGCGAATTCCAGCACCGCAACGACGAGTTGATGTACGTCGTCGAGGGTGCCGTCGAGATAGAGGCGGAGGGCCGGGCGCACCGGCTCGGGCGGGGGGACACGCTGTACCTGAGCGGGGGAGTGCGGCACCGCTGGCGGGCGACCGTGCCGGACACCCGGGTGGTGGTGGTCGCGGTCGCGGACCACATCGAGGCGGTCGAGGACCGGTCGCGTCGCCGCTGACGTGCTTGCCGTCACCGCCGGGGCCAGAGGAGGCAGGATGCGGGTCGTCTCACTGGTGCCGTCGCTGACCGAGGCCGTGACCGCCTCCGTGCCGGGCGCCCTGGTCGGCGCCACCGACTGGTGCACCCACCCGGCGGGACTCGACGTCGTCCGGATCGGCGGCACGAAGAACCCGAAGGTGGACCGGATCGTCGCACTCGCCCCCGACCTGGTGCTCGCCAACGAGGAGGAGAACCGCGGACCGGACCTCGCCGCCCTGCGTGAGGCGGGCCTGAACGTCCTGGTCACCGAGGTGCGAAACGTTCCGCAGGCCTTCCGCGAGCTGGAGCGGGTGGTGGCGGCGTGCGGCGCGCCGGCCCGGCCCCGCTGGCTGGACGAGGCGGAGGCCGCGTGGTCACGGCTGCCGGAGCCGGGGACCCGGACGACCGCCGTCGTCCCCGTCTGGCGCAGACCCTGGATGGTGCTGGGCAGGGACACCTTCGCCGGGGACGTCCTGGCCCGGCTCGGCGTCGGCAACCTGTACGGGACGCACCCCGAGCGCTATCCGAAGGTGCCCCTTCAGGAACTGCGGGACGCCGCCCCCGATGTGGTGGTGCTGCCCGACGAGCCGTACCGCTTCACCGCCGAAGACGGTCCGGAGGCATTCGAGGGGCTGCCGTGCGCACTGGTCAGCGGGCGTCACCTCACCTGGTACGGGCCCTCGTTGATCCAGGCACCACACGTCCTCGCCCGGGCGCTGCGAGCAGCTCGCCGCTGACGACACCCCGGCCGGTCCGGACGGCGGCCACGGCCCATGCGGCGACGAGCAGCGCGTACAGTCCCACCGCGAGCCCGCCGAACGCGGCGAGCCCCGTGCGCCGGGCCAGCGCCTCCGCGCCGGTCGCACAGGTGCCGACCGGGAACGTGAACGCCCACCAGGCCATGGTGAAGCCCATGCCCCGCCGCAGGGCCCGCACCACCAGCGCGGCCGCGAGTGCCAGCCACAGCAGGGCGAAGCCCATGACCGGGACGCCGTACAGCACGGCGAGGACGGCGAAGCCCTCGGCGTACGGGGCGGGTACGGTGCCGCCGGCGGCGTCGGCGGCGGTGCCGACGGCGGTGGTGGACTGGCCGAGCGGGCCGAGCACCAGGAACAGGGTCGGTGTCAGGGGCAGCGGGAGCGGTCCCGCGGTGATGAGCCGGGTCAGGATCGGCGGCAGGGTCACGAGCGTGGCCAGCAGGCTCAGTCCGAACAGGGCGAGACAGGCGAGGAGCAGCGTCTCGCGGGGCCGGCCGGCGGGCAGGTGCGGGACCAGCAGCGGGCCCTGGGCCGCGGAGACCATGGGAGCGACCAGGGGCAGCAGCCACACGGGGCTCGCCTGGTCCGGCTGGATGCGGTGACGGGCGACCATCAGATACGGCACGGCGACGGCTGCGACGAGACCGATGACAGTGCCTGCGGTGAACAGGACGGTGTCCGCGGCGATGGCGGGGCCCGCCCCGATCCAGTCCCGGCCGACGGCCAGGGTGGCGCCGCCGACGGCGAGCAGGGCCATGGCCAGGCAGCCGTAGAAGGGGGCGACGGCGGAGTCGAGCAGATGGGCGCGGGCCTGGTCGCGGTGGTGGACCCAGTGCAGGGTGCGGGCGACGAGCAGGGCCGCGAGCAGGGCCGCCGCCAGCGCCCAGACGGCCGTGCACGCGGTCCGCAGCCCCGGCAGGTGCACGGGGCCGGGCAGACCGGCGCCGGCGGTCGCCACGATCGCGGTGCCCATCACGGAGGCGTACCAGTTCGGTCCGAGGTGCCGGACGGCGGAGGCACGTCGGGAGCGGGCGGGCAGGGGGAAGGCGCTCCTCACGGATCTCCGTGAGAAGGACCCTCGGGGCTGGGCTGCGGTGACCATGGATGCACGGTCCCGTCGGGCAGCGACCGGCACCAGGGATCACGCCTCTATGGGGGCATAAGCTGTGTTTATGACTGAGAGTGTTGAGGCGAGCGTTCCGGGAGCGGGTCTGGCGCATCGGGTGCCGGATCTCGGGGCGCTGGAGCTGCTGCTCGCCGTGGCCCGGCTGGGCAGTCTGGGGCGGGCCGCGCGGGAGCTGGGGATCACCCAGCCGGCGGCCAGCAGCCGGATCCGGTCGATGGAGCGGCAGCTCGGGGTGGCACTGGTGGACCGTTCGCCCAGGGGGTCCCGGCTGACGGACGCGGGGGCGCTGGTCACCGACTGGGCGGGGCGGATCGTGGAGGCGGCGGAGGCGTTCGACGCGGGGGCACAGGCGCTCCGGGGCCGGCGGGACTCACGGCTGCGGGTGGCCGCGAGCATGACGATCGCGGAGTACCTGTTGCCCGGCTGGCTGATCGCCCTGCGCGCCCAGCGGCCGGACACGGCGGTGTCGCTGCTGGCCGGGAACTCGGCGGCGGTCGCGGAACGGTTGCTCGCGGACGAGGCCGACCTGGGCTTCGTCGAGGGGCTCACCGTGCCGGTGGGCCTGGACGCGGCGGTCGTCGCCCGAGACCGGCTCATCGTGGTGACGGCGCCGGGGCACCCGTGGGCCCGCCGCCGCGGGCCGCTCACGGCCGGGGAACTGGCCTCGACCCCGCTGATCCTGCGGGAGGAGGGCTCGGGCACCCGTCAGGTCCTGGCAGCGGCCCTGGGCGGCCTCGCCCGTCCCCTGCTCGAGCTGTCGTCGACCACCGCGGTGAAGGCGTCGGCGGTGAGCGGCGCCGGCCCGGCGGTCCTGAGCGAACTCGCCGTGGGCGAGGAGCTCTCGGCCCGCCGCCTGGTGAGCGTGCCGGTCGACGGCGTACACCTGGACCGCGCGCTGCGCGCGGTATGGCGCACCGGGCACCGCCCGACGGGCCCGGGACGTGATCTGCTGGGGCTGACGCGGCACAACGGACCGGGCTGACCGGCACAGAGGCCACGGCTGACGTGGGGGACGAGCACAGGGCCGACGCAGGGAGGAGGCCAGGGCCGGCGCGAGAGATGAGCGCCAGGGATGCCTGTGGCGTCTCCCGGCGTCCGCGCATCCACACGTACACCGCAGGATGCCCGCGGACAGGAACGGCACGCCCTGGTGGACGGCCGCGTAGTGGGCTCCCGCGATCAGCCGGAACGACAGGGCCGCGGCGATCAGGTCCGGACGAGCCCGGCAGGGCGGACCGCTCGAGTCGGCCGGGCACGACCTGAGCGACGAGCTGTGGTCGGAGGGACTGCTCGCGCAGGGGCCGGAGGCGATCACCGAGGCACACCTCGCGTCCTACGAGGCGGGCGCGGGCGTGGCGATCGACTCCAGCTGTCAGGCGACGTTCGAGGGCTTTCGCGAAGCGCGGCATCGACCGTGACCGGGCGGCCGAGCTCCTCG
The DNA here is from genome assembly GCF_002920635.1 of Streptomyces sp. Ru72. GTDB lineage: Bacteria > Actinomycetota > Actinomycetes > Streptomycetales > Streptomycetaceae > Streptomyces. The sequence goes on along the minus strand of NZ_PQSR01000158.1, from coordinate 630 downwards.
CCCTGAGCGTCGAACTGGCCGTGAGGCGGCGGGACAGGGACGGCAGAAGGGCGCGACGTGGCAGCTGCGGGTGGCGGCGTCCGTCGGCCCGTACGGGGCGGGGCGATGCTCGCGGACGGCTCGGAGTACCGGGGCCGCTACGGCCTCACGGTGGCCGAACTGGAGGTCCTCCACCGGCCGCGCCTGGAGGTGCTGGCGGCTGCCGGCCCGGCGTACTGGCGCCGGAGACGGTCCCGGACTCGGACGAGGCCACGGCGCTCCTGCGCGCGCTACGCGGGCTGGGCCTCCCGGCCTGGCTGTCCTTCACGGTCTCCGGCGACCGCACGCGCACGGGTCAGCCGCTCCAGGAGGCGTTCGCCTTGGCCGCCGAGGCGGAGGAGGTCATCGCGGTGGGCGTGAACTGCCGTGCGCCCGAGGACGCGGACCCCGCGGTCGAGACGGCCGTGCGGTCCACCGGCAAGCCGGTGGTGGTCCACCCGCACAGCGGTGAGTCCTGGGACGCCGAGGCCCGTGTCTGGGAGGGCCGTTCCACGTTCACGGCTGCCCGGACCACGGCTGGCGTGACGCCGGGGCGCGGCTGATCGGGGGGCTGCCGGTGGGGCCGGGAAGCGATCGCCTCGACTGCGGGGA
>NZ_PQSR01000157.1 GCF_002920635.1 Streptomyces sp. Ru72 | reverse complement strand
GGTGAGCCAGGACATCTTCATCAACGTCACGGCGGAGCTGGAGAAGCACCACTGGATGTTCCAGGCGGAGAACGCGTGAGCGCACAGCGACCCGGGGCGGCCCGACCGGGGTGTGCGCGGGGTGCGCCGCGTGCGCCAGATGCCCGGGGCATGCGCTGGGTCCGGTGCGCCTGTGTGCCGCTGGTGCGCCCTCCCTGGCGGTGACGGCTCCGTCTAGGGTCTGGTTCCTCGGGTTGGAGGTGACGGCCATGGCGGGGCGCGCGGCGCGCTGGGGGGTTGCGCTGGCGCTGGGTGCGCTGTGGTGGTGGGGGGTGCTCCGACTCGTGCTGGCACCCGACGCAGGGGTGCTGGAAGGTGCGGTCGCCATCGGGGGATGGGGACTGAGTCTGCTGCCGGTGCACTGTGTGCCGAAGGCCAGGGCCGTGGGGGCGGCCGGGTCGGATCAGTGGGCTCGGGCCTGGCGGCGGTGGCAGGCCGTGAGGGGGCGCGGGAGGGGCGCGCAACCAGGGTGAGGGGGCGGGGACGCCGGGGGAGTGTGCGGGGCCGGTAGGACGGCGTCCGGGGGTGTTCAGGGGACTCCTGGGGGCGCGCCCGTGACCGGCCCGGCCGCGCCCGCCCCCCGGCCCTGTCGGTGTGGCCGCCCACCTGTCGCTGCGGCCGGGGCTGTAGCTGTCACCAGGGCATCGCCACGCCGCCGTTCGGACGGAGGATCTGCCCCGTGACGAAGGACGAGGCGTCGCAGGCCAGGTACAGCACCGCGTGCGCGACATCCTGCGGTTCGCCGGTCCGGCCCAGCGGTGACTGCCGCGCCATGAACGCCTCCGTGCGCTCCTGTGCCTGACCGTGCCGGTCGGTCATCGGCGTACGGGTCCAGCCCGGCGCCACGGCGTTCGCCCGTATGCCGTGCGGCGCGACCTCGGTCGCCAGGGTCTTCGTCAGCTGCACCACGGCCGCCTTCGCCGCGCCGTAGCAGAGCAGCCCCGGGCCACCGGTGTCGACGGCGCTCGACGCCATCGTGACGATGCTGCCGCGCGTCCCGTCCTCGATCATCCGGAGCGCCGCCTCCTGGCACGCGTACGGGACCCCCTTGAAGTCGACGGCCAGTACCCGGTCCAGGTCCTCGTCCCGCGTCTGGAGGACCGGGCTGCTGTGCATGATCCCGGCGACGGCCGCCATCGCGTCGAGGCGGTCGCAGGACGCGACCGCCCGCTTGAGCCGGGCCCGGTCGGTCACGTCGAGGTGGTGGGTGTGTGCCGTGCCGCCCCGGTCCTCGATCAGGGCCGCCGTCTCGTGCAGTCCCGGCGCGTCGCGGTCGGCGCAGTGCACGGTCGCGCCGGCCTCGGCGAGCAGCACGGCCGAGGCCCGGCCGATGCCGCTCGCGGCGCCGGTGACGAAGACGGTGCGTTCGCTGAGGTCGTACGCCGTGACGGGCATGACAGCGACGCTACGAGCGTATCTGACGGCTCGTCAATTACCTGGGCGTGGGCGGCTGTGACGGTGGTCCGCCACGCCGGGTGCGGGAGCCGGGCCCCACTGGCAGGCCGGGCACCAGTACGTGGGCCGCTCCCGGGAGCCGTCGCCCTGCTCCGCCACCTGGACCGGGTTGCCGCAGCGCAGGCAGGGGCGGGGCGCGCGACCGTAGACGAACAGGTTCTGTTCGCGCCGTCCGGTGGTGTTGCGGGCCGGGCGGTCGCGGTTCGCCTCCAGCAGCTTCTTGGCGAGGGTGGGCAGGTGGGCGGCGTGCTCGGCCGGGAGCTCGCCGACAGGCAGCCACGGGGTCACCCGGAGCAGGAAGCACAGCTCGCTCTTGTAGACATTGCCGATGCCGGCGAGGTTGCGCTGGTCGAGCAGGGCCTCGCCGAGGGGGCGGGCGGGGTCGCGCAGCAGGTTCTCCAGCGCCGTGCCGGGGTCCCAGTCGGGGCCGAGGAGGTCCGGGCCGAGGTGCCCCACGGCGCGGTGCTCGTCGGCGGTGCGCAGCAGTTCCAGGACGGGCAGGCGGTAGCCGACCGCCGTGCGGTCGACGGTGCCGAGGATCGCCCGGATCTGGTGGGCGGGACCGCCGCTCCAACGCTGCCCCGCCGCGAACACCTTCCACGCCCCGTCCATCATCAGGTGGGAGTGCAGCGTGAGCCCGCCCTCGATACGGGTCAGCAGATGCTTGCCGCGCGGGGTGACGTCGAGGACGGTACGGCCGGTGAGATCAGCCGTCGCGTACCTGGGCACCCGCAGGTCGCAACGCGTCAGCACCTTCCCCGCGAGCGCGCCGTGCAGACGCTTCGCGGCCTGGTGGACGGTGTCACCTTCGGGCATGGGTCAAGAGTGGCACGTCGAGGCTCAGGCACGGATCCGCAGTCCCCGCGGGGTCGCTATGAAGCCCGCTCCTTCCAGGAGGACGCCGAAGGGGGACGACAGGGCCGAGGCTCCGTTGATCCGCTCCACCGTCACGGTGCCGAGGGAACCCGCCCTGGCGGCCGTCCCCAGGGCCTCGGCGGCCATGCGCAGGCGCTCGTCCTCGGTCGGCCCGGCCTCCGGGGCGGAGGGCCAGGCCAGCACCGTCTTCCCGCCCCGCTCGACGTAGAGGGTCAGCTCGCCGTCGACCAGGACCACCAGCGAACCCGCCTTGCGCCCCGGCTTGTGCCCCGCACCCGTGGGCGGCTCGGGCCACGGGAGCGCCGCGCCGTACGCGTTCGCGGGGTCGGCGGCGGCCAGGACCACGGCCCGGGCCGGTACGGAGGTGCGGGTGCGGTTCGGCGGGAGGTTCCCTCGTCCGTGCTGCCCGAAGGGGGAGCGGGTGGCAGGAACCCCGGAGGAGAAGCCGGATCCCGAGCGGGGGCCTCCGAAGCCCGGGGCGGACAGCTGGTCCTGGGCGGCCGGGCCCATGTCGAAGGCGTCGGCGAAGTCGATGTCGAACGGGTCTTCGGGATCGTCGCTGCCCGGGCTGCCCGGGACTGCGCCCGAGGCGAACGGGTCTGTGGAGGCTCCGGCGAAACCGTCCCCCGCGCCGGGTCCCGCTCCGGCGCCCGGCAGCGGTTCGCCCCGCTCGCGGGCGTTCGCCACCGCGCGCAGCCGGTCCACCGCGCCGTCCATCGCGAACTGTGCCGCGCCCAGCCCCTCGACGACGTAACCGCGCCGTGCCTGACCGCTCTCCTCGAAGGCGGACAGGACCCGGTACACGGCCGAGAAGCCGCCCTCCACCCCCTCTGCGGCCACCGCCCCCCGGGTCACCACGCCGTGCCGGTCGAGCAGCGTCCGGGCCAGGGCGTGGGCGCGGACGGTGGGGTCGGCCTCGTGTGCGGGCAGCAGGGACCAACGGCCCGCGACGGTCGGCGGACCCGTACGTGACTGGGGCCGGGCGGCGGCCGTCAGTGAGCCGTAGCGCCCGCGCGGGACGGCGCGCTTGGCGCGGTGGGCCGTGGCCCCCGCGGTGCGGCCCGAGCCGAGCAAGGACCGCATGGGCGCCAGCGTGTCGTTCGTGAGCCGCCCGGACCACGCCAGGTCCCAGATCACGTCGGCCAGTTGCGGCTCGGTGACGTCCGGGTGCGTGGTGGCGCGGACCTGGTCGGCGATCTGCCGGAAGAACAGTCCGTAGCCGCCCGAGAGGGCGTCCAGGATCGCCTGGTGCAGGGCGGTCAGCTCCAGGGGGTGCGGGGCGGGCAGCAGCAGAGGGGCGGCGTCCGCCAGGTAGAGGGAGATCCAGCCGTCCTTGCCGGGCAGCGCGCCCGCGCCCGCCCACACCACCTCGCCGGCGGCCGTCAGTTCGTCCAGCATCGCGGAGGAGTAGTTCGCGACGCGGGACGGCAGGACGAGCTTCTCGAGGGCGGACGCGGGCACGGACGCGCCCTGCAACTGCTCGACGGCACGCACCAGTCCGTCCACGCCCCGCAGCCCGTGCCCGCTGCCGACGTGCTGCCACTGCGGCAGGAACTGCGCCAGGGCCGGCGTCGACACCGGCTCGAGCTCGTGCCGCAGCGCCGCCAGCGAACGGCGCCGCAACCTGCGCAGTACCGCCGCGTCGCACCACTCCTGGCCGATGCCCGCCGGATGGAACTCGCCCTGGACGATCCGCCCGGACGCCGCCAGCCGTTGCAGCGCGCCCTCCGTGACCGCGACCCCGAGTCCGAACCGCGTGGCCGCCGTCGCCGATGTGAAGGGACCGTGGGTGCGCGCGTACCGGGCGAGGAGGTCGCCGAGAGGGTCCTTGACCGGCTCGGTGAACGCCTCCGGGACGCCGACGGGCAGCGCCGTGCCGAGAGCGTCGCGGAGCCGGCCCGCGTCCTCGACCGCCGCCCAGTGGTCGGCGCCCGCGATCCGGACCTTGATCGCGCGCCGGGCCGCCGCCAGCTCACGGGCCCACTGGGGGTCGGCCCCCCGCGCCACCAGGTCGGCGTCGGTGAGCGGTCCCAGCACCCGCAGCACGTCCGCGACCCCCTCGACGTCCTTGACGCGCCGGTCCTCGGTGAGCCACTGCAGCTCCCGCTCCAGCTCGGTCAGGACCTCGGCGTCGAGCAGCTCCCGCAGCTCCGCCTGGCCCAGCAGCTCCGCCAGCAGCCGGGAGTCCAGCGACAGCGCCGCGGCGCGCCGCTCGGCGAGCGGAGAGTCCCCCTCGTAGAGGAACTGCGCGACATACCCGAACAGCAGCGAGCGGGCGAACGGCGACGGCTCGGGGGTGGTCACCTCCACGAGCCGCACCTTGCGGGACTCGAGGTCGCCCATCAGCTCGATCAGGCCCGGGACGTCGAAGACGTCCTGCAGGCATTCGCGCACCGCCTCCAGGACGATCGGGAACGAACCGAACTCGCTCGCCACCTGCAGCAGTTGCGCCGCGCGCTGGCGCTGCTGCCACAGGGGGGTGCGCCGCCCCGGGTTGCGGCGCGGCAGCAGCAGTGCCCGGGCCGCGCACTCGCGGAACCGGGACGCGAACAGCGCCGAGCCGCCGACCTGGTCGGTGACGATCTGGTCGACCTCGCCCTTGTCGAAGGCGACGTCGGCCGCGCCGACGGGTGCCTGCTCGGCGTCGTATTCCGAGCCGGCTTTCATCGGTTCCTGGTCCAGCAGGTCCAGGCCCATCAGGTCGGCGTCCGGCAGGCGCAGCACGATGCCGTCGTCGGCGTGCATGACCTGGGCGTCCATACCGTAGCGCTCGGACAGGCGGGCACCGAGCGCGAGCGCCCACGGGGCGTGCACCTGGGCCCCGAAGGGGGAGTGCACCACGACCCGCCAGTCGCCCAGTTCGTCACGGAACCGCTCCACGACGATCGTGCGGTCGTCGGGGACGTGGCCGCAGGCCTCGCGCTGTTCGTCCAGGTACGACAGCACGTTGTCCGCGGCCCAGGCATCCAGGCCCGCCGCCAGCAGCCTCAGGCGTGCGTCGTCCTTGGGCATCGAGCCCACCTCGCGCAGGAACGCGCCCACCGCGCGACCCAGTTCCAGCGGGCGGCCCAGCTGGTCGCCCTTCCAGAACGGCAGCCGGCCGGGGACACCGGGCGCGGGGGACACCAGAACGCGGTCGCGGGTGATGTCCTCGATGCGCCAGGAGCTGGTGCCGAGGGTGAACACGTCCCCGATCCGGGACTCGTAGACCATCTCCTCGTCCAGCTCGCCGACCCGGCCGCCGCCCTTCTTGGGATCGGCACCGGCGAGGAACACCCCGAACAGCCCGCGGTCCGGAATGGTGCCCCCGGAGGTGACGGCGAGCCTCTGGGCGCCGGGGCGGCCGCTGATGGTGCCCGCGACCCGGTCCCACACCACGCGCGGCCGCAGCTCCGCGAAGGCGTCGGAGGGGTAGCGGCCCGCGAGCATGTCCAGCACCGCCGTGAACGCCGACTCCGGCAGCGAGGCGAACGGTGCCGCCCGGCGCACCACCGCGAGGAGGTCCTCGAACTGCCAGGTGTCGAGCGCCGTCATCGCGACGAGTTGCTGCGCGAGCACGTCCAGCGGGTTCGCCGGGACCTTCAGCGACTCGATCGCGCCCGTGCGCATCCGTTCGGTGACCACGGCGGCCTGTACGAGGTCGCCGCGGTACTTGGGGAAGACCACCCCGGTGGAGACCGCGCCGACCTGGTGTCCCGCCCGTCCCACCCGCTGCAGCCCGGACGCCACGGACGGGGGTGACTCGACCTGGACGACGAGGTCCACCGCGCCCATGTCGATGCCCAGCTCGAGGCTGGAGGTGGCGACCACCGCCGGCAGCCGGCCCGCCTTCAGGTCCTCTTCGACGACAGCGCGCTGCTCCTTGGACACCGACCCGTGGTGGGCGCGCGCGAGGACCGGGGGTGCTCCCTGTGCCGCGCCGGAGCCCCCCATCAGCTGGGCGGGCGCGTGATGCTCCTCCAGCGTCTCGCCCGTCGCCCTCTCGTAGGCGATCTCGTTCAGCCGGTTGCACAGTCGCTCCGCGAGGCGGCGGGAGTTGGCGAACACGATCGTGGAGCGGTGCGCCTGGACCAGGTCGGCGATGCGCTCCTCGACGTGCGGCCAGATGGACGGGCGCTCCGCGCCCTCGGTGCCGTCGGAGACCGGGGAGCCGCCCAGCTCGCCGAGGTCCTCGACGGGTACGACGACCGAGAGGTCGAACTCCTTGCCTGACTCGGGCTGGACGATCTCCACCTTGCGGCGCGGGGAGAGGAAGCGGGCCACCTCGTCCACCGGGCGCACGGTGGCGGACAGGCCGATGCGGCGCGCGGGCTTCGGCAGCAGCTCGTCGAGCCGCTCCAGGGAGAGCGCCAGGTGCGCGCCCCGCTTGGTGCCCGCGACCGCGTGCACCTCGTCGAGGATGACCGTCTCCACGCCCGTCAGCGCGTCCCGCGTGGACGACGTCAGCATCAGGAACAGCGACTCCGGAGTGGTGATCAGGATGTCCGGCGGACGCGTGGCCAGGGCGCGGCGCTCGGCGGCCGGGGTGTCACCGGAGCGGATGCCCACCTTCACCTCCGGCTCGGGCAGGCCGAGCCGGACCGACTCCTGGCGGATGCCGGTGAGCGGACTGCGCAGGTTCCGCTCCACGTCGACCGCGAGAGCCTTCAACGGGGACACGTACAGCACACGGCAGCGCTTCGTGGGGTCGGCGGGCGGCGGGGTGGACGCCATCCGGTCCAGCGCGGCGAGGAAGGCGGCCAGCGTCTTGCCGGAACCGGTCGGGGCGACCACGAGCACGTCCGAGCCCGCGGCGATGGCACGCCACGCCCCGGCCTGGGCCGCGGTGGGCGCGGAGAACGCCCCCGTGAACCAGGCGCGGGTCGCGGGTGAGAAGCCGTCGAGGGCTCGGTGTGCGGAGCTGACCATGCGTCCATCCTGCACCCGCCCACTGACAATGCCCGTGACCTGCGAGGACGTACGACACGGCGACCCGCCCGGGGATGGTCGGCCACCGTGGGCAGGGCCGACCGGCCCGGCACGGAAGGGGCCGTGGCAGGTTCGGGGCCGATCACGGCAGGATGCCGGCGATGACGGGCGCGACGGTCGGCGCTCGGCCCGTCCGCGTGCCCCCGGGCGGCACCGCGCGGGGGCCGCCCCCGACTCAGCCGATGGGCCGTCCGTACGCCTTGAGGGTGAGCAGCGCGTCGATGGTCACCAGGGGGCGGGCCTCCAGGACGGTGCCCGGAGCCCACTGGCGCCACCGGACCGGCCAGCCTCCGTCCTCCTGCTGCTCGGCTGCGAGGAAGTCCAGGGCGCGCGCCATCTCCTCGTCGGTGAACCACGCGCGCGCGAGGGAGTCCGGGGTACGCGCGAAGTCGTACGGGAAGTGGTGCTCGCCCGGTGCGTACCCGGAGGCGACCGGATACGCCTCCGGACGGTCAGGGTCCAGCACCGCGAGCCGCTGTTCGCGCACCAGGCGGCCCAGCCGCTCGGCCGCGGCCTTCGCGCGCGGGCGGTCGGGCGCGAAGTCCAGGAACGCCACGGCCGCCTCGACCTCGTACGGATGCGACTTGTCCAGGGACTCGACCGCCTGCCAGCAGAAGTCGGTGGCCCGGAACATCCACGCGTGCCACACCTCGTTGCGGTGCAGCAGGCCCACCACCGGGCCCGTGGCGAGCAGATCGCTCGGCGGGTTGTCGATGACGGGCACGAAGGGCGCGGCCGGATAGCCGCGCTGCACGGGATGCACCGCCGGAAGGGCGCCGTCCGCTGTGGACACGGCGGTCAGATAGCGGCACACGCGTTCCACCCGCTGACCGCCGCAACGGCCGATCGAGTCCAGCACTCGCAGGGCGTGGGCGGTGTGCAGGGGCTGGCTGACCGGGCCGCGCAGATCGGGCTCGAGGGCGTGACCGTACCCCTCGTCCTCGTTGCGGTAGGCGGCCAGCGCGGTCTCCACGGGATCGGCGCCGCCGCCCAGGAAGTGGTACGCGAAACGGCGCTGCTCCAGCACGCGCGCGGTGAGCCACACGAAGTGCTCGGCGCGGGAGAGCGGGGTGCGCGCCGAGGGCGCGGGAAGGAGTGGGGATGCTCCGGTTTCGGCCATGGATCAGACCGTAGGACGGAAAGCGTTCTCGGCAAGCCGTCCCGGCCCGGCCCCACTCTCAGGGGCGGGATACTGGTGTCATGCGGTTGACGGTCTTCTGGCAGCGGATGGCGGATCACTTCGGTGAGTCCTACGCCGACACCTTCGCGCGCGACCACGTGATGTCGGAACTCGGCGGGCGCACCGTGCACCAGGCGCTGCAAGCCGGCTGGGAGGCCAAGGACGTGTGGCACGCCGTGTGCACGGCCATGGACGTTCCGCGGGAGAAGCGCTGAAGAAGCGCGGAGATCCACAGGGGTCCCCGGATGCCGTCGGCGTGGGCGAGACTTGCTCCGTGGCCCCGACAGACGAGACCGCGCAGGTCCCCCACCAGGCACCACCGCTCGGCACGACACCGCCCCAGCCGCCCCCGTCGGGCGGCGGCGCCGCACCGGGCGCCCGCATGCCGCGCTGGCTGCCGCGCGCCATGGTGCTCGCCCTCGCGCTCGTCGCCGTCTTCCAACTGGGCAGCTGGGCGTTCCACCAGCTCATCGGCCTGCTGATCAACATCCTGATCGCGTTCTTCCTGGCGCTCGCCATCGAGCCCGCGGTCAGCTGGATGGCCGCCCACCGCATGCGCCGGGGGCTGGCCACCTTCCTCGTGTTCCTCGCCCTGGCGATCGCCGTCGCCGGGTTCGTCACGCTGCTCGGCTCGATGCTCGCCGGCCAGATCATCAAGATGGTCGAAGGCTTCCCGGGCTACCTCGACTCGGTGATCAACTGGATCAACACCACGTTCCACACCCATCTCAGACGCGTGGACGTGCAGGACAGCCTGGTCCACTCCGACTGGCTCAGAAAGTACGTCCAGAACAGCGCCACCGGTGTCCTGGACGTCTCCGCCCAGGTCCTGGGCGGCCTCTTCCAGCTGCTGACGATCGGCCTGTTCTCGTTCTACTTCGCCGCCGACGGGCCCAGGCTGCGCCGTGCGCTGTGCTCGGTGCTGCCGCCCGCCCGGCAGGCCGAGGTGCTGCGCGCCTGGGAGATCGCCGTGGACAAGACGGGCGGCTACCTCTACTCGCGCGGCCTGATGGCATTGATCTCCGGCATCGCGCACTATGTCCTGCTGCAGGCGCTGAGCATCCCGTACGCGCCCGTGCTGGCCGTCTGGGTCGGCCTGGTCTCCCAGTTCATCCCCACCATCGGCACCTATCTCGCCGGTGCCCTGCCGATGCTGATCGCCTTCACCGTGGCCCCCTGGTACGCCCTGTGGGTGCTGATCTTCGTCGTGGTCTACCAGCAGTTCGAGAACTACATGCTGCAGCCCAAGCTGACCGCGCGGTCCGTGGACATCCACCCCGCGGTCGCCTTCGGGTCCGTCGTAGCGGGCACCGCCCTCCTCGGCGCGGTGGGCGCGCTGATCGCCATCCCGGCGGTCGCCACGCTGCAGGCCTTCCTGGGGGCGTACGTGAAGCGGTACGACGTCACCGACGACCCCCGCGTCCACGGGCACCGCACGCGAGGCTCGGGCAGTCTCACGACACGCGTACGGCGGCTGTTCGAGCGCTGAGGGCGCCCGCTCACCAGGAGAGAGCCGCCCAGACGCCCGCGCCGAGCACGGCGGCCGCGTAGCCGCCGACCGCGGCGTACATGACCCGCTGCCTGGTGGCCTCGCGCCAGGACGTGCGGGACAGCAGCCAGGCCAGCGCGGGCAGCACCAGCACGGCGTGCAGGCTGACCCCGTGCAGCGGCTTGAGCGGCGCCGTGGAGTGGTACGCCGCCTGCTGGTGCCCGGTGCGGGACAGTACGGTCCCGCGCGCGATCATCGCGGCGCCCGAGAGCAGCGCCACGATCAGGATCGCGAACCCGGAGCGCAGCGCGAGCCCCATGCCCAGAGGGCCTCCCGGCCTGCGCCGGAACGCGGCGGCGGCGAACGTCGAGAGCACGACGACGAGGACGGCGCCGCCCAGCGCGAGCGTCATCGCCACCGCCGTGTCGAAGGGCGTCTCGGTGTTGAGGTGCGAGGGCACGCGTCGCCACGCCTGGAGGGTGATCCCGGCGACCTCCACGACGCAGTCGGCGGCGAACACGGCGAGCAGCACCGTGCGCAGTCGCGCCCCGACGCGGAGGTACGACGTCACCCAGGTGACCGCGATCAGCGTGAGCCCGAAGGACAGCCCGAACGTGAAGGGCTTGCGCCAGGAGACGGGCCCGTCCCAGGGACCGCCGTCGACGAGGAACACCACCAGGTGCACCAGACCGGAAACGACCAGGAAGGCACCGGTCGCATGGCAAAGACGCTCCACCGGGCGCATGCCGGATCGCCGTTCCGGCGGGAGTGACGGCAACGCCTCGGTGGTGGACGTCTCCGGCAGCCTGTCGATTTCCATGAGCCAAGGCTCCCGGGAGCGGCCTCGGCCCGTCGTCCTCCGGCCGAAGACACCCGCCCTACTCCGGGGGGAGCAGCCCGGCACCGGGCCGCTGTTCCCTGCGCGACGGTGGGTTCGCAAGTGCCGGCCGGTGCGCTTGACACAAAAATCGAACATCCATTCTTATGGAGGCTCCGGCGGGGCTCACGGCGGGGATTTCGACACGGTTTTGGCGGAGAAGTGCCCGAGTTATCCACAGCCGGACGGGCGTCGGGGCGCATTGTCAGTGGCAGGCGTTAGCGTCTTTGACGTGAAGCGATCGACTCAAGCAAACCGGGTGGAACCCATGGCAGGTACCGACCGCGAGAAGGCACTCGACGCCGCCCTCGCACAGATTGAACGGCAATTCGGCAAGGGCGCGGTCATGCGCATGGGCGAGCGCTCCAAGGAGCCCATCGAGGTCATCCCGACCGGGTCGACCGCGCTCGACGTGGCCCTCGGCGTCGGCGGCCTGCCGCGCGGCCGCGTCGTCGAGATCTACGGTCCGGAGTCGTCGGGTAAGACGACCCTGACCCTGCACGCGGTGGCGAACGCCCAGAAGGCCGGTGGCCAGGTCGCCTTCGTGGACGCCGAGCACGCCCTCGACCCCGAGTACGCGCGCAAGCTCGGCGTCGACATCGACAACCTGATCCTCTCCCAGCCGGACAACGGCGAACAGGCCCTGGAGATCGTGGACATGCTGGTCCGCTCCGGCGCCCTCGACCTCATCGTCATCGACTCCGTCGCGGCGCTCGTCCCGCGCGCGGAGATCGAGGGCGAGATGGGCGACAGCCACGTCGGTCTGCAGGCCCGCCTGATGAGCCAGGCCCTGCGGAAGATCACCAGCGCGCTCAACCAGTCCAAGACCACCGCCATCTTCATCAACCAGCTCCGCGAGAAGATCGGCGTGATGTTCGGCTCCCCGGAGACCACGACCGGTGGCCGGGCGCTGAAGTTCTACGCCTCGGTGCGCATCGACATCCGCCGCATCGAGACCCTGAAGGACGGCACGGAGGCGGTCGGCAACCGCACCCGCTGCAAGGTCGTCAAGAACAAGGTCGCGCCGCCCTTCAAGCAGGCCGAGTTCGACATCCTCTACGGCCAGGGCATCAGCCGCGAGGGCGGGCTGATCGACATGGGCGTGGAGCACGGCTTCGTCCGCAAGGCCGGCGCCTGGTACACGTACGAGGGCGACCAGCTCGGCCAGGGCAAGGAGAACGCGCGCAACTTCCTGAAGGACAACCCCGACCTGGCCAACGAGATCGAGAAGAAGATCAAGGAGAAGCTGGGCGTCGGCGTCCGGCCGGAGGAGCCCACCGCCGAACCGGGCACGGACGCGCCGAGTGCCGCCGCTCCCGCGGCCGACGACACCGCGAAGACGGTGCCGGCACCGGCGGCCAAGGCGGCCAAGGCCAAGGCCCCGGCGGCCAAGAGCTAGCCCATGACACGACGAACCGACTGGGCCGAGTACGCCCACCCCGTGGCCCCGCAGCGGCGGGGGAGCGGGCGCAACACGGGGTTCGTCGGGGGTGATGGCGGGGCGTACGACGACGTGCGGGGCGACGAGGACGCGCACGGCGAGGACGCGCACGGCGAGGACGCGCACGGCGAGGACGCTCCACGCGGCGAGGGCCGCGTGCGCGGTGGACGCGGGCGAGGGCGGCGGCGCGGTGGCGGACAACCGGCCGAGGCCCCACAGGACGGAGGCTCTTCCTTCTCGTCGAGGGCCGGGACGGGGGAGCACCCGGGGGACCCGGTTGAGCAGGCGCGGGCGATCTGCCTGCGTCTGCTCACCGGAACTCCACGCACGCGCAAGCAGCTCGCGGACGCCCTGAGCAAGCGGGAGATCCCCGAGGACGTCGCGGACGAGGTGTTGTCGCGGTTCGAGGAGGTCGGCCTGATCGACGACAGCGCCTTCGCGGACGCCTGGGTGGAATCCCGGCACCACGGCAGGGGACTGGCCCGCCGGGCGCTCGCCCAGGAACTGCGGACCAAGGGCGTGGACTCCGCGCTGATCGACGCGGCGGTGGGACAGCTGG
>NZ_PQSR01000156.1 GCF_002920635.1 Streptomyces sp. Ru72 | reverse complement strand
GTTCCTCGGCGGGGCCGGCCTGCGCGGTCCACACCGAGGTGGCGGTGGCCACCGCCGTCACGCCGACCGCCGCCGCGAGCACCCGCCCGTACCATCCCCGTTCGCCACGCCGCGCCATGTCCGCCCCGCTCCTCGTCGTCTCTGTGGTCACGTGCACCCATCAGGACGGAAGAAGAACGGTGCGGGATCCGTCTGTTACCGATCACGGACAATTCCGCGGGCATTTCACGACACAGCGGCCGCGACCCGCGGAGCACGGATCCAACTGCCTTGTCTCCACGGCGACTCCACGGCAAGGAGAACCGACGCTCAGACCCTGCGCCAGCGCGCCAACGCGAAGGAGAAGAGGCCGAACAGTACGACCCCGGCGGCCACGAGCACCAGCAGCCACGGACCGAACGGGGTCTGGGCGAACGACCGCAGCGTGTCGTCCAGCCCCTTGGCCCGGTCGGGCCGGTAATCGACTGCGGCGCGCAGAGCGAAGGCCCCCGCCGCGGCGAACACCAGCCCGCGCGCAGCACCTCCGCCCACGCCTGCGATGTCCACCAGTCGCCTCAAGCCCGGGGACATCTCGCCGAGCCTGAGGTCCTTGTGGTACTCGCGCCGGACGGCCCGGACCCCGATCCAGACCCCCGCCACGATGATGCCGACCGCGACGGCGCCCACGATCCACTGACCGGCGGGCACCCCCAGAGCCCTGGCCGTGACGTCCCTGGACTGCTCGTCGCTGGATGAGCCACCCGTGCCGGAACCGGTCGCGAACGACAGCACGGAGTAGGCGACGAACGCATAGAACACGCACCGGACCAGCGCCAGCAGCCGTTTCCTCACCTTGCGGCCGTCCGGCCCGACGGCGCCGAACACCGCCTCGGACAACCGCCACACGGCCATGCCGGCGACCCCGATGCCCAGCGCCCACAGCAGTACGGCACCGAACGGCTCCTGCGCGATCTCCGCGAGCGCACCACTGCGGTCGGCCTGCCGGCTGCCGTCGCCGAACGCGATCCGCAGTGCCAGCACGCCGACCAGCACGTAGATCACTCCCCGGGCGGCCAGCCCGGCCCGGGCAGCGGCCTGCGTCAGTGAGCCGACCTCGCCCCCGGACCGCGCCCGTCGGGCATGGGTCATGGCACTCGTGTTCATCTCGACCTCCCCGAATCCGTGTGCCCCCGCACCGCGTTGACACACCAGGCCGGCACACGTGTCGGGGAGGCGCGGCGGGTACGAAGGGGAGGTGAAGCCTGAACGGACGTACCTCCGTTGCCCTGTTCAGGGGGTGCGCATGGCTTCCCGCATCGTCCGTGCGGTGCCTGCGGGGTCGTAGGTGTCACTGACGCCGTCGACCAGGATGATGTCGCCGTCGATGTGCCGGGAGCGCAGTGGTGCGATCTCCTGGTACGCGGGGGAGTCCCACCAGGCCCGGGCCTCGGCGAGGCCGGGGAAGCCGATGACGACCACGTGTCCGGGCCAGCTGCCCTCCTTCACCTCGTGCTGTGTGGCGTGTACGAGGAAGCGGCCGCCGTAGGGGGCGAAGGTGGCGGTGATGCGCTCGATGTACTCGGCGATCTCCGGGTGCGGGGCGGCTTCCTGCAGGTGGGCTATCGCGTAGGCGGTCATGGCGTCCTTCCGGTCGGCCGGGCTCTGTACGCCGACGATCGTGGCATGCGCTCCGTTCCGGAGCGATGACCTCGGAGGTAAGCGGCCCCGGGCGGCGGCGTGTGCCTGCCGTCCAGGGCCGGTGCCTTTCCGCCGGTGCCGGCCTACGCGCTCTTGGGCGCCGCCTGCTGTACGACCTCGAAGGACCACAGCGTGGACCCGCTCGCCGCCGGCTTGGGGCGTTCGCCTCCTGCCGTGTCACCGCCCTGGTGGGCCGCCTTCATGGGGCCCTCCATCCATGCCTGGAACGACTCCTCGTCCCGCCACCGCGTATAGACGAGGTAGTTGTCGGTTCCGTCGACCGGCCTGAGGAGTTCGAACCACTCGAACCCGTCGGAACTCTCCACGGTGTGCGCCCGGGAGGCGAAGC
Organism: Streptomyces sp. Ru72; assembly: GCF_002920635.1. Classification (GTDB taxonomy): domain Bacteria; phylum Actinomycetota; class Actinomycetes; order Streptomycetales; family Streptomycetaceae; genus Streptomyces. The sequence continues at coordinate 10,869 of NZ_PQSR01000156.1, read as the reverse complement.
GCTTCTCCAGCGTCTCCCGCTGCTCTGCGGGGACGGTCAGTACATTGATCTTGACTACGCTCATGGTCCCATCCTGCCGCAGGCCGGCCGGCTGACGCGGAGCGGCTCGTCCACTCACGCGGAAGGTCGGCGGCACGCCGCGCGCCCGAGGCGGGCAGGCCCGCTCCGGGGCTTGTCCCCGCGCATGGCGGGGTGCCCGTGATCGGTCTCGTCGCCGTGAGGTCACACTGGGGTCGTGAACGAAGAGTCAAGGGCCTTGCACGAGCGACTCGCCCGGTTGGAGCAACTGCTCACCGCGGCCCGCCAGGAGCCGGCCTGGCGGCGGCCCACTCGCGACGAGTCGCGCTGGGCCGTGAGCGCGGCCGTGGTCGCCGCGGTCGCCCTGCAACTCCTGCTCCCCGAGCGGCTGGCCTTCCGGCCGGTGTGGCTCCTGCCCACGCTGGAACTGTTGTTGCTGGTAGTGCTGCAGTGGGCCTTCCGGACCCGTACGAGACGGGGGGCCTCGCTGCTGCGCGCGGGCGGGCTGGCGCTGGCCGCCCTCGTCAGCGTAGCCAACGGCTGGTCGGCGGCGCTGTTGATCCGGGGGCTGGTGCGCGGTACCGAGGGCAGTGATGCCGGGGCGCTGCTGATGACGGGTGCGGGCATCTGGCTGACCAACGTCATCGTCTTCGCTCTGTGGTACTGGGAGTGGGACAGGGGCGGGCCGGCGGCCCGGGCCGCCGGCCACCACGACTACCCGGACTTCCTCTTCCCGCAGATGCAGAGCGGGGAGTTGGCGCCGGCGGACTGGGAGCCGGCGTTCGCCGACTACCTCTATGTCTCCTTCACCAACGCGACCGCCTTCAGCCCCACCGACACCATGCCCCTGTCCCGCTGGGCCAAGCTGCTGATGGCGTCCCAGGCATCCATCTCCTTGCTCACCGTGGCGCTGGTGGTGGCACGGGCGGTGAACATCCTCAGGTGAAGCGGCGCACCTGGCCGGGAGGCGGTACGAGAGCGATGCGCTCAGCGTGTCGAGCGGACCGCGTTCAGGATCAGCTCGGTGACAGGGCTCGGGTCGCTCACGGCGACCGCGTGCGGTGCGCGGACCCTGATGGTGTGCGCGTCGGCGCGGTCGGCCATCCACTGCTCGGCCGCCGGCGGGATGTTGCGGTCCTCGGTGGCCACGAGGTACCAGCTGGGGATCTTCTTCCAGGCCGCGGCGGTGGCCTTCTCCCGCAGCGCGGCAAGGGCGATGGGACGTTGCCCCGCGGCCATCACCTGAGCGGTCGTGACCGGCACACCGGCCGCGAACTGCTCCCGGAACAGCTCCTTCCTGATGACCAGTTCCTCACCCTGTCCACCTCCGGGCAGCGGGTAGTGCTGGGCCGAGGCGGCCTGCGCCAGAGTGCTGCCGGGATACTTGTCCGTGAGCTCCAGCGCGCTCTCGCCGATCTCCGGTACGAAGGCGGCTATGTAGACCAGCGCCTTGACCCGGGCGCGGCCGGCCGCGGCGAGGCTGATGACCGCTCCGCCGTAGGAGTGGCCCACCAGCACGATCGGGCCCGGAACGCTGTCGAGCACACTGCCGATGTAGGCGGCGTCGCTCGTCAGCCCGCGCAGCGGCAGTGCCGGTGCCAGAACGTGGTGACCCCGCCGCTGCAGCCGCTCGACAACCGCGCTCCAACTGGAGGCGTCGGCGAACGCGCCATGGATCAGGACGATGGTGGGTCTGCCCTCGTGCGGGTGCCGACGGGCCGGCCCGTCGGCACCCGCCGACGGCGCTGAGAAGGCGGGAACGGCGGTGCCCAGGGCGGCCGCGCCGGCCAGGAGGGAGACGGTGACGGTACGGCGGGAGATCGGTGCGTTCATCCTTCACTTCCTAGGGTGATGGCAGGAGTTCCTCCCCCGGGCCGGGCGGACGCGCGCGTGTGAGCGGCGCCGGCCGGGGGGCATCGGTGTCGGCTTCGGCGTGGTTGCGGACGGCCGCCGGCCGCCGGCCGCTGGGCGCCTACGGGTGCGGTCCGTGGCCGGAGGGCGGCCGGGACGCCGGGAAGCCCTACCGAGCGGTGGCCCGGACCGCCTCGACGATCAACTCGGTGACGCGCTCGGGGTGGGCGAGCATCACCAGGTGGGAGGAGTCGACCTCGACCGTTGTCATCCCGGCCCGCCGGTAGCCGTAGCGCTCCACATCGGGGTTGATGGTGTGGTCCAAGGAGGCGACCAGACCCCAGGAGGGCTTGGTCTTCCAGGCCGCCACCGGCGCCTTCTCGCCGAATGCCTGCGCTGCCAGCGGACGTTGGGAGACGGCGAGGACGGAGGCGAGACGGGGGTCGACGTCCGCGGCGAAGATGGACGGGAACTTGTCGATGTCGACCGACACGTCGGTCCCGGGCGTGGACGAGCCCTCGACCGGGAACGGGGTGTAGACGAGCGCCTTGGCCAGGTCGGAATCGGGGAACCGGCCCTGGAGTTCGCCGAGGCTCTCACCCTCCTCCAGTGCGTAGCCGGCCAGATACACGAGCGCCCGTACGTTGTCCTCCGCGCCGGCGACGGTGATGACCGCACCGCCGTAGGAATGTCCCACCAGGACGACCGGGCCGGGTATCTGGCGGACGAGCGTGGCGATGTAGTCGGCGTCGCCGAGCAGGCTGCGGTTGGGTACCGCCGGGGCCACCACGTCCAGGCCGCGGGCGATCAGTTCGGGGATGACGCGGGCGTAGCTCGACGCGTCGGCGAAAGCACCGTGGACCAGAACGACGGTCGGGCTGCCGGAATCGGTCATGGATGACTCCTTGTCGATGGTGGTGACCGGCCGAAGTGCTCCGGCGCCGGGACGGGCGCGATGCCGACGGCGGTCCGGCGGATCACCAGGGGCGTGAGAGTCCGGGGAGACGGGGCCAAGAGCGGGGCCCGGGGACGGCCGGTACCCCGCACCAGGAATGCCCCCGTGGGGACCCGTCGATGGTTCCGAGCCGGCGGAGGGCCGCCGGCGCCAACGAAAAGGTATGGGGGAGCGGCACATGCGTTTTGTCTCTCCGCGCACGGGGTCTGACCTGTCCGCGTCTGTCGGCCCGGGCTGAGCGTGTCCTGCGGGATGGATGGATAACGTGGGGTTCCTGGCCAGTGATCAACTGCCGATGTTTCCCCGAGAAGGGAGTTCCCGATGGCCGATGCGCCGATCCTGGTGCTTGCCGCGACCGGTGGCCAGGGCAGGGCGGTGACCGACGCCCTGCTCGCCAGGGGGGCCGGGGTCCGGGCGCTTGTGCGGGATCCCGCACGCAGCACCGCGCGGGAACTGGCCGACCGGGGCGCCGAAGTCGTGGCCGGGTCCTTGAGCGACCGCGCGTCACTCGCCGCGGCCATGCGCTCGGTGGCCGCGGTGTTCGCGTTCACCACTCCCTTCGAGGCCGGCCCGGAGGCCGAGGTGGCCCAGGGGCGGGCGATCCTGGCCGCCGCGCACGAGCAGCGCGTACCGCACCTCGTGTTCAGCTCGGTGGCCGGAGCGGACCAGGAGAGCGGGGTGCCGCACTTCGAGAGCAAGGCGCGCATCGAGGCCGAGTTGCGTTCGGGTGATGTGCCCTACACGATCCTCGGGCCGACCTACTTCTACGACAACGCGCTGGGCGGAGCCGAGCGGATCCTCGGCGGGGCGCTCGACCTGCCGCTGCCGTCCGACCGGCCGTTGCAGCAGCTCGACCGCGCCGACCTCGGTGCCTTCGCCGCCGCGGTGCTGCTGAACCCCGGCCCGTACGCGGAGCACCGCATCGAGCTGGCCAGTGACGCCCCGACGCCCGCCGACATGGCGGCCGCGCTCGGTACGGCCCTGGGACGCGACGTGCGCCATGCGCGGGTACCGCTGGCGGCGGTGGCCGATCCGGACATGCACGCGATGTGGACGTTCCTGAACGGGCCCGGCTATCAGGTCGACATCCCCGCGCTGCATGACGCCCATCCCGGCATCTCCTGGACCCGCTTCACCGACTGGGCGCGCCGCACGTTCGCGGGTGCCGGCTGAGGGCGCCCCTCAGCGCAGACCACGAACTATGACATGATCTCTTTTATGGTTGAATGACCGTCCGATCCAGGGTCGGCCGGACCGGGGCGTACGGGCCACGTACCGGAGGGGTCCGGAAGGCGGAGACGGGGGAGCGGCACGGGCGTCGCGGTGGTGAAGAGGGCGGGGTAACCGAGGTCATGAGCGGTGCGGGCATGCCCGGGGACGGTGCGGCCGGACCGGTCCTGACCGGACGGGACACCCATGTCGCCGTCATCCGCGCGGCGCTGGCCGAGATCGCCTCCACCGGGACGTCGGTGATCCTGCGCGGCGATCCCGGCCTGGGGAAGACCGCGCTGCTGAGGGTTGCCGAGGCCGAGGCCCGTCGCGCCGGTCTGCGCATCCTGCGGATGACCGGCGCCGAAGCGGAGTGCGGCCTGCCGTTCGCGGCCCTGCACCAGGTGCTCTGGCCGCTGCTCGACGACACGCACGCTCTCCCGGAGGAGCAACGCGACGCACTGGAACGGGCCTTGGGCGTGCGTGAGGGCGCACATCCGGAGGTTCTCACGGTGGCGGGTGCCGCCCTCTCCCTGCTCGCCCACGCCGCCGCCCGCCGACCCGTCGTCGTACTCCTGGACGACCTGCAGTGGGCCGACCCGTCCAGCACCGCCGTGTTCGGGCACGTCCAGCGGAATCTGGCTCCCCTTCCCGTCGTCGTCATCGGGGCGAGGCGGCACCTGACGATCGTGGCCCGGCGGCATTCCGTCGTGAGCCCGGGGGAAGGGAACGAGACCGAGGGGCTGCCGGGCCGGGTGCTCGACCTGCGGCCACTGGACGAGCGGCAGGCCGAAGCGCTGCTGAGCGCCCTCCACCCGCACCTGCCCGACCAGGCACGCCGCCGGGTGCTGCGCGCCGCGGGGGGCAACCCGCTCGCGCTGCACGAACTTCCGGTGCACCTGCGAACGGCGGCCGCGGCCGGCTCCGCCCACCCGGCGGACGCGCGGGCAACCGGCGTCACCGAGCTGTTCGACGAGCTGCCCATGGGCGAGCGACTCGGACGCCTGTACGAGGACGAAGTGCGCGCCCTGCCGGACGGCGCCCGGCGTCTGCTGCTGCTGGTGGCACTGGGCGGCTCGTTCACGCAGCGCGTCAGCGTGCTGCGCGACCTGGCGGACCGGGCGGCGGGAACCTCCTGGACGGAGGTCCGGAGCCAGTTGGACGCCTCCGGCCTGGCCCACACCGAGCCGGCGTCGGACCGCCTGTCCTTCCACCATCCGCTGGTGCGCGCCTGCCTGGTGCACCTCGCCTCGCCGGCCGAACGCCGGGCGGCCCACCGGCTGCTCGCGGACGCGCTCCCCGTGCTGAGCCCGCGGCGGACCATGCACCTGGCGGCCGCCGCCATCGGCACCGACGGCGAGCTGGCCGCGCTGGTGCACGCCGAAGCCGACACGATGGCCGCCCAGGGCAGATCCGCGGAGGCGGCGGGAATGATGGCGCGCGCGGCGGGTCTCAGCCCGGACGCGGCGAGCCGGACGGCCCGTCTCGTCGCGGCCGCTGCGATGGCGGCACAGGGGGGACGGCTGCGCCTGGCGGCGGCACTCGTCGCCGAGGCGGAGACCGAGGCCCGCCCGGGAAGGCCCGAACCCGCCGACCAGTACGCCTTCGCCGTCGCCTGCACCCGGCTCCAGCTGGACGCCGACCCGGCACCGGCGATCGAACTGCTTCCCGAGGTCCTGGACCGGCCGGCCGCACCGATGGCCGGGCAGCAGCGCGCGGCCCTGCTCGAACCACTGCTCTTCCTGCTCCTCGTCGTCGCCGTGCACACCGGGGACGAGCGGGCGTGGGCCGCCTGCGAACACCGGCTGGCGGACGCCTGCGAGCCGGCGCTGCTGTGCCGACGGGCATGGTCCGGCCCGTCCCACGTCGTCCATGACGTGCCGCGCCGGCTGCGCGCCGCGGTCGCGGCTCTGCCCGAGCACCGGGAGACCCCCGCGCTCCGGCTCCTGCTGTGGACGGCCGCCGCCGTCGACGCCGTCAGCGACAACGACCAGCTGTGGAGCCGCTTCGCAGGCCGGCACGCGTACGCCACCCAGGCCTTCGTCGACATCGTCCGCGCCCACGACGACTTCCTGCACGGCCGCTGGGACGCGTCCCTGGAGGTCTCCCGCCGTGGCGCCGAGGCCTCCGCCGCCTGCGGGTACGCCTTCAACGAGACGCTGTTCCGGCTGAACGCGGCCCAGGTCCTGGCCGCCCGTGGGGACCGCGCCGGTCTCGCCGCGCTGGCGACCGCCGTCGGGACCTCGGCCCGCGAGCGGCGCCTGCGCCTCGTCACCGAGCGCCTGCACGCGCTGAAGGTGGTGTGCGCACTCGGCCACGGCCGGAGCGACGAGGCATGGCAGCACGCGCAGGCCCTCACCCCGCCCGGGACCGTTCCGTCCCGCGCCCCCTGGTTCCATCTCTCGCTCGTCGACTGGGTGCAGGCCGCGGTCGACACCGGACGGAGGGCGGAGGCCCGGCGCCACCTGCGGGCGGTGGACGCGGCCGGAATCGCCCGCACGTCGCCCCACCACAGCTTCCTGGTGGCGGTCGCCGAGGCCCTCGCCGCCGACGACGAGGAAGCGGAGCGGCGGTTCGCGGCCGTGTACGCCCTCCAGGGCGCCGACACGTGGCCCTTTCCGCTCGCCCGGGCCCGTCTGGCGCACGGCGCGTGGCTCCGGCGGCAGGGCCGACCAGGGCCCGCCGCCACTCACTGCGAGGCCGCGCTCGGCGCCTTCACCCGCCTCGGTGCCACAGCCTGGGCCGTACAGGCGTCCCGGGAACTCGACGCGGTGAACGGCGACAGCCGAACGTCCGGCGACGGAACCGGACACCATCCCCTGCTCTCTCCGCGGGAGCTGAGGATCGCCGAACTGGCCGCCGAGGGCCTGACTAACCGTCAGATCGCGGAGCTTCTCGGTCTGTCACCGCGTACGGTCGGCGCCCATCTGTACAAGATCTTCCCGAAGCTGGGCGTCACGACTCGTGCAGGAGTGGCTCGTGCGCTGGAGGAGACCCGGGAAGCGCCCTGGCCAGGGCCGCGCGCGAGGTGATGCCGAGTTTGGGGAAGATCCGGTACAAGTGCGCCCCGACCGTGCGGGGGGACAGGTGCAGGGCGGCGCCGACCTCCTTGTTCGTCAGTCCGGTGGCGACCAGCCGGGCGATGCGCAGCTCCTGGGGCGTGAGCGCGTCGGTGTCGCTGTCCGCGGCCCCGGACGAGCGGCGGACGGCACGCAGTTCGGCCCGGCACTGCTCGACCCAGGGGGCGGCCCGCAGCTCGCGGAAGGTGCGGCAGGCGGTGTGCAGCAGCTCCTCCGCCTCGGCCCGGCGCCCCCGTCGCCCCAGCCAGGAACCGTGCGCCAGCCGCAGACGAGCCAGCTCGAAGACCCATCGGCCGGCGCCCGGCACGGCGTAGGCCGCCGCGTAGGCCGCGTCCGCCGTGTCGTCGTCCGCCGTCAGCGCGCTCGCCGCGGCCAGCAGGAAGGCATGGTGGCCGGAGACGCCGTCCATTCGTGCCGCCCGCCCGGCCGCCACCCGGGCGAGCGCCTCCTCGCGCCGGCCGCAGCCCAGGCTCGCGACCACGAAGTCGAAGAAGGGCAGGTGGAACCAGGCCGGTCCCCGTGACAGGGAGCCGGTCGGCAACATGCGCCGCAGACGGTCGTACGCCTCCTCGTGCCGGCCGTGCGCCAGGGCGACGAGGGCCTCCAGATGGTCCAGGCGGTCCGTGACGAAGCGCATCCGGGCCCGGGACGCGGCCGGCTCGATGCGCTCCCGTACCGCGCGCAGCCCCTGCTCGTCACCGCGGCCCGCGAGGAAGTGTGCGTGGTAGAGCCTGAAGAGCAGGGCGTTGCAGTGGTAGCCGAGCTCCTCCGCGGTGTCGGCCTCGCGCGGGCAGTCCTCGGCGGCATCCCAACGGCCCCGCAGGAACGCCCGATGGCACCGGGCCTTCGCGACGGACCCCGAAGTGGCGTAGGCGTGCTCCCCGCCGAAGAGCCGCAACAGGTTCGCATCGGCACCGTCCACCGCCGACGCCGCCCACAGCAGCAGCCAGGCGTTGCCGGCGTCGCGCCCGGCCGTCCCCCGCGTCACCATGGCCCGCAGCTCCGCCTCCGCACCCTGCGCCGTGCGCGGCGGGTCCGCCCAGGCACGGTGGCACAGGCGGGCGGCGGGGGAGACATGATCCCGGTGGCGCTCCAGCGTCTCCCACCCCCGGGGGTCGCCCGTGTACGCGGAGGCCAGCAGCAGCTTGAAGAACATCTGTTCCACGAGGTCGCCCGGGGCCGACGCGCCGGGGGCGGTCAGCGCGGCCAGAGCCCCGGGCAGGAGTGAGAACGACGACGCGAAGTCGACGTGGTGGCTCTGGTCGACGTACACCACCGCATAGGCGAACAGTGGGGCGACGTCTTTTGGCACCGGTCCCCGCTCGATCTCCTTCACCAGCCGCGCCGCGTACGCCAGGCGCCCGCCCCGGGCCGACATCACGGCCGCCCAGGTCAGCCGTCTCACCCGGCTCCCGGGGTCGGCGCTGAGGGCCGCCGCGCGGTCCAGGAGCAGCGCCCCTTCCGCGTCGCCACCGCGCAGCGCGATGCGCGTGCCGGCCTCCTGCAGCCGCGCGGCGAGGGGTTCCGCCGGCCCTTCGGCGGCCGACGCCTCGTGCAGCAGGCGGCGCGGGTCGTCCTCGGGAAGCCGCTCCGCCAGTGTCCGGTGGGCGGCCCGCAGCTCCACCGGGGAGGCGGAGGCGATGACGGCGCTGCGCACCAGCGGATGCCGGAACACCAGCCGCCCGGTGTGGTCCAGGCGCGCGAACCCGCCTGCCTCGATCGGCTCGATGACCCGTGCCGTGCCGTCCTGATCCGGCGCCGGCTCCCGGATCACGCCGCTCCCGCCCGCGCTGTCCAGCGCGGCGACCAGCAACGCCCTCGCCGCGTCCGCGGGGAGCGAGCGCAGCCGTCGTACGAAGAGCGCTTCCAGCCGCTGCCCGAGCGGCAGCCGCTCCGGCAGCGGCACGACGCCCTCGCGGTGCTCCCGCGCCAGCTGACAGGGCAACTCGGCCAGCGCCAGAGGGTTGCCCGCGGCCTCCTCCATCACCCGCTCGGCGGTGGCGGTCGCCAGCTTCGGATGCCAGCGCCGCAGCAGCGCACGGGAGTCGTCACCCGACAGCGCCCCGAGGTCCACCGGGTGCGCGGGCCATCCGTCCAGCGCCGAGCCGTCGGGGCGGCCGGCGCACACCATGACGGTCCGCAGGCCGGTGATCCGCTGGTGCAGGAAGAGGAACACCGCGGCACTGGAGGAGTCCACCCAGTGGAGGTCGTCCACCAGGATCAGCACCGGACGCCGGCGCGCCTCCTCCGCGAGCAGAGTCAGCGCGGACGCACCGACCATGAATCCGCCGGAGGGCAGTCCGTCCCGCAGTCCCAACGCCCTTTCCAGCGCGGTCCGCTGCGGCCGGGACAGTGCCCGGGAGTTCTCCAGCAACGGCCGGAGCACCTGGTGCAGTGCCCCGAAGGCGATGCCGACCTCCGCCTCGCTCCCCCCTGCCCGCAGGACCGTGAAGCCACTGCGCTCGGCGCGCGCGGCCGTCCAGTCCAGCAGCGCCGTCTTCCCGATGCCGGCGTCGCCCCGCAGCACCGTCGCCGAGCCGCCCGCCGCGGACCGGGCCCGCTCCAGGGACCGCTCCAGCAGCGCGCACTCGCGCTGCCTGCCGACCAGCGCCGTGTCCCCCGGACCCCTCTCCACGTCTGCCCCTCCTCGCCCTCCGGACAGCATGGCACGGCGGTGTTGTCCCACAGCGCACGGTTGTTGTCCGTGCAGGAAGAGACGGCCCGCTCCTGTGCCGTTGCGCACCGGACACCCTGAGGCTGAAGTCCGTGGACTCGCTCCGTGTGCGAGGCCCGGCGCCGGAACAGACCCGGCACCCGTGGGAAGGGAACGCTCGGACGAAGGGGCCCTATGAGCCTGACACCCGCATCCGTCGGCAACGGCGATACCCGCAGTACCCGCCATGCCGACGGGGGCACATCCCGCACCCTCGGCTTCCTTCAGGTGCACACCGTTCGGGGACCGGCACAGACCTATGTCCACCTCCCCGACGACGGAGCTCCCGAACCCTGTCTGCTGCTGGGCCTCCACATCTCCGGCCGGGCGACCCTCGTCCGTCGGGGAACCGCGGGGGTGTGCGGCCCCGACGACCTCTTCGTCTGCGACGGAACCGAGCCGTTCACCCTCCAGGCGGCGGAGGACTTCACACTCCACCTGGTACGGATCCCTCGTCGCGCACTCACGCTCACCGACCACCAGGCACGGCTGCTGGGCGACCGGGACCCCTCCGCCGACGGCGCGGTGGCGCCACTCCTGGGATCCTTCGTGCGCGAACTCGTCGGCGCGCTGCCGGAGTACTCACCCCGCACGGCGCACCATCTGGCGGGCACGGTCGCGGAGTTGGTGACCCTGCTGGCCGCCGAGAGCGTCGATCCCGGACCACACGATGGCCGGGAGGACCGCCAGGCACTGGTCCGGCAGGTGCGCGCCCACGTCGACACGCATCTGTGGGACCGGGAGCTGACTCCCGCGAGCGTCGCCACGGCTCAGCACCTCTCGATCCGCTACCTCCACAAGCTCTTCGAAGGCCACGACTGCACGATCGGCCGGTGGATCCAGCACCGCCGTCTGACGGAGGCACGGCGGGAACTGGCCCGACCCGGACGGAACGACACCACGGTGTCCGCGGTCGCGAGGCGCTGGGGATTCGCGAGCGCCACACACTTCAGCCGCAGCTTCCGCGCGGCCTACGGGGTGTCGCCCAGCGACTGGCGGGACGCGCGGACCCGGGCCTCCCGGGGGCCCGCGAGCGCCGACGG
>NZ_PQSR01000155.1 GCF_002920635.1 Streptomyces sp. Ru72 | reverse complement strand
AACTGGACCAGCTACATCAGCAGCTGGACCGACGGCAACGAGTCCCGCCGCTGGACGGACGAGAGCTATTCGCAGGTCCAGTTCACCAACTGCTTCGCCCAGTACGGCACCACGGACCAGGTCGTCGTCCAGATGTGGCGGGACATCCCGCTGGCGGTCGACAAGAGCTACGGCAGCAAGACGTTCACCAACTGCTTCAGGGGCTCGGGCTACACCAGCAACGGTGAGTGGACCGGCCTGCCGTCCGGTGACTTCTACTTCGAGGCGTCCAAGATCGCCCAGGGCGGTTCCTGCTGCCTGCTCTCCGTCAGCACCGTCTACGTCGACACCACCCAGGCGGACTGAGCGGCCGACCACCGATCAGGAGGGGCTGGGGCGTTCCGAGCGCGCATTCGGGGGACGCCCCACCCCCACCCCCCTCCCAAGGACATCCGTGAGACTTCGCACTCGGCTGCGCGCCAGCAGCGCCCTGTGGGCCTTCCCCGTCGCCATAGGGTTGGCCCTCTTCTACTACTACGAGGTCACCGCCACCTCGATCTCCGCGTCGAGCTACGCCTACGCCCCGACCCTGGTCGCATATCCGCTGGCGTCCATGTACCCGTTCGCCTATGCCCTCGCTTCCGCCCTGGGCGCCTGGGAAAGCGGACGTCTCACCCGGGGGGCCGTCTGGCAGCTCGCCCCGGCCCGCTCCCGCTACCGGATAGCCGCCGAGGCGCTCGGGCCCGTGCTCGCCCTGGCCTGGCTGATGCTGCTCCTTCCGGTGGTCATCGCCTTCGTCCAGGAGAGCGCGACCCCCACCCTCGCGAGTCTGCGGCCGCTGCTGATGGCGCTGCTCGTGTGCGTCGCGCACTCGGTGATCGGCTTCGCCGTGGGACTGCGGATCAAACCCGTCTTCGCCGCGCCCGTCCTGGCCGTGGTGGTCTTTCTCCTGGTGGCGACGTCGGTCGCCCTGGAACCCTTCTGGTGGCGTCATGTGAGCGGCGAGTACTCCGAGACGCTGGAGTTCGGGGAGGTCGCGACCTGGACATCCGTGCTCGCTCAACTCCTGCCGACCTGCGGTCTGGCACTGGCGATCGCACTGCTGTGGTCGTCCTGGTCCCCGTTGCGTCGACCCGCGGTGCGCGGGACGCTGGCCGCCGCTCTCGCGGCTGTCTGCGCGGTGAGCGCCTTCTCCATCACCCGTGGCTGGGGCCCGACGGCCCCTTTGGGCAAGGGTGACGTCTCCATGTCGTGCATGGGCGAGGCGCCGCAGGTCTGCATGCCTGAGGAGACGGCGAGCGGCCTGAAAGCCGTCCACAGCGACGTGGTGAGCGCACTGGACGACCTGGCTGCCGCAGGCATCACGCCGACCGCACCGTCGCTCGTCACCGACACGCTCGCGGACGGCCGCGACCATCCCGCCTCCACCAAGAGCACCTGGCGGGTCGGACTGACAAAGGGCGCCGAGCGCGGAACCGTCCGCTACCAGATCGTGCGCAGCGCGATCGCCTTCCCCTGCCGCCGGCCCGACCTCGCCACCACCCGGGTCGTGGTCGGATGGGCGGCCGAGCGGACCGGTGAGTCGAAGACGCTCGAGAAGCTCCTGGCGCAGGACCCGTTCTACGGCACCGAGCAGCGCTCCGCGCTCCAGCGGCAGGTGCGTGCCGTGCTCGGCAAGCCCGGGCCGGAGCAGACCCGCTGGTACCGCCAGCAGCTGACCGCGGCGTGCGCGAAGTCCGGGAACGGAGGGGCCGCATGATCTGGTGGCTCAAGGCGCGCCAGGCCCACGTGGTGCTTCCCGGGAGCCTCGCAGGACTGGCCGCACTGACGCTCGTCTTCCAGGACACGACGGCCCTACTGCCGTCGATCAGCCTGTCGGGCGGCACCCAGACCCAGGTGATGACCTTCGTCGCGATCGTGCCGGTCGCCGCGGTGGCACGCTGCCTGGACTCCCGGCTCCCGGCGCCGGAGGGCTCGGGGATCCGGCCGGTACGACGGCTGGACACCCTGCTGATCCTCTCGGTCGTCGCGGCCTCGTTGCTCGTCGGCTTCGCGATCGGCGCCCTCACGGGCTCCTCCGCCGCCTGGGCCGTGGGCCGCAACACCGCCTTCCTCACCGGTCTGATGCTCTGCTTCCACGCCCTGGTCGGCACGCCCGCCGTCATGGTGCCGGTCGCCTGGGTCATGGCCGTCGTCCTGGTGGGCTTCCGCACCTTCACGGACCCGTACCTCTGGGCGATCGTCCCGGAACCGCTCGGCGCTCCGCACGCCGCGATCGCCGCCGTCCTGGCCCTCGCCGCCGGCATCGCCGCCCAGCTCCGCTCCCCTAGGAATCAGCCATGACCCTGGTACTCGCCGACTGCACCTACTCCTACGGGCGGCGCAAGAGGCCCGTGCTCAGCGACTTCAGCTACGAACTGCCCGGCGGCCTGACCATCCTGCTGGGCCCCAACGGCGCAGGGAAGTCGACGCTGCTGAAGATGTCCGCCTCCGTCGTCGTCCCCGAGTCGGGCTCGGTCTCCTTCGGCAGGCTGCGCGCCGGCAGCAAGGAGTTCCGCAAGGCCGTCGCCTGGATGCCGCAGACCATCACCCCGCTCGCCTCCCTGACCGCACGGGAGTACGTCGCCTACATCGGCTGGCTCAAGGGGATGAACCGCAGCGACGCCTGGTCGCAGGCGCGCCGGGCGCTGCAGCGCGTCGAGCTGTCCGACAAGGCCGACGAGCGCACCACCCGCCTCTCCGGCGGCCAGCTGCGCAGGGTGGGGGTGGCGGCGGCCCTGGTGCACGACGCCAGGGTGCTCCTGCTGGACGAGCCGACGGCCGGCATGGACCCGCGTCAGCGCCGGGTCTTCCGGGACATCCTGGCCGGTCTGAGGGAGGACGTGCGCGTGCTCATGTCCACGCACGATGTCGCGGACCTCGCCGAGGAGGCCGACCACGTCACCGTTCTGGAGGCCGGCCGGATCCTGCACTCCGGCACCACCGAGTCCTTCCTCGCCCACACCCCGGCCGACGTCCCCCAGGGACGTGCCGCGGAGGGTGCGTACACCGCTCTCCTGGGCCACGGGGAGCCGTAGGCCAGGACAGCCCGGGGGCGGCCCGCGGCATGCCGCCGCGGGCCGCCCCCGGGAACACGAAGGCCCGGATCGTCAGGCGGAAATGCCGTCGATCCGGGCCAAGGCGTCGTCCGCGCCGTACGGCTGCAGGTATGGCAGCCAGCGCGGGTCCCTATGGCCGGTGCCGATGATGCGCCAGGCCAGGCCGGTGGGCGGGGCGGGTTTGTGGCGCAGCCGCCAGCCCAGCTCGACGAGGTGGCGGTCGGCCTTGACGTGGTTGCAGCGGCGGCAGGAGGCCACCACGTTGTCCCAGACGTGCTGACCACCGCGGCTGCGCGGGATGACGTGGTCGACGCTGGTTGCGACGCCACCGCAGTACATGCACCGGCCGCCGTCGCGGGCGAAGAGCGCGCGACGGGTGAGAGGAACGGGCCCCCGGTAGGGAACCCGTACGAATCGCTTCAGCCGGACCACGCTGGGTGCGGGGACAGTGACGGTCGCGCTGTGCATGTAGGCGCCGGACTCCTCGAGGCAGACGGCCTTGTTCTCGAGGACGAGGATGAGCGCGCGGCGGAGCGGTACGACGCCGAGTGGCTCGTACGACGCGTTGAGGACCAGGACGTGCGGCACGGATGCCCTCCTTGTACGCCGGCGGCGCGTGGCTCGCGCCGGGACGATCTGAGAGCCAGTTTCCCCTCATGCCTGGTGGAAGCGCCACCATGTCCCGGTAACGGGCTGGGAGTGTTTTCGACCACACCCGGGGCGCCACCGGGCGCGCGCCCCCCTGCTTCACCTGGTGAACCCCCAGGTGACACGGTCTCTCCACGGAACATCGTCATGATCCCCACACGATGCCCCGTTAGTGTGGTGCCCCTGCCGTCCGGTGACCTTTCCGTGACCTCGACGACCTTGACCGCCCCCACCGGAGGCAGACGCACTGGAGGTATCCGCCGTGTCCCTGCCCGCCCTACCGGCCGCCGGCGCCACACCGGCTCCGTCCCCCACGGAGTCGACGGCTCCGGCGGTTCCCACGTTCCAGGACGCCCAGGAGAGCGCGAACCACGCCGCGAGCTGGGTCGAGCAGAACTGGTCGACCTGGCTCGCGATAGGCCTCAGGGTCGTCCTGATCCTGGTCATCGCGGCAGTGCTGAGAGTGGCGGTACGGCGCGCGATCACCCAGCTCATCGAGCGCATGAACCGCACCACCGAGGCGACGGGCAACGGCACCTCGCTGGGCGGCCTGCTGGTCAACGCCGAGCGCCGCCGGCAACGCGCGGCGGCCATCGGGTCGGTGCTGCGCTCGGTGGCGAGCTTCCTGATCCTCGGCACCGCGGCGCTGATGGTGCTGGCGACCTTCCAGATCAACCTGGCCCCGCTGCTGGCCTCGGCCGGTGTCGCCGGTGTGGCGGTCGGTTTCGGCGCCCGCAACCTGGTCACGGACTTCCTCTCCGGCGTGTTCATGATCCTCGAGGACCAGTACGGCGTCGGGGACACCATCGACGCGGGGGTGGCCTCGGGCGAGGTGATCGAGGTCGGCCTGCGGGTGACGAAGCTCCGCGGCGCCGACGGCGAGATCTGGTACGTCCGCAACGGCGAGGTCAAGCGCATCGGCAACCTCTCGCAGGGCTGGGCGACGGCCGGGGTGGACGTCACCGTCCGCGCCGGCGAGAACCTGGACCGGGTGAAGGCGACCCTGGACGCGGTGGCCGAGCGGATGAGCAAGGACGAGCCCTGGAACGAGATCCTCTGGGGCCCCGTCGAGGTGCTCGGACTGGACAGCGTGCTGATCGACTCCATGGTGGTCCGCCTCTCGGCGAAGACCATGCCGGGCAAGGCGCTGGCGGTGGAGCGCGAGCTGCGCTGGCGTGTCAAGCGGGCCTTCGACGAGGCGGACATCCGCATGGTGGGGGGCACGCCCGCCACCCTCACGGAGGAGGAGGCCGACCCCACTGCCCCGGTGGCGCCCCCGTCGGCCCATTCCAACCCGGATTCCCCGCAGTCGGAAGCGGCCTCGCCGATCCCGCCACCGCGCCCGGCGGCGAAGTAGCGGGGCGCACGGTCGTGTGAGGGAGGCGGCGCCCGGGGGGCCGGGCGCCGCCTCTTCGCGTGCGTGGGCAGGGCGGAACGGTTCAGCACGCTCGTTCGAGTGATAGGGAACGTTTCTGCAGGTCAGAAGCCCGATCGGCTCGCGCACGCTCCTGCCGGGGCACCCAGCGTGGGCGTAGCCTGGCACCAGCGCGACAAGGAGAACCAGCAGTGATCGCCGAACCCCTCATGGAGCCGGTCATGCCGCAGGTGGACCCCATCGACCTGTTGATCGCATTCGAGAAGGCAGCATCACCGATGCCGATTCGAGCGGAGTACATCGAGGGGACGGGCATCGTGCCGCCTCAACCGGAACATCGGCACAACGCCGCTGCCATCAAGCTCATCGTTCAGTTCCACATGGCAGGAATGGATCTGGCAGGCGCGGGCGACGGTTTTCGTGTCACTCACACAGACGGGCGCACTATGGCGCTGGTCATCCCGGACTTCTATGTCTGCCACCGGGATCCCACCGACCTCGACGAGTCCTACCGCAAGGCCCACAAAGGCTGGTATCCGATCAACATGGTCGCGCTGATCGGCGAGGTCACCTCCACCAACCACGAGACGGACACCGGCCCCAAGCTGCGAACGTACGCGGCCGCCGGCGTCCCCGTCTACGCGCTGATCAACCGCAACACGAAGACAGCCCATTGCCACACCGACCCGATCACCCCCGACGACGACCCGACCAAGGCGTATTACGGCAGCGAAGTGAAGGTCGAACTCGGCAAGCCGCTCCCCCTCCCCGCCCCCTATCCCACCCTGGACACCACCCCCTTCCTGGAGAGCCGACCCCGGTAACGAGTCGGTTGCCCGCCAGTGGCCGGTATTGACGCCTCCGGTCGCTTGCCCCTACCTTCCTGCCATCGATAGGAAACCTTCCTAACAGATCGCGGCGAACGCGATCAGTCGGTGGACTTCCCCGCGCCCCCACTGAAAAACTGGGCCGTCGAAAGGCAGGTGGCGACACACATGGCAGGATCCGCCGGTACGCCGGGCACCCCGAGCGTTCTGCGCGCCATGAACGACCGCGCCGCCCTGGACCTGCTCCTGGAGCACGGCCCGCTGAGCCGCACCCGCATCGGCAAGCTCACCGGCCTGTCGAAGCCCACCGCCTCCCAGCTGCTGGCCCGCCTCGAGGCCGCCGGACTCGTCCTGATGACCGGCACCAGCGAGGGCCGCCCGGGCCCCAGCGCCCAGCTGTACGTCGTCAACCCGGCCGCCGCCCATGTCGCCGGCCTGGACGTCACCCCCGAGCGCATCCTGGCCGCCGTCGCCGACATCACGGGCCGCACGGTCGGCGAGCACGAGCTGCCCACCCCCGGCCGCCGCGCGGCGCAGCCCGTCGTACAGCAGGTCACCGACGCGCTCGACGGCGCCGTGAAGGCCGCCGGGCTCGCCGCCTCCGACGTGCACCGGGTGGTCATAGGCACCCCGGGCGCCTTCGATCCCACCACCGGCCGCCTGCGCTACGCCTCCCACCTGCCCGGCTGGCACTCCCCCACACTGCTGGAGGAACTCGCCGCCGCCCTGCCGATGCCGGTCGAGTACGAGAACGACGTCAACCTCGTCGCCCTCGCCGAGCAGCGCCTGGGCGCGGCCAGGGGCCATGACGACTTCGTGCTGCTGTGGAACGAGGGCGGTCTCGGCGCCGCCCTGGTCCTCGGCGGCCGACTGCACCGTGGCTGGACAGGCGGAGCCGGCGAGGTCGGCTTCCTGCCGGTGCCGGGCGCCCCGCTGGTCCGTCAGGTCACCAAGGCCAACAGCGGCGGCTACCAGGAACTGGCCGGCTCCCAGGCCATCCCGAAGCTCGCCCGCGAACTGGGCATCGAGGACGTGCCGACCGGCCCGTACGCCGAGGTCGCCGCCACCCTCGTCGCCCGGGCCGCCGACAGTGCCACCGGCCCCCACCGGCGGCTGCTCGAGACGTACGCGACCCGGCTGGCCACCGGTCTGGCCTCGCTCGTCTCCGTGCTCGACCCCGAACTCGTCGTCCTCAGCGGCGCCTCCCTCACCGCCGGGGGCGAACCGCTGCGGCGCCTGCTCCAGGCCGAACTGGAGGAGCTGGCCGCATCCCGGCCACGCCTCGTCGTAGGCGACGTACGTGAACACCCCGTGCTGCGCGGGGCGCTGGAGAGCGCCCTCGCCGCCACCCGCGACGAGGTCTTCGACACCTCGCGCTGAGTCCCCGGGTCCCCACCCCGGTTCCACCCCTGCCCCGGCACCCGCTCCGGTCGAACCACGCCCCCGCCCGTCCCAGGGAGACCCCGTCATGCCCGTAACAGCCCGAAAAGTAGCTTTTGCCCTGACCGCCTCGGTCGCTCTCCTCACCACCGCCTGTACCGGCCAGTCCTCCTCCGGCGCGAGTGACGACGCGTCCAGGGAGACCACCATCAACTTCTGGCACGCCTGGAGCGCGCCGAACGAGACCAAGGCCGTGAACGCGCTGATCGCCGGCTTCGAGAAGGCGCATCCCGGCATCCACGTCAACGTCGTCGCCAACATGACCGACGACAAGATCAACCAGGCGCTGCGGACCGGCGGCGACAAGGCCCCCGACGTCATCTCGTCCTTCACCACGAACAACGTCGGCAGGTTCTGCTCCTCCGGCGCCCTGGTCGACCTCGACCCGTTCTTCAAGAAGGCCGGCATCGACCCGGCCACGACCTTCCCGAAGGCGATGAACGAGTACACCCAGTTCGACGGCAATCGCTGCACGGTGCCGCTGCTGGGCGACGCGTACGGGCTCTACTACAACAAGACCGCGTTCAAGAAGGCGGGCATCACGGCCCCGCCCAAGACGTGGTCCGAATTCGAGACCGACGCCAAGAAGCTGACCGTCCCCGACGGCGACGGCTACAAGCAGCTCGGATTCATGCCGGACTACCACGGCTGGGAGACCACGACCGAGCACTACTTCGCGCAGTTCTCCCCCACCTACTTCGACAAGAACGGCAAGTCGAACCTGGCCGAGGACCCCGCTTTCACGGCGGGTTTCACGCTCCAGAAGAAGCTGGTCGACGAACTGGGCGGCTACCAGAAGCTGGAGAGGTACCGCTCGAAGCTCGGTGACGAATGGGGTCCCAAGCACCCCTTCCACACCGGCCAGGTCGCCATGCAGCTCGACGGCGAGTGGCGCCTGGGCATGGCCCTGGACGCCAAGCCGAACTTCGACATCGGGGTCGCCCCGCTGCCCGTACCCGACGACCAGGCCTCGCAGTACGGCAAGGGCTACATCACCGGCACGATCGCCGGCATCGCCGCCGACAGCACCAAGCAGAACGCGGCCTGGGAGCTGGTGAAGTACATGACCACCGACACGGACGCGGTGGTGAACTTCTCCAACGCCATCCACAACGTGCCCTCCACCCTGGCGGCGCTGAAGTCCCCGAAGCTGAAGTACGACCCGCGCTTCAAGACGTTCCTGGACATCGCCGCGAACCCCGACTCCACGACCACGCCCGCCTCGGTCAACGGCGGCGTGTACCTCACGACGATCCAGCAGCTCGGGTACGACTACGAGAGCGGCAAGGTCAAGGACCTCAAGGCGGGCCTGGAGAGCGCCGCCAAGCAGATCGACACGGACATCGCGCAGGCGAAGTAGCGATGAGCACGATCACCCTCGCCTCGAAGCGCCGCAGGGCGGCGCTTCGCACGGCCGCCTTCATGTCGCCCTGGCTGATCGGCTTCGCGGTCTTCTTCGCGTACCCGCTGATCTCGACGGTCTACTTCTCGTTCATGCACTACGACGGCTTCCGGCCGCCGACGTGGAGCGGAACGAAGAACTGGACGTACGTCTTCGAGGACTACCCGTTCTTCTGGCCGGCGCTCCGCAACACCCTGTGGCTGGTCGTCGTCATGGTCAGCCTGCGGGTCGTCTTCGGGCTCGGCGTCGGACTTCTGATCACGAAGATCAAGACGGGTACGGGCGTCTTCCGCACCCTGTTCTACCTGCCCTACCTCGCTCCGCCCGTCGCCGCCACCATGGCGTTCGCCTTCCTCCTCAACCCGGGTACGGGCCCGGTCGACTCGATCCTCGAGAAGACCGGCATCCCGGCACCGGGCTGGTTCAACGACCCTTCCTGGTCCAAGCCCGCCCTCACCCTGCTCGCCCTGTGGGGCATCGGCGACCTGATGGTCATCTTCATGGCCGCCCTGCTCGACGTGCCGCAGGAGCAGTACGAGGCGGCCGAACTGGACGGCGCGTCCGCCTGGCAGCGCTTCCGGTACGTGACGCTGCCCAACATCTCGCCGATCGTGATGTTCGCCGTGGTCACCGGAGTGATCCAGACCATGCAGTACTACACACAGCCCCTGATCGCCGGAAAGGTCGCCTCCGGTGTCATCCAGGGCGCCGGGACGCAGTTCGAGCCGGGCTACCCCGAGAAGTCCACGCTCACCCTGCCCCAGCTCGTCTACAACCTCGGCTTCCAGCGCTTCGACTACGGCTCCGCCTGTGTGGTCGCGCTCGTGCTGTTCGCCCTGTCCATGGTGTTCACCGCGTTCCTGATGCGGCGCCGGGGCGGCCTCAACCTGGCAGGTGACTGACCATGACCCAAGTACTCGACAAGCCGGTGGGGGTGCGGGCACCCGTCTCCCCGGCCGCACGCACGGCCCGCCGCAGGGCCGCCCTGGAGTGGGTCGCGGTCCACTCCCTCGGCGTGGCCGCCGCCCTCTTCTTCGCACTGCCCTTCGTGTTCGTGTTCCTGACCTCGCTGATGAGCGACAGCCAGGCGCTCAGCCGCGACCTGATCCCGCACACCTGGGAGTGGGGCAACTACAAGAGCGTGCTCGACACACCCGGCTTCCTGACCTGGTGGAGGAACACCCTGTTCTATGCCGGTCTCGGCACCGTCCTGACCGTCGTGTCGTCCGTCCCGGTGGCGTACGCGCTCGCCAAGTTCCGCTTCCGCGGCCGGAATCTGTCCCTCATGCTGGTGGTCTCGATGATGATGCTGCCGCCCCAGGTGATCATCATCCCGATGTACCTGTTCTGGGCGAAGCAACTGGACCTGGCGGGCACGCTGTGGCCGCTGATCATCCCGATGGCGTTCGGCGACGCGTTCTCCGTCTTCCTGCTGCGCCAGTTCCTGATGACCATCCCGAACGAGTACCTGGACGCCGCGAAGGTCGACGGCTGCGGTGACCTGCGGACCCTGGTGAAGGTCGTGCTGCCCATGGCACGGCCCGGCATCGCCGCCGTCGCGCTCTTCCAGTTCTTCTACGCCTGGAACGACTACTTCGGCCCGCAGATCTACGCCTCCGAGAACCCGGGTGCTTGGACGCTGAGTTACGGCCTGGAGTCGTTCAAGGGCGCGCACCACACCGACTGGAACCTGACCATGGCCGCGACCGTGCTGGTCATGGCCCCCGTGATCCTCGTGTTCTTCTTCGCCCAGCGGGCGTTCGTCGAGGGCGTCACGCTCACCGGAGTGAAGGGTTAGTCAGCCACACATGAAACTCACCGTGGTCGGCGGAGGGTCGACCTACACACCTGAACTCATCGACGGATTCGCACGGCTGAGGGACACGCTGCCGGTGGAGGAGCTGGTCCTCCTCGACCCGGCCGCCGAACGCCTGGAGCTGGTGGGCGGACTGGCCCGGCGGATCTTCGCCAGAACGGGGCACCCCGGACGCGTCGTCACGACCGGCGACCTGGACGAGGCGGTCGAGGGGGCCGACGCCGTGCTGCTCCAGTTGCGCGTCGGCGGGCAGGCCGCACGGGAGCAGGACGAGACCTGGCCGCTGGAGTGCGGCTGTGTCGGCCAGGAGACGACCGGCGCGGGCGGCCTCGCCAAGGCGCTGCGTACCGTGCCGGTGGTCCTGGACATCGCCGAACGGGTCCGCCGCACCAACCCGAGGGCCTGGATCATCGACTTCACCAACCCGGTCGGCATCGTCACCCGCGCCCTGCTGAAGGAGGGCCACCGGGCGGTCGGACTGTGCAACGTGGCGATCGGCTTCCAGAGGAAGTTCGCCGCGCTGCTCGGGGTCACACCCGCCGATGTGCACCTGGACCATGTGGGCCTGAACCATCTCACCTGGGAGACCGGTGTGCGCCTGGGCGGTCCCGAGGGCGAGAACGTGCTGCCCGAGCTGCTCACCGAGCACGACGAGGCGATCGCCGCCGATCTGCGCCTGCCCCGGAGCCTGGTGAACCGGCTCGGCGTGGTCCCGTCGTACTACCTGCGCTACTACTACGCGCACGACGAGGTCGTGCGGGAACTGCGGACGAAGCCCTCGCGCGCCACCGAAGTCGCCGCCATGGAACGGGAGTTGCTGCGCATGTACGGCGACCCGGCGCTCGAGGAGAAGCCGGCGCTGCTCGCCCGGCGGGGCGGCGCCTTCTACTCGGAGGCCGCGGTCGACCTCGCGGCGGCGCTGCTCGGCGGGTCCGGCTCGCCGTACCAGGTGGTGAACGCGTACAACCACGGCACACTGCCCTTCCTTCCGGACGACGCGGTGATCGAGGTACAGGCGGCCGTCGGCCCGCACGGACCGACCCCGCTGCCCGTACCGGCCGTGGATCCGCTGTACGCGGGACTGATGGCGAATGTGACGGCGTACGAGGAGCTGGCCCTGGACGCCGCCCTGCGCGGCGGCCGGGACCGCGTCTTCCGCGCGCTGCTCTCCCATCCCCTGATCGGCCAGTACGACTACGCCGACGCCCTCACCGACCGACTGATCGCGCACAACCGGGAGCACCTCGCGTGGGCCTGACCGCAAGTGTCCTCGCCATCGACGCGGGCAACAGCAAGACCGACGTCGCGGTGGTGGCCGCCGACGGCGAGGTCCTCGGCACCGCGCGGGGCGGGGGGTTCCGGCCACCGGCCGTGGGCGTGGAGACGGCGGTGGACGCCCTGGCCGAAACCGTCGAGCAGGCCTGCGCGGCGGCGGGAGTCGCCTCGGTCGCCCATGTCTCGGCCTGCCTGGCCAACGCCGACCTGCCGGTGGAGGAGGAACAGCTGGCCGCCGCGCTGCACGCACGCGCGTGGGGCACGACGGTGCAGGTGCACAACGACACGTTCGCGATCCTCCGGGCCGGGGTGGCAGAACCGAGAGGCGTCGCCGTGGTCTGCGGCGCCGGCATCAACTGCGTCGGCATGCGCCCCGACGGGCGCACCGCCCGCTTCCCCGCGCTCGGTCGCATCTCGGGGGACTGGGGCGGCGGGTGGGGCCTGGCGGAGGAGGCCCTGTGGTGGGCCGCGCGCGCCGAGGACGGCCGCGGCGGCCCCACCGCCCTGGCACGCACGCTGCCGGCGCACTTCGGCCTCGCCTCGATGTACGCGCTCATCGAGGCGCTGCACCTGGGGCACATCGCCCACGACCGGCGCCACGAGCTGACCCCGGTGCTGTTCACGACGGCCGAGGAGGGCGATGCCGTGGCCCGCGCGGTCGTGGACCGGTTGGCGGAGGAGGTCGTCACGATGGCGACGGTGGCCCTGAGGCGGCTGGACCTCCTGGAGGAGGAGACCCCGGTCGTACTGGGCGGCAGCATCCTGGCGGCCCAGCACCCCCGACTGGACGACGCGGTGAGGGACCTCCTGGCGTCGAGGGCCCCGAAGGCGGTCCCCCAGGTGGTCACGGCCCGCCCGGTCCTGGGAGCGGCACTACTGGGCCTGGACCACGAACACGCCCCGAGAGGGACCCAGGAACGGGTACGGGCGTACTACGAGGGACCGCAAGGCCGCTGAGCCGACGGGGAGGCTGCGCCCGCGCGGCTGCGAGCGCCCGTGCGCCGGGCTCCCACCCACCCAGCCGTGGCAGCGAAGCCACCGGGCGGCGGGTAGCTGCCTCGGCCGGCGCAGCCGGGCAGCCGCCCGCAGCCGCCGTAGCCGGTGCTGGCGCCGTGGCTGCGGGCGGTCGTGCCGCTGGGGCGGCACGGGTGGGCACTGGGGGTACCTCCCA
>NZ_PQSR01000154.1 GCF_002920635.1 Streptomyces sp. Ru72 | reverse complement strand
GTCACCGTCTCCGACACGCGTCTGCGCAGCCCCGGACCCCTCCCGCCCGCGGTCGCCGTGTGCCCGCAGGCCGAAGATGGTGGACCGGATGATCTTGATCGTCTCGTCGAGGTCGTCGACGGTCCGCGAGAGCCGTTCGGCGGCCTCGGGGTGGTCGACGAAGCGCTGGGTGCTCTGCAGGGTCATGCCGGCCGCGAACAGCCGCTGGATCGCGAGGTCGTGCAGATCGCGGGCGATCCGGTCGTGGTCCTTCAGCAACGCGATCTGCTCGGCGTCCCGCCGCCGCTCGGCCAGCTCCAGCGCCAGCGCCGCCTGCCCCGCGAAGCCGAGCAGGGGGCCTGCGTCGGTGTCGGTGAACGGCGTGCGCCCCGCGGTGCGCCCCAGCACCAGGACGCCGATGGACTTGCCGCTCGCCACCAGCGGTACGCCCACCACGGGTCCGAGTCCGGCCCACAGCGCCGAGTCCGGGTCGATCCGGGGGTCGTGGCGGATGTCGGGGCTGACCACCGGTTCGGCGGTGCTCAGCGCGGCCTCCACAAAACCGTCCTGCCGGGACATCACGAGGCCGCGGCGCCGGTCGGCCCCGCGACCGACCGCGAACAGCGGGCGCAGCACGTCCTCCCCCGGCACCCGTTCCGCGATCATGCCGACCTCTGCGGAGGCGATCCGGCGCGCCTGCTCGACGATCAGCTCCAGCACGTCCGCGCTCGGGGCGCCCGACAACAGGGCGCTCGTGACCTGGGAGCTGGCCCTCACCCAACGCTCACGCAGCCGTGTCTCCTCGTACAGCCGGGCGTTCTCGATGGCGACGCCCGCCGCCACCGCCAGGGCGGAGAGCACGGCCTCGTCCTCGGCTTCGAACTCCTCGGCGCCGCGCTTCTCGGTGAGGTAGAGGTTGCCGAACACCTGGTCGCGGACCCTGATCGGCACGCCGAGGAAGGAGTGCATCGGCGGGTGGTGGGCCGGGAAGCCGTAGGAGGCGGGGTGGTCGGAGATCTCCGACAGGCGCAGCGGCTCCGGATGGCGGATCAGCTCGCCGAGGATGCCGTGCCCGCTGGGCAGCGCCCCGATCCTGGTCCGCTCGTCCTCGCTGACGCCGACGGTGAGGAACTGGGAGAGCGTGAGGTCGTCGCCGATGACACCCAGCGCGCCGTACTCGGCGTCGACGAGCACCACGGCCGCCTCGACGATGCTGCGCAGCACCTGCGCCAGATCGAGCTCGCGTCCCACCGACAGGACGGCCTGAAGGAGGCGGTGCACCCGGTCCTGGGTGCCGCGTGCCGCGTCGATGCGGGCCTGCAGTTCGTCCAGCAGCTCGTCCAGCCGCAGCTGGGGCACGTGCTGCTCGGACCGCCCGCGCGCTTCCCCGCTCATCGGTTCCTCCGGCGGATCACGCAGACAGGGTGCGGGTCAACGGCGACTCTCCCGCCCTCACGATACTGACTTTCCGCCCGGACGGCGGGCTCCTGCGCTCACTCGGAGTGACCTGTCGGCAGTGTGCGCGGGGCAGGGCCATGGCATCGGCCGTCGGGGCGCGTGCTGTGGCGGCCCGTGTGCGGTTGGTGCCTACTGACTTCAGCAGGTGACCGGCGGTCGGTGCGCGGGAGGTGTGGTGGCGGACGCGGGCGGGACGGGGCGGGGGCGGCGCAGGGTGGGGGTGGTCCCGGGCAGCCGGCCGTCCCTGTCCGCACGCCTCCCTCCGCGCGCCCGGGCCGCCGAACGGGTGCCCGCGGCCGAGCGTGTCGTTCCCTGGCTGCGCGTCGCCGCCGCCTACGCCTGGCGCCTGGTCCTCGTCGGGCTCGTCGTCTACGGCATCTTCACCATTCTGGGCCGCTTCCAGCTCATCGCCGTCTCGTGGTTCCTCGCACTGGTGATCACCTCGGTGCTGCGCCCCCTCGCCGACCTGCTCGGCCGCTGGTTGCCACGGCCCCTGACCGTCGCGGTCTCCCTCGTCGGGAGCCTGCTGCTCCTGCTCGCCCTGTTCGCCCTCGTGGGTGAGGCGGTGGCGGGCGAGTGGGCAAGACTGACCGGGGAGTTCCGCGGCGGCATCAACAGGATCGAACGATGGCTCGAGGGCCCGCCGTTCCGGTTCAGTCACAAGAGTCTCTCGCATCTGGAGGACGAGATCGGCTCGTATCTCTCCTCCCACCGGGCGGCCGTGTTCAGCAGCGCACTCAGCGGCCTGAGCCGGGTCGTCGAGCTGGTCACCGGGTTCGCCCTCGCCCTGTTCTTCGCCGTCTTCTTCATCCACTCGGGCGAACGCCTATGGTCCTGGGTGCGCGACCAGCTCCTCCCCCGGGGTGCCCGACCGGCGTGGGACCGGGCGGGGCACGCGGCCTGGCGGACCTTCGCGGGGTACACGCGCGGCATCATCATCGTGGCCGGCACCAACGCCCTCCTCGTCGGCATCGTCCTGCTGTTGCTTCGGGTACCGCTCGCGCTGCCGCTCACCCTGCTGGAGTTCTTCGCCACGTTCGTGCCGCTGGTCGGCTCGCCGGTCGCGCTCGCCGTGGCCACCGTGGTCGCCCTGGCCGGACGCGGCCCGATCACGGCGGCGGCCGTGGTGCTGCTCATCGTCGTCATCGGGGAGATCGAGGGGCACGTCCTGCACCCCCTGGTGATGAGCTGGGCCGTCCGCCTGCACCCCCTGGTCGTCGCCGTCTCCGTCCTCGCGGGCAGCATCGTCGCGGGCGTGGTCGGCGCCGTGGTGGCCGTGCCGTTCGTGTCCGTCGCCTGGGCGGTGCTGCAGGCGCTGCGCCCGGCGCCTCCTTGAGGCGCGCGCCCCCGCGTGCTGTGCCACGCTGACCCGCGGAGGGAGCGGTGGGCACCCGAGGCGGACGCACGGGAGGCGATGTGGGCCCTGACCGGCGAGAGGTGCCGCGGCACCGGACGGAGCACATACCGGGGCTGCGGCGCAGGACCTTCCTGGAAGCGTGCGCGGGCGCCGCGCTCGCCTCGGCGGCCGCCGCCTGCGACCCGGCCCCTTCCGCGCACGACCATCCGCCGGCGGCCGCTTCGCACCGCCCCGAGGCGGAGCGGGAGCGCGCCGGAACACCCGATTGGCGTATCCGCTCCCAAGGTCCCGCCGTCGCCGGGTACGCGGACCGGGTGAGCGTGAGCCCGGGCGAGGAGTGCGGTCTGTACGTGTCGACGACCGCGTCCTCCTTCCGTGTCTCGGCCTTCCGCGTGGGCTGGTACGACGGCGCCGAGGCCCGGCTCGTCTGGTCCTCCGGGCGCATACCGGGCCGCGTGCAGGCGGAACCGCACCTGACGTCCGGCACCCGCACCGTCCGCACCGACTGGCAGCGCACGCTCGCCTTCAGCACGGCGGGCTGGCCGGAGGGCGCGTATCTGCTGCGGCTGGACGCGGAGGGCGGCCACCAGCGGTACGTCCCGCTGATCGTGCGCTCCACGCGGGGCGCGGGCCGCACGGTGCTGATGCACGCCCCGGCGACCTGGCAGGCGTACAACCGGTGGGGCGGCTACAGCCTCTACGAGGGTCCCTCCGGGGCGTATGCCACCCGGTCCCTCGCCGTCAGCTTCGACCGGCCCTACGACTCCAGCGGCGCGGAGAAGTTCCTGGTGTACGAGCGGGCGGCGGTGGTGCTGGCCGAACGGCTCGGCATCCCCCTCGCCTACACCACCGGGATGGACGTGCACCGCGACCCGGGAGTGCTGCGCGGCGCGAGGGCCCTCATCTGCCTCGGTCACGACGAGTACTGGACCCCGGAGCAGCGCCGGCACGTCACCCAGGCCCGCGACGCGGGCACCAACGTGGCCTTCCTCGGCGCCAACACCTGCTTTCGCCGGGTCAGGCTGGAGCAGGGCGAGACGCGGCCCGACCGTACGGTGGTCTGCTACAAGTCCTCCTTCCGCTCCGACCCGTGCTACGGCACCCACCCTTCGCTGGTGACGACGGACTTCCGTCAGTCCCCGGGGGCCGACCCGGAGTCGTCGATGACGGGCGTGCTGTACGAGGGCTACCCGACGGACGCGCCGTACGTCGTGCACGCGGCGGACCACTGGCTGTACGAGGGGACGGGTACGCGCTCGGGAGACGGCTTCGGCCATCTGGTCGGCGTGGAGTACGACCGGGTCACCCCGGGTGCCCCCGTCCCGGAGCCCTTGGAGATCACGGCGCACTCGCCGCTGGTGTGCAACGGCCGGCGCAGCACCAGCGACTCGGCGTACTACACGGTGCCGAGCGGGGCGGGGGTCTTCGCCACCGGCACCATGCGCTGGGTGGAGGCCCTGATGGCCGGCACCCCGGACGGGGGCCACGACCACGGCATGGACGCCCGCACGCGAGCCTTCGTCACCCGGACGACGGAGAACCTGCTGCACGCCTTCGCGCTGGGCCCGTCCGCCCGCCATCGCCCCGCGCCGCGCCCGAACGTGGAGGAGGTGTACAAGGGGTCGGCGTGAAAGGAATTCCCGGTTTCCCGCCGGCCGGTCCTCATTTCAGGGACAGAGTCGCCGGAATTCAGTGACTTTCCGGCAACGGCTCCATGATGTCGTCGAGCCAGCCCCGCCATTCCGGCGCGCGTGCGGCAGATCCCGCCGTCATGGACCGTTCCGTCCATTCGGTCACGGGACGGATGCCGTGCAGGGCGTTCACCAGCCACACCTCGTGGCCGTCGAGTTCCTCGACGGTGCGCTCGCGGTGGGCGACGCGCACGCCTGTCCGGGCGGCGCGTTCCTGGATGAGGGCGACGGTCACCCCGGGGAGGACGGGCAGGTGCGGTGAGGGCAGGCACAGGGTGTCCTCCTCCCACCACACCACGCTGGAGTGCGCGGCCTCCAGCACCACCCCGGACGGGGTGATCAGCACGGCCTCCTCGGCGCCGTGCAGCGAGGCCCGGTTGCGGATCCGGGCCAGCCGGTCCAGGTCCGGGCCCTTGCGGCGGGGCGCCGTGCGCGGGTCGGGCTGACCCACCGCCCACACCCGCACATCCGGCCCGAGCGGCGGGGCCTGACGCAACCGCAGCCGCAACCGGGGTGGCTGAGCGGCGAGTTCCACCCGCGGGAACCACTCCCCCGTGCGCGGCAGCGCGGCGGTCATGTCCTGCCAGAACTCGACGAGCCGGCGCAGCGGCGGCCCCTCGCAGCCGGCGCAGGCACGCAGGAAGCGCTCGCGGTGGTGCTCGAAGCCCCGGACGCGTCCGTCGCTCAGCAGCCAGGAGTCGGCGACGAGCAGCCGCTCGCCCGTGTCGGGTCCGGCGGACAGCCCGTCGGCCGGTGTCCAGGTCAGCAGGCCCTCTGCGACGGCCGGTCGGATCATGGCGGTTCCTCTCTCAGTACCTGCGGCCGGCGCTCGCCGGCGAGCCGTTGCGGGGCCTGTACGGGGCGTGCTCCAGCCAGGCACCGCACCACGGAAGGACAGGGGCGAGGGCGGCGGCGGCACGCTGTCCGGCCCGTACGATGCGCCGCCGGGCCGCGGATGGGCCAGAGCGGTGCCCGCGGCGGCGCTGTTGAACAGGGCCGCCGTCCGCCGCGCGGCGGCGTAGTCCGCGACCGCCGCCACGGTCCCGGCGGCGACGGCCTCGGCGGCCGCCCCGCGTCCGCGATGCCGCCGTTCATCCCGCGGACGCCGAACGGCGGGAAGAGGTGCGCCGCCTCACCGGCGAGCAGCACCCGGTACTGCGGGTCGGTGAAGCCCGCCGCGACCTCCCGCAGGAAGCGGTACGTCGACACCCGAAGGACACGGTCCTCGTACCCCTCGCCCACGACCGCGGGCAGCCGGCGCCGTACGGCCTCCTGGGTGCCGTACTCCTCCTCCGAGTCGTCGTCCCGGCACTGCAGGTCGAGCTGGAACCCGCCGGTGAACGGCACCCGCATCACGCTCCGCCCGCCGACCCGGGGGTGCTCGTAGTGGAAGACCCGCTCCAGCGGGAGCTCACCACCCGGGATGTCCGCGACGTCCACCGCGACGTGGAAGCCGCTGCCGTGACTGCCCTCCCTCGGGATGCCGAGTCCGCGGCGCACGGCGGAGCGGGCGCCGTCGGCGGCGATCACATGCGTGGCGGACCAGGTGCGGCCGCTCTCGCCGGTCAGGGTGACGCCGGTCGGAGCGGACCGGACGCCCGCCACCCGGGCGTCCCAGACGAACTCCACAACGGCCTGCACGCGCATCAGCGTGGCCTGGGGCGTGGTCATCGG
Source organism: Streptomyces sp. Ru72 (assembly GCF_002920635.1). Taxonomy (GTDB): domain Bacteria; phylum Actinomycetota; class Actinomycetes; order Streptomycetales; family Streptomycetaceae; genus Streptomyces. The sequence continues at coordinate 7,422 of NZ_PQSR01000154.1, read as the reverse complement.
GCCGGCTCCTCCTCGGTGGCGGGGGCGGCGGTGTGCTCCCGGTAGGCGTGCATCGGGGCGGCGGTCTTCAGCAGCATCTCGTCGTACTCGGCGGCCGGGTCGGAGCCGAGGCCGATCGCGCCGCCGGCGCCGAGGTGCAGCTCGTCGCCGGCGATGACGGCGGTGCGGATGACGATGCTCAGGTCGGCGCCGCCGCCGCAGCCGAAGTAGCCGAGGGCGCCGGAGTACACGCCGCGGGCCTCGGTCTCCAGGCCGTCGATGATCTCCATGGTGCGCAGCTTGGGCGCCCCGGTCACGGAGCCGCCCGGGAAGCAGGCGCGGACGCAGTCCACGGCGTCCGTGCCCTCGCTCAGCCGCCCCTCGACGGTGGAGACCAGCTGGTGCACGGTGGCGTGCGTCTCGGTGGCCATGAGCCGGGTGACCCGGACGGATCCGGTCTCGCAGACCCGGCCGAGGTCGTTGCGGAGCAGGTCGACGATCATGAGGTTCTCGGCGCGGGTCCTGTCGTCCACGGCCAGCGAGTGCCGCAGCCGTGCGTCCTGCGCGGGGTTCTCGCCGCGGTGGGCGGTGCCCTTGACGGGTCTGGCCTCCGCGAGGCCGTCCGGGGTGATCCGCAGGAACCGTTCGGGCGAGGAGCCGGCCACGTCCAGGTCGCCGAACCTCAGGAACGCCGCGTACGGGGCGGGGTTGACCCGGCGCAGCGCCCGGTAGAAGGCGTACGGGTCGCGCGGTGCCGGTAACCGGACGGCGTCGGTCAGGCAGACCTCGTAGCTGGTGCCCGCCCGGAGCGCGTCCTTGCAGGCCTCGATGTCCGCCAGGTAGGTGGCACGGTCCCGGACGAGCCACGGCTCGGCGGCGGTGGGGTCGGGGCCGGGCTCGTCGCCCGGCGGCTCGGTGGCCGTGTCCTGTCCCGACGGTCCGGAGACGAAGGTGAGCCGGGCCGTCGCAGCGTCCAGCCAGTCGGTCGCCTCCCGCGTGGCCTGCGGGGTGTCCTCGGCGAGGCAGACCGCGTACGTGGCGCCCTCCTGGTGGTCCACTGCGATGAGTCGGTCGGCGAACAGCCAGCAGGCGTCGGGGGTCCGGGCCCGGTGGCGGTTCACGAAGCCGCAGTCGGCCTTCGTCTCGTAGCCGAAGTAGCCGACATAGCCGCCGGTGAAGTCGAAGGGCAGCCCCGTGGCGTCGACGCGGCGGGTCGCGAGCTGCCGCTTGAGGTAGTCGAAGACGCTCGCGCGTACCTTGCGCGGGGGCCGGCCGGGCCGTTCGACCTCGCACACGCCGGCCTCGACGTCGTAGCGCACGAACTCGGCGAGGGGGCCGGTGCCGTCACCGAAGAACGAGAAGCGGGCGAGGCCCGGCTCGACGCGCGAGCTGTCGAGCCAGAACGCGCGCGGGGCGTCCGCGCACATCCGGGCGAAGGCGGCCTCGGTGTCGACGGCGCCGGCCAGGCGGCGGTAGTGCAGCCGGTGGGCGGGTGGCGTGGCGCGGCGGGGGCGGGGGATGGCCGCGGAAAGGGGAATGGTGGTGTTCTTCGTACGGGGTCTGCGGGCGCGCTCGGCAGTGAGGTTGCGGAAGTTCACGAGCATGCGGTGGCCGTAGTCGGTGAGCGCCGACTCCGGGTGGAACTGCACGCCCCACAGCGGCCGTGTGCGGTGTCTGAGGCCCATCACCACGCCGTCCTCGGCCCAGGCCGTGGCCTCCAGCGTGTCCGGCAGCGGCTCGGTGACGGCCAGCGAGTGGTAGCGCACGGCGGTGAAGTTCTGCGGCAGTCCGTGGAACAGGTCCCGGCCGTCGTGCCGGACGGTGGACAGGTGCCCGTGCCGGGGCTGCGGTGCGCGCGCGATGCGGCCCCGCTCCGCCGCCGCGATGCCCTGGTGGCCGAGGCAGACCCCGAGCACGGGGACGCGGGAGTCGGCGACGATCCGGGCGGCGATGCCGAAGTCCCGGGGCTCGGCCGGGTGTCCGGGGCCCGGCGAGATCACCACGTTGTCGAACTCCCCCAGGTCCGGCACGGCGTGGGCGGGGGTGTCGTTGAGGATCACCACGGGCCGCTCGCCGTTGACCTCGGCGATCAGCTGGAACACGTTGTACGTGTACGAGTCGTGATTGTCGATGAGCAGGGTCTTCACCCACCCACCTCCCTTGCGTCGTTCCCGGGCCTCAAGCGGTCCGCCGCGTGTGCCGTCCACGGAACGCCTGGAGGGGCGGATACAGCCGTTTCTTGAAGAAACGCTGGAGCCGTGGCATCAGAATCCATGTGACCAGGGCCGTCACACACAGGCACAGCAGCAGAGTGCGGATGAGAGGATTGAGGTTGCCGAGATAGCGGAGCACTGTCAGGTTGAACAGGAGCACGGGCGGGAAAACCGCGCTCATGTACGCGGTCGTACGCGACAGGGCCCATCCCCACGAGTGGCAATCGGCCTCGCGGCCCGGCACCACCTGATAGGCGACGGTGACGGTAACGGGATTCCTGGTCACACCATCCAGTACGGAGGGATCTCACGTCGCGTTCAAACCTTCAACGAAGGTCTTTTCGAGTGTCCGGAAGGTAACCCTTCACGGTCGCCGAGTCATCGCCCGCTCACCGGAACCTTCATGGTGATCCGCCACAGACGGCGCGGGAGTTCGCCCTCCTCGAATGCGTGGACCTCGGTCGACTCCCACCCGTCGGCCAGCGCGTCCACCAACGCGCGGGAGAAGAAGTGCACGGCGAAACCCCCGTGCTCCCAGATGTCGTCGCCGTGCCCTGTCCCGGTGCCGTGGTGCGCGTCGCCGGTGTGACGCACCGTGTAGACGAAGACGCCGCCGGGCCGCAGGACCCGGCGGACCTCGTCCACCAGCGCGTGGATCTCCTCGGTGGACAGGTCCATGCACAGCAGCATGTGGGCGAACACCGCGTCCACCGAGGCGTCGGGCAGCGGCAACGGCTCGCGCACGTCGTGCAGGACGGTACCCGTCCGGTGTTCCACGCCCTGGGCGCGGGCCGCCTCGCGCAACTGCGCCAGAGCGACGGAGCTGAAGTCGGCGGCCCGGACGGTGAAGCCCTCACGGGCGAAGTAGAGGGCGTCCCGGCCGTGCCCGGCGCCGAGTTCCAGCACGTCCACGGCCCCGGCCGAACGGAACGCCCGGGCGGCGTGGACGGCCGGCGCGGACGGGGCCTCCCCGTACATGCCGGGGTGGGCACGGTAGGTGTCCTCCCAGTGCCGCCGCTGTATGCCGGACGGCTCCGGCCCGCTCCCGGCCATGCTCCTCCGCTCCCCCGGGCTCTCCCTCAGCAGATCCTGGGCAACTGTTCCCCGAGCGGCATGTCCACCACCCGAGTACCCCCCAGCCCGGTACGGGCCACCACCATGCCGGGATGGTCCCGGACCACCTCGCCGATGATCGCGGCCTCGGCACCGCGCGGATGCGCGCGCATCGCGTCCACCACCGCGTCGGCGTGCTGGCGGGGCACGAACGCCACCAGCTTGCCCTCGTTGGCCACGTACATGGGGTCCAGGCCCAGCACGGCGCAGGCGTTGGCGACGGCGGGCGGGACGGGGACCTTGCGCTCCTCGACGACGACCCCGGCTCCCGCGGCGGCGGCGATCTCGTTCAGGGCGGCCGCCAGCCCGCCCCGCGTGGGGTCCCTCAGCATGTGCAGGTCCCGGGTGACGGCCAGCATGGCGTCCACCAGTCCGCCGAGCGGCGCGCAGTCACTCACGATCTCCACGCCGAACTCCAGCCCCTCCCGCACGCTCATGATCGCGACACCGTGCACGCCGATCGCACCGCTGACGATCACGACGTCACCGGGGACGACCCGCTGCGGCCGCAGGTCGACACCCGCCGGGATGAGCCCGATCCCGGCCGTGTTGATGTAGATGCCGTCGCCGTGGCCGGCTTCCACCACCTTGGTGTCGCCCGTCACCACCTCGACCCCGGCCGCCCGCGCGGCCGCGCCCAGCGCGTCGGCGACCCGGGTGACCGTGTCGATCTCGACGCCCTCCTCCAGGATGAACCCGCAGGAGAGGTAGGCCGCCCGGGCCCCACTGACGGCGAGGTCGTTGACGGTGCCGTTGACGGCGAGGTCGCCGATGCTGCCGCCGGGGAAGAACAGCGGCCGCACCACGAAGGAGTCAGTGGAGAAGGCCAGGCGCAGGCCGCCGAGCGACAGCGCCGCGGCGTCGCCGAGCCGGTGCAGCACCTCGCCCCCGAACGCGGGCGCGAACACGCCCTGGACCAGTTCCGCGGACAGCGCCCCGCCCCCGCCGTGGCCCATCACGATGCGGGACTGGTCGCGCAGCGGGGCCGGGCAGGTCCAGGCCGCCGGGTCCGGCAGGGGCGCGGTCAGGTCGATGGCGTCAGACAACGGAGGTCGCCTCCCGGGCCGAAGGGGTGGTGTCCAGGCGCCGGTAGAGGTAGTACGCGGCGCAGGCGCCCTCGCTGGAGACCATCGTGGCGCCGAGCGGGGTGCGCGGGGTGCACACGGTGCCGAACGCCTCGCACTCGTGCGGCTTGAGCAGGCCCTGCAGGACCTCGCCGCTGCGGCACGCAGCCGGCTCCTCGGTCCGGATGCCCTCGACCGAGAAGCGCAACTCGGCGTCGTACTCGCGGTACTCGGCGGACAGCCGCCAGCCGCTGTCCGGGATCACGCCGATCCCGCGCCAGGAGCGGTCGGTGACCTCGAAGACGTCCTCCAGCATGGCCTTGGCGGCCGGGTTGCCCTCGGGACGGACCGCGCGGGCGTAGGCGTTGTCGACGGTGTGCTCACCCCGCTCCAGCTGGGCCACCGTCCGGCGCACGCCCTCCAGGATGTCGAGCGGTTCGAACCCCGTCACCACGATCGGGACCCGGTGGCGCTCGGCCAGTTCCGGGTACTCGTCGATCCCCATCACGCTGCACACATGCCCCGCGGCCAGGAAGCCCTGCACCCGGCACTGCGGGGACCGCATGATCGCCTCGATGGCGGGCGGCACGCGCACATGGGAGACGAGCATGCTGAAGTTCGGGATGCCGAGCCTGCGCGCCTGATGCACCGTCATCGCGTTGGGCGGCGCGGTCGTCTCGAATCCGATGCCGAAGAACACCACCTGCCGGGCCGGGTTCTGCTGGGCGATCCTGAGGGCGTCGAGCGGCGAGTAGACGACCCGTACGTCGCCGCCCTCTCCCCGTACCTGGAACAGATCCCGTCCGGTGCCGGGCACGCGGAGCATGTCACCGAAGGAGCAGAAGATCACTTCGGGGCGGGAGGCGATCTCCAGTGCCTTGTCGATGACCTCCAGCGGGGTCACGCACACGGGGCAGCCGGGCCCGTGGATCAGTTCGATCTGGTCGGGCAGCAGCTGGTCGATGCCGTGGCGGATGATGCTGTGCGTCTGTCCGCCGCAGACCTCCATCAGCGCCCAGGGCCTGGTCACCGTGGCGTGGATCTCGTCGAGGAGCCGGCGTGCCAGATCCGGGTCCTGGAACTCGTCGATGTACTTCACTGCTTCCGCGCCTCCTCGCGCGCGGGCGGCAGCGCCCCGCCCGCTTCCGCGGCCATTTCCCAGGGGTCGCCGAACTCCTCCTGCAGCATGCCGAGTTCGGCGAACAGCTCGAGCGTCTGCCGCGCCGACTCCTCGTCCAGGCGCTGCAGGGCGAAGCCGACATGGACGATGGCGTACTCGCCGACCTGGAGGTCGGGCAGGTACTCCAGGCACACCTCCTTGACCACACCGCCGAAGTCGACGGTGGCCATCCGGGTGCCGTCACGTTCCTCGATGTCCAGCACTCTGCCGGGTACCGCCAGGCACATGGGCCTCTCCTCGCTGTGGATGGTGCGTCGCCCGGCGCTGCCGGGACGGTCGGTCAGTCGGGGGCCGCCCCGGCACGTGCGGCGACGACGAGCTGGCCGAGGGCCAGGCCACCGTCGCCCGGCGGGACCAGGTGGTGGCGCAGCACCGTGAAGCCGTCCGCGCCCAGGGCCCGCGCGCAGGCCGAGGAGAGCGGGGAGTTGAGGAACACGCCGCCGGACAGGGCGACCGTGTCCACTTGGTGCCGCTCCCGCCCGAGCGCGCACACGCGGTGCACGAGACGGGCGACGGCCCGGTGGAAACGGGCCGCGATCAGCTCCGGTCCCGTGCCCGCGCGCAGGTCGTCGACGATCCCGGCGAGGACGGGCGCCGGATCCGCCCGGAGCGGGTCGGGCCCCTCCGGGCCGCCGTCCGTCTCCGGATCCCTCAGGGCGAACGCGTACGCGCAGGCGTCCCCGGCCGGTGCCCGCAGCGCGGCGGCCTCCAGCTCGACCGCGGCCTGGGCCTCGTATCCCGACCGGTGGCAGACGCCGGCGAGGGAGGACACCGCGTCGAACAGCCGGCCCATGCTGGATGTGGGAACGCAGTTCAGGTCCCGCTCCAACTGCCGTTCCAGTACCCGGCGTTCGTCGGGTGGGCAGGCAGCCACGCAGGGCAGCTCCGCGGACCACTCGAGACCGGCGGCGCGCAGATGCGCGAGCGCCATGCGGTACGGCCGGTGCACCGCTGCGTCGCCGCCGGGCAGCGGTACATAGGCGAGATGGCCGAGGCGGGTGAAACCGTCGTAGTCCGCGAGCAGGAACTCCCCGCCCCATACGGCCCCGTCGTCGCCGTAGCCGGTGCCGTCGAAGGCCACCCCGAGCACCGGCCTGCTGCCGTCGAGTCCGTGTTCGGCCATCGCGGCGGCGACGTGGGCGTGGTGGTGCTGGACGCGGACGACGGGGCGGCCCGCCGCGTTGCGGGCGGCCCATCGGGCGGATCGGTAGGCGGGATGCCGGTCGGCGGCAAGCAGCCGGGGCCGGACGGGGGTGATCGACTCCAGTTGGGCGACGGCGCGTTCGAAGGCGTGCTGGGTGGCGAGGTCGTCCATGTCGCCGATGTGGGCGGACAGCCAGGCCCGGCGGCCCTCGCCGAGGCAGCAGACGTTCTTCAGGTCGCCGCCGACGGCGAGGGCCGGGCGGACGGGCACCGGAAGGGGCAGCGGCAGGGGGGTGTAGCCGCGGGCGCGGCGCACGATCAGCGGCCTGCCGTCGCACACGCGCACCACGGAGTCGTCGCACGGCACATGGATGGGCCGGTCGTGGGTGAGCCAGGCGTCGGCCAGGTGCGCGAGGCGTTCGAGCGCCTCCTCGTCGTCGGTGACGATCGGCTCGCCTGAGACGTTGCCGCTCGTCATGACGATGAGCCGGGGGCCGTCGGGGTCGCCGGGCAGGCCGAGCAGCAGCTGGTGGACGGGGGTGTACGGCAGCATGACGCCGAGATCGGGGCTGCCGGGTGCGACGGCGTCGGCGGGGCGGCGGCCTGCGCGCGCGGGCGTCAGGCGGCGCAGCAGCACGATGGGACGGACGGTGCCGGTGAGCAGGGCTCGCTCCTCGTCGGTGAGCCTCACCAAGTGGCGATGTCGTCCGTGTCCCGGGCCAGTCAGGGC
>NZ_PQSR01000153.1 GCF_002920635.1 Streptomyces sp. Ru72 | reverse complement strand
ATGTCGGTGGGCTGCACGGAGCGGTCCAGGGTGACGCCGACGACGCTGTCCTGCGGGTGGGTCGTGCGGTCGATGCCGGTGACGGTGAGCCGGCCGTCGGCGCCGGCGGTGTAGGAGAGGGTGCTGCCGGAGCGCACGTCGAAGACGCGGGTGACCTGGGCGTCGCCGATCGGCGGGGTGGTGAAGGTGGTGCCGCTGTAGCCGGGCAGCAGGTGGACGTAGAAGGTGTTGTCCTTGTAGGTGAAGCCGTACTGGCCGTCGACCGGATTCCACGGGCCGCCGCGGGTCCCGTAGATCGACTGGCCGCAGGCGGCCATGAAGGTGCCGATCTGCCGCAAGAGGCTCGCCTGGCCGGAGGGCACGGTGCCGTGGCGGTCCGGGCCGACGTTGACCATCGCGGTCATGTTCCGCACCCAGCAGTTGACCAGGATGTTCATCGCGGTGCTGTAGCTCATCACCTTGCCGTCGGAGTTGTAGCCCCAACTGCTGCCTACCGTGAAGACCTTCTCGACGAGCTTGCCGGTGCGGACGGCTCCGGAGGGGACGGAGCCGCCCTCGTCGCTGGCGTAGTCGCCCATCCAGCCGGAGCGCGAGGTGGCGACGATGTCGGGCTGGTGCTTGCGCACCATGCCCATCAGTCCGAGTGGCTTGCCGGCCGCGTCTGTCTCGCCGTAGGCGGAGTCCACCGGCCACTGGTTGTTCGGATCGCGGTACTGGCCGGGTTCCCAGAAGAACGCGCCGTCGGCGTCGGTGCCCTGTTCCGCGATCCAGCCGCCGTCCCACCACAGGTCGTCGATGACGCCGTACTGGGTGACCAGTTCCTTGATGGACTCGTACACCTCGGTCTTCATGATCCGCGCGTTCTCCTTGTGCGCGGGATCGGTGGTGTAGTTCCAGGGGCTGGGCGCGCAGTTGGTGCCGTACACGTCGTAGTAGCCGGGGTAGCGCCAGTCGATCGGCGAGTAGTACAGGCCCACCTTCAGCCCGGCCGTCCGCACCGCCGCGACGTAGTCCTTCACGAAGTCCCGGTTCAACGGGGCCTGTCCGGAGTTCCAGCTGCCCGGGTGGTTCAGCGGCCACAGTGCGTAACCGTCGTGGTGACGTGTCGTCAGGGTCACGTACTTCGCTCCGAAGTCCTTCGCCAACTGCGCCCAGGCCGCCGGGTCGTAGGCATCCGCGGTGAACTGCTCGCTGGTGGCGTCGGTGACGTACTTCTGGTAGTCCGCCGGCGTGATGGGCGCATTGTGCATCCACCATTCGCCCTTGGCCGGCCCGGAGTACACCCCCCAGTGGATGAACATGCCCAGCTTGGCGTCCTGCAGCCACTGGATCTTGGAGTCGGGCTGTTGCTGGACGCCCATGTCGGTCTGCGGGATCCGCAGGGGAGGGAGCGGCAGCGGAGCGGCCGTCGCGGCGTACGCGGGCGTCCCCACCGCGACGGTTCCCACTGCGGCGGCCGCCGTCATGGCCGCCATGCCGGTGATAACCGAACGGCGTGAGAGGGGTCCGGGCAACGTGGTTCCTCCTGTTCGCTTCTGGTCGGCGCGCAATGGCACGGGTGACCTCGGGGCAGTCGACGGTGGAGCTCGGTCGACCGGGGCCGACCACACGACGGGTCCCTGCTTCCCTGCGCACACCTGAAGACATCGGATGGATTAACGGCGAACGAGAGGGTGATTGTCCAGAGGTGTGACCAAGTTTCTTTGTGTTTCAGGGACATTCGATGAATGGCCGAAATCGCGTGCTCGTTCATGGGGGAGGATTGATGGGATGTGTCAACGGTCTCCGCTTCAAGGTGGATCTCGGTCCAAGCGTTGACCGGGTTCATGGCGTCCTCTGTCGTGCTCCAACGAAAACTCACACCATCTGACATTCCTGGACGCCTCGCAGGCGTATGCGCAGTGCGCGGACGGCGGCGGACCCCCCACCGGTGCGCCCGCGCAGGCCGCCTCCGTGACCGAATGCGTCTCGGTTCACCGGTCGACGCACCCGGAGACCTGGGCCAACGGCACACCGATCGAGCTGTGGACCTGCACCACCTACGCCGACCGGCGGACCGTCCCTCAGCGAACCGCCGCCGCAGGCGGCCGCTCGCGTACGGCGCCGTAGGCGAGGAAGTACGCCGGCACCCGTTTCAGCCACCGCGAGGTGGTGAGCAGGTCGGCCATGCGCTGTGCCCGCCCCGGGTTGCCGAAGGGCGGACGGCCCGCCAGCAGCGGTTCGACGACCCGGGCATGGGCGGTCCGCTGCAACGCCTGGGTCGCGGCCGTGGTGGGCAGGCGGCGGCGCTGCACGGCGCGTACGTCGCGCAGGCCCACCGTGCCCGCGCGCAGTGGCTCGACGAGGTGCCGCGCGGCGGCCACGGCGTCCTCCACGGCCAGGTTGATGCCGATGCCGAAGACCGGCGACATCGCGTGCGCCGCGTCGCCGATGCACAGCAGGCCCGGGCGGTGCCAGCGCCTGAGGCGGTCCAGGCGTACGTCGAGCAGCTTCACCTGGTCCCATGACCGCAACGTGTGCACACGGTCGGCGAGCCAGGGGACGGCGGCCGTGAAGTCGGCCGTGAACCGCTCCAGGCCGGCCGCACGGCGCCGGCCATCGGATCCCTTGGGAATCAGCACGGCGCACTGCCAGTACTCCCCACGGTCGATCATGGCCGCGAGAAACCGGTCGCCGACGCCTCCCACGAGCCCGTGCGGGTCGTCCTGCTCCCGCGGCAGCCGGAACCACCAGGCGTCCATGGGGCAGGGGAACTGCCGCAGCCGCAGTTCGGGCAGTTCCCTGGCCGGCGAGCCCCGGCCGTCGCAGGCGACGGTGAGGGTGGCCCGCAGTTCACCGATACGGCCGTCGGACGTGCGGTATCGCACCCCCGTGACCCTTCCGCGCTCCACCAGGAAGGACGTCACCTCGGTGTTCATCCGCAGGGAGAAGGACGGCTCCCGTCGGGCCTCGTCCGCCAGGAGGTCGAGCAGGTCCCACTGCGGCACCATGGCGATGTAGTTGTACGGACCCCTCAGCGCGCCGATGTCTCCGACGGTGACCAGTGAACGGTCCCGGCCGATCGGCAACTGAACGGTCGTCACCCGCCGTTGCGGCAGACGGGCGAACCGCTCGGCGAGCCCCAGCTCGTCCAGCAGGGCCAGGGTCGAGGGATGCACGGTGTCGCCGCGGAAGTCGCGCAGGAAGTCGCCGTGCTTCTCCAGGACGGCGACCTCCACGCCGGACCGGGCCAGCAGCAGGGCGAGGACCATTCCGGCGGGGCCGCCGCCCACCACACAGCACGTGGTCCGCTCCATCACGTCCCCTCTTCGGCGTGAACGCAACCTCACCATACTGGGACATATATCTTCAAAGCCTGCCGAACCCGCCACACAGTCCGTGGCCACCCCAGCCGTTCTGTGAAGCACTTCGACGCACTTCGGGAGACCACGATGAGCGAGCAGCCGATCCTCCTTCCCTATGCCGACCCGGCCTTCGTGGCAAACCCGTTCCCGTTCTACCGGCAGCTGCGTGAGCAGGGCCCGGTGCGGCGCGCGGTCATCGCCGGCGGCCTGGAAGCCTGGCTGGTCACGCGCTACGAGGACGGCCTCGCCGCGCTCTCCGACCCGCGGCTGAGCAGCGACGTCCGCGACGCGTCGGACCCCCGGCTCCTGCAGCAGCTGCCCGCGACGGAGCGCGAGTCCATGCTGCGCAACATGCTCCGGGCGGACCCGCCCGACCACACCCGCCTGCGCCGGCTGGTCTCGAAGGCGTTCACCGCGCGCCGGGTGGCCGAGCTGCGGCCCCGCGTCCAGGCCATCACCGACGCGTTGCTCGACGCGATCGTGCGGCAAGGCCACGCGGACCTCGTCGCCGACTTCGCGCTGCCGCTTCCCGTCACCGTGATCAGCGAACTGCTGGGCGTGCCCACGACGCACCGCTACGACTTCCAGCGGTGGACCGACGACATGATCCTCCGGGGGCCCGAGCCGCCGGACCCTGCCGTGGTCGACGGAGCCTGGCAGCAGATGCGCGCGTACCTGACCAAGCTTCTGGAGGCCAAGCGTGCGAGCGCCGAGGACGACCTGCTCAGCGCTCTGATCACCGCGCGTGACGAGGAGCAGCGGCTGGACGAGGACGAGCTGATCGCCATGGCGTTCCTGCTGCTGGTGGCCGGATACATCACCACGGTCAACCTCATCGGCGGCGGCATCGCCGCACTGCTCGCCCACCCGGACCAGCTTCAACTGCTGCGGGACGATCCGGCGCTGCTGCCGGACGCGATCGAGGAGTTCCTGCGCTACGACGGACCGGTCAACCCCGGCATCGCCCGTTTCGCTCGGGAGGACGTCGAGATCGCGGGCGTGACGATCCCCCGCGGCGCCACCGTGCTGGTGGCCTCCGCCATCGCCGACCGCGATCCGGCGCGGTTCCCGGACGCCGATCGCCTGGACATCACCCGTCGCGACAACGCCCACCTCGCGTTCGGACACGGCATCCACTACTGCCTGGGCGCCCCGCTCGCACGGTTGGAGGGCCAGATCGCCATCGGAACCGCCCTGCGCCGCCTTCCCGGTCTTGCCCTGGCCGTGCCGCCAGGCGAGCTTCGGTGGCGGCCGGGCGGCCTGCGCGGCCCCGAGCGCCTGCCCGTGACGTTCACGCCCGGTTCCACCGGCGCCCGATGATCACGTAGGCGCATCGGGGGACCCGTTCAGTGCTCCGCCGCGGCCCCGGGACGGACGAACCGTTGCTGGACCGCGGTGGGGATGTGCTCCAGCAGGTGGCCGCGTGGGTGACCGAGGCGAGGGATGCCGGGCTCCGGAAGAGGTTCCGTCCCTCGCGGAACCCGCCCCGTCCCGTACCGGCAGGACCGGAACGGGGCGGCGACTGACGGTCGCAGCGGCACCCTGAGGCGGACTCCCGCGTCGGGGGCGGTGCGCGACAGCCCACCGGCTCACAGGGTCCAGCCGTGACCGCCGCTGTTGTGGGACAGGGCCAGGAGCGCCGTGGTCACGACGAGGTACCGGGTGAGGCGGCCTTGGCGGAACAAGGCCGCCGATGCCCAGGCGACAGCCGTGTACCAGGGCATGGTCCACGGTGCCGCGAGCACCCAGGCGAAGGTGAGCGCGAAGGGCAGGGCGGCAACGGCGGGAGCGTCCGCCGGGACGCGGCGGTGCAGTGCCCAGGCCAGCGCGAGCATCACGACGGGCCACAGGACACCGGTGGCGGTCGCGGCCCCACGAGGGCCCAGCAACCAGGCGCCGAACTTCTCGAACACGGCCCACAACGACGGTGTGGAGACCAGTTGGGAGGCGTCGGAGAGCGGGGCGAGGGCGTGCACACCGTACGCGCTGTAGAGGAGGGCGAGCGTCAGCGTGGCCGCGAACGTCAGCCGGGCGGCCTGCCGCCAGGCGCCTGCACGCAGTAACGGCCAGGCCAGGCCGACGCCGAGCAGGGCGGCACTTATCTTGACACCGCAGGCCAGGCCGACCAGCCCCCCGACGATCAGGTCGTGGTGCCATCGGGTGGCCCTGCGGACGAAGTGGATCGCGCAGACGGTCAGGCACGCGATGATGGTGTCCAGGTGCCCGCCCGCCACCAGCACGCCGATCAGGAGCGGGTTGGCGATCCACAGCAGTGCGGCCCGGACCGGATCGTCGGCCGTCCGGATCAGCAGATAGCCGGTGCCCAGGAACGCGGCTGCGTTGGCGAGCATCAGCGCCCATATCGTCAGCCACGGCCGGTCACCGCCGACGAACGCCCCAGCGGCCTGCCACCACGTTGCGACCGGCCCGTACACGGACGGGGTGTACCGCCACCCCTCGCTCACCAGATGGGCGTACGTCCCGCCCAGTTGGGCGGGGGTCGTCACGTACGGATCAGCGCCGAGCGCGGCGATTCGGCCGTACGCGGCGTAACTGGCCATGTCGGAGGAGCCGACCGGGGTGAGGTTGGCGACGACGAGCACGGCGAGTGCGCCGGCGCCGAACAGGATCCGTGGGTGCGGTCTCCAGCCCCGCCCGTGCGCGCGGAGAAGGCCGAGCGTCCCCAGGCACGACAGTACGATGGCCGCGTAGGTGACCGCCGCGGACACGGCGCCGGGCATGGCGGGCAACCGCAGCCAGGTGATCGGCGCCCTGAGCGTGTTGTGGTTCGGCGCGCTCGCGCCGACCAGCGCGAACAGTGCGATGCCCGCCACGGCCGTCCATACGGCCGCGTGCGGCCGGAACTGCCCGACGACCGTCGGCGCCGGCGAGGGAGTCGTCCGCATCCGGGCCGCGGAACGTTGTGGAGTCCACTCGTCGTTGTCGGTCGTCACGGTCACTCACTGAGTCGCTGTCGGGTCCTGTTCGTCCGGGGCCCGAGGCGGTCGAGGGGGCCGAGGGCAAAAGCCGCACGGTCCCCGAGATCCACATCCGGCCCGGGTTCGGAGCCTGGCAGCGGTGCGCGAAGGAATCAAGCCCGAGCGTCGGCGCGGTCGCCTTCTGTGCCCGGGTTGGTCGCCGGCCCGGCTTGCAGCGCGTCACTTCGACGACACGCCGAGCGTATGGAATGCCCGGCGGCGGGGCGTCGTCCCGAAGGCGGGCGGAGCGCCGGACGACGGGCACAGGGGCCGTTCACCGGACGGGCGCCGCGGGCCGCGGCACAGGATGCGATGCGGCTGATCGACCGCGTGCCCAACGCGGCTCGATGTCTGCTTCGCCCCGATAGGATGCACTTTGTGATCAGGTCAGGACGGTTTCGGCGCCGCCGCCCTCCGTACGGTGGCCGGCGGGACACCGTACTGCTGTCACCGGTGATCCTCACCGTCCTCGTCGCCAGTCTGGCGTTCGCCACTCCGAGGCAGATCGCCTTCAGCCGCCTCCTGCCCGCGGCGCCGGCGCTCGCCGCCGCGATGTGGCCCGTGCTCCCGACGGTCCTGCTGGGGGCGTTCTGCCTGCTGGTGATGATCGGGCTCAGCTTCGTCTACTCCGATCTGGGGACGCCGTACACGGCTGCCGCGATCGTCGCGGTCACGTTGGCGGCCGCGTATGCGAGCCACCTCAGACTTCAGCGGGAAGAGGCGCTCTTCCAGATCCGGCTCGTCGCCGACGCGGCCCAGAAGGTGCTGCTGCGCCCGCTGCCGCACCGCATCCAGCACGTCGATATCGAGTCGCTGTATCTGGCTGCCCAGGAGCAGGCGCGGATCGGAGGCGACTTCTACGAGGCGGTCGACACGCCGTACGGGGTCCGGCTGCTCATCGGCGACGTGCGGGGCAAGGGGCTGTCGGCGGTGGGCGCGGCCTCCGCGGTGATCAACTGCTTCCGGGAGAACGCGTACGACCAGCCCGACCTGATGGGGATCATCCATCGCCTGGAGATCAGTCTGGCCCGGTACAGCGCCGCTACCCCCTCCCAGGACCGGCCGGAGCACTTCGCCACCGCTCTCATCGCCGAGATCCGTCACGACAGCGGGCACGCCAGAATCCTCAACTGCGGGCACCCGCCACCGGTGCTGGTGCGGCACGGGGAGATCCACATCGTCGAACCCAGTCTCCCCTCGCCACCCCTCAACCTCGCGACGCTCCTCGGCAACCACTACTACGTCGACACCATCGCCTTCGGCTCAGGTGACCAGATGCTGCTCTACACCGACGGCGTCACGGAGACCCGGGATCGCACCGGCACGTTCTTCCCGTTGCCGGAGTGGATGCGGCAGCACGGCCCGACGCCACCCCGCCAGCTGCTGGACCGGCTCCATCAGGACCTGCTCCACTACAGCGGCGGACGGCTCGACGACGACATCGCGGCCCTCGCTGTGCGCCGCCGGCAGACCCCGGCTCTGGACGGCTCCGCGTAAGGGCGAGTGCGCTCAGGCCGGGGTGTGCGCCCGGCTCAGTGCGCCTTCGCGAAGTGGCCGGTGATGGCGGTGAGCAGCGAATCGTCGCCGGCCGCGGAGCTGTCCGCGGCCCAGCACACGTAGCCGTCGGGGCGGATGAGCAGGGCGGCGGCGCCCAGGTCGTCGGTGCAGGTGGCGCGGACGAGGTCGACCCGTGGCGGAAGCGGGAAGTCGACCGGGACGGCTCCGGCCAGATCGAGCAGGACGGCGTGCCCCGAGCCGAACAGCGTGGACAGCCGGGTGGAGCCGGCCTCGGTGACCAGGTCGGCGTCCGGCATCCGCTGTCCGGTGAGCGGATGCTTGCCGGGCAGCTCGTAGCGCAGTGAGAGGCCGGATATCAGTCCCGTGATGTGGCGGTTGGTGTCGGGCAGGCGCAGCAGGTCGATGAAGATGTCACGCAGTGCGGCCACGTCCTCGCTCGGGTTCGGATCTGCCAGCACCCGCTGCGCCGACGTGTGGTGCAGGACCTGGGCCCCGACCGGATGCCGTTCGGTGTGGTAGCTGTCCAGGAGGCCGCTCGGCGCCCGGTCCTGGACGGCCGCGGCCAGTTTCCAACCGAGGTTGAACGCGTCCTGTATGCCGAGGTTCAGGCCCTGGCCGCCTAGCGGCGGGTGGATGTGGGCGGCGTCGCCCGCGAACAGGACCGGGCCTGCGCGGTAGTGCTCCAGTTGCCGAGCGGCGTCGCCGAACCGGGATGCGTTCTCCACGGCACCGAGGGTGGTCTCATCCCCGTACACGGCATGCAGCGCGGTGGCGATCTCCTCCAGGGTGACGGCGGTGTCGCGGGGGGCGTCCGCCCGGTCCCCGCGCCCGAAGGTGAGTCGGTACCGATCGCCACCGAGAGGGACCAGCATGGCCCAGTAGCCGCCCGCCTGGCGGGTGAGGCCGGCCATGGGCTCCATCTGCTGCGGCACCAGCGACGACGCGGTGGACAGGCGGATGTCGGCCAACACGGCCTGCTGCGTCCCCGGCCTGCCCGGAAACGGTAGCCCGAGCAGTTTCCGCACGGTGCTGTGGGCGCCGTCGCACGCCGCCAGGTATCGGGCCCGCACCTGCACATCGCCCGCCGTCACGACCACACCGTCGTCGTCCGACTCGACCCCTGTCACGGCAGTGCCGCGCACGACCCGCGCGCCGGCGGCGGTCGCCCGCTCTTCGAGCACTTCCTCGATCTCCCACTGAGGGATGGCGATCGGGAGGGGATGCCTGGTGCGCCACGGGGTGCCGTCCAAGGGCACGGGCAGGAGCGCGAAACGCCCACCCACCGGATTGCGCGGCATGGCCCGCTTCAGCAGAGGCTCCAGAAGCCCCCGCGACTCCAGCAACTCAGCGGTCCGGGGCTGGATCGCGCCGCCTTTCACCTGCTGGATGCGCTGGTGCAGCTTCTCCAGCACCAGCGTCTCGACCCCGGCAAGAGCCAGTTCGTAGGCCAGCATCAGCCCGGTCGGGCCGGCGCCCGCGATGACGACCTCGGTCGTGCGCTCCGTCAACACCGTCACTCGCCCTCGTTCTCTCGTCTCGGGCTATATGTATACCAGGTGCAGATATCCTCTGAGTGCAGAATTCTGCTACCGTGGGCGTCGTGGACGACAAGCCAGGACTACGGGAACGGAAGAAGCAGCGGACCCGCGCGGCGATCTCCGAGGCGGCGATCACGCTGTTCCTCGAGCACGGCTTCAATCAGGTCTCGGTGGCCCAGGTGGCCGAGGTCGCCGAGGTGTCCAAACGCACGCTCTTCGCCTACTTCCCGGCGAAGGAGGACCTCGTGGTGCACCGTCTCGCCGACCACGAGACCGAGATCGCCCGCGTCGTACGGGCCCGCCGGCCCGGCACCGGCCCGCTGACCGCAGTGCGCGAGAATTTCCTCAGGGGGCTGCGCGAGCGGGACCCGTTCACCGGGCTCAACGACCATCCCGAGGTGCGCAGGCTCCTCCGGATGATCCTGGACGCGCCCTCGCTGGTGGCCCGGATGGAACGGTTCAAGACCGGCGCCGAACGCGCACTCGCTGAGGCATTGCGGGAGACGGCGGAGACCCCGGAACTCACGGCGCGGCTGGCTGCCGTCCAGATCGTCGCGGTCCACTGGGCGCTGGCCCAGGACAACGCCGAACGCCTGGCGTACGGGGAGCCGGCCGACGAGCGCTATGCGGGCGCGGTGGCTGACGCCGAACACGCGTTCGCGCTGCTGGAGAACGGATTGCGGCACCTGACCCCGTAGCAGTGCCCCATATCAGTGATGCCCGGCAGCGGTGAATTTCAGCGGGGCAGTCCGTGGACGCGGCAGGCGTGGTCGCGGACCGTCCACGCGGCGATCCGCCGTGTGTCGGTCCGGGCAAGCTCAGTCCGTCGGCGTCCACCCGGTCCTGGAGCAACCCTGCTCGGGGGATCCCGTAGGCGTCGGAGTGGTCCGCGTGAGTCGCGGCCGGCGCCCGTGCACCACTGGCCGTGTGGCGGTGCACCCGGCCCGGGATTGCGCGCGACGGCGGTCCGGAGCAGGTCGGCCACGCGGTTGCCAGGCGAGTACGCCCGCCCCGGCCAGTTCGTCACCACCGGCATCTCCTGCACCCGCCGAGGAGTCGAGGACGACGAGCTGACCGACCCGCTCGACATCGCCTCCGGCAACCCGTACCACGACATGCAGGACGGGCTGCTGCTGCCCGACCCGACATCCGACGACCACGAGCAGATCTGCAAGACCACCGGCGTGTGGGCGATGTACCAGACCGCCGACTGGATGTTCTCCTCACGCCAGGAGCCGTTCCTGGTCACCGAGACCAACGCGGGCCCGATCGGCTTCGCCTGGGACAACCGGCCCGCCTACGACGGCCAGTGGCGGCAGGCCGCGTGGGCACACGTGACGCGCGGCGCGCGGATGATCGAGTACTGGCAGTGGCAGACCCTGCGCTTCGGCGCCGAGACGTACTGGGGCGGTGTCCTGCCGCACAGCGGGCGACCCGGCCGCACGTATGCGGAAGTGGCGCGGCTGGGAGCCGATTTCGACAAGGCCGGTCCGCTCGGGGCCGGGATCGAGCCGGGCGCCGACATCACGATCGTCTACTCGACGCCCGGCAAGTGGCTGATCCAGAGGCACCCACCCCTCGCCACCGCCGACGGCGAACCCGACCCGTCGCCTACCACCGCATCTTCGACCCCTGCTACCGCGGCGCCTTCGACGCGCGCCGTCAGGTGCGGATCGTCCACGCCCGCCAACTGCACGACCTGCGCGGCGAACGGCCGGGCATGCCGCCCGAGGCGGCCGCGCGACGCCACCCGATGCTCGTGGTCCCCGCTCTGTACCTCACCCACGACGAGACGATCGACTGGCTCGCCGCCTACGCCCACGCGGGCGGCCACCTCGTCCTCGGCCCCCGGTACCGCCTACGCCGATCACGGGGGCGTGGTCAGTCGCGCGCTCGGTCACAGTCTCGGCCGTGGGCCGACCACAGCCCGCGGACATGGCCGATGTGACGGGTCATCACCGCCCGTACGGCGTCCTCGTCCCGTTCGAGCAGGGCATCGAGGAGTTCGAGGTGCTCCTGGGCGGAGGCGAGCAGCCGGCCGGCCTCGACGAGCGCGGTCAGCCCGTACAGACGCGACCGCTTGCGCAGGTCACCGACCACCTCGACGAGGTGCGCGTTGCCGGCGAGGGCCAGCAGGCCGAGATGGAAGCGGGTGTCGGCCTCGACGTAGGCGATGAGGTCCCCGGCCGCCGCGGCGGTGACGATCTCCCGGGCGGCCGGACGCAGGGCCTCCAGCGAGACGCCGTCGGCCGTCCGGGCCAGCGCCACGGTGGTCGGGATCTCGATGAGGGAGCGGATGTGGGTGTATTCGTCGAGCTGCTTCTCGGACACCTCCGTGACGCGGAAGCCCTTGTTGGGGACGGTGTCGACCAGGCCCTCCTTGACCAGGTCGAGCATGGCCTCGCGCACCGGGGTCGCCGAGACGCCGAAGCGGGCGGCGAGCGTCGGCGCGGAGTACACCTCGCCGGGGCGCAGTTCGCCCGCGATCAGCGCGGCCCGCAGGGCGTCGGCGACCCGCTCGCGGTAACTGCTCTTCTTGCCGCCGAGCGTGGGCAGGGCGGGAGCGGGGGAGGGCGAGCTGGGGCGCGGGGCGGCCATGGTGTTTCTGTCTCCTCGAAGGGTGCAATGTCACGCGGCACCAGTGTTCCAGTGCTCCGGCGTTCCCGTACCGGGCGCCCGCGGCAGGCGACTACAGCACGAACCCCGCCGGGAACGGGTCCTCCGGGTCCAGAAGGTACTGTGCCGTGCCGGTCACCCACGCCCGCCCGGTGAAGCTGGGCAGCACCGCGGGGCGGCCGGCGACCTCCGTGGTCCCGAGCAGGCGCCCCGCGAACCGCGTCCCGATGAAGGACTCGTTCACGAACTCGGTGTGCAGGGGAAGTTCGCGGCGCGCGTGCAGCTGGGCCATGCGCGCGCTGGTACCCGTACCGCACGGGGAGCGGTCGAACCAGCCCGGGTGGATGACCATCGCGTGCCGGGACAGCCGGGCGGTTGCTCCCGGCGCGTACAGGTGGACGTGGTGGCAGCCGCGGATCGTCGGGTCCTCGGGGTGGACGGGCTCCTCCTCGGCGTTGATCGCCTCCATCAGCGCGAGCCCGGCCGCGAGGATGTCGTCCTTGCGGGCTCGGTCGAACGGCAGCCCGAACTCCGCCAACGGCAGGATCGCGTAGAAGTTGCCCCCGTACGCGAGGTCGTAGGTCACCGTGCGCCCGTCGGGCAGGGTGGCCTTGCGGTCGAGGCCCACGCAGAAGGACGGCACGTTCCTGAGGGTGACGGCCCTTGCCGCGCCGCCCTCGACCGCGACCTCGGCGACGACGAGACCCGCCGGGGTGTCCAGCCGGATGGTGGTCACCGGCTCGACGACCTCCACCATGCCCGTCTCGACCAGAACGGTCGCCACCCCGATCGTGCCGTGTCCGCACATCGGCAGATAGCCGGAGACCTCGATGTAGACGACGCCCCAGTCGCAGTCGGGACGGGTGGGCGGCTGGAGGATCGCGCCGCTCATCGCCGCGTGCCCGCGCGGCTCGTTCATCAGCAACTGCTTGACGTCGTCGCGGTGTTCACGGAACCACAGGCGCCGCTCGTTCATGGTCGCGCCGGGGATGGTGCCGACACCGCCGGTGATCACCCGGGTGGGCATGCCCTCGGTGTGGGAGTCGACGGCGTGCAGGACGAGTTTGCTGCGCATGACCGGCCTCCCCCTCTACGCGAGCCCTGCCGCGACGGCCTTCTCCGTGGCGGCGCGCACGGCGGCCTCCTGCTCCGCCGACAGCGGCATGCGCGGCGGGCGCACGGGACCGCCGTACCGGCCGACGACGTCCATCGACAGCTTGATCGCCTGCACGAACTCCACGCGGGAGTCCCAGCGCAGCAGCGGGTGCAACTGCCGGTACAACGGCAGCGCGGTGTCGAGGTCGCCCGCGACCGCAGCACGGTACAACTGCACCGAGGCGCGGGGGAGGGCGTTGGGGTATCCGGCCACCCACCCCTTGGCGCCGGCGACCGCGAGCTCCAGCAGGACGTCGTCGGCACCGATCAACAGGTCCAGCTCCGGGGCGAGTTCAGCGAGGCGGTAGGCGCGGCGGGGGTCGCCCGAGAACTCCTTGACCGCGTGGACGAACCCCTCGCCGTGCAGCTTGGCGAGCAACTCGGGGACGAGGTCGACCTTGGTGTCGACGGGATTGTTGTACGCCACCACCGGCAGCCCGGCCTTCGCCACCTCCTCGTAGTGGGCGAGCACGGACCGCTCGTCGGCACGGTAGGCGTTCGGC
>NZ_PQSR01000152.1 GCF_002920635.1 Streptomyces sp. Ru72 | reverse complement strand
CCTCTGTCACCGTCATCGCGCTGCCGTTCCTCGCTCTCCCGCGCAGCGCTCCGACCGCGCTCGCCTTCGAACGGGGAATTTTACGGAGCGGCGGGGCGGGTCACCAAACCCGCGATGATCGAATTCAGCCCGTCCGGGAGCCCCCGCCTGCTCGAAGACCCCGAGGGAGTTCGAGGACGAGGCCCCTGAGCCGGCGGCGTGGAGCCGCGGGCGCAGCCCTCGGGAGTGGACCGGGGGCCGGGAGCGGCGGGGGCGTGAGAAGTCCCGCGCCGACGGTCCGGCCCCGCGTCACCGCGGGTGACGCAGGGCCCGGCACCCCTCTGGATGCCGGGACCAGCGCGTCCGTCCCCGTTCAGATGCGGCAGGCCGCCAGCAGTGTCTCGACCTCGTCGGGGACCGCCCGGGCCAGGCGTTCCAGGTCCGGCACCGCCCGGCCGTCGGCGACTAGTCCGTAGTGGACGCGACCGCGGTACGTCGAGATCGCCACTGCCAGGGACTGGCCGCGGGCCAGGGGGGCGAGCGGGTAGACCTCGGCGAGCGGGTTGCCGCCGAGCCTCAGGCCGAGGCTGGGCAGCGGCACGCTGGTGACCAGGATGTCGAACCAGAGCCGCGCGGCCTGGCTGACCAGCGGCCCGCCCAGCCGGTGCCCCAGCGCGGGCACATGGTCGGCGAGCAGTGCGACGGCGCCCGCGCCCCGGTTGGGTCCGGCGTCCTTGTTGCGGTCCATGGCCGTCCGCACCGTCCGCAGCCGCTCCAGCGGGTCCGGATCACCGACCGGAAGCCGTATCAGGTAACCGGAGAGCCGGTTGCCCTGTGGGTGCGCGGTGCGCGGGCGGCGCTTGGACACCGGAATGAGCGCCCGCGGCTCGACACCCGCGCTGCCGTCGCCGCGCTCGTCCAGCCAGCGCCGCAGGGCGCCCGCGACGACCGCGATCAGCACGTCGTTGACGGTGCCGCCCGCCGACTTGCGCACCCGGTGCACATCGTCGAGGTCGATGGCGACACCGGCCGTACGGCGGGTGCCGCTGGGCTCGGAGGTGAGCGCCGACGAGGAGCGCATGCCGAGGGTGGACAGGGCCACGGAGGTGCCGATGTCGAGGGCGCGCCCCACGTCGGCGAGCGTGCCGCGCAGCAGCCCCGGGAGCCTGCGCACGTCGGGCAGGAGGCCCCGGGCGGGCTCCGGCGGGCGCGGCCGGGGTTCGGGCATGTCCATCGGGTCCATGACGGCGGCCGCGAGGGTCAGCGCGCGCAGCCCGTCGGCGAGCGCGTGGTGGAACTTGAACAGCACGGCGAAGGAGGTGCCGTCCTCCCCCGGCAGCACATGCGCCTCCCACGGCGGCCGGCCGCGTACCAGCGCGCGCTCCATGAGCCGTCCGGCCTCGGCGTGGAAGTCGGCGGTGGGCGCGTGCAGCCGCACATGGCGCAGGGGGTCGAAGTCGGGGTCGGGTTCCCGGGTCGCACCGCCCAGGGCGAGCGGGAGGCGCGCGGCGGCGAGGTCGCGCGGCAGGCGGACGTCCGGCAGCCAGACGTCCCGGATCCGCATGCGCAGTCCCGGGACCGCGGCGGCGCGGGCCGCCAGCAGATCCGCGGCATGCGCGCCCGCGGTCGGCGAGTGGCAGGAGAACACGCCGAGGGCACCGAGGTGCATGGGGTGCCGGGCGGACTCGATGTTCCAGAACGCCAGGTCGAGTGGTGCGAGCAGGTCAGAAGTCAATGGCTTGCCTCGCGTCGACGATGAGGGAAGCACGAGTCAACCTCCGACAGGCGATTACGGTCAAGTACGATCAGGCTACGTACAGTTAACAGCGGATTAAGTCCCGCCTCGCCGAGAGAGGCGGGACTGATGTGACAGAAGCGGTCATTTCAGCGGGGGCGGCGCGGCCTGCGGTGCCGTGCCCCACCCGGACGGCCGCGCGCCGACCGTGAACTCCAGCGTGCCCAGACGGCGCAACGCGTCCGTCGTGACGTACGTGCGTTCGTACGCCGTTCCGTCGATGCGCACGTTCTGGACGTACCGGTCGCGCTGTGACGTGCCGGGTGCGGCGACGGTCAGCCCGCCGCGCGGGTAGTACGCCCGGTCGAGCACCAGGTCGACGCGGTCGAACACCGGGGTGGTCAGACCCCAGGTGGGATAGCCGGGCTGCACGGGGAAGAGGCCGATGGACGACAGCACGTTCCAGGCGGACATCGTGCCGAGGTCGTCGTTGCCGGTCATCCCGGTCGGGCCGTTGGTGAAGAGCGTCAGCGCCGCGTGCACGACGTCCGTGGTCTTCCACGGCTGACCGGTCGACAGGTACGTGTAGGGGGCGATCAGGTCCGGCTCGTTCTGCGGGTTGTACGTGGCCGCGCCGTAGTAGGCGTACGCTCCGTGCACCCACACCTCGCGCGCGGTCCTCTCCGGGTCCTTGAGCAGCTCGTCGTAGGCGAAGAAGGCGTCGAGCCGGTCGTTGGCCGCCTGCCGGCCGCCGATGAGGCCGACCATGCCGGGCAGGTCCTGCGGCACGAGCCACTGGTACTGCCAGGCTGTGCCCTCGTGGAAGCCCTGGCTCTCGGCCGGGTCGGCCGGCCCCGCGAAGGCCCCGGAGGCGTCCCTGGCGCGGAAGAAGCCGGTCGAGGAATCGAAGAGGGTGCGGTAGTTGCGGGACCGGGCGGCGTAGCGGGCGGCGTCCGCGGGGTGCCCCAGGGCACGTGCCATCTGGGCGAGCATGGCGTCGGCGAGCGCGTACTCCAGCGTCACCGACCCGCCGTGGTGGTAGTCGGAGTCGCCGGGCTTGGTGTAGGGGCGGCCCTTGATGTAGGGCGCGAAGCCGTGCGCGACGTACTCGCGGTTCGCCTCACGGCCCGTGTACATGGTGTCGGCGGACGGCACGCCGTCGGCGTTCTTCTTCAGCGCGCGGTACGCCCGCTCCTCGTACCCCTTGAGCAGTCCCTGATGGTAGGCGTGGGTCAGGTACGGGGTGACGGGGTCGCCGCTCATGATGTTCGTCTCGACCGCGCCGTAGCCCCACTTGGGCAGCCAGCCACCCTGCTCGTCGACCGTCAGCAGGGAGACGGCGATGTCGCGCGCCTCGTGCGGCGCGAGCAGGGACAGCAGCTGGGACTGGGTGCGGTAGGTGTCCCACAGCGACCAGTTCTGGAAGTACGTGAAGCCCTGCGCGCGGTGGACCTTCTGGTCCCAGCCGGTGTAGCGGCCGTCGGCGTCGCTGCCGATGTTCGGCGCGAGGAAGGACCGGTACAGCGAGGAGTAGAAGGTGGTGCGCAGGGTGGCGTCACCGCCCTGGACCCGGACGTCGTCGAGGCGGTCCTCCCAGGCACGGCGAGCGGCCGTCCACACGGTGTCGAACGAACGGCCGTACGTGGTAGCGAGGTTGACGTCGGCGCCGTGTGCGTCGACGTACGACAGTGCGGTGGTCGCCTCGACGGTGCGGTTCTTGGTGGTGTCGAACGTGACGTAGGCGCCGTTGCGCCCGGGCCCCGCCGACTTCGTCGCCCCAGGGGTGATCGAGTCCTGGTACCAGGTCCCGTGGGCGGTGAACGGCCGGTTGAAGCGGGTGACGGTGTAGACCGTGTACGGCCGGGTGGAGCGGCAGAAGCCGGCGCCCGTGATCTCGGTGCGCACGGTGCGGTCGTCGAGGATCTCCACCTTGGAGGACACGTTCTTGTGCAGTGCCTGGCCCGCGTTGAGCAGCACGTTCGCCTTGCCGGTGGCCGGGAAGGCGTAACGCTGGACGGCGGTGCGCGGGGACGCCGTCAGTTCCGCCTCGATGCCGCTGTCGAGGCCGACCCGGTAGTAGCCGGGGCTCGCCTGCTCGTTCGCGTGGCTGAACGTGGCCGCGTACTTGGTGTAGTCCGTCTCGGTCACGTCACCCGTCGTGGGCAGCACCGGCAGGTCTCCTCCGATGGCGCAGCCGACGCCGGAGAGGTGCACGAGGGAGAAGCCGCGGATCCGGTTCTGGGCGTGGTCGTAGCCGGTGTTGTGCCCGGTGTCCGGGGAGAACTGCACCATGCCGAAGGGCACGGCGGCGCCGGGGAAGGTGTTGCCCTCGTCCTGTGTGCCGATGAAGGGGTTGACCAGGCCGGTGAGCCCGCCGTCGCGGGGCTCTGCGGCATGCGCGGCCTGTGGGAGGCACAGTGTCGAGGCCACCACCGTGCTCGCGGCGGCGAGGCGCAGGCGCCGGGTGCGTCTCATCTCGGAAGACCTCCCAGGATCGATGTGGTCGAGCACATGGTGGTGGCCGGGCGTCAGTTTCCCGGGTAACCGGCGGGGTTGTTCGGGGACGCGTCGCGATCAGCGCCTGGTGCGCGACCCGCAGGCACGCGGCGTCCGGCTCGAGAACCCGGCGGTCACAGGTGAGCGGAGCGCGGTCGGCATGCACGAGTCGTAGGGGAGCTGGAGCCGCCTGCTCGAGCCGGTCCGCCGGCCGGAGGGCACGCTGAAGGCGCGGCGGTCCCGCACAGGGGCCTCGTGCCGCTCGATGCCGGAGAGCTGCGACTCCACGGGATGGGCAACGAGGATGTGCTCGCCGAGGTTCTTCACAAGCGGCGGCCGTTCACCCGCCCGTGCCGCCCGGCGGTGCTACCTGGCCGGGTCGGTGTCGTACTCGTTCCGGGCCCGCGAGACCTCGTCCAGGTGCTCGGCGGACCATTCCGCGAGGTGCGCGAAGAGCGGGGCGAGGCTGCGGCCGAGTTCGCTGATCTCGTACTCGACCCGTGGGGGGACCTCCGGGTGGTACGTGCGCACGATCAGCCCGTCGCGCTCGAGTTGCCTCAGCCGCTGGGTCAGCACCTTGGGGGTGATCCTGTCGATGCGCCGCTGGAGTTCGACGAAGCGCTGACGGCCGTGGGTGTGGAGAGTCCACAGGATCGGGGTGGTCCAGCGGCTGAACACGATGTCGACGACCGGGGCGATGGGACAGGCGAGTTCGGGGTCGGTGGCGGCGGACGCCGCCCAGGTCGCTTCGCCGGCCATGCGCACCCCTCCGGGATAGCCACTTTCCTGTAGGTACCTACTATACCGACGGTGTTAGCGTCCCCGTGTCTCGACAACCACTCTGGAACAACAGGGAGTTGACCATGTTCGTAGTGACGGGGGCGACCGGCAACGTCGGCCGGTCGCTCGTGCGGATCCTGGTGGCCGCCGGCGAGCAGGTGACCGCGACCTCGCGTGGGGTCTCGGCGGCCGACATGCCGGAGGGCGTCAGACGGCGGACGGCGGACCTGACCGACCCCGAGAGCCTCCGGCCCGTGTTCGACGGCGCCGACGCGCTCTTCCTGCAGAACGGCGGCCCCAGTGCGCACCTGCTGAGCCCGCGGGACATCCTGGACGTCGCCAAGGCCGGCGGTGTCGAACGGGTGGTGCTGCTCTCGTCGCAAGGGGTCGCGACCCGGCCGGAGTCGGGCTCGCACGGGGGCGTCGCGCGCGCCATCGAGGACGCCGTACGGGAGTCGGGCCTGAAGTGGACGATCCTGCGACCCGGCGGCTTCCACTCCAATGCGTTCGCCTGGGCCGAGGCGGTCCGTACCCGGCGGGCCGTCGCGGCACCGTTCGCTGATGTCGGACTGCCCACCGTCGACCCGGGCGACATCGCCGAGGTCGCCGCGGCGGCCCTGCGCGAGGACGCTCACCAGGGCCGCGTCTACGAGTTGACCGGGCCGTCGCCCACCACGCCCCGGCAACGGGCCGCGGCGATCGGGGACGCGCTCGGCGAACCGGTACGGTTCACCGAGCAGACCCGCGACGAGGCCCGCGCGGAGATGCTGCGGTTCATGCCCGAGCCGGTGGTCGAGACCACGCTGACGATCCTGGGCGAGCCGACCCCCGCCGAACGACGCGTCAGCCCCGACGCCGAACGCGTCCTGGGCCGCCCGCCCCGCCCCTTCGCCGACTGGGCCCGGGAGAATGCCGCCGCCTTCCGCTGACGCGGGAGCCGGCGGCGGCCCGGCCCCACGGGCCTACGACACCCGCTGTCCCTTCCCCAGCGCGATCACTCCGCCCTTCGACACCGTGTACAGCTCCGCGTCCCGTTCCGGGTTGACGCCGATCGTCGCCCCCGGGGGCACCTCCACGTTCTTGTCGAGGACCGCTCCGCGCACGATCGCGCCGCGGCCGACGTGGACGTTGTCGTGCAGGACCGAGCCCTGCACGACGGCGCCCGGGTCCACCAGGACGCCCGGGGACAGCACCGACCGCGTCACCTGGCCCCGGATGAGGCACCCGGCGCTGATGATCGACTCGCTGGCGATGCCACCCGAGTTGAAGCGGGCCGGCGACAGCTGGTACGAGTGCGTGTAGATGGGCCAGCTGCGGTTGTAGAGGTTGAAGGCCGGGCGCTCGGCGATCAGGTCCATGTGCGCCTCGTAGTACGCGTCCAGGGTGCCCACGTCCCGCCAGTAGCCCCGGTCGCGATTGGTCTCGCCGGGCACGTGGTTGGCTTGGAAGTCGTACAGCTGGGCCTCGCCGCGCTCGGTGAGCTGGGGCAGGATCGAACCGCCCATGTCGTGCACCGAGTTCTGGTCCTCGGCGTCCCGCTGCAACGCCTCGATCAGCGCCTTGGTGGTGAAGATGTAGTTGCCCATGGAGGCGAAGACGGTCTCGGGGTCGTCCGGCAGACCGGGCGGGTCGGCGGGCTTCTCCAGGAACCGTTCGACCGTCTGACCGTCCGAGCCGGGTGTGATCACGCCGAAGGAGGAGGACTCCGCGCGCGGCACCCGTATGCCCGCGACGGTCACGCCCGCCCCGCCCTCGATGTGCTGCGCGAGCATCTGCCGCGGGTCCATGCGGTAGACGTGGTCGGCGCCGAAGACCGCCACGTACTCCGGCTGTTCGTCGTGGATCAGGTTCAGCGACTGCAGGATCGCGTCCGCGCTGCCCAGGTACCAGCGCGGGCCGAGCCGCTGCTGGGCCGGTACCGGCGTGACGTAGTTGCCGAGCAGGCTGGACATCCGCCAGGTCGTGGTGATGTGCCGGTCCAGCGAGTGCGACTTGTACTGCGTGAGCACGCAGATGCGCAGGATGTCGCCGTTGACGAGGTTCGACAGGACGAAGTCCACGAGGCGGTAGGTCCCGCCGAAGGTCACGGCCGGTTTCGCGCGGTCGGCGGTCAGCGGCATCAGCCGCTTGCCCTCCCCGCCGGCCAGTACGATTCCCAGCACCGAAGGTCCACCGCGCCGCATGCCGCCGCCCCTCTACGCCCGGTTGTGCTGCACTTTGCTGACTACTACCCCTGTTTGAGGACATCCTCGTACAGGCGGACCGTGCGCCGGGCCACCGCGTCCCAGCCGAACTCCCCCGCCGCGCGCTCCCGTCCGGCCTCGCCCATCCGCCGCGCGGCCACCGGATCGGCGAGGACGGCGTCCAGGGCACGCGCGAGGTGCTCCTCGAAGCCGTCGTCCACGTCGACCAGCAGGCCGGTACGGCCGTCGTCCACCACCTCCGGGATGCCGCCGGTGCGCGAGGCCACCACGGCGGTGCCGCACGCCATGGCCTCCAGGTTGACGATGCCGAGCGGCTCGTACACCGACGGGCAGACGAACACGGTGGCATGGGTCAGGAGCTGGATCACTTCCGGGCGCGGCAGCATCTTGGGGATCCAGTGCACGCCCTCACGGTCCCTGCTGAGCTCCTCGAACAGGTCGCGGAACTCGCGGTCGATCTCGGGGGTGTCCGGTGCGCCCGCGCACAGGACGACCTGCGCCGCCGGGTCGATGTGCCGCACCGCGCGCAGCAGATGGGGCACGCCCTTCTGGCGGGTGATCCGCCCCACGAACAGGACGTAGGGGCGGTCCGGGTCGACGCCTGTGCGGGCGAGGACGTCCGTGCCTGGGTCCGGCCGGTACAGGGTGGTGTCGATCCCGTTGTGCACGACGTGGACCCG
The DNA here is from genome assembly GCF_002920635.1 of Streptomyces sp. Ru72. Classification (GTDB taxonomy): domain Bacteria; phylum Actinomycetota; class Actinomycetes; order Streptomycetales; family Streptomycetaceae; genus Streptomyces. The sequence continues at coordinate 5,961 of NZ_PQSR01000152.1, read as the reverse complement.
CGCCGGGTCGAGGGCCGGGTAGCAGGCGAGGATGTCGTCGCGCATGGCGCCGGAGACGGCGATCACCGCGTCCGCGGCCTCGATCGCGGTGCGCTCCGCCCAGCTGGAGAGCGCGTATCCGCCGCCGAGCTGCTCGGCCTTCCAGGGGCGCAGCGGCTCCAGCGAGTGCGCCGTCATCACGTGCGGGATGCCGTACAGCAGCTTGGCGAGGTGGCCGGCGAGGTTGGCGTACCAGGTGTGGGAGTGGACCAGCTCGCGGCCCTGGAGGGCGGCGGTCATGGCCAGGTCCGCGGAGAAGGTGCGCAGCGCGTCGTTGGCCGCGTCGAGGCCGGTCCACGGCCGGTGGCGTATGACGCCGCCCGCGCCGCCCTCACCCCAGCAGTGCACGTCCAGGTCGACGAGGGAGCGCAACTCCCGGGCGAGGAACTCGACATGGACGCCCGCACCGCCGTACACGTCCGGCGGGTACTCGCGGGTCAGCAGTCCCACACGCACCCGGTACCCCCTGTCTCAGCGACTGGTTCCCACATGGTCACCCAGATACGGCCGTTGCGGAAGACCACCCGTGTTCACACGTGCCCCGGCGGGCGGTCGAAGCAGCAGTCGCCGCACAGTCCGCCCGCGGGCAGCCGGTAGTAGAGGCAGCAGCTGCGGCGGCGGCCGGTGGCGGGGTCCAGGGCGCCGGACAGGCCGGGGTGCGCGAACAGTCCCGCGGCGAGGGAGCGGGCCCGCTCCGCCACGTCCGTACGGCCGGTCTCCCGCGCCCAGCGGTCGACCATGCGGACGGTACCGGCGAGCGCGGAGGCCGCGTTGCCCCACAACAGCCGTGCGGAGACGCCGTGGCGCGCGCCGAGGGCGTCCGTGAGGGGCGCGAGGTGCGCTGCACGGACGACCGTGTCGAGCGAGTCGACGGGCAGCGGGCGCACCTCGCCCAGCCACAGGTCGTCGGGCACGCCGCCCTCCGGGTCCCAGTGCAGCAGCCGGGGATCGAGGTCGGGCACCCGCCCGTACAGCACGGCACAGCCGAGCGCGACGGACCAGATCCGGGCCGCCAGGCCCTGGTGGGCGAGGGAGGCGGCGACCCGGAGCTCCGGTGCCCGGAGGCTGTGCGCGACCTTGCGGATGCGCACGGCCAGCGGATCCGTGCCGTCTTCGGGCGGCCCGGACGCGTACGCCTGCGCCAACGTGGGCAACGTCCCGCGCGGCGGCGCTCCGGTGTGCAGAACGAAGAAGCCGCCGAGCGCGCCGAGCGCCGAGAGGTCGGGGTCGAGGTCCACCAGATCAGTACTACCAAGCGCGCTGCGGGCTCCGGGCTTCCCCCCAGGGGACCTGCGCGTCGGCACCCCTCTTGGGGATGAGAGAAACGCTCTCGTACTCCATCGGCAGTACGACCCAATGGGTGCTCAGGGACGACGACGGGGAACAGCCCCGGGCGGCAAGGTGTTGACCATGGAAGAAGACCGTTCGTCGCGCCGGGCCGCCCGCTCCGGCCCCACGCGAAGGAGTCGCTGATGAGCGCCCTCGCGTTGTCCGTGCTCCTGTCGCTCGTCTCCGCCGTCGCGTACGCGGGCGGGGCGATCGTGCAGGAGCAGGTCGCCGTGTCCGCGCCCGGCCGGTCCTACGCGCCGCTGCGCAGGCCGGCCTGGTGGGCGGCGGTCGTGCTGAACGGTCTCGGCGGACTGCTGCATGTGGCGGCGCTCGCCTACGGCCCCTTGAGCCTGGTCCAGCCGCTGGGCGCGCTGACCATCGTGTTCGCGCTGCCGATGGCGGCGCTGTGCGTGGGTCGCCGGGCGGGGACGGCCGCCTGGCGCGGTGCCGTCATGGCGACCGTGGGCCTCGCGGGCCTGCTGTCCCTGGTCGGGGTCTCCGGCACGCATTCCCTCGGCGGCGCCCAGCGGATGACGCTGGCCCTGGTCACCGCCGGTGGCGTGATGGCGCTGATGGTGGCGGGACGGGCGACGCACCGGCATCCGGCGGTGCGCAGCATGCTGTTGGCGGTGGCGTCGGGCGTCGCGTTCGGCATGTCGTCGGTGTTCACCAAGACGGTCGCGGTGGATTGGACCGGCGGGGTCTTTCTGGCGGACCTGCCGAGCCTGGCGGCGATAGGCGTCTTCGCGACGGCCGGTCTGCTGCTGTCGCAGGCCTCCTACCGGGGCGCGGGCCTCGCGGCACCGCTCGCCACGCTGACGGTCGTCAATCCGGTGGCGGCGGCCGCGGTGGGCATCACCCTGTTCGGTGAGAGCTTCCGCTACGGCAGCACCGGCACCGTGCTCGCCCTGGTCTGCGGTGTTCTCGCCGGCGGCGGACTGATCCTGCTGACCACGGAGCGGATCGACGGCGAGCGGCAAGCGACTGCGGCCGGCGAGGCCGTCACGGAGGCCGTGGGCCGGCCGTGGCCGAAGGCGCGGTCGGTCCCGGAGCCCGCGATGTCCGTGCGGAGGACCGTCTTGGACGAGCAAGGCATGGCGGGGCAAGCGGCGTACGAGGACTGGGACCCCGCCGCGCACGGCGAGCCGTCGCGCCCGTACGGCCCCCTGCACACCGCGGTGGTCATTCCTGCGCCCGTCATGGACCGGCATCGCGCCCGGGCCGGGTCCTGACCGCTCCGGTTCCGTCGGACCGCACCGGAGTGACCGGTGTCAGACGGCGACGCCACCCGCGCGGAGATAGGCGACCGGATCGATGTCGCTGCCGAACCCGGGCCCCGTCCGCACCTCGAAGTGCAGATGCGGGCCCGTGCTGTTGCCCGTGGAGCCGGAACGGCCGATGCGCTGGCCGGCCACCACGCTCTGCCCGTCCCTGACGGAGATCGCCGACAGATGGGCGTACTGCGTGTAGCGGCCGTCGGCGTGCCGGATGACCACCTGGTAGCCGAAGGAGCCGCCCCAGCCGGCGTCGACCACCTGCCCGGCCGCGACCGCCCGCACGGAGGTGCCGGTCGGCACGGGGAAGTCGACGCCGGTGTGGTAGCCCTTCGACCACGCCGACCCCGCGGCGTGGTAGCGCGTGCCCGTCGCGGCGTTCACCGGGGCGACCATCGAGTGGGTGGTGGCGCTGTGATGTGAAGGCGTCTTCCGCGGGGTCGACTTGCGGGTTGCCTCCGACGTCCTGTGAGTCCGCTCGGGCGTCTTGCGGGTCGCCTCGGGCGTCTTGCGGGTCGCCTCGGGCGTCTTGCGGGTCGCCTCGGGCGTCTTGCGGGTTCGCTCCGGCGGCGCCTCCGGGTGCGCCGGGGCCTTGGCCGCCTTGGCCGCCTTGGCCCGCAGGTTCAGCCGCTGGCCGGGCAGGATGAGGTCCGGGTCCGCGCCGACCGTCGTCCGGTTGGCCGCGTACAGCCCCTGCCAGCCGCCCTGGACGTGGTGGGAGTCGGCGATGCCGGAGAGCGTGTCGCCGTGCACCACGGTGTACATCTCGGTGGTGCCCGCGTGCGACTGGGGCGTGGTCTGAGGTTTCACGTCGCGAACCGAACGCTTGACGGTCGCCGGCGCGGCCTGCGATGTGCCCGGGCCGGATCCGCCCCGGGTCAGACCCGCGCGTACGGAGCACGCCGGCCAGGCGCCGGGCCCCTGTCCCTTGAGGACCCTCTCGGCCACGGCGATCTGCTGGTCCCTGGTGGCCATGTCCGCGCGCCGCGCGTACGCAGTCCCCCCGTAGGCCTCCCAGGTCGACTGCGTGAACTGCAGTCCCCCGTAATAGCCGTTGCCGGTGTTGATGCCCCAGTCGCCGCTGGACTCGCAGGCGGCGACCTTGCTCCAGGTGTCCGCGTCGGCCGCGTGCGCGACGCCGGTGCCGATGAGCGGGAGCGCCATGCCGGCGCCGCCCGCCGTGACGGTGAGCGAGGCGCGGTTGATCCTTGTCGGCTGATACCGGCGGTGCCGGCCGCGTACGGCCATGGAGAGCCCCCTCGACATGCGTCAGGAGGGGCAAAAGTAGACGCCGCGAACAGGCCATGACAAGACGGGGAATCGGTCGCTCCGCCGCGTCAACTGGCCGGGAATCGTGCCTGGTTGCGGCTGCCGACGGGAACTGCGCTGCGCGTGGCGCCTCATCCTCGGCGGGCGATCCAGGATGTGCGACAAGAGATTCCGGATGTGCGGCGGGTGTACCGGCGCGTCACGATGGTCACCGGGCGATACTGACCAGCACGAGCGGCACCACCCTTCGATGATGTCGTCCGGACCGAACCGGCACCGCCGATTCCAGGACCTCTAGGAGCCAACCGTTATGAGCACTGCAGCCCAGATCGGCGTCACGGGTCTCGCGGTCATGGGCCGCAACCTCGCCCGGAACTTCGCGCGCAACGGCTATGCGGTCGCCCTGCACAACCGGACCGTGTCACGGACCCATGAGCTGGTGAAGGAGTTCGGCCACGAGGGCGACTTCGTGGCGACCGAGTCCGCGGAGGACTTCGTGGCGGCGCTGGAGCGGCCACGGCGACTGATGATCATGGTGAAGGCGGGCGGGCCGACGGACGCCGTGATCCAGGAGTTCGCGCCGCTGCTCGAGCCCGGTGACATGATCATCGACGGCGGCAACGCGCACTTCGCGGACACCCGGCGCCGCGAGAAGGAACTGCGGGAACGGGGCATCCACTTCGTCGGCACCGGCATCTCCGGAGGCGAGGAGGGGGCGCTGCACGGGCCGAGCATCATGCCGGGCGGCTCGACCGAGTCGTACGAGTCGCTGGGCCCGATGCTGGAGAGGATCTCCGCGAAGGCGAAGGACGGCGCACCGTGCGTGACCCACGTCGGCCCGGACGGCGCCGGGCACTTCGTGAAGATGGTGCACAACGGCATCGAGTACGCCGACATGCAGCTGATCGGCGAGGCGTACCAGCTGCTGCGCGACGTCGCCGGCTACTCCCCCGCCGAGATCGCGGAGATCTTCCGCACCTGGAACACCGGCCGCCTGGACTCGTACCTGATCGAGATCACGGCGGAGGTGCTCTCCCACGTGGACGCGGCGACGGGCAAGCCGTTCGTGGACGTGGTCCTGGACCAGGCGGAGCAGAAGGGCACCGGCCGCTGGACGGTGCAGATCGCGCTGGACCTCGGCGTGCCGGTGTCCGGCATCGCGGAGGCGGTCTTCGCCCGCTCGCTGTCCGGGCACACGGCGCTGCGCGAGGCGTCGCGGGGCCTGGCCGGACCGAAGGCGTCGCCGCTCGGCGGGTCCGAGGCGGCGGCCTTCGCGGACCGGGTGGAGCAGGCGCTGTACGCGTCGAAGATCGTGTCGTACACGCAGGGCTTCCACGAGATCGCGTCGGGCAGCGCGGAGTACGACTGGAACATCGACCTCGGCGAGGTGGCGTCCATCTGGCGCGGCGGCTGCATCATCCGCGCGGCGTTCCTGGACCGCATCCGCGCGGCGTACGACGCCCGGGCGGACCTGCCGAGCCTGCTGTCGGACGAGACGTTCGCGCAGGAGATCGCCGCGGCGCAGGACGACTGGCGCGAGGTCCTGGTGGCCGCGACCCGGCAGGGCGTGCCGACGCCGGGCTTCTCCGCGGCCCTCGCCTACTACGACGCCCTGCGCGCGGAGCGGCTGCCGGCCGCGCTGACCCAGGGGCAGCGCGACTTCTTCGGCGCGCACACGTACCGGCGGACGGACCGCGCGGGATCGTTCCACACGCTGTGGGGCGGGGACCGCTCCGAGGTCGAAGCGTAGGGCTCGGGCGGCTCGGAGGTCGGGTGACCCGGGGGCTTCGAGGGCGGACGGCTCCGGGGTCGCCGGTGCCCGTGCCGGTCCGTCGGCGTCGGGGGCGGCAGTGGCCGGGGTACGCCGGTGGCCGAGTGCCGGCGGTGGCCGGGCACGACAGTGGCCCGGTGCGCGGGGTTTCCGCCCGTGCGCCGGGCCGGCGTGCTTTCCGTGCGGGTCGTCTACGAAAGGGGCGGCCCTGGTTCTCCGGGTTCGGGGACGGGGTCCGGGCCCGGCGGTTTCGGGATCGGCGACGGGGGCGGCTCCGGC
>NZ_PQSR01000151.1 GCF_002920635.1 Streptomyces sp. Ru72 | reverse complement strand
TGGCCACGGCGACGCGGACGAGCCGGAGCAGGGCGCCTCCGCGGCGACCGGCTCCTCCTCGACCACGGGGGTCTCGGGCTCCTCGCCACCGGCGGGCACGACGACCTCCACGGCCTCCGAGGTCGCGGGCGACCCGGTGGGCGCCGACGCACGACGCGTGGCACGACGACGCGGACGAGCCGGCGCGGACACCGCCGCGGCGACCGGCTCGGCCTCGGCCTCCGGGGCCTGGGACTCCTCGCCACCGTCACCACCGGCGGGCACCACGACCTCCACGGCCTCCGCGGTCGCGGGCGACCCGGTGGGCGCCGAGACGCGGCGCGTGGCACGACGACGCGCACGAGCCGGAGCAGGCGCCTTGGCGGAGGCGGCCTCGGCATCGGCTTCGGCATCACCGGAAGCGGCGGCCTCGGCCTCCACCCCGGTCTCCTCGATCTCTTCTGTCCCAGCGGTCGGGGGCTCCGCCTCCACCGGTATGGCCGGCCCAGCCCCGTTAGCGGGATCGGGCACCGTGACCTCGCCGGTCACGGCGTCGGCGCTCGGCGGGCCCGCCGGGCGCGAGGCGACGCGGCGCCGGCGGCGCGGCGGCAGGGTGTCGCTGGGGGTGTTGTTCTCGGAACCCTCGGTGGGTTCGATCGGTTCGAGCATGCGGGCGTTTCTCCCGTCAGGCTCCCGGGCGCCGCGCCTGGTCCGGCATGGATCGCCGTTGACGTCCGCGGCTCGCGCTGTGCGCGGTGCCGCCGTCCGGGGCGCGGGCGCCGCACGGGAGCTCTCTGTGTCCTGTCTCGCCGGTTCCGTACTCCTTGTTGTGCACGGCCTGGCGAAAGTCTTCTGGTCGGTGCGCTGCCCGACCCAGGTGGCTCCCGAGTACGAGGGCGGCGCTACGACGTACGTCCCTGCGCGGGACCTTCCTTACGCCGGCGCCGTCGCGGCGGCAGTGGCGGCGGCCGGATGCGGCTCGGTCGCTGCTGCCTCGCGGTCGGGCGCGAGCGGGTCGGTCACCGTGCCGGTCTCTTCATCGAACAGCCCCTGCGCCAGCCTGGTCACCGCTGCGGGGACCGGCGGCGCCAGGTCGGCCACGGCGCGGAGACCGGACAGGACGTCGTCGGGTCGAACGGCAGGCGTCACGTGCCGAACAACCAGCCGCAGTATCGCACAGGGCTGGTGGCTCGGCCTATCAGCCGGCGAACTGTGCGCATCCACGCGCTCCAGGCTCGCGACGGCGGGACGGGCGTCGAAGGTGCGCATGCCGTTCTTGGTCAGGCGCTGGACCTCGACACTCTCCGCCGCGTTGAAGGCCGCGACGGCGCGCTCCGCCTCCGCCGGGTCCACACCGTCCAGCCGCAGCTCCCACACGGAGGCCGTCAGCCGGTCGGCGAGCCCCGACGTGCGGGCCTCGACCGCCTCCAGGACGTCGAGCCCGGCGGGCAACGACTCGTCGAGGAGGACACGCAGCCGCTCCGGATCGCGCGCCTCGGTGAGCGCGATCTCCAGGTACTCCGCCTCACTGCCCGTGCCGGTGGGTGCGGCATTGGCGTACGACACCTTCGGATGCGGCGTGAACCCCGCCGAGTACGCCATCGGCACCTCGGCACGGCGCAACGCACGCTCGAAGGCGCGCTGGAAGTCACGGTGGCTGGTGAACCGAAGGCGGCCGCGCTTGGTGTAGCGCAGTCGAATGCGCTGCACCGCAGGTGCGGGCGGCGGGCCTTCGGGCTGTCGCTTGCCCAGTGTCGTTCAGTCCTTCGTGAGAGCGGTGTTACTCCTACCTAGATTACGTGTCCGGCGGCTCAAACGTTCCCGCCGGGCACCCCCGTCTCCGGATGCCCGCCGGTGCCGGCTCGGGAAAACCCGTCGCGCGGGACGCCAAAGATCACACGTACGAGCCACCCGAAGCGGGAGACGGTCCGATCTCCGCGGGCGTCCCCGCTCATACCGCGGGCGCGCCCGCCCGGGCGGTGAGCCACGCAGAACGCCCGCAGGGGAACCCCGGCCCCGCCCCGGAACCGGGTGCGTACCGGTGCAAATTCGGCCGGCGACCGATGAGTCCCCGAGCCCGACGGGGTCTACCTCTGGACAAGCGAAAGCCCGGCACGAGCTCTGTGAGGGGACCATGACCAGCCACGCACTACCGCCCGTCGTCGACGCCGCGACCTGGGAGCGCCGGCTCCAGGCACTGCGCGCCCGGGAGAAGGCCGCGACGCGGGAGCTCGACGCCATCGCCGCCGAGCGCCGTCGCCTGCCGATGGTCGAGATGCCCGACTACACCCTCGAGGGCGAGGACGGCCCCGTACGGCTGGCGGACGTCTTCGAAGGCAAGAGGCAACTGATCGTCTACAACCACATGTGGTTCGCCGGCAAAGAATGGCAGTGCCCGGGCTGCACGGGGTTCACCTCGCAGTACACCCGCCTGGAGTTCCTGGACGACTACGACGCGCGATTCGTCATCGTCACCCAGGGCCCGATCAAGGAGGCACTCGCCTACAAGCAGCGGGTCGGCAACCGGATGACCTGGTACTCCACTGCCAACAGCTCATTCGGGGCCGACGTCGGCGCACCTCCCGACGGAGGATTCGCGGTCAACGTGTTCCTGCGCGACGGCGACACCGTCTATCGCACCTGGCACACCAACGGTCGGGGTACCGAACAGCTCAGTCACACCTTCGCGCTGATCGACGTCCTGCCGTACGGACGGCAGGAGGAATGGCAGGACTCACCCGAGGGCTGGCCCCAGTCGCCCACCTACAGCCGATGGGCGACGTCCGAGGAGATCGCCGCGCTCTATGGCCCGGGCTCTGGCGGCGTCTGAACCGATCCGGGCCAGTTACTCGCCGGCGGCGACTTCGGCGCCGGCGGCAACGGTGACGTCGTCGCCGTCGAGGCACCCTCCAACGCCGCCGGAAACCCCTGCCTCTACCCCGACCCCGGCACCGGCCCCCTCGGCACCCGCGCCCCGATCCGCACCAACTGGTCATGGCACGGGAGGCGGGTGCCAGACAGTCGGTACCCCTCCAGCACCACGCATGCCACCGGCTGGGCCCGCGCACCCCGCGCGGGCCCAGCCGGTGGTGTTGCATCAGCCCCCGTCCCTACCGTCCGAAGCCGACGACGCCAAGGAGTTCCCCTGGTGAGACACCTGCCCCGCCCCCTCACCGCGGCCCTGGTGGGCCTCACCTCCGCCGTGGTGGCGCTGCTGCCGGGCACCGTGGCCTCGGCGACCACCTTGATCGCCGACGGCCAGGTCGCCACCAGCACCCCGATCACCCGCGCCGACCCGTCCGCGGACACCTTGACCTGGGATGCCACCGACACCGGCGCCTTCTGAACAGCTCGTCGGTGTCGAATCACCGAGCGACGTCAGGAGGCCCCGGTGCCGCAGTCTTCCGTGTCGATGCCCGGGCAGTCCGGTTCGGTCCGCCCGGGTGACCCCCGCGAGCGCCTCCGACACCCGATCGACCGCCTCGCTCACCTCAGTGAGCGTGACCACTCGACGCGGGCGCCGGCGCAGCGTTCTTGACCGTCAGAGGCAGCAGCTTCTTCCCGGTGGGGCCGATCTGGATGTGGGTGTCCATCTGCGGACACACCCCACAGTCGAAGCAAGGCGTCCACCGGCAGTCCTCGACCTCCGTCTCGTCGAGGGCGTCCTGCCAGTCCTCCCAGAGCCAGTCCTTGTCGAGGCCCGAGTCGAGGTGGTCCCAGGGGAGGACCTCCTCGTAGGTGCGCTCGCGGGTGGTGTACCAGTCGACGTCCACGCCGTAGGGGGCCAGGGCCTTCTCCGCGCACGCCATCCAGCGGTCGTAGGAGAAGTGCTCGCGCCAGCCGTCGAAGCGGCCGCCGTCGTCGTACACCGCGCGGATCACCGCGCCGATCCGGCGGTCGCCGCGCGACAGCAGGCCCTCGACGATGCCCGGCTTGCCGTCGTGGTAGCGGAAACCGATCGAGCGGCCGTACTTCTTGTCGCCGCGGATCTTGTCCCTCAGCTTCTCCAGGCGCGCGTCCGTCTCCTCGGCGGAGAGCTGGGGCGCCCACTGGAAGGGGGTGTGGGGCTTGGGGACGAAGCCGCCGATCGAGACCGTGCAGCGAATGTCGTTGGAGCCGGAGACCTCGCGGCCCTTCTGGATCACGCGCGTCGCCATGTCGGCGATCTGGAGGACGTCCTCGTCGGTCTCGGTCGGCAGGCCGCACATGAAGTACAGCTTCACCTGGCGCCAGCCGTTGCCGTAGGCGGTGGCGACCGTGCGGATGAGGTCCTCCTCCGAGACCATCTTGTTGATGACCTTGCGGATGCGTTCCGAGCCGCCCTCCGGGGCGAAGGTCAGGCCCGAGCGGCGGCCGTTGCGGGTGAGCTCGTTCGCCAGGTCGATGTTGAACGCGTCCACGCGGGTCGAGGGGAGCGAGAGGCCGATCTTGTCGTCCTCGTAGCGGTCCGCCAGGCCCTTGGCGATGTCGCCGATCTCCGAGTGGTCCGCCGAGGACAGGGAGAGGAGGCCCACCTCTTCGAAGCCCGTGGCCTTCAGGCCCTTGTCGACCATCTCGCCGATGCCCGTGATGGAGCGTTCGCGGACCGGGCGCGTGATCATGCCCGCCTGGCAGAAGCGGCAGCCTCGGGTGCAGCCCCGGAAGATCTCGACCGACATGCGCTCGTGGACGGTCTCCGCCAGCGGGACGAGCGGCTGCTTGGGGTAGGGCCACTCGTCGAGGTCCATGACCGTGTGCTTCGACACGCGCCACGGGACGCCTGAGCGGTTGGGGACCACACGCGCGATACGGCCGTCGGGGAGGTACTCGACGTCGTAGAACGCCGGGACGTACACCCCGCCGGTCTTCGCCAGGCGGAAGAGGAGTTCCTCGCGGCCGCCGGGGCGGCCCTCCTCCTTCCAGATGCGGATGATCCTGCTGATCTCGAGGACGGCCTGCTCGCCGTCGCCGATCACCGCGCAGTCGATGAAGTCGGCGATGGGCTCGGGGTTGAAGGCCGCGTGGCCGCCCGCCAGGACGATCGGATCGTCGATGGTCCGGTCCTTGGACTCCAGCGGGATGCCGGCGAGGTCCAGGGCAGTCAGCATGTTCGTGTAGCCCAGCTCCGTGGAGAAGCTGAGGCCGAGCACGTCGAAGGCCTTCACCGGGCGGTGGCTGTCGACGGTGAACTGCGGGACGCCGTGCTCCCGCATCAGCGCCTCGAGGTCCGGCCACACGCTGTAGGTGCGCTCGGCGAGGACGCCCTGCTGCTCGTTCAGGACCTCGTAGAGGATCATGACGCCCTGGTTGGGCAGCCCGACCTCGTAGGCGTCGGGGTACATGAGTGCCCAGCGGACGTCGCACTCGTCCCACGGCTTGACGGTGGAGTTCAGCTCGCCGCCCACGTACTGGATCGGCTTCTGCACGTGCGGCAGCAGAGCTTCGAGCTGCGGGAACACCGATACAGCGGCTTCGGCAGACATCTCGCGACTTTCGTGAGCTGGACGGTACTGACAGGGGTGACCATCTAGCCTAACGCGGTCGGGACACCTCCTCGGACGCACGCGGGACGTGCCGCAGGCGCCCGTCAGCCCGCCCCGCCCCCGCCGGAGCCCCGGGCGGACGCCCATCCGCTCACAGGTCCGTCTCCGCCTCCACCGCCCGCCACAGCTCCGGCAGCGCCGCCTCGGCCGCTGCCGCCCGCTGTTCCTCGCGGCCGTACAGGACGCCGTAGGTGAACGCGCTCTCCCCCGCCGTGTGTGCCTGTGCCGACAGTTCCAGCAGGGCGATCCGGGCCATCACGCTGTCCTGGTGGTCGCCGAGCAGGGTCTGCAGGGACTTCATCGCCGTGGTCAGGGATTCGGCGGGGCCGCCCAGGGCGGGTGCGGCGGCCTCGGCGGCGTACCGGGTGCGCTTGGCCTTCTTGCGGGCCTCGTGGAGGGCGAGGTCGCGGTCGGTGCCCGGTGGCTGGTCCAGGGCGCGGCCGATGAGGTCGGCGACCTGCCGGACGTCCTTCCGTACGGCCTTGGCGATCACCTTGGACGGTTTCCCGGCGGCCGCCTTCAGCAGGGGCGGGTCGGCGACCAGGGTGTCCAGCGCGTCCAGCAGTCGCAGGTAGCGCTCGCCGTCCAGGACCGCGATGAGCCGGCGCCGGGAGCCGCCGTGTCCCGCGTGGGACCAGGTGCGCAGCCGGCCGCGGACCGGGCCGACGACCAGGTGTCGGGGCAGTGCGGCGACGGCGGCCGTCAGGCGTTCGCTCAGCACCTCCTGGTCGCGGCCCACGCCCAGCTCGCCGGCCAGCCACTTCAGCTCGTCGGCGATCGGGGCGGTGACGGCGGGGTCGAGGACCTTGGCGTAGGAGCGGAGTGTGCTGCGCAGCCGGCGGGTGGCCACGCGCAGGGCGTGCACGGAGTCGAAGACGTCCTGGCGTACCGCGGGGTCGAGGGCGACGATCGCGTCCCGTTGGGCGCGCACGTAGGCGAGGACGTGGTCGCCCGCGGTGGCCGGTGGGGGCTGCTCACCCATCGCGGTGCGCCCGCCGGTCTCCTGCAGTGCCCTGGCGAGCTTGGAGTGGGACGGTGAGCGGTGCACTCCGGCCTTGCGGAGTCTCTTCTCGACCTTGTCGAGGAAGCGGGGGTCGCCGTCGTCCGCGAGTTCGACCTCGATCTCGGTCCAGGCGGCGGTGCCGGTGCCGCCGCTGAGCCGCTCGGCGCGGACGTGGTCGAGACTGACCTCGGCGAGCAGGGCGCCGTCGGCGTCGACGAGGTGGCGGACGTGACGGGCGGAGCGCAGGCGTACGAGGGGGATGAGGGGGGTGTCGCGGACGCGGGAGCGGACGAGGGCGGACAGGGAGGCGGGGACGGTGTCGGAGAGCGGGGCGCGGATCTCGTCGCGGACCCCGTCGGCGACCGGCAGTTTGAGGTGCCAGCCGGCGTCGGCGCCTCCGGTGCGGCGGCGCAGGGTCAGACGGGCGCGGGCCAGGCGTTCGTCGGCCGTGTCGTAGTAGGTGGCGTCGAGTTCGGCGAGACCCTTGTCGATGACGGCGAAGACGCCCGCGACGCCGGTCAGGTCGGGCAGTTGGTCGTCGGCTGCGGCCTCGTACTTGCGCTCGATCTCGCGCTTGGTGTCCGCCATGACGCGAATCTAGTGGGAATCGGTGCGGGATGGCAGGGGTGCCCCTGAGCCCGTCCGGCGGTTGGGGACGGGACCGTTCAGGCCGACGGGGGCCTGGGGCGGTGCCTCAGGGACAGCCTGCCCGCGCCCCGGCCGGCCCGCGCCGGTCGACCGTCCCGACCGCCGCGGGCCTACGCCGACAACGGCCGCGCCACCCGGATCGACTGCAGCAGTCCCACCGCTATCCAGACGGCGAACATCGAGGAGCCGCCGTAGGACACGAACGGCAGTGGCAGGCCCGCGACCGGCATGATGCCGAGGGTCATGCCGATGTTCTCGAAGCTCTGGAAGGCGAACCAGGCGATGATGCCGGCGGCGACGATCGTGCCGTACAGCTCGGTCGTCTCGCGGGCGATCCGGCAGGCCCGCCACAGGACGACGCCGAGCAGGACGAGGATCAGGCCGGCGCCGAGGAAGCCCAGCTCCTCCCCCGCGACCGTGAAGACGAAGTCGGTCTGCTGTTCGGGCACGAACTGTCCCGTGGTCTGGGAGCCGTGGAACAGTCCCGCGCCGGTCAGTCCACCGGAGCCGATCGCGATGCGTGCCTGGTTGGTGTTGTAGCCGACGCCGGACGGGTCGAGGTCGGGGTTGGCGAAGGCGGCGAAGCGGTTGATCTGGTACTCGTCCAGGATGTGCAGCTGCCAGACGGCGATCGCGCCGACGGCGCCTGCGGTGAGCAGGCCGAAGATCCAGCGGTTGGAGGCGCCGGAGGCGAGCAGCACGCCCAGCACGATGATCGCCATGACCATCGTCGAGCCGAGGTCCGGCATGAGCATGACGATCATCATGGGGACGGCGGCCAGACCCAGGGACTGGGCCACGGTCCGGTGGTCGGGGTACGGCTTGTCGCCGGCGTCGACCCGGGCCGCGAGCAGCATCGCCATGCCCAGGATGATCGTGACCTTCAGGAACTCGGAGGGCTGGAGGGAGAAGCCGCCGCCGAAGACGATCCAGTTGCGGTTGCCGTTGATCGTGGCGCCGAGCGGGGTGAGCACCAGCAGCGCCAGGAACAGCGAGAAGCCGTACAGGATGGGCACGGCGGTGCGCAGCGTGCGGTGGCCGAGCCAGATGGTGCCGACCATCAGGACGAGCCCGATGCCGGTGTTCATCAGGTGCCGGATCAGGAAGTAGTACGGGTCGCCCTGGTTGATCTCGGTGCGGTTGCGGGTGGCCGAGTAGACGAGGGCCGTGCCGATCAGGGACAGGGTCAGGGCCGACAGCAGTATCGGCCAGTCGAGGCGGCGGGCCAGGCCGTCGCGGGCGAAGATCCGCGTCCAGCCGGCCCGCTCGGGCCCGTACCCGGAGACGGAGAAGTTGTTCGCTCCGGTCACGTGAGGATCCTCCGCCTCTTCTTCGGGCGGCCCGTGCGCCGTCGGGTGTCGCGGTTGCTCGCGGTCGGCGACGGCGCGGTGGCCGGCGGGTTGTCGGTGGGCGCCGTCTGCCCGGGCGAGGGGCTCGCCTGGTTGGCGTTCGGGTCGTACTTCTCGATCTTCGGCGAGACGATCGAACCGTCGGACTGGATCTTGGGGAGGCCCTGCTGCGGGGTGTAGAGCAGGGCCTTCTTCTTGTCGATCGAGCCGTCGGACTGGACGCCGTACAGGGCCTGGTAGATGTTGCGCACGGCCTCACCGGAGGCGCCGGAGCCGGTACCGGCCTGGGAGATCGTCATCACGACCGTGTAGTCCTTGGAGAACGTGGCCAGCCACGACGTGGTCTGCTTGCCGTAGACCTCGGCGGTACCGGTCTTGGCGTGCAGCGGGATCTTGTCCTGCGGCCAGCCGCCGAACTTCCAGGCGGCGGTACCGCGGGTGACGACGCCCGCGAGGGCCTCCTCCATGACGTCCCGCGTCTTGGCGTCGATCGGCAGCCTGCCGTGCGACTTGGGCTTGATCTCGGTGACCTTCTTGCCGTCGGGGCTGACGATCGCCTTGCCGATGGTCGGGTCCCACAGGGTGCCGCCGTTGGAGATCGCCGAGTACATGACGGCCTCCTGGATCGGGGTCAGGAGGGTGTCGCCCTGGCCGATCGAGTAGTTGATCTCGTCGCCCTCGCGCATCTTGTTGCCCTCCAGGCAGTTCTCGTACGCGATCTTCTCGACGTAACTGCCGTCCTTCTTGCCGGTCTTGCACCAGGCGTCCTTGTTGGCCTCCCAGTACTTCTGCTTCCACTCGCGGTCGGGGACACGGCCGGAGACCTCGTTGGGCAGGTCGATGCCGGTGGGCTTGCCGAGGCCGAACTGGTGGGCGGTCTTGAAGAACCAGTCCTTGGGCTGGCCCTTCTTGGGGTTGATACCGCCGTCCTTCTTCCACTCGTTGTCCGCGAGGCCGTAGAAGACGGTGTCGCAGGAGACCTCGAGGGCGCGGCCGAGCGAGATCGGGCCGAAGTTCTCCCCCTCGAAGTTCTTGAAGACCTGGCCGCCGACCGAGTAGGAGCTGGTGCACGGGTAGTGGCCGTCGAAGTCGTAGCCGGCCTGGATCGCGGCGGCCGTGGAGACCACCTTGAACGTGGAGCCGGGCGCGGACTGGCCCTGGATGGCCCGGTTGAGCAGCGGGTAGTCGGAGTCCTTGCCGGTGAGCTTCTTGTAGTCCTTGGCGGAGATCCCGCCGACCCACACGTTCGGGTCGTACGTCGGGGCGGACGCCATGGCGACGACGCGGCCGGTCTTGGCCTCCATCACGACGACGGCGCCGGAGTCGGCCTTGTAGTTCTCCCCGGTGATCTTGTCGAACTGGGTGCGGGCGACCTTCATCGCCCGGTCCAGCTCGTACTCGGCGACCCGCTGTACCCGGGCGTCGATGCTGGTGACCAGGTTGGAGCCGGGCTCGGCGGCGTCCGACTTGGCCTTGCCGATGACCCGGCCGAGGTTGTCGACCTCGTAGCGGGTCACGCCGGCCTTGCCGCGCAGCACGCCGTCGTACTGGCGCTCGAGCCCGGAGCGGCCCACCATGTCGGAGCGCAGATACGGGGAGTCGGTGTTCTTCGCCTGCTGGATCTCCTGGTCCGTGACGGGCGAGAGGTAGCCGAGCACCTGCGCGGTGTTGGCGTCGCCGGGGCTCGGGTAGCGGCGCACCGCCTCCGGCTCGGCGGTGATGCCGGGGAAGTCCTCGGAGCGCTCGCGGATCTGCAGGGCCTGCCGGGGCGTGGCCTCGTCGGTGATGGGGATCGGCTGGTACGGGGAGCCGTTCCAGCAGGGCTGGGGCGTCTTGGCGTCGCACAGCCGGACCTTGTCCATCACGTCCTGGGGCTTCATGCCCAGCACGCCGGCCAGCTTGGTCAGGACGGCCTTGCCGCCGTCCTTCATCCTCATCAGGTCGGTGCGGGACGCGGAGACGACGAGCTTGGTCTCGTTGTCGGCGAGGGGGACGCCGCGCGCGTCCAGGATCTCGCCGCGTACGGCGGGCTGGACGACCTGCTGGACGTGGTTGCCGGACGCCTCCTTCTGGTACTGGGCGCCCTCGCGGATCTGCAGGTACCACAGGCGGCCGCCGAGGGTGCCGAGGAGGGAGAGGACGAGAATCTGGATGACGACGAGCCGGATCTGGACGCGTGGAGTCCGCCCGGTCTCAGGAATGTTAGTCATGGGCGCAGCCCATTTCCGTTGAGGGTGGTGGTGGGCGACGGGTGGGCGTTGGTCACTGCTGCCGCCCCCGCTCAGCGCACGTACGTGTCATACGAGTACACGGTCGGCCTGTGTGGCCCGGGTGCTGTCGTCACAGCCGCTTGACCCCCTTGATGCGTCCCGCGCGGGCCATCCGGGCCTTGGCCGCTCTGACCCTCAGGCCGCTGCGCTGGCTGCCGATGCGCAGCCCGGTGCCGGAGGACAGCCAGCCGGAGGAGACGTCGGCCGCCTTGGCGGAGTTGGTCTCGGCGAGCGGGTCGTTGTCGGCGCGGCGGGCCAGGGCCATGATCCCGGGGACCACGAAGGGCGCGAGCAGCAGGTCGTACAGCGCGGCGGTGAACAGCAGGCTCGGCAGGCCCACATGGCGGGCGGCGGTGTCACCGACGAGGGCGCCCACGCCCGCGTACAGCAGGGTGGAGCCGATCGCGGCGGCGACCACCACGACCATGGGGCCGCTGGCGGACTTCAGGCGGCCGTTCTCCGGCTTGGCGAGTCCGGCCAGGTAGCCGATGACGCACAGCACGAGGGCGTAGCGGCCGGCGGCGTGGTCGGCGGGCGGAGCCAGGTCGCAGAGCAGGCCCGCGCCGAAGCCGACGAGGCAGCCGCCGACGTGGCCGTAGACCAAGGCGAGGCCGACGACGGTCAGCAGCACCAGGTCCGGGACGGCGCCGGGCAGGTGCAGACGGGCGAGGACGCTCACCTGGATCACCAGGGCGACGAGGACCAGGGGGGTGGCGAGCAGCATCCGGTTGAGGCGCATCGGGTTCGGCTCCTAGGGCGTCTGCTGCCCGCCGTCGGCGGAGGCCGAGGGGGTGACGGTGACGGTCACGGTCGGCGTGGGCGTCGGCTGGGGCTTCGGGGGCAGGACGGTGTCGCGCGGGTCCTTCTTCGGCGCCTGGACGACGACGCCGACGACATCGAGCTTGGTGAAGGACACGAACGGGGTCACGTAGATCGTGCGGGTCAGGTCGCCGCCGGAGGGGTCGACCCTGGAGACGACGCCGACCGGGACGCCCGGCACGAACGGCTTGTCGGCCTCGGAGCCGAAGGTGACGAGACGGTCGCCCTTCTTCACGTCCGCCTTGGCGTTGAGGAGCTGCACGCGCAGCGGGCGGTCGCCCTGCCCGGAGGCGAAGCCGAGTTCGTCGCTGCCCTCCATTCGGGTGCCGACGGTGAAGTCGGGGTCGTTGGCCAGCAACACCGTCGAGGTGTCGGGGCCGACGGTGGTGACACGGCCGACCAGCCCGTCTCCGTTGAGGACGGTCATGTCGCGCTTGATGCCGTCGTTCGCGCCCACGTCGATGGTGACGGTCCAGGAGAAGCCCTGAGCCGCTCCTATCCCGATGACCTCCGCGCCCTTGATGCCGTACTGGCCCTCGCCCGCCACCCGGATCATCTTGTCGAGCTGCTTGAGCCGGCTGCGGTTGCGGTCGTCGCTGCCCAGCTTCGCCTTCAAGGCCGCGTTGTCGCGCTCGAGTTGGGCGATGCGGTCGTGCCGGCTGCCGGAGTCGCGTACGGCCGCGATCGCGTTGCCGACGGGGTCGACAGCGGAGGACACCCCGTTCTCGATCGGACCGAAGACCGTGGCGGCGGCCTGGCGGGCACCTTCGACCGGTGAGTCCTGGCCACCGCGGATGTCCACCGTGATCAGAGCGAACGCGATGGCGATCAGCAGCACCAGGAGCAGCCGGCTCTCTCGTGTGTCCCTCACGTGCGGCAGCCGTGCCTTCCTCGTCGGATGGGAGGTGGGGAATGGGAGGTTCGGGGTGGGTGGTTCTGTTGCTGGCGATTAGGGGCTTATGCCTCTATATCAACGATCCGCCGCACGAGCACAGATGGTCTCGTACGGCGGAGTCGGCGCGTCGCGTCATCTGCGGGGCTGGGCGTCCAGCACCTGCTGGAGCGCCTCGAACTCCTCGACGCACTTGCCGGAGCCGAGCGCCACGCTGTCCAGCGGGTCCTCGGCGATGTGGATCGGCATGCCGGTCTCGCGGCGCAGTCGCTCGTCGAGGCCGCGCAGCAGGGCGCCGCCGCCGGTGAGGACGATCCCGCGGTCCATGACGTCGCCGGACAGCTCCGGCGGGCACTTGTCGAGGGTCGTCTTGACCGCGTCCACGATCGCGTTGACCGGTTCCTCGATGGCCTTGCGGACCTCGGCCGCGGAGATGACCACGGTCTTGGGCAGCCCGGAGACCAGGTCCCGGCCGCGGATTTCGGTGTGCTCGTCAGTGTCGAGGTCGTACGCCGAACCGATCGTGATCTTGATCTGCTCGGCCGTCCGCTCACCGAGGAGGAGCGAGTACTCCTTCTTGACGTACTGGATGATCGCGTTGTCCAGTTCGTCGCCCGCGACGCGGATGGACTGGGCGGTGACGATGCCGCCGAGCGAGATGACCGCGACCTCCGTGGTGCCGCCGCCGATGTCCACCACCATGTTGCCCGTGGCCTCGTGGACCGGCAGGCCGGAGCCGATGGCGGCGGCCATGGGCTCCTCGATGATGTGCACCTGGCGGGCGCCGGCCTGGGAGGACGCCTCGATGACGGCCCGGCGCTCAACGCCCGTGATACCCGACGGCACACAGACGACGACCCGCGGACGAGCCAGATACCGCCGCTTGTGGATCTTCAGGATGAAGTAGCGGAGCATCCGCTCGGTGATCTCGAAGTCGGCGATGACGCCGTCCTTCAGCGGGCGCACGGCCACGATGTTGCCCGGCGTCCGGCCGATCATCTTCTTCGCTTCCGCGCCGACCGCGAGGATGCCACCGGTGTTGGTGTTGATCGCGACGACGGACGGCTCGTTGAGTACGATCCCGCGACCCCTGACGTACACCAGCGTGTTGGCGGTCCCGAGGTCGACAGCCATGTCACGGCCGATGAACGACATTGAGTTCCCCATCAGGATTCGTCTGGCCTTCCCAAGTGGAGCGTTGGACAGCTTTCATTGGGGCGGCGAAGTGGGTGCTGTGACGTGAAGGCTTACATCGTAGTCTCGCCTGCACGAAACACTGCGCGAGGGTCTCCGCCATTGTCAGCAGATGACGCGTCGCCTCGCTTCTGGAGACGGGCGTTCGGGGGTAGCCGTTCCCCCGAACGCGCCGCATATGCCAAGGGTCGACGGGGTTTCCGGGGCCGGGAAACCCGGCGGGGCCGTT
>NZ_PQSR01000150.1 GCF_002920635.1 Streptomyces sp. Ru72 | reverse complement strand
ATCCGGCGACGGCGCCGGGGGGGGGTGGGCAGGCCCATCGAGCACAATCGCTCGCCCAAGACCGACAAGGCCAAGGAGCGGACGCCCTGGCTGGCCATTGACCTGACGTTCCGGGCGCCGTCTACGGCGCACATCGCGTGGGCGCTGGGGGATGACGAGACCCGGCTGGTGCTGGAGCTGTGCCAGGACATCGCCCGGGACAAGACGCTGGCGTGGTTTGAGGATGTGGTTGCGCAGATCCGCTGGTGGAGCGGTGGCAAGGTCCGCAAGCCGGTCCGGGGCGGTCTGATCGTCGCGGTGTTCCGGCACTACGAGTCCCGGGCTGCCGAGTCGAAGCCGCTTCTCCACGATCATGGGCGGTGGTGTCGATCCGCGCCCGGCGGCCAGACGACAAGGGGACGTGGGGCAACCTGTCGGCGGACTCGATGCTGACCCACATAGTCGCCGCCGACACCCTCTACACCCTCTACTTCATGGAGGAGGTGTCCGCCCGGCTCGGCTGGGCGTGGGAGCCCCGCCAGGTGACACCCGGCCGCAGGCCCGTCATGGAGATCGCCGGGATCGACCAGCGGCTCATCGGCTGGCAGTCCACCCGCCGTCAGCAGATCGCGGACGCCCTGCCCATCCTCACGGCCGGCTACGAGGAGACGCACGGGCACCCGCCGGGGGAGCGGGCCACCTACGCGCTGGACTGCCAGGCCGCCGACCAGACCCGCCCGCCCAAGTGCACGGGGCGCGCCGTGAGCGGCCACCGGACCGGGGAACGGATAGCGCCTCGGCCGCGTCTCACCGCCGGCCTTTCCCAACTCCGTTCGGGGGCATTGTGAGACACCGCCGCACCGGAGTCAGTGCGCTCACCGTTGCCGCACTCATTGTTCCAGCCGCTGCCTGCGCGTCCGGAACCGGGGCCACCGAGCCTGCCAAGAGGTCGCCGTCGGCCTCTGATTCAGTTCGGCCGTCGGCCACCGCCGGCAGCTCTACCCGCCTGTGCCTCAGCGGCACCGTCACGGTCCGCTATCCGCCTGCCGACAACCCCCTGCACAGCGCCTGCGTCCACGTCGGCACGGCGATCCGCATCACCCTCAAGCCGACGGCCAACTACCGCTGGGCGCCGGTCACGAGCTCGCAGGCGAAGACGGTCACCGTGCTGGACGACCACCCGGCACCCGGTGGCACCCGGTGCGCCACCGCACGCGACGCCACTGCGGGCACCGCCACCCTCACCTCGGCCTACACCTACACTCCCGACCCGCACGGTCCACCCTCGCGGGCCTGGCGACTGACCCTCACCGTGGTCCCGTAACACGTCGTACGCCTACGACGGTCCCACGTTGACCACCAGCCGCCACAGCCGCGTCTGCGGCCCGAACCGGTCCCCGCGAGACGACGACGTCGACCGCAGCTCCGCCTCACCCGCACCGACCGCCCTGACCGTGGCCCGTACAGTTCCGTCCGTCGATTCGGACGCGATCACCGTCAAGGGCCCTGCGACCACCTCGACTGGCGTCCATCCGTATGCGGGTGACCCATACAAGATGATGACGATCTCGTCGCCGACCTGTACATGCAGCGGCGGTCCCGGCGGGTCCCCGGGACGGTGGACCACCTCCGCCTGCCGGGCCTCGTCGCGTGTCACCTCATGAAAGCTAGCGGCAATGATGGTTACTTGAAAGTGAGGGCCCAGTAGGCATCGGTTGGTGGACCCATCCCTGGCGCGGCCCCTCGGTGCCACCGGCATGAGACACAAGCTGACGCCGATGTAGCCACCCCCTGCGGACGCGCAGTCGTAATTCCAGGTCGCCGGCCGCGGCGACAGGGTCCTCCCCTGCCGCGCCGCCCGGCAGCAAGAGGACGGCGGCTGCCGTGCGTGCCGTCCGGGCGAGGGTGGTCGTGCGGCCGATCACGACCGACGCCCAGGGCAGCCAACGACGGGAGCCGGTCGGCGAACGCATCACCGCACGCATCGCCCTCATGGACGGCCCAGGCGGGGAGCTCGCCGGACGCCGGCCCCTGTGACATCAGGGCGTTCGACCGGGCGCGGCACGGGCACCCGTCAACGGCAGTCTGCCGTGAGGGAGCCCGACACCATGGTCATCGTTTCCAGCCTGCTGCTGCCACTGGTGGCCGTACTGCTGTACGGCATGAACCGTGTCGAGGACTGGCTGACCCGAACCCCGCAGCCACCCCGCCACGCCCACCCCCGGCACCTGCACCTTATCCAGGGCGGAAAGCAAGGACCCCTCACGCGTCCCCAGGCCAGTCGGCGGCGGCCCGACGCCGCCTGACCGGCGCCCGCCCCCGGGGCCGCCCCGTTCCGGTCACCGCTTCGACCAAGCTGGCCACCAGGAGTCGGCGATGGCGGGTGAGGGTTTTTTGGCCCAGCGGTGACGTTGATGATGCGATACCGGGGCACACGAATCCGGCATGGTCCGTACGGGGATTCGACAGGAGGAGCCAGTGGCCGGTCATCAGGTGTATGCCGCCAGCGCGTTGTCGTTGGTGGCCGCGATACTGCTCGCGCGATGGCGCCTGGCGGGCCGAACCGGCAGGCCGGGCACTGCTGCCGTATCCCGCCCGCTCTCGCGCTGGACGGTGCTGAGGGGTGTGCGGCGCACTGGCTCTACCGCGGTCCAAGCCGAGAAACGCGTGCCGGCGGAGGCGCCATGCCCCCAGCGGGTGGTGCGGGAGGCCGAAGACCTCGTGCACGGCTACTGGTCGCAGCTCAGTCCCCTCTACCTGTCCAAGAGCGATCATCCTCAGCACTGAGCCGGCCGGGCAGCGCATGGCCGGCCCGGTGATGGTGATTGTCGGAAACGACCAGGGCGACTCCCGTCGTGCCGGGCCAGGAAGAGGTACTTACGCGATGCGCTGCGCGCACCCTGAACTGGCCAGCGGCCGTTCCATTTCTGTGCCGGCCCGCACGAGCACCGGGAATGCTCGCCGGGCCGGTATGGTTGAGCAGGGCGTGATGGTGAAGGGGACAGTGTCCCCGGGCCTCGTCTATTGCCTGCAGGGACGATCGTTCGGCTGAAGCCCTGGAGAGCGTTTCGCCGCGTAGGCGACCGCCCTTCACGATCACATCGCTCTGCGGGTAGCTCCGGCCAGCACACTGGCCGGGGCTTTCTCGTCTCAGTCGAGGATGCCGAGAGCTGTGTCGGGCCGGCAGTGCACGCATGGGGGTACCTGCTGGCGCAGAGCATCGATCGCCTGCTGCCGGGTGGCCGGCCGGCATCGGCCGGTCTTGGCCGCCGTCCCGCAGTCACCGGTGTGTACCGCGTCCACATTCGCGCGGTTGAGGCCGTACTGGATCAGCCAGTCCGGCGGGGTCGGCCGCATCTCCTCACCTTTGCGCCGCTCCGCCTCGCGACGCTCCTCATCGGCGATCCACCGATCGATGAGCCGCAGCTGCCGGACAGCCTGCTGCACCACGACGCGCCGCGCGAAACGCCTCCGGCGAGAAAGCCCTGCAGGCCATCCGCTCCGCACGCTCCGAATGCCGTAACCGTGCCTGGTCGTTGGCCGGCCAGAACGCCCCGGACGCAGACGGCCAGGTCATCGTCGATCTCGACGGTGTCCTCGTGATCGCGCATTCCGACAAGGAGGACGCGGCCGCGACCTGGAAGAAGACCTACGGCCATCACCCCCTGACCGCCTTCGTCGACCACGGACCGGGCGGAACCGGCGAGCCCGTCGCCGCCCTGCTCCGGCTTGGAAACGCGGGCTCCAACACGGCAGCCGGCCACATCACCACCGCGCAACTCGCCCTGGCCCAACTGCCGAAGCACTACCGGCGAGGGCGGCAGACCCTGATCCGAACCGACTCAGCGGGCGGCACCCACGACTTCGTGTCCTGGCTTGCCACGCGAGGCCGATGGCTGTCCTACTCGGTCGGCATGGTGATCACCGAAGCGATCCACGAACACGTGCTGAAGATCCCCGCCTCAGCCTGGACCCCGGCCGTCGAGACCAACGGTGAGGCCCGTGACGGGGCCTGGGTCGCCGAGCTCACCGGCAAACTCCTGGACGGCTGGCCCAAGGGCATGCGAATGATCACCGCAAACAACGGCCCCATCCTGGTGCCCAGTTGCGGATCACGGACGCGCACGGCATGCGGATCACCTGCTTCGCGACCAGCACCCCCCACCGGCCGATCGCCGAGCTCCAGCTCCGCCATCGGCTGCGGGCCCGGGCCGAGGACCGGATCCGGGCCGCCCGGGCCACTGGCCTGCGCAACCTGCCCCTGCACCGCACCGCCCAGAACCGAATCTGGCTGGAGATCGTGCAGATCGCTCTCGACCTGCTGGCCTGGATGCCGATGCTCGCCCGGACCGGCACGGCCAGGCTCTGGGAGCCCCGCCGACTACGGCTCCGCCTGTTCTCCGCGGCCGCTCAGCTCGTCACCACCGGTCGCCGCAGGATTCTTCGCCTCACCCAGCACTGGCCCTGGACCGGCGAGATCACCATCGCCCTCGAACGGCTCGCGCTCCTGCCCAGCCCCGGCTGACCAGCAATCTCCACCGTCCCGACGACAGCACCACCCGATCCCGGGCAGTGGAACCCGGCGCCCACCCGACGCGACAGCCGGGCCGCCGGCCTGCCCACCACCAGCTCCGGAAAGCGAAAGGGCCCACCGACTCCGTCGGTGGACCCTCACGAAAGATCGAGGTTAGGGAGGCACTCTCGATGAGGGCGAATGCGACATGTCGTCTTCCGCCAACCTCGGCCTGCCCTGGAGGGGGAGCAGAGCGCAGGGGGCGGCCGCTACGGCAGTCGCGCACTCAGCGATCGCAGGCACGCACACCGTCTGGCGCAGATCTATTCAGAGCCCACAGTTCTCAATATCAGAACCAACAACTGTTGGATTTCCAGATCGGCCATTTCTAGAGTGAGCACGCGACGTCGCACAGCACCGCGAACTCGCCAAGGCGTCGGAGAGGAGGAAGCTCATGCGGCATCGCATCCCCGGCGACCGGAACGTCTCCGCGATCGGCCCGCCCACCGGCTCGGCGTCGACGCGATCGGCCTTGTGAAATACGGAAGTTGCTCGACGAGGATGTCGTCATGATGGCCGGAATCTCAAACGCCGCCGTCGCACAGATCGACATTGCTCGGCGGTCGGCTCGTGTCGGTTCAGGACCAGTTCTCGCCCGCTTCCGCTCCAGCCGGGAAGAACTCGAGCACTGCGCCAAGCTCGGCCTCGCCTTCCTGCCCTGGCGCCCGCTCGGCGGTATCGCGAACGCGAAGGGTCACGCAGAACGCCACAGCGCGATCCACCAGGCCGCCAACGAGACAGGCACCAACGTCCACCGAATCACGCACACCTGGGAACTCGCGCTCGCGCCCGCCGTCATCCCGATCCCCAGGGCCTCGAGCTCCGAAAGCATCCGCGACTTCGCAGCCGCGGCCGATCTCGAGCTCACAGCCGACCAGTTCGCACCTCCTTCGGTCTGAAACGTTCAAGTCACAGCGAAAGAGTCACATGAAGACCTTCATCCTGCCCGGCACCGACATGGTGGTCCCCAACGTCGTTCTAGGACTGATGCGCATCCAGAACATGACCGACGAGGCGGTGCGCAGGCTCGTGAACACTGCACGCGACACCGGCATCACGTTCCTCGATCACGCCGACGTATACGGCTCGGACGACCACGGTTGCGAGCGTCGGTTCGCTGAAGCCATGAAACTCAGCCCGGCGGAGCGTGAGCAGTTCGTCATTCAGTCGAAGGTCGGAATCGTCAAGGACGCGTCATACTTCGACTTCTCTCATCACCACATCATCGAGTCCGTGAACGGTTCACTCCGGGCACTGGACACGGACTATCTCGACATCCTGCTGCTGCACCGTCCCGACGCTCTCGTCGAGCCGGAGGAGGTGGCCCGTGCCTTCGACGAGCTGTCGGCGGCAGGCAAAGTCCGCGCCTTCGGCGTCTCCAACCAGACCCCCCGACAACTCGACCTGCTGCGCAAACACGTGACGCAACCAATCGTGGCGAACCAGCTGCAGCTGTCGATCACTCACGCCCCGATGATCGCGCAGGGCGTCGCCGCGAATATGCAGGGCCTCGATCAGTCGGTCGTACGTGATGACGGAATCGTCGACTACTGCCGCCTGCACGACATCACCATTCAGGCGTGGTCGCCTTTCCAGGCCGGATTCTTCGACGGCCCGTTCCTCGGTTCCGAACGCTTCCCCGAGTTGAACGCCGTAATCGACCGGCTGAGCGACAAATACGGCGTGCCGGCCGAGGCGATCGCGGTCGCCTGGATCACGCGCCATCCCGCGCAGATACAGGTCGTGCTCGGCACGACCACGCCAGAACGCGTCACGGCCGCCGCGCTCGGTTCCGACATCCCGCTCACCCGATCCGAATGGTATGAACTGTTCCGTGCCGCCGGATACAAAGTGCCCTAACCTCCGCGTTTCACTTGCGGTGGCGTCCGGATCTTGAGCTGACGCGAAAGTGCCTTCTAACTGGGATGATGAGGCTTGTCTAGGGCTTTTGTCACCACAGAAGGAAGGCACCTTCTGCGTGCACACTACCGGGTCACGTCCCAAGCTCGTCGTATCAGCCGACGGTCGCGGGGTGGTCAGTCATGCTGGGTCCCGACTGCTGTCTGGCTGGAAGCCCTACAACACGCCGAACCATGCAGGGAGTTCACCGTGCTCGGCGAGACGTTCATCAAGCCGAAGTCGTCGGCCGCACGGGTCACGCGGTTCACCCGATCGGCCTGGGACCAGCAAGGACGCCGCCGCAACCTCACCCAAGACGAGTACCGGGCCTTCTGGGCCTGGGCCGCAGTGGGAGTTCCTCCGCCACACCGGCGTCCGCATCGAGGAAATGCTCGAGACCAGCCATCACAGCATCACGCAATACACGCTCCCCAGCACCGGCGGAATTGTCCCGCTGCTGCAGATCGCGCCCTCGAAGACCGACGAGCAGCGAGCACTGCTTGTCAGCCCCGAACTCGCCGACGTCCTGAGTACGATCGTCTGGCGAGTTCGTGACCGCTCCGGCGCAATCCCCCTGGTGGCATCGTTCGACGACCGGGAAAGGCTCTGGAACCCACCCCTGCCGTTGCTGTTCCAGTGGGGATCCGCCGGCCGCCGCTGGCCCGTCTCGTCGGCCAGCATCCGCAAGGCCCTCAACGAGGCCCTGCTCGCTACCGGCCTGATCGACGAGAACGGCAAGCCCCTGCGCTTCCAGCCGCACGACTTCCGTCGGATCTTCGCCACCGACGCCATCGCCAACGGCATGTCGCCGTACATCACGCAGATCATCTGCGGCCACAAGGACATCAACACCACGATGGGCTACAACGCGATCTACCACGACGCGATCGAAGTCCACCGAGCCTTCATCGCCTGCCGCCGAGCCTTACGACCCACGGAAGAGTACCGGACGCCCACCGCCGAAGAGTGGGAACAGTTCCTGAGACATTTCGAGAAGCAAAAGCTCTTGATCGGCATCTGCGGACGATCGTTCGGCACTTCCTGCATCCACGAACACGCCTGTATCCGCTGCTCCATGCTCCGCCCCGACCCCGACCAGCGCGGTCGCCTGGTCGAGATCCGCGACAACCTTCTGGCCCGCATCACCGAGGCCGAACGCGAAGGTTGGCTAGTGCTGTGACCGCATAGGTTCGCCGGGTTGGTGGTCGTGACGGTTGGATGTGCGGTGAGGTCCGATCCGAGCGCTGGAGGCGCGGTGGCTGAGCCTGTCCGTGCGCGCAGGCTGACCGACCAGGAGGGGCAGAAGCTGCAGCAGATCGTGCGCCGGCTGGCCGAGCATGCGGGCTATGCCCGTTTCGGAGCGACGCAGCGGTTGCTGCGGAGCGCTCGCTGGGATGCGGGCGCGGTCCGGGACGAGGTCCGCCGCTACGTTGTGGAACATCTCGGCACCGATGAGGGTGCTTTGATCGTGGACGAGACCGGCTTCCTCAAGAAGGGCCGTGGCTCGGCGGGCGTCCAGCGGCAGTACACCAGTACCGCCGGACGGATCGAGAACAGCCAGGTCGGCGTCTTCCTCGCCTACGCCTCCAGCAGGGGGCGGGCGTTGATCGACCGTCGACTCTACCTGCCCGAAATCACGTGGTGTCAGGACGCCGAACGACGCCACAAGGCTGGAGTGCCCGAGGACATCGCCTTCGCGACCAAGCCCCGCCTCGCCCTGCAGATGATCGCGGCGGCCCTGGACGCCGGAGTGAGCACGTCGTGGGTGACCGGGGACGAGGCCTACGGTCAGGACCCCGGCCTGCGGGCCGGGCTGGAAGCGCGCGAGGTCGGCTACGTGCTGGCGGTCTCCTGCACCACCAGAGTGCGCATCAACCAGGACCGCACCGCGATCCGTGCGGACGAGGTCGCCGGTCGGCTGCCTGCCTCCGCCTGGCACCGCCAGAGCGCCGGCCTCGGGGCGAAAGGTCCCCGCTACTACGACTGGGCCTGGGTGCGCACCAGCACTGACGACCACAGGCAGCCCGTCGCCCTCGCCGTACCCGTGGGTTCCGGGATGGGACGACGCCTGCCAAGCCTGCAAGGAGGCTGCAGTCGTCATTGACCAGCGCTGGCCCTTGCAAATGCGAGGCCGGAACCGGGCACAGGGCACGCCTACCCCCGGTTCGAAATGGCCGCCCTTCTAATACTCCAGCCATGAAGTTCACCATCTACGGCGGGAGTACTAGGGCGCGCAGCCAGTCGTGATCAAGGTGTGGTCCCGGGTGCACTCGGTGGACCGCCTGACTTGACTCACCGCGCCCGCAGGATCGCCGCCGACTCCTCGTCCAGGGGCAGGAAGGCCTCCAGGTGCAGCTCCGCCACCGTGACGTCGACGGCGGTGGCGAACGTGGTGCGGGTGGTCAGCAGCCGCAGCTCGCCCTCGGGGCAGCGCAGTCGGAGCGGAACGGCGAATCCCAGGTGGTCCTGGGCGGGTTGGACGGGTGGGAGGTAGCCGGTCAGCTCCTCTGCGAGTGCGGCCAGTTGGGCATCCTGGTGCTGGCGGGCCCGGGCGCGCTGGTTCTCGATGATGTGGCGGCCCCACTCGGCGAGGTTGACGACTCGGCGGGCCATGCCGTCCGGGTGCAGGGCCAGCCGGAAGACGTTCAGCGGCGGTTCGAGCAGCTCGGGTGGCGCGCCCTCGGTGAGCACGTCGAACGCCCGGTTCGCGGCCACGAGGTCACCGTGCGGACGGGCCACCAGTGCGGGGTACGGCAGGTGGCCGTCCAGGATGCGCCGCAGCGCCTCGTGCACCGGCCGAAGCAGCGGTGCGTCCAGCGCGGACTCCGGATACTGCGCGGCGAAGCCGGCCGCGAGCAGCAGTCCGTTGCGTTCACGCAGTGTGAGCCCGAGGGATGCGGCCAGGCGCAGCACGATGGCCCGCCCCGGCTGGGAGCGGCCGCGTTCGATGAAGCTCAGGTACCGCTGCGTGGTCCCCGCCAGGTGGGCCAGTTCCAGCTGGCTGAGACCACGTAGGGTGCGCCACCGCCGCACCTGGGCGGGAAAGTCGGCGGGGTCGACTGCTGCGGGAACCGATTCGCTCACCAGAGCGTTCTAGCGCAGCGGCACGCCGCGTGGCCATTCCCGCCAGGGAATTGAGCGGCGGCTCACGGCGCCCGACGATCCATGCGACCACCGTCACCTGGAGATCGGATCAGCCATGCGCTCGTACCACCTGCGGACCCCGGGCAGCATCGACGGATTCGTGCTGCGTGAACGGGAGATCCCCACGCCCGGCCCGGAGGAGATCCTGGTACGGGTCCGCGCCGCCGCCTTCAACAAGCGTGACGCGCTCATCCTGCACGGCCGCTACCCGCTGCCCATCCGCCCGGATGTGATCCCGCTCAGCGACGGCGCGGGCGAGGTCGTCGCGGCGGGGGAGCGGGTCACCCGGTTCCGGGTCGGCGACCGGGTGGTGGGCAGCTACTGGCCGCGCTGGCGCGGCGGCCGGCTCAGCACGGACCTGTACGACCAGCTCGGCAACACCCTGGACGGCATGCTCACGGAGTACGCCCTGCTCGACCAGGAGTGGGCGGTCGGCGTACCCGACTCCCTCGACTGGGCCGAAGCCGCCACCCTGCCTTGCGCCGCCGTGACCGCCTGGACCTCGCTCACCGGCGGACAGGGGCTGCTGCCGGGCCGTACGGTGCTCACCCTGGGCAGCGGCGGCGTCTCGCTGTTCGCTCTCCAACTCGCCAAGTCGGCCGGTTGCCAGGTCATCTGCACCACTTCCAGCGACGCCAAGGCCGAGCGGCTGAAGACGCTGGGGGCCGATCACGTCATCAACTACGCGACCACACCGGAGTGGAGCGCCGTCGTGCGCCGACTCACCGGCGGCGAGGGCGCGGACCTGGTCCTCGACACCATGGGCCCCGCAACCATCGAGCAGTCGATGCGGTCCTCCGCGCTGTACGGCGAGGTGGTGATGCTGGGCGGCGGCGCCACCGAGCCCTATCTGCGGATCGATACCGCCACCTACGCCCGCACCATGGCCACCATCCGCCGGGTCTTCGTCGGCAGCCGGGCGGACCTGGCCGACCTGGTCCGCGCCGTCGACGTGAACGCGATCCGCCCGGTGATCGACCGGGTCTTCCCGTTCACCGAGGCCCGTGGCGCCTTCGCCTACTACCTTTCCGGTCAGGCGTTCGGGAAGGTGGTGGTCGGTATCGACTGAGCCGGGCAACCCGAGCCTGGGGTCGGGCGCGTAGTTGGTCGTGATCAAGCGACGGTCCTGGTGGTCTTTGATCCAGATCATGACTCTGCTGCTTAATTCGGCTGGGTGAGTGTCGTGGGTACGGCATGATCGCCTCTGTGGCTCTGGTCGCGTCGTGGGCCGCAGGGGGTGGAGTGCATGTCGTTGCAGCCGAAGGGGCTGCCAGGGATTCCGGCACAGACTGTGGCGGTCGCTCGGGCGGCGTTCCCTCATGGGACGTTGGCGATGCGGGTGCGGGACCGGCTGGGTGAGGTGTTCGCGGACGAGCCGTTCACCGAGGCGTTCGGACGCCGTGGGGCGCCGGGCCTGCCGCCGGCGGTGTTGTCGCTGATCACGGTGCTGCAGTTCACGGAGAACCTGACCGACCGGCAGGCCGCCGTGATGGCGGTCCGCGCGATCGACTGGAAGTACGCGATCGGCGCGGAGCTGACCGATACCGGTTTCGACGCGAGCGTGCTGTCCCGGTTCAGGACCCGGCTGGCCGAGCACGGCCTGGAGCGGGTGGTGTTCGACCGGCTCCTGGAGGTCTGCCGGGAGCAGGGCCTGGTCGGGGCCGGCGGCAAGCAGCGCACCGACTCCACCCATGTGATCAGCGCGGTCCGTGACCTGAACCGGACCGAACTCGCCGGTGAGAGCGTACGGGCGGCACTGGAGGCCCTTGCGGTCGCGGCTGGGGGCTGGCTGGCCGACCGCGGTGGATATTCCCGAGCTCGCGCACCGCTGCGAGGAACGCGTCAACGGGTGGACGATGCCGTCGTCGAAGTCGAAGCGGGACCGGCTGGCCGTGGTGTTCGGGCAGGACGCGCTGACGCTCTGCCGGGCGGTCTGGGCTCCCGGGGCGCCGGGGTGGCTGCAGGAGATCGAGCCGGTCGCGTTCCTGCGCAGGATGCTCGTGCAGACCTACTACGTGTCCACCGACGCGCGGGGACGGGAGGTGATCGTGAAGCGGGAGGCCGACAAGGAGGGCGTCCCGCCCGGCCATCTCCGCCTGGCCTCCCCCTACGACCCTGATGCGCGGTGGGCGGCCAAGGGCGACGACCTGTTCTGGCTCGGCTACAAGGTCCACCTCACCGAAACCTGCGACACTTCCGCCGAAGCCGAAGCCGAAGCCGAAGCCGAAGCCGAAGCCGAAGTCCTGCCGTTACGGCTGATCACGGACGTTTTCACCACCGAGGCGAGCGTCCCGGACGTCAAGGCCACCCGGCCCGTCCAGCAGAACCTCACCGGCCGCGGCCTCACACCAGGTGAGCACTACCTTGACGCCGGTTACCCGTCCGCGGACCTCATCCATGAGGCCGCGGGGCAGGGCATAGCCATGGTCACCCCGGCCCTCCTCGACCACTCACCACAGGCCAAGGCCGACGCCGGCTTCCAGAAGAGCGCCTTCCGTATCGACTGGAAGGTCCGCCAGGCCCGCTGCCCTCAAGGCCGCACCAGCACCGGCTGGTTCCCCGTCCGGCAGCACGGCCGCGACGCCATCGTCGTCCAGTTCGCCCGCACCGACTGCCACGCCTGCCCCGTCCAGGACAAGTGCACCACCTCCGCACGCGGCACCCGCATCCTCAGCCTCCGCCCGAAGGAACTTCACGAGACCCTGACCGAGGCCCGGGCCGAGCAGCCCACCAAGACCTGGAAGACCAAATACGCCCTCCGCGCCGGGATCGAGGGCACAATCAACCAGGCCCTCGACGTCACCGGCCTCCGCCGGGCCCGCTACCGCGGCCTGCCCAAGGTCCGCCTCCAGCACGCCTTCTCCGCCACCGCCGTCAACGTCATCCGCCTCGAGGCCCACTGGAACCCCAAGCAACCGTCCTTCACACCCCGGATCCAGCAGACTCACCTGCCTCAGCCACCAACTCGCAGCCCAAACCCCGAAGGGTGCGGCTCCGGCTCTGGGGCCGCGGAATACTCGGCTGCAACTGAGGCTGGCCCGCTCATAGGATCCTCGTTCGAGGCGCTGACATGGCGCTGTGCCGACAGTGGGCACTCGACGGACCGAGGATGCGTGGTGCAATGGGCAGCCGACTCTCAGCAATCTCCTTCGACGCGCACCAACCCGAGCGCCTGACGCATTTCTGGTCCGGCGTCCTGGGCTTGGAGAGAACGGACGATTCTTACGACGGCATCGCCCTGCCGTCCGGGAATGACGCCGGCTACCGCCTCGGCTTCCGTCCCTCCCAGGCGCAGAAGACCGCCCAGAACCGGCTGCACTTCGACCTGACCAGCTCCTCCCTGGAGGACCAGCAGGAGACCGTGGCCAGGGCGCTCGACCTCGGCGCGCAGCACGCCGACGTCGGCCAGGGGCCGGACGCTTCCCATGTGGTGCTCGCCGACCCTGAGGGCAACGAGTTCTGTGTCATCGAGCCGGGCAACAATTTCCTCGCCGGCTGTGGCTTCATCGGAGCGCTTGCCTGCGATGGTTCGCAGACCGTGGGCTACTTCTGGAGCGAGGCGCTGGGCTGGCCACTGGTCTGGGACCAGGACGAGGAGACCGCCATCCAGTCACCGAACGGCGGTACGAAGATCACGTGGGGAGGTCCGCCGTTGATGCCGGACCCTGGCAAGGACCTGCACTTCGACCTCGCGCCGGACGGCGATCAGCAAGCGGAGGTCGAGCGCCTGCTCTCCCTCGGGGCGAAGCGTCTCGACTCCGCCCACGGCGAGGACGGCGCAGTGCTGCTGGCCGACCCCGACGGGAACAAGTTCCGCGTGCTCACGCGCCGGTGAAGCCGAAGCCGACACCAGCCGAATTGCGCAGCAGAGTCGATCATTGCGCCGCGAAGGTAGAGGCCGGCCAGGTAGCTCGCGGGGTCTTGTCATAGCGAGTTGCGAGGCCTCGCCAGGCCTTCAGCTTGTTGATCAGGCGCTCGATGGTGTTCCGGTCCTTGTAGAGCTCGGTATCGTGGCTGACGGGCCGTCCGCCCTTGCTGCCCTGCTTCTTGCGGTTGGCGGCCAGGTCGATCCGCGCCCACCGCCACGGCGTTGGACACATCGCCGAGCCGGGCGGATCCGTCGGGTGCGGCGAGGCAGAGAACGCCTGCCGCGAGCACCAGATCACGCTCACACGCACGGGTCTGCGACTGTTCCACCACTGACGACGCCGGGGCCCCGCAGATGACTGCGGGGACTTCGGTTGTCTGTCCGCTGTTCCCGCAGCGATCGGCCGTTGTCAGCCGGAGCCGCTGAGCAAGCCGGTGAACCTATGCGGTCAGAGCA
>NZ_PQSR01000149.1 GCF_002920635.1 Streptomyces sp. Ru72 | reverse complement strand
GAAGGCGGCGGCGATCCGCTCGTCGAGGCCGCCCGGCGCCTGGGGCAGGACCTCGAAGCCGGGGGGCAGCCAGGGACCGCGGGCTCCGTCGAGGACCAGCACGCGGCGGCGGGCGGGGACCTGGAGCATGGTGTTGAGCGTGTCGGTCAGCGCGGCCTCGGCCAGGGCAGCCGCCTCCTGCGGGGTGTAGGGCGGGGTGAGGCGGGTCTTGACACGCCCGGGCACCGGCTCCTTCGCGATGACCAGCAGGGTGTGCGAGCCCGCGGTCGTGGTGGTCGTGGTGCGGGCGTTCATCGGACGCCTCCCGCGATCCCGGCGCCGACGGCCGGGGCCGCGTACGGCGGCTCGGCCAGGACGGCGCGCATGTCGCGCACGGCCTGCCAGGTGCCGCGCCAGGTGCCCGTGACCTTCGAACGGCCCGTACGAGGTCGGTAGGGCACGTCGGTCTCCGCCACCCGCCAGCCGGCGTCGGCGGCGCGGACCACCATCTGCAGCGGGTAGCCGGAGCGCCGGTCGGTCAGGTCCAGGGCCATCAGCGCTTCCCGGCGGGCGGCGCGCATCGGGCCCAAGTCGTGCAGGCGCACGCCGGTGCGGCGGCGGACGAGACGGGCCAGCTCCAGGTTGGCCAGCCGGGCGTGTACGGGCCAGGCACCGCGGGCGGTGGGGCGGCGACGGCCCAGGACCAGATCCGCTGCGCCGTCGAGAACAGGGCCGGCGACGGTCGGCAGCAGGCCGGGGTCCAGGGAGGCGTCGCAGTCGCAGAAGCAGACGACGTCGGCCGTGGC
Source organism: Streptomyces sp. Ru72 (assembly GCF_002920635.1). Classification (GTDB taxonomy): domain Bacteria; phylum Actinomycetota; class Actinomycetes; order Streptomycetales; family Streptomycetaceae; genus Streptomyces. The sequence continues at coordinate 13,730 of NZ_PQSR01000149.1, read as the reverse complement.
GGCGGTGAGGCCCGCGTGGCAGGCGGCGCCGAAGCCGCGCCGCGGCTCGCTGACCACGTGCGCACCCAGGCCGCGGGCGATGTCCGGGGAACCGTCCGTGGAGCCGTTGTCGACGACGATCGCGCGCCAGCCGGGCGGCATCCGCTCCAACACCCACGGCAGGGCCTCGGCTTCATCGAGGCAGGGCAGCACGACGTCCACAGAAGAGGGGGATGTCTCGATCACCTCACTCACAGTACGGACGCAAAACAGGCATAAAGGATGTCGCCTCCTTACGGATCGCTGACGTCGTTCGGTGCGTCGGTTCCCCGCGGGACCCTGGTGCGAGACTCGGTCGGGTGAAACGCGTACTTGTCGTGGACGACGACCCGACCGTCTCCGAGGTCGTCGCGGGATATCTGGACCGGGCGGGCTTCGCCGTCGACGTGGCCTTCGACGGCCCGGCTGCCGTGTCTCAGGCCGCCTCCCGCCAGCCCGACCTGGTGGTGCTGGACCTGATGCTGCCCGGCATGGACGGGCTGGAGGTCTGCCGCCGCATCCGTGCGGCCGGCCCCCTCCCGGTGATCATGCTGACCGCGCGCGGCGACGAGGAGGACCGCATCCTCGGCCTGGAGGTCGGCGCGGACGACTACGTGACCAAACCGTTCAGCCCCCGGGAGCTGGTGTTGCGGGTGGAGTCCGTGCTCCGCCGGGCCGGCACGTCCACGGCCCTCCGGTCCGAGACGGCGGAGCCCTGGCTGCGCGCCGGCCCGCTCGCTCTGGACCCCACGGCCCGCCGCGCCACCCGTGACGGCTCCGAACTGGCTTTGACCATCCGCGAGTTCGATCTGCTGGAGTTCTTCATCCGGCACCCCGGGCAGGCCACGAGCCGGGAGCAGCTGATGCAGCAGGTCTGGGGCTGGGAGTTCGGCGACCTGTCGACCGTCACCGTGCACGTGCGGCGGCTGCGCGAGAAGATCGAGGACGACCCGGCCCACCCTCGCCTCATCAGCACGGTCTGGGGCGTCGGCTACCGCTTCGACCCTCCCCGGTCACAGGAAGCCGAGGCAGGACATGGTCGGTGACACGCTCCTCATCGCGCTGTACGCCGCGATCGGCGCGGGGGGCTCCGGACTGCTGGGAGCGGCGGCCCTGCGGGCGCTGCGCAACCGGTCCGTCGCCGCCTCCCTGGTCGTGGTCGCCGCCGTCACGGTGGCGGCCATGCTCGCCGGAACCATGCTGGTGTCGTGGGCGATGTTCCTGTCCGACCACGACCTGTGGGTGGTGACGATGGTGTGCGCCATGGCAGCGGTCGTCTCGCTCGTCGTGACGCTCATCCTGGGCCGCAGCGTCGTGAAGGGCAGTCGGGAGCTGGCCGAGGCCACCCGCGCCCTCGGAGACGACGGCAGTTTCACCCCGCCCACCCTCGCACCCACCGCCGAACTCGCCCACCTCAGCCGCCAGTTGGCTGCCACCAGCGCCAAGCTCGCCGCCTCTCGGGAACGCGAACGGGCCCTGGAAGCCTCCCGACGCGAACTCGTCGCCTGGATCTCCCACGACCTGCGCACCCCGCTGGCCGGTCTCCAGGCGATGACCGAGGCCCTCGAGGACGGCATGGTCGACGATCCCCGCGACTACCACACCCGCATCCGCGCGGAGGTCGGCCGTATGAGCGCCATGGTCAGCGACCTGTTCGAGCTCTCCCGCATCCAGGCCGGTGTGCTCGCTCTGTCCCCCGCCCGGATGTCGGTCTACGACCTCGTCGGCGACGCCATCGCCGGCGTCGACGCGCTGGCCAAGGAACACGGAGTACGGCTCGTGGGCGACGGAGTCGAACCCGTGCCGGTGGAAGTCGACGGCCGCGAGATGTCCCGCGTCCTTGCCAACCTGCTGGTCAACGCGATCCGCCGGACGCCCGCCGACGGCACGGTCGCCGTCTCGGCCCGCCGTGAGGCCGACAGGGTCGTGCTGTCGGTGACGGACGGCTGCGGCGGCATCCCGCCGGAGGACCTGCCCCGGGTCTTCGACACCGGCTGGCGCGGCACCGACGCCCGCACACCGCCGGCCGGCGCGGGGCTCGGCCTGGCCATCGTGCGCGGCATCGTGGAGGCCCACCAGGGACGCGCGGCGGTGCGCAACGTTCCGGGCGGCTGCCGGTTCGAGGTGCACCTGCCCGCAGCGGTCTGAGGACGACCAGGAAGCAGGACCGCCCGGCGGGAGGTGGCCGGGCCGGTCCTGGCAGGCTCACCCGAGAACCGGACGAGCTCACCCCGCCCGCAGGGCCGCCGCCGCGAATTCCGCCATGCCTTCCGCGAAGGCGACATGCGGCTTCCAGCCGAGCTCGTCGCGCAGTCGCTGCGAGGAGGCGGTGATGTGGCGGACGTCGCCGAGCCGGTACTCCCCCGTGACGACCGGTGTCGGTCCGCCGTGCGCCTCGGCCAGCGCTGCGGCCATCTCGCCCACGGTGTGCGGCTCCCCACTGCCGACGTTGTACGCCCGCAAGCCGCCCTCCGGCAGACCGTCCACACCGTTCAGCGCCGCGAGGTTGGCGCCGGCGACGTCCCGCACATGGACGAAGTCCCGCCGTTGCCCGCCGTCCTCGAAGACGCGCGGGGCCTCGCCGCGTGCGAGCGCCGACCGGAACAGGGAGGCGACACCCGCGTAGGGAGTGTCCCGCGGCATGCCCGGGCCGTACACGTTGTGGTAGCGCAGTGCGGCGACGCGCCCGCCGGTCGCCCGCGCCCACGCGGCGGCCAGGTGCTCCTGCGCCAGCTTGGTGGCCGCGTAGACGTTGCGTGGATCGGCCGGGGCGTCCTCGCCCACCAGGCCCGCGGCAAGTGGCTCACCGCAGTACGGGCACGGAGGCTCGAAACCCCCCGCTTCCAGGTCGGCCACGAGGCGCGGCCCGGGCCGTACGACGCCGTGTCGCGAGCACTCGTACCGTCCCTCGCCGTAGACCACCATCGAACTCGCCGACACCAGGCGCCGCACGCCGGCTTCGGCCATACCGGCAAGGAGCACGGCGGTGCCCAGGTCGTTGCAGCCCACGTAGTCCGGGGCGTCGGTGAAGTCCTTGCCGAGGCCGACCATCGCGGCCTGGTGACAGACCGCGTCGACACCCTGCAGGGCGTCGGCCACCGCCTCACCGTCACGGACGTCGGCATGCCGCCAGTCCACCCCGTCGGGGATCGGCGGGACCGTGCGGTGGGCGGCGGGCAGCAGCGCGTCGAGGACGCGCACCTCATGCCCACCATCGATGAGGGCGGTGACGATGTGCGAGCCGATGAAACCCGCACCGCCGGTGACCAGGATCAACATGCCACCGAACGTAATGCGGCGCCCCTGGCGGCGGGTCGCCCGGCGCGAGGATGTCAGGGGTTCGTAAGCCTTCCCGGCTCCCGCGCCTGCTCGGTGGGCCGGGACGCCACCGTCAGGAGGGCGAAGGCCACAGCGAAGCCGAGCATGGTCGACACGCCCTTGGGCCAGAAGATGTGGCTGTCGACGAACGACCAGCAGGCGGCGAAGAGGACCACGGCACCCGGCAGCACCCGCACACCGTGCCGCCTCCAGAGCACCACGCACGTGGCGAGCGAGGCCACGGCCAGCCCGTACACCCCGGCCCGGCCCAACTCGTCCCCGGTGGCGAACAGTCGTCCGGTGGCGCCGCGGACGCCGTCGTCCGCCACCGTGCCGGCGGCGATGCCGGCCACCGCGTCGAGTCCCGAGTAGTACGCGGCGAAACAGAGACATCCCGCCCAGGAGACCACCGTCAAGGCCCCGTCCGCATCACGGCGCGGCCTGCCCCACAAGGGGGCCACCAATCCGAGCACGAGGAAAGGGAAGACAGGCAGCAGGGCGATGTGCAGTCCGGCCCAGTGACCTGCCGTCGCCGCCGTCAGATCCCGGGGATGCAGCAGACCGGCGGCGGCCAACGACAGCGGAGCGGCGGTCACCAGGACCGTCACGCGACAGGTACGGAGGAATCGCATCCGGTCACGCTAGGCGGCCGCCCCGGTGCTCCACCGCTTCCGCCCGCGACGCGTAAGACACCCGTAAGACCGTTTGCCCTTCGGCCGGATGAGGCACGTCACCCGCCAGGCCGCCGGCGAGCGCGCCCCAACGAGCGCACGGCCAGCCAGAGCACCGTCACCGTGGCCACGGCCACCAGTGCGATCAGCCAGTTGCGCGGATAGTCCAACGGCAGCACCGACGAGTTGACCTTCTTGCCCGGCCGCAGCAGCACGGGCAACGCCACCATGGTCGTCGCACCCGCGACCAGTAGGGCCCCGCGGACCGATCCGCGCGCAGCGCCGCGCACCAGCAGCAGCCCGATCAGCAGCACGGCCGGGGCGATCACCAGATCGTGCAGGACGACCGCCCCACCCAGCCACACCAGCACACCCGCCAGGTCGCGGACGTCCATCAGCAAGAACGCCCCGACCCCCATGAGTGCGACACCCGCCGTACCCGCCAGCGCGCGCAGCACCTTCATGCCGACACCTCCAGTCCGCCGACCCACTTGGTCTGCAGAACGCCCGGCCGATCGGGAGCGATGAGCCGCGCCGGGTAACCGTGGTCCGGGTCGAGTTCCTCGCCGTTCAGGCGCAGGGCCAGCAGGGTCAGCGGGTCACGGGCGTGCTTGTGCCCCATCTCCGACACCCGGTAACCGCCCCTCGACTCCAACGACACCACCCGCACCCGCGCATGTTCCGGCGCACCGGCACGCTCCAGCAGGTCCCTGACCCGTACGCCGGTCCAGCGCGCCGACTTGCTCCAGCCCTCGACACAGGCGATCGGCAGCTCGACCTCGTGCTGTGGCAGGGCGCGCAGCTCGTCCAAAGTCAGGGTGTACGACTGCGGGCCGGCCACCACCAGGCGGTACGCCACGGCAGTGATCCCGCCGACTCCCGCAGCATCGGCAGTCCGGTTGACCGGCAGTTCCTGCGGGCCTGTGTCCGGGTGGCGGGGTGCGAACAGCAGGAACTCCTTCAGCGGGGTGAAGGACTGGCCCACGGTGGTCAGTGTGACGACCCCGACAGCGGCGCCCACCGCTGCCAGCAGCGAGCGTCGGTCGGGGCCGTCCTGCGCGGGCAGGGCGAGCGTCCCGGGCGACCGGCGAGCCCAGTGCGCCTTGATCTCCGGCGCCTTGACCGCGATGTGCAGCAGCAGCGCCCCGACGACCAGCCACGCCACCGCGTAGTGCACGGGCACGAACGAGAACGGCCAGGGGTACCACTGCGCCGTGTTCAACAGCCCGGTCGCCAGCTCGAAGACGGCACCGGCCACCAGCACCCCGACGGACAGCCGCTCCAGGGCGTGCCTGACCGACCGCACCAGCGGCCATTCGTACAACCGCGGATATACCGTCCACAGCTTCGCCAGCAGCAACGGGACCGCCGCGATGCCCGAGGCGACGTGAAGCCCCTGAGTGAGCCGATAGCCCCACGCCGGGCGGCTCGGGACGCTGTCGGCCAGCCAGCCCGGCGGGTGTTGCATGAAGTGACTGACCAGTCCGGTGACGAAGCAGAGGGCGAACGCCACCCCCAGCCACCGGCCGACGGAGGTCGCCGTGCGGGCGTCGTGCAGTCTGCCCTTGAAACCGGCGGAAGGAGACCCAGTTTCATGCCCTCCATCCCACTCGGCGCCTGCCCGTCACGGAACCATCGAACTCTTACGGAACACGGACATTCCGTTACGGCGGGAGCGTCCCGTACGGCGGGCGGAAAAGCGTTGGGCGGGATGATGACCCAGCTGGTAGCTTGCGGTTGACCGTGACGTCACCGGAGGAGGTGGGACCCGTGAACGCTGTATCGAGGTGGGTGCTCCCCCTTTCCGTCACGGTGTGCGACTGACCCAGGTGTCGTCGGGAGCGCCTCTCCAACAAGGCACTCCTGAAAGGCGAACACCTATGAACACTGTGATGATCACGCGGGTCGCGGAGGCGCAGTGGGAGGCCGTGGCCGACGATCGAGTCGTCGGCCAGGGCGATGTCTCGCACCGGCCCGACGGGCGGCTCTTCATCAGCATCGACGTGTGGCAGGACGCGGTCTTCGACCAGCTCGCCGCCGCGATGCTGGCGGACTTGCCCGAACCCCTCCACACCTTGGTCGGCGAGGCCGACCACGACCTGAGGTCGAGCTGGGAGCGGCTCGGCTTCACCGTCGGACGCCGTGAGTGGGAGTACGTCCTGCCCACCGACTCGCGCGAAGCCGCGCTCGGCGCGCTGCAACTCCCGGCGGGCGTGACGATCCTGCCCGCCGGCGAGGCGGACGAGACTCTGCTGCGCGCCTTGGACCGCGCGATTCGCGAGGAAGTCGAGGCCACCGTCGGCTGGCGCACCATGCCGGCCGAGGTATTGCCCCGCCCGGCCGGGTCCACGCTGGTGGACCCGTCGAAGTACGCGGTCGCGGTCCGAAACGGTGAGTACGTCGGTCTGGTCCGGGTCGTGCCGGTGCGCCGCCGGGCGCGTATCGGGCTGATCGCGACACGGGCCGATCAGCGCCGACACGGCATCGGACGGGTGCTGCTGGCCCACGCGTTGGGCGCACTGCACCGGGACGGGATCGACTCCGCCTGGGCCGAGGTGGACGAATCCAACGCCGCGGCGATCGCGCTGGTCGAGGGCGTCGGCGCCCGGCGATCGAGCAGCTACCTGGAACTGGTGCGCCACTGACGCCTGCCACGCACCGAAACGACCCGACCGACCACCGACCACCGACCGACACCCGACCGACTCCACCCGACTCACCGAATCGAGAAGCGAGACACATTGGCAAGAACAGCGAAGGGCCTGGAAGTCGAGGGCACCGTCCTCGAATGCCTGCGCAACGCCACCTTCAAGGTGGAGCTGCAGAACGGGCACCACGTGCTCGCGCACATCAGCGGAAAGATCCGGAAGAACTACATCAAGATCCTCCCGTTCGACCGCGTGGTCGTGGAGCTCAGCCCCTATGACCTGACCCGCGGCCGGATCATCTACCGGTACCGGGCCTGATCAGCGGGAAGCGCGCGCCCGGGAGACCCCGGGCGCGCGCTTCCGCAGCCGTTGCCGCGAGTCACGGTAGGCCTGGTCAGGTCGGTGCACCTGCACACCTCGATGCGGGCTCGATCGGGGCAGGGCCACCCGCTCCCCCACCTGGACGAGCCGCTGGGGGCCATGCACGGCCGCCTTCGGCACGCGCACACGCGGGCATGGGCGGCCAGGATCGCTTCGTTCGACGGGTTCGTCATGGTGACCCCCGAGTACAACCGCTCCTTCCGGCGCTCGGGAGCCGGGGCCGTGGGCCGTCGCGGTGAGGCGTCGCAGCGCGGCCTGGGCGGGTGGGCCCCAGGTGCGCTTGCCACCCGGACGGCCGTGGACGCCTGCCTCTCCGATGAAGATGCAGGCGAGGGCTTTCAGCACCGCCCAGCCGCGGGCGCGGCGTCGGGTCGCTGCGTCCGGGGCCGGCCGATAAGCATCGTGGAAGCAGCCGGCGGCGCCGTCCGGCAGCAGTAGCCACGCGGCGGCGAGATCGCAGGCCGGATCGCCCGCGAAGAGGTCGCCGAAGTCGATCACGCCGCAGAAGGTGCCGTCCGCGGTGAGGACGTTGGCCGGATGCAGATCGCCGTGAACCCACAGTGCCGGCCCCGTCCAGTCGGGCGCGGTGACGGCGTCTTCCCAGACCGCGCGGACGGCGTCCGGGTCGGGGATCAGCCCCAGTTCGGCGGCCGAGGCCAGTTGCCGGGCGAACCCCTCGGCATGTTCGGCCAGCGGCCCCCCTCGGTCGCGGCCGGCCGGAGCCCCTTCGGGGGCAGGCCGGTGAAGAGCCGTCAGGAAAGCGGCCAGGGTGCCGGCCGCCTCCGCAGCGCGCGTGGCGGGGGCACGATCGGCGGGCGTTCCCGGCACCCAGGTGGTGACGATCCAAGGCCGCGGAAACCGCTCGGAGAGCTCGCCGAGGCGCTGCGGGACGGGGACCGGCAAGGGAAGACGCGGGGCGAGAGCGGGAAGCCACTCGTGCTCTTTGCGCAGCAGCGCGTCCGCGGACAACGTCGCCCAGGGCAGCCGTACGGCGAGATCTTCGCCGAGCCGCTACAGCTGGTTGTCCCAGCCACGCGCGCCGAGCCGCGAAGGGAGACCGGCCAGGTCCGGGTGCTGGTCGTGCAGCAGATCCCGGACCAGCTCAGCGGTGATCTCGATCTCGGCATGGGTCACGCGGAGCCACGATAGCCAGACGGGTGCGCTCGGTTGTCGGGGTGCCCGCAAGCGGCTGGATCCCGCCTTCCGACGGGCCGATCCGGAAGTCCCGGGGAACCCGACCCGTTCCTGCACGCGCATGTGTGGCCGTGATTCGACTGGGAGCCGGGCGATCCCACTCCGCGCCACACCCGCGACGCGGAGCTGCCCGGGCGGCCAGTGCTCCAGCCACGACGTCGGCGCCGGTGCCGTCGCCCGTAAAGGCCGGGCAGCACATCGAGGTCCGTTCGGTCGCCGTGCACTGCGGCGGAGTCCTTCGCGATGAGCGACGCTTACGGGCCGCCTGCCCGCTGGGCCGAGCGGGGGTCCGGATCACGCTTGCAGGATGTCGACCCGGTCGAGCCTGCCGGGCTCGAAGACCGCAGCAGCGATCCGAAGGTCGGGCCGGAGCGCCGACCAGAGTTCTTCCAACAAGGCGCTGCGGTTGTCGGCTGTCGTACGCACCTCGTGGAACGGGGTTCCAGTGGCGATGGTGTGGCCGTCGGACCGGTAGGTCGTCATGAGGATGCCCTCACCGGGCTCGAGGTTCGACACCTGCAAGGTCATGCGGTCGGTGGAGGCGCGGTCCAGGCTGCTGCGGCGCGCAGCGCCGAACCACGCGTCGGCCCCGGTGGGCCCGCCCGCGATCACGGTGAGGCGCGGGGTGAAGATCGGCGGGTCCGGTTCGTAGTCCAGTCCGCCGAGCGCCAGCGGCAGGGGCAGACCGCCGGCGACCCGGTCGGCGACGGTGGCGACCTGTTCTCCGTTGCCGAAGACCAGCCATTCTCCGCTCTGCCGAGCCGCGGCGTAGTGACGCAGGTGGTCATGCTCGCGTTCGTCGGCGGGTGCGACGACCAGGTCGCCGTGGACGTCGAGGGAGAGCAATCGCGCACGTGATGCGGCGCTTCGCCCTGTCAGGAAGTAGGCGCCGAGCTGGGAGCCGTCGACAGTTCTGCACCACAGGACTCCGCGTCCGGGATAGCGGTTCTCCTCGAGCACCTTGTTCAGCTGGTCCACGGTGTGGTCCGTCCTTCCTGCCTTCTCGTCCGTGCGGGGAAGCTACCGCCGCCCTCGGACACCGGCGCGGGCGGGTCCGGCGGCCGTTTCAGCGTCCGCGAGAAGGACGGGGACACCGCTTGGGGCCACGCTCTCCTCCATCGCCGCACCCCGTCCGGTCCCGGACCGCCGGCCGATCCAGAATGTGCCGCCTCGGCCTGGGGCGACTATGAAGGGAGGCAGCGGCCACGCTTCGGTGCGATCCGGGGTACAGAGTGGGGCAGGAGGTCGGCGCATGGGCACATTGGACTCGTCCAGAGCAGGCCGGGACCAGCCGGTGGCCAGTGCTGCCGCCCCACCGAGCGGTCTGCTCGACCTTCTGAGCGTCGCGGCCGTGGTGCTGGACGCGAACGGTCGGGTGGTGTTCTGGAGCCCCAAGGCCGAGGAGCTGTTCGGCTACACCGCGGCGGAGGCGCTGGGCCGGTTCGCCGCGCGGCTGATGGTCCATGAGGAGCACTGGGACGAGGTGATCAAGCTTTTCGCCGAGGTCATGGAGTCGGGCGCCGACTGGGCCGGGGCGTTCCCGATCCGGCACAAGGACGGCAGCACCCGCCTGGTGGAGTTCCGCAACATGCGGCTGCTGGACGACCGCGGGGAGACGTATGCCCTCGGCCTGGCCGCGGACCAGGCGACGGTGCGTCGGGTGGAGCGGGACGTCGCCCTGACCTCGCGCCTGGTGTCCCAGTCACCGATCGGGCTGGCCATCCTGGATACGGAGCTGCGTTACGTGACCGTCAATCCGGCTCTGGAACGCATCACTGGCCTGCCCGCCGCCGAGCGGGTGGGCCGGCCGGCCGGGGAGGTACTGACCTTCCTGGACAGGGGGAATGTCGAGACGCGTTTCCGCCGTGTCCTCGAGTCGGGGGAACCAGTCGTGGACCGGCACATCGTCTGCCACCCCCCAAATGATCCCGATCATGAGCATGCCTGGTCCGTCTCCTACTACCGGCTGGAGGATGCCGCCGGGCGGGTGCTGGGCTTGGCGTATTTCGTCATCGACATCACCGAGCGTCACCGAGCCGCCATCGACGCGGCACAGGCACGACAGCGCCTCGCCCTGATCGCCAAGGTCTCCGCCTCGGTGGGCACCACCCTCGATCTGGAAACGACAGCGCATGAGCTGGCGGAGGCCGTCATACCCGATCTGGCCGACATGGCCACCGTCGACGTACTCCACAGCCTGCTCTACGGACGGACCGTGCCGGACGCGGGTCCGACGCGCTTCCGTGTGCTCGCCATCGGTGCGGCCCACCCGACAGATGCGGTCCGCGCGGTCGGCCCACCCGGGGGACTCGCCACCTACGGCAGCGACCGCCTCATCACCCAGTGCGTCCGCACCCGCAAGCCGGTCCTGGTGCCCCACACCACCCCCGGCGATCTGCGGCGCATCGCCCGCGACAGCGAGGCCGCCTCCCTCCTGGCGGCGGCCGGTGTGCACTCCTACCTGGCCGTACCGCTCGTGGCCCGCGGTGAAATCCTCGGCGCCATCGCTCTCAAGCGCACGCACAACCCCGCGCCCTTCGACGACGACGACGTCTTCCTCGCCTGCGAGGTGGCCTCCCGCGCGGCGGTGTGCATCGACAACGCCCGCGGGTACCAGGCCCAGCGTCACGCGGCGCTCACCCTTCAGCGGAGCCTGCTCCCCGAGCCCCCGTCGCACCTGCCCGGTCTTCGGATCGCCTGCCGCTACCAGCCCGCCGGCGCCACGAGCGAGGTGGGCGGCGACTGGTACGACGCACTACCCCTGCACGCGGGCAAGACCGCCCTGGTCGTCGGCGATGTCATGGGCAGCGGCATCAACGCCGCCGCCACCATGGGTCAGCTCCGCAGCGCCACCCGCGCCTTCGCCGAACTCGACCTCGCCCCCGCCGAAGCCCTCCGCCACCTCGATCACCTGACCGAGAGCGTCCAGCAGACCATCACCACCTGCGTCTACTGCGTCTACGACCCTGACAACGGCCAGTGCCACATCAGCCTCGCCGGCCACCTGCCCCCGGCCCTGCTCCGTCCCGGCCGGCCTGCGGAGCTCCTCGATCTGCCGACCGGTGTGCCGCTCGGCGTCGGAGGCGTGCCCTTCGAGACCACCACCATCGCCTTTCGCCCCGGCGATCAGCTCACCCTCTACACCGACGGCCTGGTCGAAACCCGAAGCGAACCCATCGACGCCCGGTTGGGCACCCTACTGGGCGCCCTCACGGAGGTGCGCGGCTCGGATCTGGGAGAAGTCTGCGACCGCCTCCTGGACGTCCTCCGGCCGCCCGGCGGCGAGGACGACGTGGCTCTGCTCGTCGCCCGAGCCCAGAGCTGAGGGATCACGGCGTGCCGGCTGCGCGGCTCCAAGCAGCTGCGCCGCGGGCGTGCTCCGGCAGCGTTGACGGGGGTGCCAGGGTCCTGGACCGCTCCACCTCCTCCCGCACCGGTCCTCGCCGTGCACGGGGCGCCGTCCCGCTGATCGCGCGAACGACTGAATGCGCTCCGTTTCGTACCCTGGTGACATGCGCATGCGCCCCACTCTGAGCTGGACGCCGACCGAGGACCTGCCGCCGGGTACCACGAATGTCGAGCCGATCGCCGAGGCACTGAGCACCGGCGGTGTGCTGGTGCTCAGCGGTGCGGGCATCTCCACGGAGTCGGGCATCCCGGACTACCGGGGCAAGGGTGGGAGCTTGAGCCGGCACACCCCGATGACCTACCAGGACTTCACCGCCAGCGCCCAGGCCCGGCGCAGGTACTGGGCGCGCAGCCACCTCGGCTGGCGCACCTTCGGCCGCGCCCGCCCCAACGCCGGGCACCGGGCCGTGGCCGCGTTCGGACGGCACGGCCTGCTCTCGGGTGTGATCACCCAGAACGTCGACGGCCTGCACCAGGCCGCGGGCAGCGAGGGCGTCGTGGAACTCCACGGAACACTGGACCGCGTCGTCTGCCTCTCCTGCGGCGCCTTCAGTCCGCGCAGCGAACTCGCCCGGAGACTGGAGGAGGCCAATCCGGGCTTCGAGCCGGTGGCCGCGGGAATCAACCCGGACGGTGACGCCGACCTCACCGACGAACAGGTCGGGGACTTCCGCGTCCTGCCCTGCACGATCTGCGGCGGCGTCCTCAAACCGGACGTGGTGTTCTTCGGCGAAGGCGTTCCGCAGCAGCGGGTCGAGCACTGCCGCGAGCTGGTCCGTGAAGCCGCCTCGCTGCTGGTCCTGGGCTCCTCACTCACGGTGATGTCCGGGCTCCGGTTCGTCCGCCAGGCGGCCCAGGCCGGGAAGCCGGTGCTGATCGTCAACCGGGATCCGACCCGGGGCGACCGACACGCCCTGACCCGGGTCGCGCTCCCGCTGGGATCGGCCCTCACCACCGTGGCCGGCCGCCTGCGCATCCCCACCGAGGACCAGGCGGCGGCCTCGGCGGAGTCGTGACGGCGGCGGGGCGTCACCGCGCCCCCGAGTGGAGGAGAAGGCGAGGCCAGGCGAACGTCACGATCAGCGAGTGCCCTGAGAGACCCCGACGCGCGCCTCGGTCGTCCACCAAGGGCCGCCGAACCGTGCTAGAGTCTCGGTGTTGCAGTTGTGGTACCCATGAACCCATGTGCGCCTGACGGGAATGTTTCTCCTTCAGGCGCATTATTTGTTTTCCGGCACCTCCGGATGGGGCCTCTGCCTACAGAAGGAAAAGGTCATGGCACAGGGAACCGTTAAGTGGTTCAACGCCGAAAAGGGTTTCGGCTTCATCCAGCAGGACGGCGGCGGCCCCGACGTCTTCGCGCACTACTCGAACATTCAGACCCAGGGCTTCCGTGAGCTCCAGGAGGGCCAGCGGGTCTCCTTCGACGTCACGCAGGGCCAGAAGGGCCCGCAGGCGGAGAACATCCTCCCCGCCTGATCGCCGGACGCGTATCCGCTCACCGGGGTCCGCACCGCCATGGTGCGGACCCCGGTTTGTGCTGTTTTCCAGGAAGGCAGACAACTGCATGCCCCGTAGGCCCCAGAAGCCGAACCGGCGTACCTCGTCATCCCCGCCGTCCCCGTCGTCCCCGAGGGAATTCCGGCTGCCGGAAAGCACGACACCCGCACTTCCCGCCGTCGAGGACTTCGCCGGTCTGGACATGCCCGAGGGGCTGCTGAAGACCCTCACCGCACAAGGCGTGACCACCCCCTTTCCCATCCAGGCCGCCACGCTGCCCAACTCACTGGCCGGCCGTGACCTGCTGGGACGGGGACGCACCGGCTCCGGCAAGACCCTCGCGTTCGGGCTGGCGCTCCTGGCCCGCACGGCCGGACTGCGCGCGGAACCCAAGGCACCCCTCGCCCTCGTCCTGGTGCCCACCCGTGAACTCGCCCAGCAGGTGGCGGACGCGCTGACCCCCTACGCGACGGCCGTGAACCTCCGGTTGGCCACCGTGGTCGGCGGGCTGTCCATCACCAAGCAGGCCGGTGCGCTCCGACGTGGCGCGGAGGTGGTCGTGGCGAGTCCCGGCAGGCTCAACGACCTCGTG